>NZ_JBEHBW010000005.1:0-232866 GCF_040203355.1 Sphingomonas sp. ASV193
CCACGCCGGGCGCTGCAAGCGCTCGGCGGGCGGGTAATCGCTGCGACTCCATCCGGGGGATGGTCGAGCGGCGAACCACGCCGGGCGCTGCAAGCGCTCGGCGGGCGGGTAATCGCTGCGACTCCATCCGGGGGATGGTCGAGCGGCGAACCACGCCGGGCGCTGCAAGCGCTCGGCGGGCGGGTGATCGCTGCGACTCCATCCGGGGGATGGTCGAGCGGCGAACCACGCCGGGCGCTGCAAGCGCTCGGCGGGCGGGGTCGATGGCACCGACGAAGAGCGGAGGCGTTAGTCCTTCATGAAAATCCTCCCCCTCGCCCTCCCCGCCCTGCTGCTCGTCGCGAGTGCCGGCTGCCACAAGGCGGCGGACCCGATGAACAATGCCACCGACAATGACGCCGCCACCCCGGCGACCGACAATTTCGAGGTTGTGCCGCCCGACGAGGACGTGCCCGACGCGAACACGCTGAAGGCCGAAAATGCCGCCAGCGCCGCCGAGAACGGCACGGCGGGCGATGGCGGCCCGGTGATGAACAGCATCCATCCGATTCCCGGCCGTGCCGCCCCCGGCGCGCCGGGCGGGATCAAGATCCCGTCGGCGTTCCACGGGCGCTGGGGGCTCGGGCGCGCCGACTGCACCTCGACCCGCGGCGATGCCAAGGGGCTGCTGACGATCGCGGCCGACCAGCTTCGCTTCTACGAGTCGCGCGGCGTGCCGATGCGGGTGATCGCCAGCACCGCGACCCGGTTCGACGCGCGCTACGCGTTCAGCGGCGAGGGACAGGAGTGGCAGCGCAACGAGCGGCTAGCGCTGGCGGGCGACCGGCTGCAGCGGCGGACCGACGCCGAGCGGGGGCAGGAACCGCCGGTCAACCTGACCTACCAGCGGTGCGCCTGAGCCGCGCGCGCGATTGCGGCTCCGGCGGTCGCTTGCTAGGGCGCGCGGCATGCAGTTCGACCTGACCGACGATCAGCGCCAAATCCAGGAGATGGCGCAAAAATTCACCGCCGACGCGATCACCCCCAACGCCGCCGAATGGGACGAGAAGCACATCTTCCCGCGCGACACGATCCGCGCCGCGGCCGAGCTCGGCTTCGGGTCGATCTACGTCAGCGAGGAGAGCGGCGGGATCGGGCTGGGACGGCTCGAGGCGGCGCTGATCATGGAGGCGATGGCCTATGGCTGTCCGTCGACCAGCGCGTTCATCTCGATCCACAACATGGCGGCGTGGATGATCGACCGGTTCGGGTCCGACGAGGTCAAGGCGAAGTACCTCCCGTCGATGATCACGATGGAGAGGATGGGCAGCTACTGCCTGACCGAGCCGTCGAGCGGGTCGGATGCCGCGGCGCTCAAGACGAGGGCGGTTCGCGACGGCGACGATTATGTCGTCAGCGGGTCGAAGGCGTTCATCTCGGGCGGGGGCGAGAACGAGATTTACGTGACGATGGTCCGCACCGGGGAGGACGGGCCGAAAGGCATTTCGTGCCTGGTCATCGAAAAGGGCATGGCGGGGGTGTCGTTCGGCGCGCAGGAAAAGAAGCTCGGCTGGCATTCGCAGCCGACCGCGCAGGTCAATTTCGACGAGGTGCGCGTGCCGCTCGCCAACCGCATCGGCGCCGAGGGCGAGGGCTTCCGGATCGCGATGATGGGGCTCGACGGCGGGCGGCTCAACATCGGCGCCTGCTCGCTGGGCGGGGCGCAGCGCTGCCTCGACGAGGCGGTCAATTACACCAAGGACAGGAAGCAGTTCGGCAAGGCGATCGCCGATTTCCAGAACACGCAGTTCATGCTGGCCGACATGGAGACCGAGCTTCAGGCGGCGCGGCAGCTGCTGTACGTCGCGGCGGCGAAGGTCAGCGCCAACGCGCCCGACAAGACCAAGTTCGCGGCGATGGCCAAGCGCTTCGCGACCGACACCGGCAGCAGCGTCGTCGATCGCGCGCTCCAGCTCCACGGCGGCTACGGCTATCTGCAGGATTACCCGGTCGAGCGGTTCTGGCGCGACCTTCGCGTCCATTCGATCCTGGAAGGCACCAACCAGGTGATGCGGATGATCGTCGGCCGCGAACTGACCCGCCAGTAATGGCCGCGAAGAAGCCCACCCTGCCGTTCGATCCGTTCGCGCTGGCCGAGGCGGCGGGCGAGGCGATGATGGGGTTCGCGGCGCGGCCGCAGGACCTGCTCAAGGTGCAGATCGACGCCGCGCAGCAATGGGGCGATTTCTGGACGAGCGCGCTGACCGGCAAGGCCGGCGAGGCGCCG
Organism: Sphingomonas sp. ASV193; assembly: GCF_040203355.1. NCBI lineage: Bacteria > Pseudomonadati > Pseudomonadota > Alphaproteobacteria > Sphingomonadales > Sphingomonadaceae > Sphingomonas > Sphingomonas sp. ASV193. The sequence goes on from NZ_JBEHBW010000005.1 coordinate 2,267, forward strand.
CGCGACCGGCGGTTCATGGCGAAGGAATGGCAGGAGGACCCGTGGTTTCGCGGACTTCGCGACAGCTACCTGCTCGCCTCGGCGCAGCTGCGGCATATGGTCGACCTCGGCGGCGGGGACGAAGGATCCAAGGCGACCCAGCGCTTCCTGCTCGACCAGTATCTGAACGCCGTGTCGCCCGCCAATTTCGCCGTGACCAACCCCGAGGTGGTCAGGCGGACCAAGGAGACCAACGGCGCGAACCTGGTCGAAGGGTTCAGGAACCTGATGGAGGACGTCGCGGCGGGACAGGGGATCGTCCGCCGCCGCACCGACGACACCGCGTTCGTCAAGGGCGAGACGATCGCCGCGACGCCGGGATCGGTCGTCTATGAGCATGAGCTGTTCCAGCTGATCCAATATGCGCCGACCACCGACACGGTCGCGGCCGAGCCGCTGCTCTACGTGCCGCCGCTGGTCAATCGTTACTACATGATCGACCTCGCGCCCTCGCAGTCGTTCGTGAAGTGGCTGGTCGGCGAGGGGCGGAGCGTGTTCGTCGTCTCGTGGGTCAACCCGGGGCCGCAGCACAAGGACAGGGACGTTGGCGACTATGTCCTCGCCATCGTCGCGGCGATCGAGGAGGCGAAGCGGCGGACGGGGCACGCGCCCGACCTGTTCAGCTTCTGCCTCGGCGGGACTCTGGCGGCGATCGCGGTGGCGTGGCTGGCCGCCAAGAAGCGCTCGGACGAGGTCCATTCGGCGACTCTGATCGGGTCGCTGGTCGATTTCTCCGACATGCGCGACTGGTCGGCGTTCGTTCACGAAGGGCATCTGGCGGCGCTCGAGGATCATCTCGAGGGGCAGGGCTATATCGACAGCGTCGAGCTGCAGCGGCTGTTCGCGGCGATGCGCGCGAACGACCTGATCTGGTCGAGCGTGGTCAACCATTATTTGCTGGGCAAGGACGCGCCGCCGAGCGACCTGCTGACCTGGTTCGAGGACGGGGCGCGGATCCCGGCGGGGTTCCTCAAGAGCTACAACCGCGCGCTGCTGAAGGACAACAAGCTGGTCGAGCCGGCGGGGTTTGACGTGCAGGGGACGCCGATCGACCTCGCCAAGATTGCGACGCCGATGCTGGTGATCGCGCTGAAGGACGATCATGTCTCGGCATGGGAGGCGGTCTATCGCGGGGCGCGGCTGCTCGGCGCCGACTTCGTGCTCGGCGGCAGCGGCCACAACGCCGGGGTGATCAACCCGCCCTCGCGCAACAAGCATGGCTATTGGACCCGCGACGACAGGCCCGAAAGCGCCAGCGACTGGCTGGCGGGCGCGACAAAGCACGAGGGAAGCTGGTGGCCGTGGTGGACGCGCTGGCTGGCGGCGAAGGGCAGCGGCAAGGCGGTCGCGGCGCGCAAGATCGAGGACGCGATCGAGCCCGCCCCCGGCAGTTACGCGATGATGCCGTGATGGCGAGCGACGCCGACACGCGCGACGTGCTGACCTACAAGGAAGGGCTGGCCGGGCGGCTTCGGCTCAACCGGCCCAAGGCGCTGCACAGCCTCAACCGGCAGATGGTGCGCGACATGGCGCACGCGCTCCACGAATGGCGCGACGATCCCGACGTTCGGATCGTGCTGATCGACCATGCGGACGGACGCGGCTTTTGCGCAGGGGGCGACGTAGTCGCCATCGCGCGCGACCCCGACGCGCCCGACAGCGCGCAATTCTTCTTCGACGAATATCGGCTCAACCACCTCGAATATACCTTTCCCAAGCCCGGCGTGGTGTTCATGGACGGGATCACCATGGGCGGCGGGGTCGGCATCGCCTGCCCGTGCCGCTACCGCGTCGCGACCGAGCGGACGGTGCTGGCGATGCCCGAGACGACGATCGGCATTTTCCCCGACGTCGGTGGCGGGCGTTACCTGTCGCGGTTGCGCGGGCGGCTGGCGCAGTTCCTCGCGCTGACCGGCGCGCGGCTCGACGGGGCCGAGTGCCTCAAGCTGCGGCTGGCGACGCATTACATCCGCTCCGACCGGCTCGAAGAGGCCAAGGAGCGGATCATGGCGCAGCCGTTCCGCGTCCAGGCGATCCTCGACGAGCTGAGCGAGGACGAGGTGCCGGCCGCGCGGATCGCGGGGAATCTCGGCAAGATCGACCGCTATTTCGCCTCCGACCGGCTCGAGGACATTCTCGACGCGCTCGACGCGGGGGCCGACGAGGGCGACGCGTGGGCGGCCAAGGAAGCCGCGACGATCCGCGGCAAGTCGCCGATGGCGTGCAAGGTCAGCCTCAAGCTGCTCCAAGAAAGCCCCTACCAGCTCCACTTCGTCGACGAGATGCGGATGGAATATGGGATCATGGTGCGGCTGATCCGCCATCCCGATTTCGCCGAGGGCGTGCGCGCGTTGCTGATCGACAAGGACGGCCGGCCCAACTGGCACCCGACCGTCCCGCAGGCGATCGGCGAGCGCGACGTCGAGGCGTTTTTCGAGCCGCTTCCGGTCGAGGAAGAATGGCGGCCTTTCGATTCCTGAGGAGTGACCCGATGACCTACGAAACCATCCTGGTCGAGCAGAACGACGGCGTCACGCTGGTCACGCTCAACCGCCCGCAGGCGCTCAACGCGCTCAATTCGCAGGTGCTGAGCGAGCTGATCGACGCCTTCGCGGCCTATGACGCCGACGCGGGGCAGCGCTGCCTCGTCCTCACCGGCAGCGAAAAGGCGTTCGCGGCGGGGGCCGATATCAAAGAGATGTCGAGCCAGGGCTTCGCCGACATGTACGCATCCGACTTCTTCAAGGGCTGGGAAAAGGTCACCGCCACCCGCAAGCCGTGGATCGCGGCGGTGGCGGGCTATGCGCTCGGCGGCGGGTGCGAGGTGGCGATGATGGCCGACTTCATCATTGCCGGGGACAATGCCAAGTTCGGCCAGCCCGAGATCAAGCTGGGCGTCACGCCGGGCATGGGCGGGTCGCAGCGGCTGGCGCACGCGGTCGGCAAGGCCAAGGCGATGGAAATGTGCCTGACCGGGCGGATGATGGGCGCCGAGGAGGCCGAGCGGTCGGGGCTGGTGGCGCGGGTCGTCCCCGCCGCGACCCTGGTCGAGGAAGCGCTGAAAGTCGCGCGCGAGATCGCCGGGATGGCCCCGCTCGCCGCGATCGCCAACAAGGAAATGGTCAACGCCGCCTTCGACATGGGGCTGGCGCAGGGCATCAACTTCGAGCGGCGGCTGTTCCACGGGCTGTTCGGCACGGCCGACCAGAAGGAAGGCATGGCGGCCTTCGTCGAGAAGCGGCCGGGCAACTGGACCGGGAAGTGAGGTGAAGCGAGGGCTAGGACAAATAGCGATCGCTCTTGCCGTCGCGTTTTCGCTTGTCCTGTTGCCTTGGGCGGTGAGCGCTTTCCGACGCGGTTTATTCGCTAGTCGGCAGGCGCAGTTGAGCTTTGCCGCGGCCATTGTTGTTCTTTCGGCAATTTATGTTTTGGGAATACAATTTTTAAAGGCGTCTCAGAAATGAAGAAAGTCGCGTTCATCGGGCTGGGCAACATGGGCGGCGGGATGGCCGCGAACCTGGTCAAGGCCGGGCACGAGGTGGTCGCCTTCGACCTCGCCGAGGCGGCGATCGAGCGGGCGCGGGGCAACGGCGCGTCGATCGCCGCCAGCGCCGGGGAAGCGGTCGCGGGGGTCGACGCGGTGGTCACCATGCTTCCGGCGGGCAAGCACGTCGCCGGGGTCTATGCCGACAGCGTGATCGGCAAGGCGCCGAGCTCGGCGATCCTGATCGACTGTTCGACGATCGACGTCGCCACCGCCAAGGCGGTCGCGGCGCAGGCGGCGGGCGCGGGCTACACCATGGTCGACGCGCCTGTGTCGGGCGGGATCGCGGCGGCCGACGCGGGGACGCTGACCTTCATGGTCGGCGGCAGCGACGAAGGGTTCGCCAAGGCGCAGCCCTATCTCGAGAAGATGGGCAAGGCGGTGATCCATGCCGGGGCGGCGGGATCGGGCCAGGCGGCCAAGATCGTCAACAACATGCTGCTCGGGATCACCATGGCGGGGACCTGCGAGGCGTTCGTGCTGGCGCAGAAGCTGGGGCTCGACCCGCAGACCTTCTTCGACATCTCGTCGAAGGCGAGCGGGCAGAGCTGGTCGATGACCAGCTATTGCCCGCTCCCCGGCGTCGGGCCGGAAACTCCTGCCGACCGCGACTACGAGGGTGGGTTCGCGGCGGCGCTGATGCTGAAGGACCTGAAGCTGGCGATGGAAGCGGCGAAGGAAGCCGGGGCCTACACGCCGATGGGGGGCGAGGCCGAGGAATTGTACCAGCGGTTCGTCGAGCGTGGTGGGGCGGGCAAGGACTTTTCCGCGCTGATCAAGATGATCGACGACAGCTGGCAGGTGCCCGGCGACGCTTGATTAGGGCGGGCGAAGCGACCACATCGCGCGCCATGCAGATCGACATCGAAAAGACGCCCAACCCGGCGACCCGCAAGTTCCTGCCCGGCCAGGTCGTGCTGCCCACCGGCGGCCGCGATTTCGCCAGCGCCGAGGCGGCCGAGGCGAGCCCGCTCGCCGCCGCGCTGTTCGCGACCGGGGTGGTCGACGGGGTCTATTACGGGCGCGACTTCGTGTCGGTGTCGGTCAAGAACCCCGCCTACTGGCCCGAGCTAGAGGCCGATGTGGTCGGGCTGCTGCTCGACCATTTCGTCACCGGCGCGCCGCTTTTCGCCGGGGGCGATGCGGCGGGAATCGAGGTCGCGCCCGACCCCGCGCCGCTGTCGTTCGAGGACGATCCGGCCGATGCCGACATCATCGAGCAGGTCAAGGAATTGCTCGACACCCGCGTCCGCCCGGCGGTCGCGGCCGACGGCGGCGACATCAGCTATCGCGGCTACAGGGACGGCAAGCTCTACCTGTCGATGCACGGCGCCTGCGCGGGCTGCCCGTCGTCGGCGGTGACGCTTAAGCGCGGGGTCGAGGGGCTGATCAAGCATTACGTCCCCGAGGTCGAGACGATCGAGGCGGTCTGATTCGGGGTTGCCCGACGCCCGCGATTGTGACGTTAATCAAACGATGATCCTCGCGCTCGACACGTCGACCGCCGCCTGCACCGCCGCGCTGATCGGGCCCGACGGCGACGTCGTGGCGCGCGCCGACGAGTTGATTGGACGCGGCCACGACAAGCGCCTCGCCCCGATGATTGCGGAACTGCTGGGCGGCCATGTACCGAGCCGCATCCTGGTCGGGGTCGGACCGGGCAGCTTCACCGGCATCCGCGTCGGGATCGCCTGCGCGGAGGGGCTGGGGATCGGCTGGAGTGTGCCGGTGCACGGGATGAATTCGCTCGCGCTGGTCGCGGCGGGCGGGCCGCCGGGCTCGCTGCTGGTCGCGGTCGCGGGCGGGCACGGCGAATTGTTCGTCCAGCCGTTCGACGCCGAGCGCCGCCCGACCGAGGCGGTGGCGAGCCTCGCCCCGGCCGAGGCCGCGGCGCGCTTCCCTCACCTGCCCGTGGTCGGCGGCGGCGCAGCGGCGCTGGTCGCGGCGCGCGGCGAGGCTGGGGGCGGTGCGGGTCCCGAGCTGCTGCCGAGCGCGGCGAACGCGCTTCGGCTGCCGGTCGAGGAGCAATCGCTGCCGCCGCGCCCCGCCTATGCCCGCGCGCCCGACGCCAAGGCGCGCGCGGCATGAGCAGCGCGCCGCGCGATCCGGGCCCCGGGATGGCGCAGGCCGCGGTGCCGATCCGCGACGGCACGCAGCACGATCTCGACGCGGTCGACCGGATCATGCGCGCCGCGTTCGACCCGCGCTACGGCGAGGGCTGGACCCGATCGCAATGCGCCGGGATCCTGCCGATGATGGGTGTGTCGATGCGGCTGGCGGGCGACCCGGTCGCCGGGTTCAGCCTGGCGCGGACGATCGCCGACGAGGCCGAGCTGCTGCTGATCGCGGTCGCGCCCGAAGCGCAGCGCCATGGGCTCGGCCAGTCGCTGCTCGACGATTTCGTCGCCCGCGCGCACGCCGAGGGGGCGCGCCGGCTGCATCTCGAGATGCGCGACAATAATCCGGCGATCGCGCTCTATAGCGCCAGTGGTTTCCGGCCCGCCGGGCGCCGCCGCGACTATTACAGCGGCCCGTCGGGCGAACGGCACGACGCGATTACGCTGGTCCTCGAAGGCAGGACTTAACCTGCGATAAGCAGCTTTTGCTTTCGCCTTTAAATAATATTCTTTAGTATAACCGGAACGCAAAGCCGAAATTGCGTAGTTTTTCTTGTCAGCTCGGGAACGGAAAAGCCATGAACGACCTCCACAACGACGATACGCTGATCACGCTCACCGCCGATATTGTCGCGGCGCACGTCAGCAACAACAGCGTCGCGGTCAACGACTTGCCGCATCTTATCCAGAACGTTCATGGCGCGCTCGCCGGGCTCAGCGGGACCAGCGCCGCGCCCGAGGCGAAGCCCGAGCCGCGGGTGCCGATCCGTTCATCGATCAAGCCCGACTACATCGTCTGCCTCGAGGACGGTAAGAAGCTCAAGATGCTCAAGCGGCACCTGATGACCCACTATTCGATGACCCCCGACCAGTATCGCGCCAAGTGGGGACTTCCCGCCGACTATCCGATGGTCGCGCCCAACTATGCCGAACAGCGCCGCACGCTCGCCAAGTCGATCGGGCTGGGCACCAAGCGCGGCAAGCGCACGAAGAAATAGCGAGCCGCCAAGCGCAGCGACGCCGACGCAAAGCGTCGCCGGAGCAGCGCGAAGAGCCGGCGAGGCTCGGACGGCCTGCCGCGCAGACGGACAGGACCGACGTCACGGATTTCCTCCGTGACGGCCCCTATCCCACGCGCGCGCCGCCGGTCAGGAACGATCCCGTCGCGATTGCCCATCGTCCCCTTTCTATGACATGATTTCCCGCGTCGCGGCGCGCCGGGGCCGATGAGGCGCGCGCGGCAGCGGGGGGACGTCGCGCGTGCGGATCGAGATCGCCGAACTGACCGTCCACCCGGCCGAGCGCGCGCTCGCCGGGCCGGCGGGCACGGTCTCGGTCGAGCCGCTGGTGATGGCGCTGCTGCTGGCGCTGGCCGAGCGCGCGGGCCAATTGGTGCCCAGGCGCGCGCTGTTCGAGGCGCTGTGGGCTTCGCCCGCGGTCGGCGACGACAATCTCAACCGGCTGGTCGCGGTGCTTCGGCGGCGGCTGGGCGACGTCGGTGCCGAGTCGATCGAGATCGCGACCGTCCCCGCGCAGGGCTATTCGCTCCGGCTGCGCCCGTCGGCGGCGCAGGCGCCCGAGGCGACGCGCGCGCAGGCGCTGGGACAGGCGCTCGACAGCTGGCGGCTGGCGCTGCCGCAGCCCGACCCGGTCGCCATCGCGCTGATCGAGCGCGCCGCGGCGGCGGTTCCGGGCGATGCCGCGCTGTGGGGCTGGCTGGCGATGCTTTACCGCCACGCCGCCGAATATGCCGCGCCCACCGAGGCGGACGACCATGTCCTGGCGTGCGAGCGCGCGTCGGGGCAAGCGCTGGCGATCGATTCCGGGCAGGTCGAGGCGGCGACCGCGCTGGTCAGCGTCGCGCCGCTCTATGGCCGCTGGAGCGACAGCGCGCGGCGGCTGGGCGTCCTGTGCGACGCCAATCCCGCCCACCCGGTCCCGCACAACGACCTCGCCGTGCTCGAGATGGCGACCGGGCAGGTCCGCGCGGCGATCGAGCGCCGGCGTCCGCTGATCGCGCGCGACCCGCTCGCCGCGCTTCACGGCTACAAGACGGTCTACCAGAACTGGTCCTTCGGCGACCTGACGACGATGGACCATGCCGCCGATGCGGCGGTGCAGCTTCATCCGCGTCATCCCGCAGCGTGGCTGGCGCGGTTCTGGACCTTCGCCTTCACGGCGCGCGCCGCGGCGGCGCTGGCGATGCTCGACGGACCGGTGCGGCCCGCGTTCGCGCCGCCGATGCTGGCCTATTTGCGCGACGCGGTGGGTGCCGCGATCGAACCGGGAGACGATGGAAGGGAGCGCGCGGTCGAGCGCGCGCGCGCCTTCGCCGCCGCCGGGCCGTCACCGGCGATCCAGGCGATGTTCGGCCTGTCGCTGCTGGGGCGGATCGACGATCTGTTCGCGGTCGCGTGGGCCTATTACCTGCGCGACGGCGACCGCCCGGTGCCGCTGCAGGTGGCGGGCGAGCAGCCGCGGCTCAACGAGCAGCACGGCCGGCTGACCCAGATATTGTTCACCCCGGTGTTCGCCGGGGTCCGCGACGATCCGCGCTTCGGCGACCTTTGCGAGCGGATCGGGCTTAGCGACTATTGGGACGAGGCCGGGGTCACGCCCGACTATCTTGCCCGGCGCGGCGCCGGCCCCTCCCCCGCCCCCTAGTTGTTGCGGTTGGCCCACCAGTCGCTCTGCAGCACTTCGAGCCGGTGGTCGGTGATGTACCAGCTGTCCCCCGACTGCTGGCAGGTGAAGGCCTTGTTGAGGAAGCTGCGCACCTCGCCCTCGCTCGAGAAGACGCCGGGAAAGGCGTCGAGCAGGAAGTCGTCGTCGTTGCTGAGCTGCTTGTTGAACACGTTGCAGCTGCTGAAGCTGTCGAACGGGGTGTCGAGATAATTGATGTGGTGCGCGGCGGCGGGCGTGGCGACGAGCGCGAGCGCGGCGGCCGGGATGGCGGCGAGCAATTTCCTCATATCGATCCTCCTCGATCCTGTGTTGCCCTGTCGGGCGAGGCCTGATCGGCCGGGCCGAGCGCGGAGGACATGATGGAGTCCTGATGATCGGGCGCCGCGACAAGGCGGATTGCCGCGGCGGGCGAAGCTGACTAGGGCGCTTCGCGCCTGTCATGCCGCGCGATCCCGCCCTTCCCCAGCCGAGCGAGTCGGCGCCGCGCGTGCTGACCTATCTGCATAATTTCGCCCCCGGCGGGGTCGAGCGGGTCGCGCTTCGGCTGGTCCGGCGCTGGCGCGAGACCGGGCACGACGCGCCGCTGCTGATCGGGCTGCCCGACGGGCCGCTGGGCGGGGAGCTGGCCGCCGGGCTCGCTTACGACACGCCGCGCCGGCGCTTCTGGTCGGGCTGGTCGGAGGCGATCTGGACGATCCGTGCGATCCTGCCGTGGGTGCTGAAGCGCCGCGCCGACCTGCTGTTCTGCGCGGGCAATACCTACACGGTGGTCGCGGCGGTGATGAAGCAGTTCCTGCCCGGCCACTGCCCGCCGGTGGTCGCCAAGCTGAGCAACGATTTGATTCGCCCCGACCTCGGCCCGCGCGGGCGCTGGTGGTACGCGCTGTGGCGGCGGATGCAGATCCATTATGTCGACCACTGGGTCGCGATCCACCCGGCGATGGCGGCGCAGCTCGACGGGCTGGTCGCGCCCGAGCGGATCAGCGTGATCCCCGACCCCGCGCTGACCCGCGCGCAGGTCGAGCGGCTGCGCGCGCTCCCCGCCCCCGCACCGCGCGAGGGACGCGCATTCGTGGCGATGGGCCGGCTGGTCGCGCAAAAGGATTATCCGACGATGCTCGCGGCGTTCGCGGCGGGCGCGGGCGAACAGGACCGGCTGACCATCTACGGCACCGGTTGCGCGCGCGAGCCGCTCGAGCGGCTGGCCGGCGAGCTGGGGATCGCGGAGCGGGTGCGCTTCGCGGGCTATGTGCGCGACGCGGCGTGCGAGCTGGTGCGGCACGAGGTGTTGCTGCTGTCGTCGCGTTACGAGGGCGCGCCGGCGGTGCTGATCGAGGCGCTGGCGATCGGGCTGCCGGTGATCGCGACCGACTGCGGGCCGGGGGTAGCCGGGCTGGTCGACGATTATCCGGCGGCGATGATGGTCGCGCCGGGGGACGTCGATGCCTTCGCCGCGGCGATCGGCGCGATGTCGGCGAGCCTGCCGCCGCGCGCTGCCTACGCATTCGACGCCGACGCTTACACCATCGAGGCGGGGGCGAGCGCCTACCAGGCGGTGTTCCGCGCGGTCGCGGCGCGACACGCGTCGGGGCGGGCGCGGCCGGCGTTCGCCGCGCGCGTCGACGGGCTCGCCGAGGCTTGAGCGCGGCGGCGATGCCCGGTCGGTCCGCGCCCGAATGGCGCCGTTCGGCGCTGGTCGCGGCGCTGCTGCTGGTCGCGGTCGCGGTCCGCTGGCGCACCTTCGGCAACCCGGTGGTCGGGTTCGACGAGCAATTCTACCTCGTCGTCGGCGACCGGATGGTCCACGGCGACCTGCCGTTCGTCACCATCTTCGATCGCAAACCGATCGGGCTGTTCCTGATCTATGCGGGAGCGCGGCTGCTCGGCGGCGAGGGAACGATCGAGGCGCAGATGGTCGCGCTCGGCTTCGTCTGGGCAACCGCGCTGCTGATCTGGCGCTTCGCGCGCCGGAGCGGCGGCGAGTTTGGCGGGTTGGCGGCGGCAATCGCCTATCTCGTCTGGCTGGTGTTCGTCGAGGGCGAGGGCGGGCAGGCTCCGGTGTTCTTCAACCTGCCGATGGTCGCGGCGGCGCTACTGGTCGAGCGGGCGTGGCGGCGAGGCAACGAAGGCGTGGCGGTGGCCACGGCGAGCGGGGTCGCGGCGATGCTGCTGGTCGGGATCGCGATCCAGATCAAATATACCGCGCTGTTCGAGGGGATTTTCTTCGGGCTGGCGCTGCTCCAGGCGAGCCGGCAGGCGGGGGCGGCCCCCGCGCGGCTCGCCGGGCAGGCGACGGCATGGGTCGCCGCCGCGCTCGCCCCCACCGCGCTGGCGTGGGGCTGGTACGCCGCGATCGGGCATGGACGCGAGTATCTGTTCGCCAATTTCGTATCGATGTGGGGCAAGCATGGCGACCGCTGGCAGGTCAGCGTGGAGGGGTTGGCGGCGATCCTGGGGATCATGTCGCCCTTCTTCCTGATGGCCTTCTGGCCCCGGCGCTTCCCCTCCCCCGCCGCCCCCTCCCCCCCAACCGCCCGCTTCGCGCGCGGCTGGTTCGTCGCCGCGCTGCTGGGAATGCTGGCGATGCGCAGCTTTCCCACCCCGCAATATGCCGCGCCGATGCTGGTCCCGGCGGTGATCGCCAGCGCCGAGCGGTTGCGCGACTCCAGGGGCTGGCGCATCGCGGCGGTCGCCGGGCTGCTGGTCGCCGCGCTGATCGGCCAGCTGGTGCTCGCCAAGCTCGAGCGCAACAAGGGCGGCGCGCGCGAGGCCGCGGCGGTCGCCGCCGCCGCGCGGCCGACCCACGGCGGCTGCCTCTACGTCTACGACGGCTATCCCGCGCTCTACCGGTTGACCCAGAGCTGCCTGCCGACGCGCTTCATCTTTCCCGGCCACCTCAACATGGCCAACGAGGACAGCGCCGCCGCGCTCGGCGTCGATCCCGAGGCCGAGGAAGCGCGGATCCTCGCCGCGCGGCCCGAGACGATCGTGCTCGACGACCGTCCGTTCGAGGAGGGCAACCTCAAGACCTATGCAATGGTCCGCGCGACGCTGGCGCGCGACTATCACCTCGTGCTGGCCGAGCGGACCGGCAAGCGCTACCGCCTCGTCTATCGCCGCAACGGGATGTGAGCGCGAGGGAGGCGGACGAATGCGGATCGCCTATGTCATCAACTCGCTCGAGGGCGGCGGCGCGGCCTTCCCGGTGCCGTCGATCGTCGCCGCGCTGGCGCGGCACGGGGCCGAGGTGAGCGTGCTGGCGCTGGCGCGGCGCGACGGGCGCGCCGAGGCCGCGATCCGCGCCGGCGGGACCGAGGTCACGGTGCGCGCGGGCGGCACGGCCGACCACTGGTCGGCCTATCGCTGGCTCAAGGCCGAGCTGGCCAAGCGGCGGCCCGACGCGGTGTGGACCTCGCTGACCCGCGCGACGCTGCTCGGGCAGGCGGCGGCGCGGCCGCTCGGGGTGCCGGTGGTGAGCTGGCAGCACGCTGCCTTCCTCAAGCCCGCGAACCTCAGGCTGATGCGGCTGGCGCGGCGGCGCAGCGCGCTGTGGGTCGCCGACAGCGCGGCGGTGGCCGATTTCTGTCGCGGAGCGATCGGGATCGCGCCCGACCGGATCGTCGAATGGCCGATCTTTCGCGCCGACCCCGAGGCGCCGCACGCCGCGCCGTGGAGTCCGGGCGAGCCGGTGCGGCTCGGCTCGCTCGGGCGGCTCCACCCGGTCAAGGGCTATGACGTGCTGGTCGAGGCGCTGGCGCGGGTGAGCAGCACGACCCCGTGGACGCTGGCGATCGGCGGCGAGGGGGACGCGCGCGCGCGACTCGAGGCGGCGATCGGCGCGGCCGGGCTCAAAGAGCGCGTCACGCTGGCCGGGTTCATCGACGACCCGCTCGACTTCCTCGCCGGGCTACACCTCTACCTCCAGCCGTCGCGGTCCGAGGGGTGCGCGGTCGCGGCGCACCAGGCGATGCAGGCGGGGCTGCCGCTGGTCGCCTCGGCGGTCGGGGAAATGGCGCATTCGGTCGTGCCCGGGGTCACCGGCGCGCTGGTCGCGCCAGGCGATCCGGTCGCGCTCGCGGCGGCCATCGAGACGGCGCTCGTCGCGCCCGGGCGGCTTCACGCGATGGGCGCGGCAGGGCGAACGCGGCTGTTGGAGCGGTTCAGCGCCGACCTGTTCGAGGCGCGCGCGGGCGAGATCGTGCGGCGGCTCGGCGAACTTTGCCGAGCGCGCCGATCAGTCGGCCGCCGAGCGAGCGGTCGATCCGCTTGACGTCGAACAGGGTGATCGGGCCGCACGCCGCGAGGGTGTGAAGCCCGTCGTCGTGCCCGCCCGTGTCGGCGGGCGGGGTCAGGCGCGGGCCGAGCGAGATCGCGGGGCGGTCGGTCCCGATCGCCATGATCGTCAGCAGGCGAAGCGCGCCGCCATAGGTCTCGCGATTGTCCTGTACGGGCAGGAGCACCGCGCCGTCGCGGACCAGCGCAGTCCCGCCGGGGCGCGAGCCGTCGTTGCCGGTGCGCAGCGGGCTGGCGGGGTGCGGCCGCCACGGGCCCGCCAGCCGCGCGCTTTCGAAAAGGTGGAGCTCGTCGGCCGGGGCGCCAGCGCGCGCGCACAGCAGCAGCCAGCGATCCCCGAAGCGAAGCGGGGTGGCGTCGACCGGGACGAACGGCAGGCCGAGCCGGGAATCGCGAGTCCAGCCGGTCGGAAGATCGGTCGCGCGGTAGAGCCACAGCCCGCCGCCGCGATGCGCTTCGGGAAGCATGAACAGTTCGCCCGCCTCCTCGGCGAGGACCGGGTAGGACAGGTGCCACGGCGCTTCGAGCACCGTGCCGTGCGGCTCAAGCCGGCCGTCGCTGTGGCGGGTGAAGCCGACGATCCGCCCGCGCCGGTCGCGATAGTCGAGCGCCTCGGCGAATACATGCTGCGTGTCGCCGCGCGCGCTTCCGAACGGGTCGGCGAGGAAGCGGTGGCGCCCCGGCGGCGAGGGCAGCCAGCGCGGCGCATACCCGGCCAGCCCGCCCGCCGCGATCACGTCCTCGAGGCTCGCCTCGACATAGCCGCAGCGCCACAAGTCCATCAGCCGAGGCGCCGCGCGGCGCGCTGGAAGATCGCGGCGAGCACCACCGTCGCCACCAGCGACTGGATCACCGCGTGCCAGCCTGCCCCCTGAAGCCCGAACCGGTCGAGCAGGACGAAGAGCAGCGGCAGCAGCAACAGATTGGCGAGCAGGTTGACTATGATCGAGCGCGACGGCAGCCCGATCGCGATCAGCGCCGACGAGATCGGCGGGGCGGCCATCGCGATCGCCCGGCCCGCGGCGAGCAGCAGCATCAGCAGCGCCCCGCCGGCGAAGCTGCTGCCGCCGATCAGCGTCAGCAGCCGGTCCCGGGTCAGCGCCAGCACCACCAGCACCGGCACCGAGGCGAGCAGCGCGCCCGCCGCGCTGCGCCACACGGTGTGGCGAAGGTGGGCATAGTCACGCGCGGCGGCGAATTTCGCCAGCACGGCGTAGCTCGCCTGGCCGAGCAGCAGCGCGGGCTGTTCGAGGATGGTGCTCGCTTTCTGCGCGAGGGTGAACAGCCCCGCCGCCGCCGGGCCGGCGAACCAGCCGATCGACAGCGGCACGAGCCGCGGCGCGAGTTCGCGCAGGGTGATGTCGAAATTGGTGGTGGTGATGAACGGCAGCAGCCCGGCGTTCTCGGCGACCGTTCCGCGGACCGGGCCGAGCAGCGGGACGCCGAGCTTCATCCGGCGCAGCTGCCACAGGCCGAAGCCCCACATGCCGACCCATTCGGCGATCCCCGACAGCAGCCAGACGAGCAGGAAGGCATGGAGCCCGCCGCCGCCGAGCCACGCGAGCAGGCTGCCGACCAGCCGGACCACCGGGTTGAACAGCTGGTGCGCCGAGATGAGGTCGAACCGGCCTTCGAGCTGGAGGATCCCCATCGGGGTCGAGCGGACGTTGGCGAGCGTTGCGAGGCTGAACAGGGGCACGAAGCCGACCGCCTCGGGCGGCCAGCCGAGCCGTGCGCCGGCCCAGCGCGCGAGCAGGATCGCGGCGAGAATCGCGAGGATGCCGAACGAGAGTTCGACCAGGGTGAGGAAGCGGACCAGCCGGACGAACCCTGACCGGTCGCCGCGTTCGAGCGCAAGCGAGCCGTAGCGCACCACTCCGTGCCAGCCCGAGAAGGCGATGATCCCGCCGACCAGCGTGATATAGGCCTGGATCAGCACCAGCACGCCGTAATCGTGCGCCCCGAGCGAGCGCGCGACGATCACCAGATAGACGAGGCTGAGCAGCCCCGCCCCCGCCTTGCCCCCGATCAGCAGCCCCAGATTGCCGAAGATTCGCCGGGTGCCGAACGATCGGTCGAGGGGGACGGCGGCCATCGGCCCATATTCACATTTGAATCGTCGCCGCCAAGCGCCTATTCGGCCCGGCGCCGAAACCGTCGGCGAACGACCCGTATCCCTGGCGTCCGGACCCATGCGCATCGGCTTCCTGTTCAACCACGACCAGATCCACCAGGTCGCCCACAGCCTGCCGGTGGCCAAGGCGCTGAAAGCCGCCGACCCGGCGCTCGAGGTGATCGTCGCGACCACCAACGACCGGCTGGCGGCCGAGGTCGAGCGGCTGTCGGGGCTGATCGGCGGGCCCGCGCTGGAGGCGGTGTCGCTGCGGCCACGCGAGCGGTTCGGGTCGGGGATGCTGCGCGCGCTCAACCGGCTGGCGCCGGTGGCAAAGCTGGCGCTCTACCGCGACCATCTCGACTGGTTCGCCGGGCTCGACGCGCTGGTGGTGACCGAGAAGACCTCGACCATCCTGCGCACCCGCTACGGGCTTGACCGGGTGCGGCTGATCCATACCCGCCACGGGGCGGGCGATCGCGCAGTCGGGTTCGACCCGGCGAGCGCGCTGTTCGACCTGGTGCTGGTGTCGGGGCCGAAAATCCGTGACCGGCTGCTCGCCGAGACGAGCCTGACCCCCGACCGGCTGGCGATGGTCGGCTATCCCAAGTTCGACCTGCCCGCGACCGGCGGCTTGCCGGCCAAGCTGGCGGCGAACGGGCGGCCGACGGTGCTGTACAACCCGCACGTGTCGCCGCACTTGTCGTCGTGGTACCGTGACGGGCGGGCGATCCTCGACTGGTTCGCGGCGAACCCCCAGTGGAACCTCATCTTCGCGCCGCACGTGATGCTGTTCGAGCGGCGGGTGGCGGCGTCGATCGACCGGTTCAGCCTCGCCTTTCCAGGCTCGGTCGAACGGCGAATCGTCGATGCGCCGAACATCCACGTCGACCTCGGCAGCCCGGCCTCGACCGACATGCGCTATACCCGCGCCGCCGACCTCTACCTCGGCGACGTCAGCAGCCAGCTCTACGAGTTCATCCGGACCCCGCGCCCGGCAATCTTCGTCAATTCACACGGGATCGACTGGGCGGGCGACGCCAACTACCGCCACTGGACCGCGGGCGAGGTGATCGGCGGGGCCGACGCGCTGGCGGGGGCGCTCGCCCGCGCCGCCGCCGAGCCGCCCCGGTACGAGGCAGCGCAGCGCGCGCTGTTCGCCGAGAGCATCGACCTCACCGACACGCCCTCGTCGATCCGCGCGGCGGGGGCGATCCGCGCCTTTCTCGACCGGTCGGCGTAGGCGAGGCAGGAGCGGATGCGGATCGGCATCGTCCTCCACGATTTCGCGTTCGGCGGAACCGAGCGGGTCGCGGTCCGGCTGGCGAACCAGTGGGCCGCGCGCGGCCACGCGGTAACGCTGTTCGTCGGCCAAGCCGGCGGGCCGGCGGGCGCATTGGTCGACGCCAAGGTCAAGGTGATCGAGGCACGCCCGCGGATCGCGCGGGCGATCGGGTCGCGACGGCGGCTGGCGAAGGCGGCGGCGGCGCGGTTCGATGCCGAGCCGGTCGACGCGCTGTTCGTGCCCGGCAATTTCCACTGGCCGGTGGTCGCGGCGATCGACTCGATCGACCCGGCGCGCCGCCCGGCAATCGTCGCTCAGGTCAGCTCGGCGCTTCACAAGAAGGATCGCGGGCCGGCTGGGCAGCGCCGCTTCGCGTGGCTGGCGCGGCGGCGGCTGGCGGGGGCCGACGCGCTGGTGGTGCTCGCCGAGCGGACCGCGGGCGAACTCCGCGCGATGCTGGGACGCGAGGCGGTCGTCATCCCGCTGCCCGTGCTCGACCAAGGCGCGCCGCCGCCATGTCCGCTGCCCGGCGGCGATCCGCTGGTCGTCGCGGCAGGGCGGTTCGTTCCGCAAAAGGATTTTCGCGCGCTGGTCGAGGCGTTCGCGCGGGTCCGCCACCCCGGCGCACGGCTCGCGATCGTCGGCGACGGGCCCGAGCGGCCGCTGGTCGAGGCGCGGATCGCCGAGCTCGGGCTGGCCGACCGGGTCGCGCTGCCCGGCTATGTCGCCGACATCCGCCCGTGGCTCGACGCGGCGCGGCTGTTCGTGCTGTCGTCGCGGCACGAGGGCTATGCCGCGGTAATCGTCGAGGCGCTGGCGGCGGGGCGGCCGGTAGTGACCACCGACTGCACCCCCGCCGCGGCCGAGCTGCTCGCGGCACCGGAGCGCGGGACGGTGGTTCCGATCGGCGCGGCGAGCGCGCTGGCGGCGGCGATCGACGCGATGCTCGACCGGCCCGCGCCCGACGGCGCGGCGCTGGCCGGCGCGACGGCGCCGTTCGGCGTCGCGGCGGTCGCCGACGCCTATCTCGAGCTGTTCGCGCGGCTTACGACGGGCGACGATGACTGAGTCGAGCGTCCTCGTCACCGGCGGCGCCGGCTATATCGGCAGCCACGTCGTGCTCGCGCTTCGGCACCACGGCTGGCCGGTGGTGGTGATCGACGACCTGTCGACCGGGCTTCGGCGGCTGGTTCCCGACGTTGTCGAATTGGTGGAGGCCTCGGTCGCCGACCGGGCGGCGGTCGAGGCGGTGTTTCGCGCCCATCGGGTCGGAGCGGTGGTTCATCTCGCGGGCTCGATCGTGGTGCCAGACTCGATCGCGCGGCCGCTCGATTATTACGCCAACAACACGCTGGCGAGCCACGCGCTGATCGGCGCGGCGTTGGCGTGCGGGGTGCGGCATTTCCTCTTTTCCTCGACCGCCGCCGTCTATGGCGAGCCGGTGCGGGTGCCGATCGACGAGAACGACCCGACCCGGCCGATCAATCCCTATGGCGCGTCGAAGCTGATGGTCGAGCGGATGCTCGCCGACGCGGGCGCGGCGCACGGGCTGGCGTGGGGAGCGCTGCGCTACTTCAACGTCGCCGGGGCCGATCCCGAGGGGCGGTCGGGGCAGGCCGGCGGGCGATCGACCCACCTCGTCAGGATCGCCGCCGAGGCGGTGTGCGGCAAGCGCGGCCATGTCGCGGTCTACGGCGACGATTACGACACCTCCGACGGGACCTGCGTTCGCGATTACATCCACGTCAGCGACCTTGCCGAGGCGCATGTCGCCGCGCTCGAGGCGCTGGTCGCGCGGCCGGGCGAGCCGCTGCTGCTCAACTGCGGCTACGGCCGGGGCTTTTCGGTGCGCGAGGTGCTCGCCGCCGCCGAGCGCGTGTCGGGGATGCGGCTCGACATCCGCGTCGAGGGCCGCCGCGCGGGCGATCCGGCGGTGCTGGTCGCGGGCAACCGGCGGCTGCTCGACACGCTCGACTGGACGGCGCGGTACGACGATCTCGATCGGATCGTCGCCGACGCGATCCGGTGGGAGCGGAGCCTGCCCTAGCCGCGCGGCATCCGGTAGGGCAGCATGAACTGGACGACCGGGTTGACGAACCGGTCGAGGTCGAGGCTTTCCTGCACCGCCGTCACCGGCTCGCCGCGAAGCCGCATCGCCACGGTCGAGCGCGCGTAAAAGGGCGCGTCCTCCCACGTCCTGACCAGCGAGGCATGGCCGCGATCGGCGCGCACCTGTCGCTGCATCTGCCACAGCGTGTCGGGCAGCGGCGCCACCATCGGCAGCTCGGCCAGCTGCGGGGTGCCGTCAGCGGCGAACCGGAGCGCGCTGGCGAAGGGCGAGCCGTCGCGGCGGATGCCCTCGTAGCAGACGCTGGCCCCCGACGCGCCGTGCGCGCGCGACCAGTGCCAGACGCGGAACCCCTCCTCGAGCCGTTCGCGGCCGAAGTTCGAATCGAGATAGGCGCTGCCCCGCCACGACAGGCCGGGCTCGGCGATGTCGACCTCGATCCGCGCGCGCGGGGCGATGCAGTGCCAGCGGTGGCGTCCCTCGGCGTCGAGCGAAAAGGCGCGCGCGTTGACCGCCTCGGGAACCAGCCGGATTCGCCCGCGCACCGGGCGGCGCCACGGCACCCCGACGCGCTTGTCGCGCTCGTCGATGTCGATCAGGAGCCCGTCGCCGGTCCAGCGCAGCGAACTCGGGCCGATGGCCAGCGAGTCGCGCTCGCGGCTCACCGCCTCGCGCCGCCGCTCGGTCATCGTCCAGCGCGCGCGCGGGCCGTAGAGCGCGACGTTGAGCGCGGCATGGTCGGTCGGCTCGGCCGCCCCGGCGCGCTTGTAAAAGGGGGAAAAGACGCTGCCGAGAAAGGCGATGATCGTCAGGCCGTGCTTTCCGTCGTCGCTGAGCGCATCGACATACCACCAGCCGTAGCCGCCGGGTGGAACGAGCGCGCCGAAGCGCGGTCGCGCGTCACCGCGTCCGCGACGAGGCGCCCCGACAAGGCCGCCATCGGCACGCCCGCTCCCGGGTGGGTGCTTCCACCCGCGCAATAGAGCCCAGGGATCCGCGTCCGCGCGCCCTGCCGGCGGAAGGAGGCCGCCCATCCGTGCGAGGCCGGTCCATAGATCGCCCCGCCGGTCGAGGGCGAGAAGGCTTCGAACTCGTTCGGCGTCCGCAGGAGGTGCGGAAACGGGTCCGAAAGCGTCAATCCGCAGCGATCGAGCGTCCTGCGCATGGCCTTGGTGCATAAGTCTCTCTCGTCGCTGGAGTGATGATGGACGTCGCCGTCGGCGGGGGCGTTGACGATGATCTGGAGCCGCTCGGGCCCGTCGCGGGAATCGCGGCCGCTGTTGTCGCGGTCGAGCGCGCAGACGTAGACGCTGGGGTCCGAGGGCGGGCGTCCGGCGGCGATGTCGCGGAACTCGGCGGGATAGTCGGGCGAAAAAAAGACGTTGTGGCGGGCGAGCGGAAAGCCCCGCGCCAGGGCGTGCGCGGTCCACACATAGGCCGAGAGCGAGCGGCGGCGGGGCGGCATCGGGCGGACCGCGCGGCGCACCGCCTCGCCGAACCGGCCGGCGGCGAGCGCGGCGGGGTCGGCGTTGACGATCACCGCGTCGGCTTCGATCCGCTCGCCGCTCGCCAGCGTCACCCCGCTCGCGCGGCCGTTGGCGATGTCGATGCCGCGCACCGGCTGGCCGAAGCGAAAGCGCGCGCCGTGCGACTCGGCGAGCCTCTGGATCGCGGCGGCGAGCGCGGCGATGCCCCCGTCGATCAGCCACACCCCGGTCGCCTCGACATGCGCGACGAGCATCAGCGTCGCGGGGGACTGGAACGGGGAGGAGCCGCAATAGGTGGCGTAGCGCGCGAACATCTGGCGCAGGCGGACATTGTCGAAATGACCGCCGAGCGCATTCCACAGGCTCTCGTAAGGACGGATCGCGCCGAGCGCGCCAAGCCGCCACAGCCCGATCCGCCACATCAGTGGGCCCGGCCAGCCCATCTTCGATCCTCGCAGCATCGGCCGGTCGAGGATCGCGAAGATCCGCGCCGCCTCGGCCCGGAAGGCGCGGTAGCCCGCGGCGGCGCGCGCCCCGGCGAAATCGCCGATCGCCTCTTCCGACCGCGCCGGATTGGCGAACAGGTCGAGCCGCTCGGAATCGCTCCATGCATGGCGCGCGAGCAGGTCGGCGGGACGGGCGGCAACCGCCTCGTCGAGGTCGGCGCCGCATTCTCGGAACAGCGAGTCGAACACGTCGCGCAGCGTGAATACGGTGGGGCCGCTGTCGATAGGCGCACCGTCGACGTTGAGCGTGCCTGCCTTGCCGCCGGGGACCGCTTCCTTCTCGATCACGGTCACCGCGTGGCCGCGCGCGGCGAGCAGCGCGGCGCTGGCGAGGCCGCCGATCCCGGCGCCAACGATGACCGTATGAGACCGCATCTGCCTCCTCGGCGGTTCGGGGTCGATTGACGCCGGGATAGCATCTGTCCAATCAGATTGACATATGGCGCTGTCCAATTCGCTGGGACTCGCGGTCCGCTGGCGGCAATGGCGCAACCGCGTCATCGCGTCGCGCCGCTTCCAGGCGTGGGCGGCGCGCACCCCGCTGGTGCGGCGGATCGCGCGGCGGCGGGCGGGGGCGATGTTCGATCGTGTCGCCGGGTTCACCTATAGCCAAGTGCTGCTCGCGGCGGTCGAGTCGGGGCTGATCGACCAGCTTGCCGGGGGCCCGGTCGAGGAAAGGCGGCTCGTTCCGACGCTGGGCTCCGACGCGCGGCGGACGCTCCTCCGCGCAAGCGCCGCGCTCGACCTCGCCGAGCAGGTCGCGCCGGGGTGGTGGATGCTGGGGAACGATGGCGCGGTTCTTCACGCCGACGCGGGGATCCAGGCGATGATCCGCCACCACCCGTTGCTTTACGCCGATCTTGCCGACCCGCTCGCGCTGCTCGCCGACGACCGGCGTTCGCCGACTGCACTGTCGCGCTACTGGCATTATGCGCGAGACCAGGCGGACGCAGACGCCGACCGCTATTCGGCGCTGATGGCGGCCTCGCAGGCGATGGTCGCGGCGCAGGTGATCGCTGCTTACCGGTTCGATCGCCACGACGCGCTGCTCGACGTGGGCGGGGGGCACGGCGTGTTCCTTGGCGCGGTGGGAAATGCCTTTCCCTCGCTCCGCCGTGGCCTGTTCGACCTGCCCGCGGTGATCGCGGGGGCGGGCGACGCGCGAGTCGCGACTCACCCCGGCGATTTTTTCGCCGACCCGCTGCCGCGCGGCTACGACCTCGTCTCGCTGGTGCGAATCCTGCACGACCATGACGACGAGCCGGCGGCAAAATTGCTGCGCAACATCCGTGCAGCAATGGCGCCCGGTTCGATGCTGCTGATCGCCGAACCGATGGCGGGCGTGCGCGGGGCCGAGGCGATGGCCGATGCCTATTTCGGCTTATATTTGTGGGCGATGCGGTCGGGGCGGCCGAGGCGTCCCGAGGAGATCGGGGCGATGCTCGACGACGCGGGCTTCGCTCGCTGGAAGCGGGTTGCGACCAACCAGCCGGTTATCACCAGCCTGATCGTCGCGACCAAATGACACGCATTTGCGTAAGTCCTGATTGACACTGACTGGTGACAAGGTAGAGTGACAGTGGGCCAGAGCACCATCAGGGTTCTCGGCCGACGGAGGGCATTCGAGGCGGATGGACTCGCTCGCGGTGATCTTGGATGCCCCGGGACGCTTGTCGATCCGCGCGCTCGAGCTCGTGTCGGGCGGGGCCGACGACGTCACCGTCGAGATCCGCTGGAGCGGGATCAGCACCGGCACCGAAAAGCTGCTGTGGACCGGCGAGATGCCGCCCTTCCCCGGCATGGGTTATCCACTCGTCCCCGGTTATGAGTCGGTTGGCCGGATCGTCGACGCGGGCGCGAACGCGCGCGGGCGGATCGGCGAATGGGTGTTCGTCCCCGGGGCCAATTGTTATCGCGACGCGCGCGGGCTGTTCGGCGGCACCGCCGAGCGGCTGGTGGTCGCATCGGCACGCGCGATTGCCATTCCCGAAGCGCTGGGATCGGACGGGGTGCTGCTCGCGCTTGCCGCGACCGCGCATCACGCGCTGGTCGCCGGGCCGCTGCCCGAGCTGGTCGTCGGGCACGGCGTGCTCGGGCGGCTAATCGCGCGGCTGGCGATCGCGCTGGGCGGCGAGGCGCCGATCGTGTGGGAAACCCGCGCCGCACGCCGCACCGGCGCCGCCGGTTACCGGGTCGCGGCGCCCAAGGACGACGACCGCCGCGACTATCGCGCGATCTGCGACGTCAGCGGCGATCCCGACGCGCTCGACGGGCTGATCGAACGGCTTGCCCCGGGCGGCGAAATCGCGCTCGCGGGCTTCTACGCCCGGCCGCTCCACTTCGCCTTCCCCGCCGCCTTCCGCAAGGAAGCGCGGCTGCGCGTCGCCGCCGAGTTCAAGCCCGCCGACCTCGCCGCGGTCGCCGCGTTGGTCGAGGCGGGCACGCTCGACCTCGGCGGGCTGGTCAGCGACGTGTCGCCGGCGTGGGACGCGGGGCACGCCTACCCGGCCGCGTTCGACAGCCCCGACTGCCTCAAGATGGTCCTCGACTGGAGCGATGCCGCATGACGATGCTCGACGTTCAATCGCTTCGCGACGAAGCCGGCCAGGAACCCGATCCGCCGCACAGCGGCCCGGTGACCAAGGAAACCCAGATCATCGCGATCTACGGCAAGGGCGGCAGCGGCAAGTCGTTCGCGCTGTCGAACCTCAGCTACATGATGGCGCAGCAGGGCAAGCGCGTGCTGTTGATCGGGTGCGACCCGAAAAGCGACACGACGAGCCTGCTGTTCGGCGGCAAGAGCTGCCCGACGATCATCGAGACCTCGGCGAAGAAGAAGCTGGCGGGCGAGGACGTCACCATCGAGGACGTCTGTTTCCAGCGCGACGGGGTGTTCGCGATGGAGCTCGGCGGGCCCGAGGTCGGGCGCGGCTGCGGCGGGCGCGGGATCATCCACGGCTTCGAGCTTCTCGAAAAGCTTGGCTTCCACGAGTGGGGCTTCGACTATGTCCTGCTCGACTTCCTCGGCGACGTGGTGTGCGGCGGGTTCGGCCTGCCGATCGCGCGCGACATGTGCCAGAAGGTGATCGTGGTCGGCTCGAACGATCTCCAGTCGCTCTATGTCGCCAACAACGTCTGCAAGGCGGTCGAATATTTCCGCAAACTCGGCGGCAACGTCGGGGTGGCGGGAATGATCGTCAACAAGGACGACGGCACCGGCGAGGCGCAGGCATTCGCGAGCGCGGTCGACATTCCGGTGTTGTGCGCGATCCCCGCCAACGAAGACATCCGCCGCAAGAGCGCCAACTACCAGATCATCGGCATGCCCGGCGGCGAATGGGGCCCCCTGTTCGAGGAGCTGGCGCTGAACGTCGCCGGCGCCCCGCCGCGCCAGCCGCGCCCGCTCGACCAGGACGGGCTGCTCGGCCTCTTCTCCCCCGACCAAGTCGGCGGCGACATCGAGCTGGTTCCCGCGACCCAGGCCGACATGCGCGGCGGCGTGTTCGAGGTGAAGCCCAGCCTCGAGGTGATTTACGATGCGGTGTGAGGCGTGAGCGACATCGCCCCCGACATGGGCCGCCAGCCCGACCGGCTCGACCTCGCGTCGGGCAGCGGCGAGGGCGCGGGCGGCTGCCACGGGGGCAAGGAGACGATGCGCGAAGCCGCGCGCGCGGCGGGCAAGAGCGAGATCCTCGACCGCTACGCCGCCGATTACCCCCAAGGTCCCCACGACCAGCCGCAGTCGATGTGCCCGGCGTTCGGCTCGCTTCGCGTCGGGCTTCGGATGCGGCGGACCGCGACGGTGCTGTCGGGCTCGGCCTGCTGTGTCTACGGGCTGACCTTCACCTCGCATTTTTACGGCGCGCGGCGATCGGTCGGCTACGTCCCGTTCAATTCGGAAACGCTGGTCACCGGCAAGCTGTTCGAGGACATCAAGGAAGCGGTCGAAGGGCTCGCCGACCCCGCGCATTACGACGTGATCGTGGTCACCAACCTGTGCGTCCCGACCGCGAGCGGGGTGCCGCTGCGGCTTCTGAAGAAGCAGATCAACGGGGTTCGGATCGTCGGGATCGACGTTCCCGGCTTCGGTATCCCGACCCATGCCGAGGCGAAGGACGTGCTCGCCGGGGCGATGCTCGCCTACGCGCGCGAGGAAGTCCAGGAAGGCCCGGTCGCCGCCCCCGCGACCCGCGCCGACCGACCGACGATCACCCTCTTGGGCGAGATGTTCCCCGCCGACCCGGTGGTGTTCGGGCAGTTGCTCGAGCCGCTCGGGCTCGCCGCCGGGCCGGTCGTGCCGACCCGCGAGTGGCGCGAGCTCTACGCCGCGCTCGACTGCGCCGCGGTCGCCGCGGTGCACCCCTTCTACACCGCCTCGATCCGCGAGTTCACCGCCGCCGGGCGGAGCATCGTCGGATCGGCCCCGGTCGGGGTCGACGGCACCGCCGCATGGCTCGATGCGATCGGCGCGGCGTGCGGAATCGCGCAGGACCACGTCGACGCGGCCAAGAACCGCTTCGTCCCCGCGATCCGCGGCGCGCTTGCCGCCACCCCAATCCGCGGACGCGTGACGGTGTCGGGCTACGAAGGCTCCGAGCTTCTGGTCGCGCGGCTGCTGATCGAGAGCGGGGCCGAGGTACCCTATGTCGGCACCGCCTGCCCGCGCACCCCCTGGTCGGATCCCGACCGCGCGTGGCTCGAGGCGAAGGGCGTACGGGTGCAATATCGCGCGAGCCTCGAGCAGGACTTGGCGGCCGTCGACGAATTCCGCCCAGACCTCGCAATCGGCACGACCCCGGTGGTCCAGCACGCCAAGAGCCGCGCGATCCCGGCGCTCTATTTCACCAACCTCATCTCGGCGCGCCCGCTGATGGGCCCCGCGGGCGCGGGTAGCCTGCCGATGGTGATCAATGCCGCGATCGCCAACAAGGCGCGGTTCGACCGGATGACCGGCTTCTTCGAGGGCGTCGGCGCGGGGCACGCGACCGGCATCTGGGAAGAAGGCCGGCTCCCCGAGGACCGGCCGCAATTCAAGAAGAAATATGCCGCGCTCAACGAGGCCGCGCGCAAGGCTTCGGAAGCGGTGGGCTCATGACGCTCGTCCTCGATCACGGCGCTTTTCGATTCGTCGCGATCGTGACGGACGGGGAGGCTCGGCAATGACGCTCGTACTCGATCACGACAGGGCCGGCGGCTACTGGGGCGCGGTCTATGCCTTTACCGCGGTCAAGGGGCTGCAGGTGATCATCGACGGGCCGGTCGGGTGCGAGAACCTGCCGGTGACCTCGGTGCTTCACTATACCGACGGGCTGCCACCGCACGAACTGCCGATCGTCGTAACCGGGCTGGGCGAAGAAGAGCTTGGCCGCACCGGGACCGAGGGGGCGATGCGCCGCGCGTGGCAGACGCTCGATCCCGAGCTTCCCGCCGTGGTCGTTACCGGCTCGATCGCCGAGATGATCGGCGGCGGGGTGACGCCCGAGGGCACCAACATAAAGCGCTTCCTGCCGCGCACGATCGACGAGGACCAGTGGCAGTCGGCCGACCGCGCGCTGACCTGGTTGTGGACCGAGTTCGGCACCAAGAGCGTCCCCGCCCCGAAAGCCCGCAAGGAAGGCGAAAAGCCGCGGGTCAACATCATCGGTCCCGCCTACGGCATGTTCAACATGCCCTCCGACCTCGCCGAGATCCGGCGGCTGGTCGAGGGGATCGGGGCCGAGATCAACATGGTCTTCCCCTTGGGCAGCCACCTCGCCGACGTTCGGCAGCTGGCCGATGCCGAGGCGAACGTCTGCCTCTACCGCGAATATGGCCGCAAGCTGTGCGAAATGCTCGAGCGGCCCTATTTCCAGGCGCCGATCGGGCTCGAATCGACGACCCTGTTCCTGCGCGCGCTGGGCGCGGCGCTGGGGCTCGATCCCGAGCCGTTCATCGAGCGCGAGAAGCACAGCACGATCAAGCCGCTGTGGGACCTGTGGCGGTCGGTCACGCAGGACTTCTTCGCCACCGCCAGCTTCGGCATCGTCGCGAACGAGACCTATGCGCGCGGGATCCGCTATTTCCTCGAGGAGGAAATGGGGCTGCCGTGTCACTTCGCCTTCGGGCGGACCGCGGGGGTCAAGACCGACAACCAGGCGGTGCGCGCGGCGATCCACAGGGCCCCGCCGCTGGTGCTGTTCGGCAGCATCAACGAGCGCATCTATTCGGCCGAGGTCGGCGGGCGCGCCATCTTTATCCCGGCGAGCTTCCCCGGCGCCGCGATCCGCCGCCACACCGGCACGCCGTTCATGGGCTATGCCGGCGCGACCTACCTCGTGCAGGAAGTGTGCAACGCGCTGTTCGACGCGCTGTTCAACATCATCCCGCTGGCGACCCAGCTCGACGCGGTCGAGGCGACGCCAGCCCGCGACCATCGCGAAATGGCGTGGGACGAGGAGGCCAAGGCGCGGCTCGACGCGCTGGTCGAGGCGCAGCCGGTGCTGGTCCGCATCTCCGCCGCCAAGCGCATTCGCGACGCCGCCGAGCGCGCCGCGCGCCGCGCCGGGAGCGCGCGGGTCACCGCCGCCGATCTTGCCGAATCCAACCTCGAAGGAGTGACCGCATGAGCCCCCCTTCAACCCCTCGCCCGCCCCGCGGGCCCCGCAATCCTGCCGGAAAAGGCCGGCCGGATGACGCCGGAGGCGCAAGCCGCCTCTCGCACACCCAAGCAACTGGAGACGGACGTATGAACGATCCAACACCCCGGGATGACCGGTTCGGACTGAGGACCTACCTCACCCCCGAAGAAGCCAAGGAATTCCACAAGCTCTTCATGACTAGCTTCCTCGGTTTCACCGCGGTGGCCGTCGTTGCCCACCTCCTCGTCTGGATGTGGCGCCCCTGGCTGTAACGCCGCGCGGACCGGCGTGGCGCCGGTCGTGACGACGGACTCAAACGAAGGATAAGACCCATGTGGAGAATCTGGCTCATTTTCGATCCGCGCCGCACGCTGGTGGCGCTGGGTGCGTTTCTGTTCGTGCTGGCCCTGCTGATTCACTTCATCCTGCTCAGCACCAACACCTATAACTGGCTCGACGGGCCGAATTCGCGGCAGGGCCACACGGCCGCTGCGCCCGGCGCGATGCCGGCCGCGGCACCGGGCGCGGCAACCCCGGCCGCCTGACCGTTCGGTGTGCGAGAGGCGGCGGCGTTCCGCGCCGTCGCCTCCGACGAAGCGTACATCCAACCATCCCGCCCACGATGGCGGGGGAGGAGTGACTCATGGCGCTGCTCAGCTTCGAGCGGAAATATCGCGTGCGCGGCGGGACGCTGATCGGGGGGGACCTGTTCGACTTCTGGGTCGGCCCCTTCTACGTCGGCTTTTTCGGCGTGGTCACGCTGATCGCCGCGACGCTCGGCACGTTGCTGATCTTCTACGCCGCCTCGCAGGGGCCGACGTGGAACCCGCTCCTCATCTCGATCGCGCCGCCCGACCTCAAATACGGCCTCGCGCTCGCACCGCTGAAGGAAGGCGGCTTCTGGCAGATCATCACCATGTGCGCGCTGACGAGCTTCGTCTCATGGGCGCTGCGCGAGGTCGAAATCTGCCGCAAGCTCGGCATCGGCTATCATGTCCCGGTTGCCTTCGGCTTCGCGATCTTCGCCTATTTCTCGCTGGTGGTGATCCGCCCGATCCTGCTCGGCGCGTGGCACTTCGGCTTTCCCTACGGCATCTTCAGCCATCTCGATTGGGTGTCGAACACCGGCTACCAATATCTCCATTTCCACTACAATCCGGCGCACATGCTGGCGGTGAGCTTCTTCTTCACCACCACGCTCGCGCTCGCGCTTCACGGCTCGCTGATCCTGTCGGCGTCGAACCCGCCGAAGAACGACGACGGGACGCCCGGGCTGGTCAAGACGCCCGAATATGAAGACACGTTTTTCCGCGACCTGATCGGCTATTCGATCGGTACGCTCGGGGTTCACCGGCTCGGGCTGCTGCTCGCGCTCAACGCCGGATTCTGGAGCGCGATCTGTATCCTGATCTCGGGGCCGCTGTGGACCAAGGGCTGGCCCGAGTGGTGGACCTGGTGGCTCAACCTGCCGATCTGGAAGTGAGGGGACGGACGATGGATCTCATTCCTGCCTGGCTTTACCAGCCGCGCTACCAGAACATCTTCACGCAGGTCGAGCTGCGCCACCCGCCCGAAATGGGGGTGCCGCTTCCCGCCAACGAAGAGCGCGGCAAGGGCACGTTTTTCAGCAACCTCGCCGGCAAGCTCGGCCAGGCGCAGATTGGCCCCTTCTACCTCGGCGCGACCGGGCTGGCGTCGATCTTCTTCTTCTTCCTCGCGTTCGAGATCGTCGGGCTCAACATGCTCGCCTCGGTCAACTGGAACCCGGTGCAGTTCGTCCGGCTGCTGCCATGGCTTTCGCTCGAGCCGCCGGGCCCGCAATGGGGATTCAAGCTGTTCGTGCCGCTGGCGCAGGGCGGCTGGTGGCAGATCGCCGGTTTTTGCATGACCACCTCGGTCATCCTGTGGTGGGTGCGCACCTATCGCCGGGCGCGCGCGCTGGGCATGGGGACGCACGTCGCCTGGGCCTTCGCCAGCGCGATCTGGCTGATGCTGGTGCTGGGCTTCATCCGGCCGATGCTGATGGGCAGCTGGGCCGAGGCGGTGCCGTTCGGAATCTTCCCGCACCTCGACTGGACCGCGGCCTTTTCGATCCGTTACGGCAACCTCTTCTACAACCCGTTCCACTGCCTTTCGATCGCCTTCCTCTACGGCTCGACGCTGCTGTTCGCGATGCACGGCGCGACGATCCTCGCGGTCGGGCGCTACGGCGGCGAGCGCGAGCTCGAGCAGATCACCGACCGCGGCACCGCGTCGGAACGCGCGGCGCTGTTCTGGCGCTGGACCATGGGGTTCAACGCGACGATGGAATCGATCCACCGCTGGGCCTGGTGGTTCGCGGTGCTGACCACGCTGACCGGCGGGATCGGCATCCTCTTGACCGGCACGGTGGTCGATAACTGGTATTTGTGGGCGCAGATGCATCATTACGCGCCCTCCTATCCTTCGAGCGGGGTCGTCGACCCGGCCGGCCTGGGGAGCCTCGGCAAATGATGAGAAGCGCTTCGCTCACGCTGGTCGGTGCCGTCATCCTGCTCGGCACCGCGGCCTGCGACCTGCACCAGAAGAGGTCGCTCCAGAACGGCTATCGCGGGACCGGGATGGACACCATCCGCGACAACCTCAAGGCCGCCGCAGCCGACGTCCCCGCCCCGCCCTACGCGCCACCCGCCCCGGGCGGCGCGCCGGCGAGCAGCCAGTACCAGAATCTTCAGGTGCTGGGCGACGTGTCGGCCGACGAGCTCAGCTACACGATGGCGGCGATGACCCAGTGGATCGCGCCGAAGGAAGGCTGCAACTACTGCCACAACCCGGCCAACATGGCGTCGGACGAGAAATATACGAAGGTCGTGGCGCGGCGGATGCTCCAGATGACCCGCGCGATCAATCAGAAGTGGAGCACCCACGTCGGCAAGGTCGGGGTCACCTGCTACACCTGCCACCGCGGCCAATATATCCCGAGCGAGCATTGGAGCCTGCCCGCCGACGACCCCAAGTCGATCGTCGGCAACCGCCATGGGCAGGACAATCCGACCTCCAACTCGGCCTATTCGTCGCTGCCCAACATCGCGGTCGCCGAATATCTGACCGGGCTGAAGACCCCGCGCGACATTCGCGTCGTGTCGAAGACCGAGCATCCGACCGCCGCCGACCAGGTGTCGGTGATGAAGACCGAGGACACCTATGCGCTGATGATGCACATCACCTCGGCGCTGGGGGTCAACTGCACCTATTGCCACAACGCCCAGTCGTTCCAGCAATGGTCGACCAGCAACCCGCCGCGCGCGACCGCCTGGTACGGGATCCGCATGGTGCGCGACATCAACGGCGCGTACATCACCACGCTGGCGAACGTCTTCCCGGCCAATCGCAAGGGCGAGCGCGGCGACCCGTACAAGGTCAATTGCACCACCTGCCACCGCGGGCTCAACAAGCCGCTCGGCGGGGTGGCGATGTCGAAGGATTATCGCGCGCTAACCCACGGTGCCTACGATCAAGTCACCGTCCCCAAGCTCGCCCCGGTGCCCGCGGCGGCACCGGTGCCGGTGACTCCCCCGCCGGCCCCGCCGCCGTCGAAGAGCGCGGCGATCAAGCAGGCCGCCGGCCACTAGGAGCGGCGGCGAGGGGTCAGCGGCTGCCAATCAGCGGCCTTCCTGAGACGTCAGCGCTCGCGTCTCCGCCTCGCCAGGTCGGCGAGGTGAAGCGGGAGGGACGCGGCGAGCAGCCCGGCGATCGCGGGCCAGCCAGCGCCGGTCAGCGCAGCGCGGAGCGCGAGCAGGATCAGCACCGCCGGGCCGAGCAGCAGCGCCACGTCGAGCGCACGCCATCGGGCGCGGCCGACCAGCCACAGCGCCTCGGCCAGCATCACCGCGAGGACGATGTCGACCGCGTGGCCGTTCGCGAACAGGTCGCCGAGCCGGTCGGTCACCTCAGCCGAACGGGCCGTTGAGCGCGACTATCTGCCAGTTGAGCGCGCCCGCGGCGGTGACCCAGGCGAGATAGGGCAGGATGAGCAGCCCCGCGACCCGCGAGCGCCGCCAGCAGGCGACCAGCAGCAGCACGATCGACAGCCACAGCAGCATCAGCTCCCCGAACGCCCAGTCGGGGCGCTGCATGCGAAAGAAGATCAGGCTCCACAATATGTTGAGGAAGCCATTCATCGCGAACATGCCGACCAACAGGTCCGACGAGGCGGTGGTCCTCGACCCGCGCCACGCGGTCACCCCGGCGACCGCGGTGGTGGTGAAGACGATCGTCCAGATGATCCCGAACGCCGGGCCGGGCGGAGTCCAGCCGGGCTTCTTCAAATGCTGGTACCAGTCGCCGAGGTCGGTCACCGTCGCGCCGAGGAAGGCGACGAACATCGCCGCCACCGCCGCGACCAGCACCGGGGGCAGCCAGTTCGGACGCGCCCTCCCCTCGCTCATTGCGGCAGCGACTTCAGTCCGAGGAGGTGCCCCATGTCCTTCACGAAGATTCGCGCATGGGCGAGCGGGCGGGCGCGGACCAGCCGCTTGTGCATATAGGCCTGCCAGGTCAGCTGCTGGACGTCGCGGTCGGCGCACATGTCGACGAACCGCTCGCGCCGCTTGTCGCTACTGTACCAGAAATATTGCATCATCCTGAGCACCCAGAACACCCTGCCGTGCGCGCGCATGAACCCGCGCCGCGCCGCGCGCAGCGCCTTCGGGTTGCCGGTTGCGATGAAAGCGTCGGCCGCGCTTGCCGCGTAACGCCCCGCGCTCATCGCGTAGTAGATTCCTTCGCCCGACGCCGGGGCGACCACCCCGGCGGCGTCGCCCGCGACGAGCACGTCGCGGCCGTTGTCCCAGCGCGCGAGCGGCCTCAGCGGAATCGGCGCACCTTCCTTGCGGATTGTCTCGCACGCGGCCAGCCCAAGCTCGCCGCGCAGGTCGGCGATCGCCTCGCGCAGCGCGAAGCCCTTGTTGGCGCTGCCGGTGCCGATGCTGGCGACCTCGCCGTGCGGGAAGATCCACGCGTAGAAGTCGGGCGAATAGCGGCCCTGGTAGAGCACGTCGCAGCGGCTGGGGTCATAGCCCTGCGCCGTCGCGGCGGGCGAGCGGACGATCTCGTGATAGGCGAAGACGCAGGGGATCCGCTCGGCCCCCGCGATGTTCTGCCGTGCAACCGCCGAGCGCGCGCCGTCGCAGCCGAGCACCAGCCGCGTCGCGACCTCGTGGATCGCCCCACCGCGCGCGTCGCGGTAGGCGACGATCGTCTGCCCGCCGCGCCGTTCGACATGATCGAAGGTGCCGCTCCGCCGTTCGGCCCCGGCGAGCGCGGCACGGGCGCGGAGCCATTCGTCGAAATGCTCGCGGTCGACCATGCCGACGAAGCCGATCTCGCCGACCGGCATGTCGACCGCGCGGTTTGACGGCGCGACCATCCGCGCCGAGCGCGCGCGCGCGACGAGCAGCGAGGCGGGGACTTCGAATTCCTCGAGCAGCTTGGGCGGGACGGCCCCGCCGCACGGCTTCACCCGCCCGGCACGATCGAGCAGCAGCACCTTTCGCCCGGCGCGCGCGAGGTCCCACGCGGCGGTGGCGCCCGAAGGACCGCCGCCGACGACGACGACGTCGAAAAGCTTCGCGTTCATGCCGGTGCCAACCTTTCCATCGCGGGCGCGCGCGCGGCGCGGACCGCCATTGCCGCGGCGGCGACGAACAATGCCGCCTCGATCGAGAAAACCAGGGCGAAGGCCTGACCGTCGACGCCGATCAAGGTGCGCGCGAGATCGAGACCGAGCGCGCCGCTCAAACCGCCGAGCCCGAAGGCGATCGCCTGCGCCGCGCCCCAGACCCCCATTCGCACGCCTTCGCGCCGCTTACCGCCCGCGCCCGCAAGCCCGATCATCGCCCCGACCGCGGCGACCGCGAACACGCCATTGCCCGCGCCGAGCAGGACGACGTTGAGGTCGAGCGGCCACGGCGAGCCGATCCGCGCCGCGCTCGCCAGCCCGGCGAGCGCGAGGGCCGAGGCGAGGCAGCCGCCGACGATCCAGCCGCGAAGCGCGCCCGGGCGGCGCCCGGTAAAGGCGCTTCCGCCGATCCCGGCGAGCAGCATCCCGCAAAGGACGCCGCCATGCTGCAACCCCGACAGGCTGGTCGATTGCGCGGGGGTGAAGTGGAACAGCAGCCCGGCGAACGGCTCGAGGATCAGGTCCTGCATCGAATAGGCGAGCATCGACAGGAAGATGAAGGCAGTGAAGCGTGCCGCGTCGGGGTCGGCCAGCGTCTCGCGCACCGACTCGCCGAACGAGGCGCGCGCGGCGGGCGCCTCGGCAGGACGGGCGGCGGTCGGTTCGAGCCGGAACATCGCCGCGCACGAGATCGACTGCGCCGTCGCCACCACCCCGCCCGCGACCGCCGCGAGCCGCGCCTCGCTGAACGGGTCGAGCAGCGCGCCCGCGCTTCCCGCCGCGACCGCGATTCCGGCGACCATCATGATCCATGTCGCCGCCGCCGCGCCCGACCGGCGTTCCGGCGCGACCTCACTCGCCAGCAGCGCGAGCAGCGAGGTGCCCGCCGCGCCGACGCCTGCGCCGACCAGGCTGAACCCGCCGACCAGCAGCGGGATCGCGAGCCACCGGCCCTGGTCGATCAGCACGGTGCCGCCGACCGCCGCCATCGCGCCCGCGCCGAGCATCGCCATACCGCCGAGGATCCACGGGGTCCGTCGTCGCCCGCGATCCGACCGATGGCCCCACAGCGGACGCGACAGCTGGACTGCGTAATGCCAGGCGACGAGCCCCGCCGGGATCGCCGCCGACAGCCCATATTCGACCACCATCACCCGGTTGAGCAGCGAAGTCGCGAGCATCACGATCGCGCCGATCGCCGCCTGCACCAGCCCGAGACGCAGGATCGACGGCCAGCCGAGCCCCGCGCTCACCAATAACCTCCCAGCCCGAACGAGGCGGCGAGCATCCCGAGCACGTAAAGCGACACGCCGGTCGCGCCGTACCACGGCGCGCGCCCCGCCGGGTCGGCGAGCAGGCGCGGCATCAGCGCGAGCTGGACCGCGAGCAGCGCCGCGACGATTCCCGCCGACAGGTCGAGCCCCCAGCGCGCGAGCAGCGCGATCACTGCGACCTGCGGCAGCGACATCGCCGCGCAGGCCCAGCGCGCCGCGCCGCGGATTCCGAGGATCACCGGGAGCGAGCGCACCCCGGTCGCGCGATCGCCCTCGACCGCCTTGAAATCGTTCAGCGTCATGATCCCGTGCGCGCCCGCGCTGTAGAGCAGCAGGATCGCCAGCACGTGCCCGCCGGGAAGCGCGCCGACCATCACCGCCGCGCCGGTGAACCAGCTCAACCCTTCGTAATTGAGCGCGACCAGCGCCGGGCCGAGCCAGCCGCTGGTCTTCGCGCGCACCGGCGGGGCGCTATAGGCCCAGGCCGAGGCGGTCCCGAACGCGGTCGCCGCGAGCACCCACGGCCCGACCGCGGCGGCGACCAGCAGCGACAGGAGCGAGCCGACCATGGCGATGGCGAGCCCCCAACGACCGGCGATCCGCCCCGAGGGGATCGGCCGGGCGGGCTCGTTGATCGCGTCGACATGGCGGTCGAACCAGTCGTTGACCGCTTGGCTGGTGCCGCACACCAAGGGCCCGGCGAGTGCAAGCCCGGCGACGAAAAAGGGCAGCCGCGCGCCGATCGATCCGCCCGACGAGACGACCCCGCACATGAACGCCCACATTGGCGGGAACCAGGTGATCGGCTTGAGAAGCTGGAGGACGTCGCGGGGCCGCGGCGGCGCGGCTGGACTCGTCGAAATCGTCACCCGCCTCATTCGGGAAGGCTATGCCTGACAGCGCATAGCGTCAAACAATTTTGACAGTCAGTCCTGGTCGGCGACGAGGTTGCCCAGCCCGTAGCGATGGAGCTTGGCATAAAGGCTCTGCCGGCTGAGTCCGAGCACTTCGGCCGCCGAGGCGCGATTGTCCGAGGTATAGGTCAGCGCCGCCTCGATGCACAGCCGCTCGATCAGGTCGGTGCTTTCGCGGACGATGTCCTTGAGGCTCATCCGCCCGACCAGCCCGGTCAGCTGTTCGACCGAGCGCGGCAGGTCACGCGCGCTCGGCGGCAGCTCGCTCGCGCGGCGTCCGACGCGGCGGATCGAGAAGCCGAAATAGGGCGCGTCGTCGCTTCCGGCGCGGACCGCGGACAGCTCGATCGGCTCCTCGTCGACGGCGTTCGCCGAGCGGACGATCGTGCCGAGGTTGCGGACCTCGCCGTGGCGCGCGAGCTGGCCCTCGACGAGGTCGAGGTCGACCCCGGGGCGGCCGACGAGGTCGCCGAGCGCGCGGCCGACGAGCTGCGATTCGCTCGCCGCGCCGGCGAGCTCGACGAACGCCGGGTTGGCGGCGACGATGAGCATCGCCCGGTCGGTCAGCACGAAGGCGTCGGGCATCCGGTCGATGACGTCGAGCGTGACCCGCTCGCGCGGGTCGGCTTTCTGGTCCGGCCGCCCGAGCCGGACGAGCAGCAGCCGCCCGCCCTGCTGGCGAAAGCCCGACGCGCTGATCGCGAGCGCGGGGCCGCCGCGCGCGAGCCGGACGCTGGTCGGGGCGACCGTGCCGGCGCTGCTCGCCGCGCCGAGAAAGGCGATCAGCGGGTCGCGCGAGGCGGGGGCGAACAGCGCGGCGATCTTCTGGCCGACGAGGCGCCCCGGCGCGGCGTGGAGCGCGAGATGCGCCGCCGGGTTGGCTTCGCGGACGGTGAAGTCGTCGGCGTCGACGATCAGCACCGGCTCGCTCGACAGGTCGAACAGCAGGCGGTAGCGCGCCTCGGTCTGGCGCAGGCGAAGGTAATCGCGCTCGAGCGACTGCTGGGTCTGGAGCAGCCGCTGCTGGAGCTCGGCCGACCCGCGCATGTCGTGGCCGATCGCAAGCAGCGCGCCCTTCTCGGCGAGCCCGACGACGAGGTAGCGCACCGGGATATCGCCGCGCGGCGAGGGATGGTTGACCTGCCGCCAGCGCGCGAGCTCACCCCTGCGCGCGGCGGCAAGCATGTCGGCGATCTTGGGACGGCTTTCGACCGTAACCGTCGAGGCCCAGTCGCGTCCGATCCAGTCGGTCAGCCCGGGAAAATCGGCCGGGTCGGCGGACCCGTCGAGGATCTGCCCGGCGGCGTTGAGCAGCAGGCTGACGTCGCCCGCGGCCATCGCCAGCATCGCCGATTCGCGCGACGCGAAAGCGCTGGCGATCGCGCCCGGATTACGGAACGGCTGCTTTCCAGCGATGGACGGTTCCGGGACGCTCAATCGATCCTCTCGACTAGTGAGGGTTCAGGGTGAGGCGGCGACCAGCGTCGACCAGCCGGTCGGCGAAGGCGAGCGCCGAATAGGCGTCGGGCGCGGTGCCGTCGGCGCCGCATTCGTCGGCCAGCGACGGGTCGAGGTTCACCAGCCGCCCGCCGATCATGATCTTGACCTGCCCGTTGTGCGACACGCCGCGGATCGCCGACACCAGCTTGCGAAGCTCGCCGCTAGGGCAGTCGCGACTGACGGTCAATCCGACGAGGTCGAACGGCTGCGAGCCGACCGCGGCGAGCAGGTCGTGGCGGGTCGGCTCGATCAGCACCTCGCTGCGCCAGCCGCCGCGGGTGAACACTTCGCCGATCATCAGCGTGCCGAAGCTGTGCTGTTCGCCGGGCAGGGTCGAGAATAGCGCCGACGGCCCGTCGTTCGACGCGCCGGTGGCGGGCGGGGCGCGCCACGCGAGCTCGCGCATCACCTGCTGGAGCCGCCACAGCCCCATCGTCACGTCGACGAAGCTGCATTCATCTTCTTCCCACATCCGCCCGAGTTCGCGCGCCGAGGGCGCGAGCAGGTCGACCAGCACCGATCCCGGCTCGACCCCGCGCGACAGCAGCGCGTCGACCCGGTCGACGAGTTCGTCGGCTTCGAGCGTGAGCGGGAGCCGCGCGAACTCGGCCGCCTCGACCGGCGAAACCGCGCGCGAGGAAGACGGCCGAACGATCTCGACCGGGCGGTGCGAGGCGATCAGTCGGGGGATGATCTCGCCCTCGATAAGCGCGGCGAGACTCGAGCGAAGCGGATCCGGGGAGACGCGGGCGGGCGATCCTCGCGACGGCGTGGCCGGGCGGGACCTTCCCTTTTCTACGCCATAGGCCGTGGCCATTCAGACTCTCCCGGGTCTGGGGCGGCGCGGATCGCGTCAGGCCGAAACGGGTCGCATTTTCTTTATGCGCGACTCTGCCCCGGTCAGTCGACCCTACGCAGTTTTCCTTATCCATGCAAACCAAGTTGTCAGGCTTGCCTGTCGTCAACACAGATTGACACTTCATCGGCGCGAGGCGTAGGCTCCTGCCTTGGCCGAGTGGAGGTATCCGCGAGCATGACGGGGCGCGACGGCGGGTTTGAGCCCTTCGACGGAGGACGGACCACCGCCTTCCGCCGCGCCGCGCTCTACACCCCCGACGAGCGACGCCGCCGCGACGAGTCGGGCTGGACGATCGTCCAGGGCGTGCTTGCTCCGATCCAGTTCTTCGTCTTTCTCGCCAGCCTGGCGCTGGTCCTTCGTTATCTCGCGACCGGGCAGGGCGCGGGGCTCGCCGATGCCTCGATCGTGGCCAAGACGATCACTCTCTACACGATCATGATCACCGGCTCGATCTGGGAAAAGATCGTGTTCGGCAAGTGGTTGTTCGCGCGCGCCTTCTTCTGGGAAGACGTCTTCTCGATGCTCGTGTTGGCGCTGCACACCGCCTACCTAGTGATGCTGTTCGGCGGGATCGGGACGACCGAGCAGCGGATGCTCGTCGCGCTCGCCGGCTATGCCGCCTACGTCGTGAACGCGACCCAGTTCCTGTTGAAGCTTCGCGCCGCCCGGCTCGAAGCGCCGCGACTGGCGGAGGCGGCGGCATGAACGCGATCGCCCCGATCGGCGAGCGCGCCCCGGTGCTCCGCGAACGCGGACAACGCGAAGTCTTCTGCGGGCTGACGGGTATCGTCTGGCTCCACCGCAAGATGCAGGACGCCTTTTTCCTGGTGGTCGGGTCGCGCACTTGCGCGCACCTGCTGCAATCGGCCGCCGGAGTGATGATCTTCGCCGAGCCACGCTTCGCCACCGCGATCATCGAGGAGCGCGACCTCGCCGGCATGGCCGACTGCATGGACGAGCTCGACCGCGTCGTGCGCCGCCTGCTCGACCGGCGGCCCGACGTGAAGACGCTGTTCCTCGTCGGCTCGTGCCCGTCCGAAGTGATCAAGCTCGACCTCGCCAAGGCGGCGACACGCCTAAGTGCGACCTTTTCGCCCGCGGTGCGGATCGTCAATTACACCGGCAGCGGGATCGAGACGACCTTTACCGAGGGCGAGGACAGCTGCCTTGCCGCGCTAGTCCCCGACATGCCCGCCGAGGCGGCCGATGCCGCGCCCGCGCTGCTCGTCGCGGGGTGCCTGCCCGACATCGTCGAGGACCAGTTCGCGCGGATTTTCGCCGAGCTGGGGATCGCGCGCGTCTCCTTTTTCCCGCCTCGCCAGTCGCGCGCGCTGCCCGCGGTCGGGCCGAATACGCGGGTGCTGCTAGCCCAGCCCTTCCTGACCGAGACCGTGCGCGCATTGGAAGGCCGCGGCGCGACGCGGATCGACGCCCCCTTCCCGTTCGGCGCCGAGGGCACCACCGACTGGCTCGGTGCGGCGGCGAGCGCGTTCGACGTCGACCCGGCCTGCTTCACCAAGGCGGTCGCGCCGGGCCGCGAACGCGCGATGCGCGCGCTCGAGGATGCCCGCGCCAAACTCAACGGCAAGCGGATCAGCTTCCTGCCCGACTCGCAGCTCGAAGTGCCGCTCGCGCGCTTCCTGTCGAGCGAACTGGGAATGATCCCGGTCGAGGTCGGCACCCCCTATCTCAACCGCCAGCTGGTCGGGGCGGAGCTGGCGCAGCTTCCCCCCGAGACCCGGATCAGCGAGGGGCAGGACGTCGACAGGCAGCTCGACCGGGTCCGCGCCGACCGGCCCGACCTCACCGTCTGCGGGCTCGGGCTCGCCAACCCGCTCGAGAGCGAGGGACTGGCGACCAAATGGGCGATCGAGCTGGTGTTCTCGCCGATCCACGGGTTCGACCAGGCGGGCGATCTCGCCGAACTCTTCGCGCGGCCGCTCCGCCGCCGCGACCTATTGCGAGTATAGCGCGATGCAGCTCGCCGTCTGGACCTACGAGGGACCGCCGCACGTCGGGGCGATGCGCGTGGCGACGGCGATGGAAGGGCTGCACTACGTGCTCCACGCGCCACAGGGCGACACCTACGCCGACCTGTTGTTCACGATGATCGAGCGGCGCGGGAAGCGCCCGCCAGTGACCTACACTACCTTCCAGGCGCGCGACCTTGGCAAGGACACCGCCGACCTGTTCCAGCGAGCGGCGCGCGATGCCTATGCGCGCTTCCAGCCGCAGGCGATGATCGTCGGCGCGAGCTGCACCGCCGAGCTGATCCAGGACGATCCCGCCGGTCTGGCCGAGGCGATGCAGCTGCCCTGCCCGGTCGTCCCGCTCGAGCTCCCAAGCTATCAGCGCAAGGAGAATTGGGGCGCGGCCGAGACCTTCTACCAGCTGGTCCGCGCGCTTGCCGACACGCGCGTGACGCCCGCCCCGCGCGAGGGCCGCCGCCCGCTCGCCA
Organism: Sphingomonas sp. ASV193; assembly: GCF_040203355.1. NCBI lineage: Bacteria > Pseudomonadati > Pseudomonadota > Alphaproteobacteria > Sphingomonadales > Sphingomonadaceae > Sphingomonas > Sphingomonas sp. ASV193. The sequence goes on from NZ_JBEHBW010000005.1 coordinate 41,685, forward strand.
ACCTGCTTGGACCGAGCGCGCTCGGCTTTCGCCACCGCGACGACGTGATCGAAGTGACGCGGCTGCTCGACGCGCTGGGGATCGACGTCAACCTCGTCGCCCCGCTCGGCGCGACCCCGGCCGACTTGGTGCGGATCGGCGCGGCTGACGTCAACGTGCTGCTCTATCCCGAGGTTGGGGGCGAGGCGGCGCGCTGGCTCGAGCGCACGTTCCGACAGCCGACGATCCGCACCGTCCCGATCGGGCTCGGCGCGACCCGCGAGTTCATCGCCGAGGTCGCCGCCGCGACCGGGGGCGACCCCGCCCCCGCGCTGGCCGACCCGGGCTCGCGCATGGGCTGGTGGAGCCGGTCGGTCGATTCGACCTACCTCACCGGCAAGCGCGTCTTCATTTTCGGCGACGCGACTCACGCCGTCGCCGCCGCGCGGATCGCTAGCGAGGAGCTTGGCTTCAAGGTCTGCGGGCTCGGTTGCTACAACCGCGAATTCGCCCGCGAACTGCGCGAGGCGGCGGCGCGGTACGACGTCGAGCCGCTGATCACCGACGATCACCTGGCGGTCGAGGAGGCGATCGTCGCCGCCGCGCCCGAGCTGGTGCTCGGCACCCAGATGGAGCGGCACATCGCCAAGCGGCTCGGGCTGCCGTGCGCGGTGATCTCGGCCCCGGTCCACGTCCAGGATTTCCCCGCGCGCTATTCGCCGCAAATGGGGTTCGAAGGCGCGAACGTGATCTTCGACAGCTGGGTCCACCCGCTGGTGATGGGGCTCGAGGAACATCTGCTGACGATGTTCCGAGACGATTTCGAATTCGCCGACGCGAACGGGGCGAGCCACCTCGGCCCGCACGCCGCCGCGCCGATCGAGATCGCGGTTCCGGCGGCGGGCGACTGGTCCGACGACGCGGAGCGCGAATTGCGCAAGATCCCCTTCTTCGTTCGCGGCAAGGCCAAGCGGAACACCGAGGCGTTCGCCGCCGAGCGCGGGATCGCGCCGATCACGCTCGACACGCTCTACGACGCCAAGGCGCATTATGCCCGGTAGCGCGCTCCCCCCGGTGCGGGTCGCGATCGTGACCCTCGACAATCACCTGAAGGGCGCGGTCGACCGCGCCAACGCAGTGCTTGCCGCCGAGCGCATTTCGATCGGCCTCCACGCCGCCTCCGACTGGGACCGCGATCCCGCGCGGCTCGACGCGGCGAAGGCGGCGATCGGGGAGGCCGACATCGTCATCGCCACGATGCTGTTCCTCGACGACCATGTCCGCGCGATCCGCCCGGCGCTCGAGGCGCGGCGCGAGCAGTGCGACGCGATGCTGGGGATCATGGCGGCGGGCGAGATCGTCAAGCTGACCCGCATGGGCGGCTACCGGATGGACGCGCCCGCCAAGGGACCGCTCGCGCTGCTCAAGCGGCTTCGCGGATCCGGCAAGCCGGGCACGAGCTCGGGCGCGGGGCAGATGAAGATGCTTCGCCGGCTGCCCAAGATCCTGCGCTTCATCCCCGGCACCGCGCAGGACGTGCGCGCCTATTTCCTGACGCTGCAATATTGGCTGGCGGGGTCGGAGGACAATGTCGTCGCGATGGTCCGCGCGCTGGTCGACCGCTACGCCGACGGGCCGCGCGCAAGCCGCCGCGGCACGACCCCGGCGGCCGCGCCGATCGAATATCCCGAGGTCGGCGTCTACCACCCGCGCACCGCGCAGCGGATCAGCGAAAGCGTGCGGCTGCTCCCGCGCCAGCGCGAGGCGCGCGGCCGCGTCGGGCTTCTGCTGCTTCGCTCCTACCTGCTCGGCAACGACGCGCACCATTACGACACGGTGATCGCGGCGTTCGAGGCGGCGGGGCTCGACGTCGTCCCGGCCTTCGCCAGCGGCCTCGACGCGCGCCCGGCGATCGACAAGTTCTTCGTCGAAGGCGGCAAGCCGTGCATCGACGCGATCGTCAACCTGACCGGCTTCTCGCTGGTCGGCGGGCCGGCCTATAACGACAGCGCGGCGTCGGTCGAGACGCTGGCCAGGCTCGACCTCCCCTACATCGCCGCCCACGCGCTCGAGTTCCAGACGCTTGAGGAATGGCGTGAGCGGCGGCAGGGACTGCTCGCGCTCGAGGCGACGATGATGGTCTCGCTCCCCGAACTCGACGGCGCGACCGTGCCGAGCGTGTTCGGCGGGCGCAGCGATGCCGAGGGCGGCGCAGTGCGCGCGATGCGCGGCGATCCCGAGCGGGCGGGCGCGCTGGCGGCGAAGGTCGCCAGACTGGTCGCGCTCCGCCGGTCGGCGCGCGCGGACCGCAAGCTGGCGATCGTCCTGTTCAACTTCCCGCCCAATTCGGGCGCGACCGGAAGCGCGGCGCATCTCGCGGTGTTCGAATCGCTCCACGCGACGCTTCAGCGGCTGGCCCGCGAAGGCTACGCCGTCGACGCGCCGCAGAGCGTCGAGGCGCTGCGCGACGCGATCCTGGCGGGCAATCGCGAGCGGTTCGGGGCCGACGCCAACGTCGCCGCGCTGGTCCCCGCCGACGCGCACGTCCGGCGCGAGCCGCACCTCGCCGCGATCGAGGCACAGTGGGGCCGCGCGCCGGGGCGCGCGCAGAGCGACGGCCGCAACATCCACCTCTATGGCGCGACGTTCGGCAACGTCTTCGTCGGGGTCCAGCCCGGGTTCGGCTACGAGGGCGACCCGATGCGGCTGCTGTTCGAGGGCGACTTCGCCCCGACCCACGCCTTCGCCGCCTTCTACCGCTGGATCCGCGAGGATTTCGGCGCGGCGGCGGTGCTCCACTTCGGCACCCACGGCGCGCTCGAATTCATGCCCGGCAAGCAGGCGGGGCTATCGGGCGACTGCTGGCCCGAACGGCTGCTCGGCGACCTGCCCAACTATTACCTCTACGCCTCGAACAACCCGTCGGAAGGATTGCTCGCCAAGCGGCGGTCGGGGGCGACACTGGTCAGCTACCTCACCCCGCCGCTCGCGCAGGCGGGGCTGTATCGCGGCTTCGCCGAGCTGAAGGCGAGCGTCGAGCGGTGGCGCGCCGCGACCGACGCCGCCGAGCGTGCGGCGCTGGCCGAAACGATCGCGGACCAGTGCGAGGCGCTCGACATCGAGGGCGGCGATCCGGGTGTGCTCGGCGAACGGCTGTACGAGCTCGAGCGAACGCTGATCCCCCACGGGCTGCACGTGCTCGGCGCGCCGCCAGAAGGACCGGAATTCTCGGCGATGGTCGACGCGCTCGCGGCGGCCGATCCCGCGACCGACCGCGCCACCGTCGAGCGCCGCCTCGCCGACTGCGACGAGCTCGGGGCGATCGTCCACGCGCTCGACGGCACTTACGTCCGCCCCGCGCCGGGCGGCGACGTCATTGCCAATCCCGAGGTGCTCCCGACCGGGCGCAACCTTCACGGCTTCGACCCCTTCCGCCTGCCGAGCCGCTTCGCGACCGAGCAGGGACGGGTCCAGGCCGAGAGCCTGCTGGCGCGCCACGTCGCAGGCGGGGCGCGCTTCCCCGAGAGCCTGGCGATGGTGTTGTGGGGCACCGACAACCTCAAGAGCGAGGGCGTGCAGATCGCGCAGGCACTGACGCTGATCGGCGCGCGGCCGCGGCTCGACGGATACGGGCGGCTTGCCGGGGCCGAGCTGATCCCGCTGGCCGAGCTCGGACGCCCGCGGATCGACGTGGTGATGACGTTGTCGGGGATCTTCCGCGACCTCCTGCCGCTGCAGGCGCGGATGCTGGCCGAGGCGGCGCTGCTCGCGGCGCAGGCCGACGAGCCGGCCGAGATGAATTTCGTTCGCAAGCACAGCCTGGCGCACGCCGCCGAGCATGGCTGCGACCTCGAGACCGCGGCGCTGCGCGTCTTCTCGAATGCGGAAGGGGCCTATGGCGCCAACGTCAACCAGCTGATCGACGGCGGGGTGTGGACCGACCCCGACGAGCTCGCCAACGCGTTCGAAACCCACAAGGGCTTCGCCTATGGCGTGAAGGGCGCGCCCGCGCCGCAGCGCGACCTGCTGCGAAGCGCGCTTCGCGATGTCGAATTCACCTACCAGAACCTCGAGAGCGTCGAAGTGGGCGTCACCGACCTCGACCAATATGTCGACGGGCTCGGCGGCATCGCCCGCTCGATCGCGCGGGCCAAGGGCACGGAAGCGCCGATCTACATCGTCGATTCGACCCAGGGCGCGACCCGGGTGAGAACGCTCGCCGAACAGATCGACCTCGAATCGCGCACTCGGACGCTCAACCCCAAATGGTACGAGGCCATGCTTCGCCACGGCTTCGAGGGCGTCCGCCATATCGAGAGCCATGTGACGACGACGATGGGCTGGTCGGCGACCACCGGCCAGGTCGCGCCGTGGGTCTACCAGCGGATCAGCGAGACCTTCGTGCTCGACGCCGAGATGCGCGCGCGGCTGGCGGCGCTCAACCCGGTCAGCTCGGCGCGGGTCGCCAGCCGTCTGCTCGAGGCGTGCGAGCGCGACCTGTGGCGGCCCGACGCGGCGACGCTCGCCGCGCTGAAGCTGGCCAGCGAAGATTTGGAAGACCGCCTCGAAGGCGTGATCGCGGCGGAATGAGGAAACCGACATGAACCTGATCAACCCCCGCTCGACCTTCACCCCGCCCGACGGCGAGGGATCGGTGCAGGTCAAGCTCGACCCCAAAGACCGGATCGGCACCGCCAAGGTGTTCGCGGTCTACGGCAAGGGCGGGATCGGCAAGTCGACCACCTCGTCGAACCTGTCGGCGGCCTTTTCCAAGCTCGGCCACCGCGTGCTCCAGATCGGCTGCGACCCCAAGCACGACAGCACCTTCACCCTCACCAAGAAGCTGATGCCGACGGTGATCGACGTGCTCGAGACGGTCGAGTTCCACAGCGAGGAGTTGCGCCCCGAGGACTATATGTTCGAGGGCTACAACGGCGTGATGTGCGTCGAGGCGGGCGGCCCGCCGGCGGGCACCGGGTGCGGCGGTTACGTCGTCGGGCAGACGGTCAAGCTGCTCAAGCAGCATCACCTGCTCGAGGATACCGACGTGGTGATCTTCGACGTGCTCGGCGACGTCGTGTGCGGCGGGTTCGCCGCGCCGCTCCAGCATGCCGAGCGCGCGCTGGTGGTCGCCGCCAACGACTTCGATTCGATCTTCGCGATGAACCGGATCGTCGCGGCGATCGGTGCGAAGGCGAAGAATTACGAGGTCCGGCTGGCGGGGGTCATCGCCAACCGCAGTGCCCAGACCGACGAGATCGACCGGTTCAGCGACGCGATCGGGATGAAGCGGCTGGCGCATTTCAAGGACCTCGACGCGATCCGCCGCAGCCGGCTCAAGAAGTGCACGCTGTTCGAGATGGACGAGACCCCCGAGGTCAAGGCCGCGCAGGAGGAATATGTGCGGCTGGCCGAGCTGCTTTACGCCGGGGTCGACCCGGTCGAGGCGAAGCCGATGAAGGACCGCGACATCTTCGACTTCCTGGGGTTCGAATGATGGCGAGCCAGGCGCCTTCCACCTACGACCTCAGCCGCGACCGGTTGACTGCCTATTTCGACGGCACGGCGCGCAAGGCGTGGGAAGATCTGACCGGCGACGCGAAGGTCAGCGGGATCCGCGCCACCGTCCGCGCCGGGCGCGATTCGATGCGCGCCGCGCTGCTCGGATGGCTGCCCGACGACCTCGGCGGTGTCCGGCTGCTCGACGCCGGTTGCGGGACCGGGGCGCTCAGCGTCGACGCCGCCGCGCGCGGGGCGTCGGTCACCGCGATCGACGTTGCCGGCGGGCTGGTCGACATCGCCGCGCGGCGCGCGCCGTCTTTTCCGGGCGAGGGACGGATCGATTGGCGCACCGGCGACATGCTCGATCCCGCGCTCGGCGACTATGACCATGTCGTGGCGATGGATTCGCTGATCCATTATTCGCCGCGCGACCTCGTCACCGCGATCGTGGCGCTCGCGCCGCGCTGCCGCCGCTCGATCCTGTTCACCGTCGCGCCGAAGACCCCGCTGCTGACGCTGATGCACCGCGCGGGCAAGCTGTTCCCCCGCGCCGACCGCTCGCCCGCGATCGTGCCGGTGGCCGAGGGTAAGCTTCGCGCGATGCTCGGCCCGATGCCCGGCTGGCGGATCGCACGGAGCCACCGGGTCAACAGCGGCTTCTACATGAGCCATGCGTTCGAGCTGGTGCGCGACTGATGCTCGCCAACGCTCGCCTCGCCTCGAAATGGAGCCGGGTCGCGGTGAGCTGGCTGCCGTTCGCCGATGCCGCGAGCGCCGACCTGCCGCTGGCTCGGCTGCTGCGCCTGTCGCTGTTCCAGGTGAGCGTCGGCATGGCGATGGTGCTGCTTAACGGCACGCTTAACCGGGTGATGATCGTCGAGCTCGGGCTGCCGATGTGGCTGGTCGCGCTGATGATCGCCGCGCCGCTGCTGTTCGCCCCGCTGCGCGCGCTGATCGGGCACAAGTCGGACACGCACCGCTCGATCCTCGGCTGGCGGCGTGTGCCCTACATCTGGTTCGGGACGCTGATGCAGTTCGGCGGGCTGGCGATCATGCCGTTCGCGCTGCTGCTGATGCGATCGCCCGCGACCTTCCTTCCCGGGGCGGTGGCGAGCGGGCTGGCGTTCGTGCTGACCGGCGCGGGGCTGGCGACGACCCAGACCGCGGGCCTCGCGCTGGCGACCGACCTCGCCGCTCCCGCCAAGCGCCCGCGCGCGGTGGCGCTGCTCTACGTCATGCTGCTGGTCGGGATGATGATCACCGCGCTGGTGATCGGGCGGCTGCTCGCCGACTTCACCCCGACCCGGCTGGTCCAGGTGATCCAGGGGACCGCCGCGCTGACCTTCGTCATCAACATCGTCGCGCTGTGGAAGCAGGAGAGCCTGCAGCCGCGCGGGGCTGTCCCGCCGCCCGCGCTGCCCTTCGCCGAGGCGTGGCGAACGCTGCTGGTCGAGCCGCACACGCTTCGCCTGCTGGTGGCGATCGGGCTCGGCGCGGCGGCGTTCGCGATGCAGGACGCGCTGCTCGAACCGTTCGGTGGCGAAATCCTCGGCATGGGGGTCGGCCAGACCACCGGGCTGACCGGGGCGTGGGCGTTCGGGACGCTCGGCGGGTTCGCGCTCGCGGCGCGGCTGCTCGACCGGCAAGTGCTTCCGCTGCGGATCGCGGGCTTCGGGCTGGTCAGCGGGATCGCCGCCTTCCTGATGGTGCTGTTCGCCGCGCCGCTGGGCGAGGTCGCGCTGCTGTTCGCCGGCGCGCTGGGGATCGGCTTCGGGCTCGGGCTGTTCTCGGTCGGGACGCTGGTGTCGGCGATGGCGCTGGCGAAGGACGGCACCGCCGGAATCGCGCTCGGCGCATGGGGCGCGGTGCAGGCGACCTCGGCGGGGGTGGCGATCGCGCTCGGCGGGGTGATGCGCGACCTCATCTCGCGCGCGGCGGCGAGCGACGAGCTCGGCGCGATGCTCGCCAATCGCACGACCGGCTATGCCAGCGTCTACGCGTTCGAAATCCTCTTCCTCGTCGGCGCGCTGGTCGTGCTCGGCCCGCTGGTCGGCCGGGTCGGCGGCGGTTCGCCTTCGCTCTCTCACGGCCGCTTCGGCCTCACGCAATTCCCCACATGATCGGGCGGGAAAGGACAGCATCATGATGCACAATGGCTATGTAGTCGGATCGATCGACCTGGCGGCGCTTGCCGTCTACGCGTTCACCTTGTTCTTCGTCTGCCTCCTGTTCTGGCTTCGGCGCGAGGATCGGCGCGAGGGCTACCCGCTCGAGGACGAGCTGACCGGCCGGCCCGAGAGCGTCGGCGGCCCGCTCTACGCCGCCGAGACCAAATATTACGTCCTGCCGTTCGACAAGGGCGTGGTCAGCCTGCCCAACGACAAGCGCGAGCCGGTCGACATCGCCGCCGAGCGGCGCGAGAATTTCGGCGGCGCCCCCTATTCGCCGGTCGGCAACCCGCTGTTCGCCGGGGTCGGCCCGGGCGCCTTCGCCCAACGCGCCAAGTGGCCCGACTATGACGCACACGGCGCGCCGCGGATCGTCCCGATCGGCAGCGCCGACGGGATCACCGTCGCTCCCAAGAGCGTCGATCCGCGCGGGCTGCCGATGTATGGCGCCGACAACGAGCAGGCAGGCGTGATTACCGACCTGTGGGTCGACCGCGCCGAGCACCTCCTCCGCTATCTCGAGGTCGAAACCCCGTCGGGCCGGATCCTCGCGCCGATGGCGATGGCGATGGTCAGCCGCGACAAGGTCCGCATCGACGCGATCAACGCCAAGGATTTCGGCGGCGCCCCCCGTCCCGCCTCGCCGGGGGTGATCACCCGCGACGAGGAGGAGCGGATCGTCGCCTATTTCGGCACCGGCTACCTCTACGCCAACGATAAGCGGCAGGAGCCGTGGCTGTGACCGAATATGACCATGAGCCGATCCGCGGGCTTCCCGGCGACCTGCCCGAAGGCGAGCATATCGTGTGGCAGGGTGCGCCCGACGCGCGCGCCTTCGCCCGCGACGCGCTCCACGCGCGCCTGGTCGCGGCCTATTTCGCGGTGCTGCTGCTCGTCTCGCTCGCCGAGGGAAGCCTGGTCGGCGCGGGGATGACGGTCGCGGCGGCGGCGCTGGTCGCCGGGCTGATCGCGCTGTTTTCGGCGATGGTCGCGCGTACCACCGTCTATACGCTGACCAACCGCCGGATCGTGCTTCGCATCGGCATCGCGCTCAACAGTTGCATCAACGTGCCGCTCGCCGCGATCGGCGCGGCCGACCTGCGCGCGCGTGCCGACGGGCACGGCGACCTGTCGCTGACGCTGACCGGCCCGCGCCGGATCGGCTATGCGATGCTGTGGCCGCACGCGCGCCCGTGGCGGATTGCCGACCCCCAGCCGATGCTCCGTGCCCTGCCCGACGCGGCGAAAGTCGCCGCGCTGGTCGCGCGCACCTCGGCCGAGGTCCGGCCGATCGAGCGCCCGATCCCCGCCGCCCCGGCCGCGCAAGTCGACATCGCTCCCCGCCCGCTGCGCGAGGTGGCGGCATGAGCCACGCCCACGACCATGCCAACACCGTCCCGCGCCCGGCGCTGGCGATGGCCTTCGCGCTGGTCCTGACCTCGCTCGCGATCGCCGCGACCACCTCGTTCGGGCTTGCGCCGCACGAGGCGGTGCCGTCGGTCGAGCGCGCGCGCGCCGACGTCGCCCCCGCCGAGGTGCGGCAGCTCCGGTTCGAGGATCGCGCCGACGGCGCGGTGGTAGTCAGCGACGCGGCGCTCGGCGCGCCGATCGCCACGCTGGTCGGCGAAGGCGACGGCGGCGGCTTCGTCCGCGGCGTGCTCCGCGGGCTGGCGCGCGACCGGCACATGCGCGGCATCGGCGCCGCCCCGCCGTTCGCGCTGACCCGGTGGAGCGACGGCGAGTTGACGCTTCGCGACACCGCCACCGGGCGGACGATCGAGCTCGGTTCGTTCGGCGCCGACAACCGCGCCGCCTTCGCGCGCTTCCTGCCGGGCGGGGCGGCCTGATGGCGCGCCGCTTCGACATCGGCTGCCGGATCGCGGTCGAGCAGAGCGAGGAGCATTTCCACGCGCATGTCGAGCTCGACGGCGACGTGCCGATCTACCCGGGCGACGAGGTCCGCATCCACGGCGCCCCGGTCCGCGTCGAGTTCGGGCGGAGCGCGATCTATGAGCGGGTCGCCACCGTCACCCGCGCCGGGCCGATCCGCCGCGCCTGGACCCGCGCGGTTGCCTATTTCGACCTTCGCGAACTCTACGAAGTCAGCTTCAGCTCCGGAAGGCTATCCCGATGAACGCCCATACCGCGATCCCGTCAAAGCCCGACACCTTCGCCATGGCGGCGGAGGACACCGTGCTGAGCCCACGCTTCTACACCACCGATTTCGCCAAGCTCGATTCGACCGACGTATCGGCCGTTCGCGGCGAATGGGACGCGCTGATTGCCGAGATGGCGAGCGATCCGAACAGGAACCACTTCCGCCGCGACGAGAGCTTCGACGGGGTGATCGAGGCGCTCGAGCCCGAGCTTCGCGCCGAGTTCATCGATTTCTTGGTGAGCTCGCTGACCGCCGAATTCTCGGGCTGCATCCTCTATGCCGAGATCGCCAAGCGGGCCAAGAACCCCGACGTCAAGCAGCTGTTCAAGCTGCTCGCGCGCGACGAGAGCCGGCACGCGGGATTCATCAACGACACGCTGAAGGACGCGGGGATCGGGATCGACCTCGGCTTCCTCACGCGGACCAAGAAATACACCTTTTTCAAGCCCAAGTTCATCTTCTACGCGACCTATCTGAGCGAGAAGATCGGCTATGCCCGCTACATCACCATCTATCGCCACCTGAGCGCGCATCCCGAGCGGCAGTTCCACCCGATTTTCCGCTGGTTCGAGCAATGGTGCAACGACGAGTTCCGCCACGGCGAGGCGTTCGCGATGCTGATGCGCGCCGACCCCAAGCTGCTCAGCGGGCTAAACAGGCTTTGGGTGCGCTTCTTCCTGCTGTCGGTCTATGCGACGATGTTCGTTCGCGACCATGGGCGCCCGGTCTTCTACCGCGCGCTCGGGGTCGATCCGACCGACTACGACTATCGCGTCTTTTCGATCTGCTCGCAGATCTGCCGCCAGGTCTTCCCGGTCGAACTCGACACCGACGATCCCGCCTTCCGCGCGCGGATGACGAAGCTGCTTGGCGGCGCGCGGCGGATCGAGGCGGGCAAGGCGCGCGGCGGGCTGGTCGGCGTGTTCCAGCGCGCTGGCGGGCTGGCCACCGTCGCGGTCCAGTTCGCGGGCCTCTTCTTCCACCGCGCGAACCGCAACGAGCTTCCCGCCACGGTCAGGCTCCAGCCCGCATGGTAAGCTGGAGCGGCCATGTCCTGCCGGTGCTGGTGACGATCGCCATCTGGTTCGTCGCGACCGGGCTGGTGGCGTGGATCGACCACCGCGACCGCGAGACCTTCCCGCGCAGCCTCGCGCTCGCCGGCGCGGCGGGGATCGCGGGGCTGGTGGTGATCTTCGTGTCGATGCGGGTCGCTTCGATTCCCGCCGTCTATGCCGCGTTCGGCGGGGCGCTGATGGTCTGGTCGTGGCTCGAGGTCGCCTTCCTCACCGGCGCGGTGGCGGGAAGCCGGCGCGAGCCGCTCGACCCGTTGGCGCGCGGCTGGCGGCGCTTTTCGCAGGCAGTGGCGGCGATGATCCACCACGAGCTCGCGCTCGCGCTCACCGCGCTGATGCTGATCTCGCTGAGCTGGACCGCGCCTAACCAGGTCGCTGCGATGACCTTCGCGCTGCTGTGGGCGATGCGGCTGTCGACCAAGCTCAACATCTATCGCGGCGTGCCCAACATGAGCGCCGAGATGCTCCCCCCGCAACTTGCTTATCTCAAAAGCTATTTCGGGCCGCGCCGGATGAGCGGGTGGCTCGCCGGGTCGATCCTCGCCGCGATCGCGATCGCCGCGTGGCTCGCCGAGGCGGCGATGTCGGCCGCGCCGGGAAGCGCCGGGGCGGTCGGCGCGAGCCTGCTGTTCGCGCTCGCCGCGCTCGGCGCGCTCGAGCACCTGTTTCTCGCCCTCCCCGTGCGCGACGGCGCACTGTGGGGCTGGGCGCTGCCGTCACGAACGATCATCCGAGGGGAAGGCTGACATGGACTTCGACGCGTTTTTCAAGACCGAGCTCGACGCCGTCCGCGACGAAGGCCGCTACCGCGTGTTCACCGAGATCGAGCGCCATCGCGGCAGCTTCCCCGCCGCTACCCGCTACGTCGACGATGAGACCCGCCCGGTCACCGTCTGGTGTTCGAACGACTATCTCGGCATGGGCCAGCACCCGGCGGTGATCGCGGCGATGCACGATGTGCTCGACAGCTGCGGTGCCGGGGCCGGCGGCACCCGCAACATCAGCGGCACCAACCACCACCACGTCCTGCTTGAGCGCGAGCTCGCCGACCTTCACGGCAAGGAGGCGGCGCTGCTGTTCACCAGCGGCTATGTGTCGAACTGGGCGGGGCTCGGGACGCTTGGCGCGAAGATCCCCGGCTGCGTGATCTTTTCCGACGCGCTCAACCATGCCTCGATGATCGAGGGGGTCCGCCACTCGCGCGCGCCGTACAAGATCTGGGCGCACAACGACCCCGAGGACCTCGACCGCAAGCTGTCCGATTATGGCCCCGAGGTGCCCAAGCTGGTCGCGTTCGAGAGCGTCTATTCGATGGACGGCGACATCGCCCCGATCGCCGAGATCCTCGACGTGTGCGAGAAGCACGGGGCGATGAGCTACATCGACGAGGTCCACGCGGTCGGCCTTTACGGCCCGCGCGGCGGCGGGGTCGCCGAGCGCGAGGGGCTGATGGACCGGATCACGGTGATCGAGGGCACGCTAGGCAAGGCGTTCGGGGTGATGGGCGGCTATATCGCCGCGTCGGCCGACCTGTGCGATTTCGTCCGCACCTTCGCCAGCGGGTTCATCTTCACCACCGCGCTACCCCCCGCGCTGGCGGCGGGCGCGGCGGCGAGCATCCGCCACTTGAAGGAAAGCGAGGCCGAACGCGAGGCGCAGCGCGAGCGGGTCGCCACCGTGCGCCGCAAGCTCGACGCGATCGGCATCCCGCACCTCCACAACCCCAGCCACATCATCCCGGTGATGGTCGGCGACGCGCACAAGGCGAAGCGGATCAGCGACTGGCTGATGGACAACCACGGCATCTACGTGCAGCCGATCAACTACCCGACCGTCCCGCGTGGCACCGAGCGGCTGCGGATCACCCCCTCGCCGGTGCATGACGACGGCGATGTCGAACGGCTGATCGACGCGCTCAGCGACATCTGGTCGCAGTGCGAACTGGCACGCGGGGCGCAGGCTGCCTGAGCGACGGTCGACGCGCCTTCGCGGCGCACAAAAAAGGGGCGCGGACCGATCGGCCCGCGCCCCCTATTCCTCTCGGATTGGCGCTTACTTGAGCGTTTCGAGATAGGCGATGACGTCGGCGCGATCCTGCGCCTGCGGCAGGCCCGCGAAAGTCATCTTGGTACCCGGCACCACGCGCTGCGGCGCCTGGAGATACTGGAACACCTTGTCGGGCGTCCAGGTGATGCCGCTGGTCTTGTTGGCGTCGCTGTACTGGAAGCCGGCCTCGGTGCCCGCCTTGCGACCGATCACGCCGTGGAGCGACGGGCCGATCATGTTCTTGCCGGCATCGCCCGAGTGGCAGGCCTGGCACTGGGTGAAGATGACCTTGCCGTGGACCGCATCGCCCTTGAAGCTGGCGAGCTTCGTCCCGTCGGTGGTGGTGGTGTCGTCGGCGGCGACCTTGGCTGCGGTCGCCGGCGCACCCGCCGCGGCGGTGTTGGTCATCGCGTTCGCGTCGGTCGTGCCGGCCGCGTTGGCGGTCGCGGAGGTGTCGGTCGATGCGGATTGATCGGCACTCTTGTCTCCGCCGCCGCACGCGGCGAGCAGCGCGGTCATCCCCGCCAATCCTACCAATGTCTTGGTGCTGAGCATGCTCTCTCCCTTTCCCTGTCCACGACAGTCCCTGCGGGACTCGTAACGGCCCCAACTCCTAGCGCAGGAATTCGTGCCGCCAAGACAGAAAATTTCGTATTTTGCTGCAGCTGTCCCGGCGCCGGATTCGGCGCTATCTTGGCCGTGCCGAAACGGTCGAAAGGCGGGCGGATGCGCGAGCATGATCTGAGGGCGCGGGCGGTCAGCGAAATGCACCTTCGCCGCTGGCCGACGCTGACCGTTCCCAGCCTCGTCGTGCAGTGGGTTTTGCTGGTCGCCCCCGCCGAGCGCGAGTCCGAACTTCGCGCGGTCGACGCGAAGGCGCGGCAGCAGGATCCCGCGCTCGCCTCGCACCGCGAAGGCTCGCTCGGTCCCGGGCTTCACTTCACTTGGGAAAAGCAGAGCGAGGGGAGCAGCGTCACCCTGTTCTGCGAGGGCGCCGGCGCGGCCGACTTCCTCGATCCCCATTCGCGCCCCGATTTGTCGGACGCGCTGAAATGGGCGCAGTCGCTTCCCGGCGACGTGATCCGCAGCGTGCGCATCTGGCTGGTCGCCGACGATGCCGAGGCCGAACAGGTGCTGCCGCGAATCTACCTACACGACGACGAGCTGGTGTCCTCGCGGCTCGCCGGGCCGATCCGCATGTGGTCCGACTTCCGGCTGAAGGAGGACGGGTTCGGGCGGCTGGTGGTCGCCGCCAACGGGGCCGACCCGCGCGACCTGACGCGGCAGGTGCAGCGACTGCAGGAGCTCGGCAATTATCGCAACCGCGCGCTGCTCGGGCTGCCGCTGGCGCAGCAATATTGGCCGCAGCTCGACGCCGCCGAGGCGCGGCTGCGCGAGCTCGCCGACCGGGTATCGAAGCCCGACGAGCGCGACGACGCCTTGCTCAATTCGCTGAGCGAGCTGTCGCTCGAGCTGGCGACCATCTCGGCGGCGATCGATTTCCGGATGGACGCGACCCGCGCCTATGCCCAGCTGGTCGAGGAACGGCTTCATCAGCTCAAGGGCGAGCCGGTCGACGGCTTCGCCTCGCTCGCCGATTTCACCCAGCGCCGCTTCCGCCCCGCGATCGCGACCTGCATCGCGACGGTCAACCGGCTCGAACGGCTCGCGGTCCGGGCCGAGCAACTGTCGTCGCTGCTCAGGGTGCGGATCGAGACGCGGATCGAAAACCAGAATGCGCAGCAATTGCGCTCGATGGAGCGCAGCGCCTCGATGCAGCTCCGGCTCCAGCAGCTGGTGGAAGGGCTGTCGGTGGTGGCGCTCAGCTACTACCTTGTCGGCCTCTTGTCCTACCTGCTCCACGGCGTTCCCGAGGACCGGCTTCCGGCGCGGCCCGAGGCGATCCTCGCGCTCGCGGTGATCCCGCTGGTCGCGGTCATCGCACTCGTCATGCTGGCGATGAAGAAGCGGCTGCTTCGCGAGCATCGCGACGACTGACTTTCCGCTTGTCGGGGGACGCCGCCTCGGCCAGTCTCGCCGCCGCATGGTGCGCTTTCCCTTTTCCGCGATCGTCGGCCAGGACGAGATGAAGCTGGCGTTGCTGATCGCGGCGGTCGACCGCGCGATCGGCGGGGTGATGGTGTTCGGCGATCGCGGCACCGGCAAGTCGACCGCGGCGCGCGCGCTCGCCGCGCTGCTCCCGCCGATCGCGGTAGTCGAAGGCTGCCGCTTCGGCTGCGCGCCTGGCGAGGAGGGCAGCTGCCCCGACCCCTGTCATTCGACCAAGAGCCGCAAGCAGCCGGTGCCGTTCGTCGACCTGCCGCTCGGCGCGACCGAGGACCGGGTGCTCGGCGCGCTCGACCTCGAACGCGCGCTGCGGCTCGGCGAAAAGGCCTATGAGCCGGGGCTGCTGGCGAAGGCGCACCGCGGCTTCCTCTACGTCGACGAGATCAACCTGCTCGAGGACCATCTCGTCGACCTGCTGCTCGACGTCGCCGCCAGCCGCGAGAATGTCGTCGAGCGCGAGGGCCTGTCGGTGCGCCACCGCGCGAGCTTCGTGCTGATCGGCAGCGGCAATCCCGAGGAAGGCGAGCTTCGCCCCCAGCTGCTCGACCGGTTCGGCCTGTCGGTCGAGGTGCGCACCCCCGACGACATCGACCAGCGGGTGGCGATCATGGAACGCTGCGCCGCCTTCGAGCAGGACCCGGCGGCGTTCGCCGAGCGGTGGGCGGCGGACGATCGCAAGGTGCTCAACCAGATCGCGCGCGGGCAAAAAGCGATCGCCACGCTCGAGGTGCCGCGCGCGGTGCTCGAGGATGCGGCGCGGCTGTCGTCGGCGGTCGGCGCGGACGGACTTCGCGGCGAGCTGACGCTGATGCGCGCGGCGCGGGCGCTGGCGGCGCTCAAGGGCGCGAAGGCGGTTGCGCGCAAGCACCTGCTCGCGGTCGCGCCGATGGCGCTTCGCCACCGGCTCCGCCGCGATGTGCTCGACGAGACCGGCTCGACCGCGCGGATCGAGCGGGCGAGCGAAGAGCTGTTCGGGTGAACCCCGACGCGCGGCTGGCGATGCGACTGCTCGCCGGCACGCCGGGCCTCGGCGGCGCGGTGCTTCGCGGCGCGGGGCGCGACGAATGGCTGGCGGAACTGCGCGCGCTGCTTCCGCCCGACGCGCCGTGGCGACGGCTGCCGCCGCATATCGACCAGGAACGGCTGACCGGCGGGATCGACCTTGCCGCCAGCCTGTCGAGCGGGCGCCCGGTTCGCGAAACCGGGCTGCTTGAGCAGGCCGAGGGCGGCGTCATCGTCGTGCCGATGGCCGAGCGGCTCGACTCCGCGCTGGCCGGGCAGCTCGCGCAGCGGCTCGACGCGCCGGGCGCGCCGCTGCTGATCCTGCTCGACGACGGCACTGGCGAGGAGGAGGCAGTGGCGTCGGCGCTGCTCGACCGGCTCGCCTTCCATCTCGACCTCGACGCCGACGAACAGCCGCACCACGAAACCTCGCCGACCGACGAGCCGTTCACGGCGATCGCCGCGCTGGCCGCCGCGTTCGGGATCGATTCGGTGCGCGCGCTCAATTTCGCGGCGCGGGTCGCCCGAGCGGGCGATCTCGCGGCCGCGGCGCGGCTGGTGCTCGCCCCGCGCGCGATCCGGCTGCCCGAGCCCGCACCCCCGCCGCCGCCCGAGCCCGGTTCCGCCGAGGGCGAGCGCGACGCCGACGAATCGAACGGGTCCGACGAGGCGGGCGAGCGATTGGTCGCCGCGACCGCCGCCGCCATCCCGCCGCGCCTCCTCGCCCAGCTGTCGGGCGGCACGCTTCGCCGCGCGCGCGGCAGCGGCGCGGGGGCCAAGGCGCGTTCAGCGACTCGCGGGCGGCCGAAGGGATCGCGCCCGGGGCTGCCGCGCGGCGGGGCGCGGCTCGCGCTGGTCGACACGATCCGCGCCGCCGCGCCGTGGCAGCGGCTGCGCGGGGCGACCTCGTCATCTCTGCGAATCCGCAAGGACGATCTTCGAATCCGCCGCTTCGACCAGCGCGCGGCTCAGCTCACCATCTTCTGCGTCGACGCCTCTGGCTCGACCGCGGTGGCGCGGCTCGCCGACGCCAAGGGCGCGGTCGAACGATTGCTGGCGCAGGCCTACGTCACCCGCAGCGAGGTGGCGCTTATCGCCTTTCGCGGGACCGGGGCCGAGCTGCTGCTGCCCCCGACCCGCTCGCTCACCCGCGCGCGGCGGCTGCTCGGCGCGCTACCGGGCGGTGGCGGATCGCCGCTCGCGGCGGGAATCGCGCTGACCCGCCAGCTCGCCGAGGGCGCACGGGCGCAGGGCAAGTCGCCGCTGGCGGTGTTCCTGACCGACGGCGGCGCGAACATCGCGATCGACGGGTCGGCGGGCCGCGTGCGCGCCCGCGACGATGCCGAAGGCGCGGCGAAGGCGCTCGCCCGGTCGGGGGTCGGAGCGCTGCTTATCGACATCGCCCCGCGTCCTCGCGCCGAGGCCGAGCGGCTGGCGAGCCAGATGGCGGCGCGTTACCTGCCGCTGCCCGGCGCAGATGCCGCGGCGATCGAGCGCGCGGTGGCGGCCGCCTGACGATGGCGGGCGCGCTTCGCTGGGACGTCGAGGGGCGCGACTGGCCGCTCCGCGAGGCGAGCCGCTTCGTCGCGACGCCGGGGCTTCGCTGGCACGTGCAGGCGATGGGCAAGGGTCCCGCCATCCTGCTGGTCCACGGCACCGGGGCCTCGGCGCATAGCTGGCGGGGCGTGATTCCGCGGCTGGCGCGGCGCTTCACCGTCATCGCCCCCGACCTGCCAGGCCATGGCTTCACCAGGGGACGACCTCGCCGCGGGCTGACGCTTCCGGGCATGGCCGAGGCGATCGGCGACCTGCTAAAGGAACTGGCGGTCGAGCCGGCGCTGGTGGCCGGCCATTCGGCGGGGGCGGCGATCGCGCTCGAGCTGGCCGCGGATGGGCGGCTCGCGGAGCCGATCGTCGGGCTCAACCCGGCGGTGACGCCCTTCGCCGGGCTCGCCGCGCGGATGTTTCCGACGATGGCGAAGCTGCTGTTCCTCAACCCCGTCGCCCCCGCGCTGTTCGCGGCGCGGGCGCGGGCCCCGGGGGAGACCGAGCGTTTCCTGGCGCGCGCGACCGGCTCGACGATCGATCGGGCCGGGCTGCGCTGTTACGAGACGCTGTTCGGCAATGCGGGCCATTGCGCGGGGACGCTCGAGATGATGGCCAACTGGGACCTCGGCGCGCTCGACCGCCGCCTGCCCGGCATCGCCAACCCGGCGCTGTTCGTCCATGCCGCGGGCGACACCGCGATCGGTCGCGACTCGGTCGCCGCCGCGGTGTCGCGCCTACCGTCGGCGAGCCTCGTCGACTGGCCCGGGCTCGGCCATCTCGCGCACGAGGAAGACCCCGAGGCCGCCGCCCGGATGATCGCCGAGGCGCTCGGCTAGATCAAATATTTGACCATGATCCGCTGCTGCGCGCCGTCGGCGGCGACGCCGAAGCGAACCTGGTCGTAACTCGGCGGGCCGAAGCGGATCGGCGGGTTGCGCGAGAAGCCGAAGCCTTCCTTCGGGATCCCCATCCACGTGTCGAGCTTGCCGTTGCCGTTCTCGTCATGAACCAGCAGCAGGCTCCATTCGCCGGGCGCGAGGGCGATCGTCTCGACCTGCCCGGCGCGACTGGCGGGAAAGCTGCGGCTGATCCGCGCCGGATCGTCGTCGCATTTCATGAACTGCTGGCGCTGGGTCAGGCAGAGGATGATCTGCCCGCGGCTATCGCGCAGCCCCGCCACGTTCACCGACAGCAGCGCCGGCGCCGGGGCCGCCCCGACCAGCGGCAGCGTGGCGAGCGCGAGGCAGAGCGAACGCGCCAAGCCCCTGGTCGGTCGCGCACAGCCGGTCCCAGACGCGGAAGTAGAGGCCGTAGTTGCAGCGATATTTCTGGTGGTGAAGCTCATGATGGCTGGCGGTTATCAGCCACTTTCCCAACGGTCCATGAACGATGGCGCGGGGGAACATCTCCCAGCCCATGTGATTGGTGACCCCCATCACCGTCATCACCGTCAGCACCAGGCCGAGCATCGTGACGTGGATCGGCACGAGGAACACCAGCGCCGGGATTACCACCGCGCCGGTCAGCGCTTCCCACGGGTGGAAGCTCATCGCCGCCCAGGCGGTCGGCGGGCGGCTGTCGTGGTGGACGCTGTGCATCCGCTTGAACCACCACGGCCGGTGCATCAGCCGGTGGGTCCAGTAAAACCACGTATCGTGCGCGAACAGATAGGCGAGCACCGAGACCGGCATCCACCACAGCGGAAAGGCGTGGACGTCCGCATAGATCCGCGTCCAGCCGCGGTTCTGCCAGCCCCACGCGACGACGCCCGCAGGGATGCCGTAGATCGCCGCCGAGGCGAGGCTCCAGCCAATCTCGCGCCGGATCTGCGGCCCCTGCCCCGCCAGCCGGCCGGGCACGCGCCGCTCGGTCAGCCAGGCGAACAGCCCGCTGGTAATCGCGTAGCGGACCGCGACGATCGCGCTCATCGCCAGCGCTGAGAGAAGGACGGCCAGGATCACGCATCCAGTCTAGGCGGGCGCGCCGCGCGCGGCTAGAGCGGGACTCGATGGCCGCCGCCCCTCCCGACCTGATCATCCTCGGCGGCGGGCTGGCCGGGGGGCTGTGCGCGCTGGCGCTGGCGGCGAAACGGCCCGAGGTCCGGGTGCGGATCGTCGAGCCCGGGACGAGCATCGGCGGCAATCATTTGTGGAGCTTCTTCGACAGCGACCTCAACCGCGACGGCCATGCGCTGGTCGATCCGCTGGTCGCGTACCGCTGGCCCGCCTACTCGGTCCGCTTCCCGACCCACCGGCGGCGGATCGTGATGCCTTACCGCACGATCGAGAGCGAACGGCTCGACGCGGCGGTGCGCGGCGCCGAGGTCGAGGTGGTGCGCGGCGCGGCGATCGCGGCGAGCCCCGAGCGCGTGACGCTCGACGATGGCGAGACGCTGAGCGCGGACGCGGTGCTCGACGCGCGCGGGCTGACCGGGCCGGTCGCGGGGATCGAGGGCGGCTGGCAGAAATTCGTCGGCCGGTCGCTGACCGTTCCCGCCGGTCACGGGGTCGCCGAGCCGGTCATCATGGACGCGGCGGTCGACCAGGACGACGGCTATCGCTTCGTCTACCTGCTTCCCTTCTCGCCGACCGAGCTATTCGTCGAGGACACCTATTACCATGACGACCCGGCGCTCGATGTCGCGGGGATCGAGGCGCGGCTCGAGGCCTATGCCGCCGCGCAGGGGTGGCGCGTGAGCGCGCGCGGGCGCACCGAGCAGGGGGTGCTTCCGGTGCTGACCGGGGGCGATTTCGACCGTTTCTGGCCCGCCGAAGACCGGGTCGCGCGCGCCGGGGTGCGCGGCGGCTTCTTCCACCCGCTGACCAGCTATTCGCTGCCCGACGCGGTGCGCTTCGCCGGCTGGCTGGCCAGCGAGGCGCCGCTCGACTCGCGGCTCGGCGCCGCAAGCCGCGCGCGCGCTGCAACGCATTGGCGACAAGGCCGTTTCGACCGGATGCTTACCCGATTGCTGCTTCGCGCGGCGCGCCCAGACCAGCGCTACCGCGTCCTCCAACGCTTCTACCGCCTCCCCGAACCGCTGATCGAGCGGATGTATTCGGGCCGCTCGACCGCGTTCGACAAGTTCCGCACGCTCGCCGGCAAGCCGCCGGTGTCGATCCCGCGCGCGCTCCACGCGATCTTCGCCGCATGAAGGACGCGATTGTCATCGGCGCCGGGTTCGGCGGGCTCGCGCTGGCGATCCGCCTCCAGTCGGCGGGGGTCCAGACCACGCTGGTCGAGGCGCGCGACAAGCCGGGCGGGCGCGCTTACTATTGGGAGCGCGACGGCCATACCTTCGACGCCGGTCCGACCGTGATCACCGACCCCGATTGCCTCAAGCGGCTATGGGGGTTGAGCGGGCAGGACATGGCCAAGGACGTCGAGCTGCTTCCGATCGACCCCTTTTACGCGCTGTCGTGGCCCGACGGGGTGCGGTTCGACTATACCAACGACGAGCCGCGGCTGAACGCCCAGATCGCCGCGCTCAACCCCGACGACGTCGTCGGCTATCGCCGTTTCCTCGCCTATTCCGAAGGCGTCTGGCGCGAAGGCTACAAGAAGCTCGGCACCAAGGCGTTCCTGCATTTCTCCGACATGCTAAAGGCCGCGCCCGCGCTGGCGCGCTACCAGGCCTGGCGATCGGTCTATTCGATCGTCTCAACCTTTGTGCGCGACGAACATTTGCGCGAGGCGCTGAGCTTCCACACGCTGCTGGTCGGGGGCAACCCGATGACCACCAGCTCGATCTACGCGCTGATCCACAAGCTCGAACGCGACGGCGGCGTCTGGTTCGCGCGCGGCGGGACCAACCGGCTGGTCGCGGCGATGGTCGGGCTGTTCGAGCGGCTCGGCGGCGAAGTGCGGCTGGGCGACCCGGTGGCGCGGATCGAGGTCGCTAACGGTCGCGCGACCGCGGTCGAAACCCAATCGGGCTGGCGCGGCGAGGCCGAGGCGGTCGCCTCGAACGCCGACCTCACCGCCACCTACCGTATGCTTGGCGAGGCGGGCGCGAAGCGGCTGAAGGCGCTCAAGCGCAAGCGCTGGTCGCCCTCGCTGTTCGTGCTCCACCTCGGGCTTGAAGGCAATTTCCCCGACATCCCGCACCACATGATCTTGTTCGGGCCGCGCTATCGCGGGCTGCTTAGCGACATCTATTCGAACGGGCGGCTCGCCCCCGACCCGGCGCTCTACCTCCACCATCCGACCGCGACCGACCCGTCGATGGCACCGCCGGGCCATTCGACCTTCTACGCGCTCGCCCCCGTGCCGCACATGGGCAAGGCGCCGGTCGACTGGAAAGCGGAAGGCGAGCGCTATGCCGAGACGATCCTCGACACGCTCGAACAACGGCTGATCCCCGACATCCGCAGCCGCGTGCGCACCCGCTTCCACTACGCCCCCGACGATTTCCAGTCGGACCTCGCCGCGCACCTCGGCAGCGCGTTCAGCCTCGAGCCGGTGCTGTGGCAGTCGGCATGGCTTCGCCAGCACAACCGCGACGACGACATATCCAACCTCTATTTCGTCGGCGCGGGGACCCACCCCGGCGCGGGCATTCCCGGGGTGATCGGGTCGGCGGAGGCCACCGCGGGACTGATGCTTGCATGAGTGGTGAGCGGGACGCGCTGGTCGAGGCGGCGGGCAAGACGATCGCGGAAGGGTCGAAAAGCTTCCGCTTCGCCAGCCAGATCTTCGACCGCGAGACGCGCGAGCGGAGCTGGCTGCTCTACGCCTGGTGCCGCGCGTGCGACGACATTACCGACGGCCAGACGCTGGGGCACGACGCGCGGCCGATCGACGACCCCGCCGCGCGCCTCGCCTTCCTGCGCGAGCGGACCGACGCGGCGCTTGCGGGAAAGCCGAGCGAACTGGTCCCGTTCGAGGCGCTTCGGCTGGTCGCCGCCGAGTGCGCGATTTCCGCCGCCCTGCCCCACCACCACCTCGCCGGCTTCGCGCGCGACGCGGCGGGCTGGTCGCCCGCGAACGAGGAGGATCTGCTCAGCTACTGCTACCAGGTCGCGGGTGCGGTCGGGGTGATGATGGCGATCGTGATGGGGGTAAATCCCGCCGACGACGATACGCTCGACCGCGCGAGCGACCTCGGCATCGCCTTCCAGCTTGCCAACATCGCGCGCGACATCGTCGACGATGCGCGGATCGGGCGCTGCTACCTCCCCGCCGACTGGCTGGCCGAGGCGGGGCTGGCGGGCGCCGACCTGACCGATCCCGCGCATCGCCAGGCGCTGGCCGACCTCACCCGCCGGCTCGCCGATCGCGCCGACCTCTATCGCCGGTCAAGCAAGGTCGGCGCCGCGCGGCTGCCGATCCGCAGCCGCTGGGCGGTGCTGTCGGCGGCCGGCATTTACGGCGAGGTGGCGACCCGCGCGGTCGCGCTCGGCCCGCGGGCGTGGGACCAGCGGATCAGCATCGGCAAGGCGGAGAAGCTGGCTTTGGTGATCGAGGCGCTGGGCGAGGGCTTCCTGCCCGCGCCAAGGGTCAGCCGCGAAGGGCTGTGGACGCGTCCGCCGCTGGACCGCGTGGCCGACGAAGCCGCGCCGCCTCGCTCGCCGCAAGCTCGCGTTTCAGCGCCTCGACCGGGGGCGCCCAGACGAAACCGAAGCTGACGCACCCGTCGCGGCTCTCGACCACATGGTGGAGCCGGTGCGCCTGGACGATCCGTTTCATGTAGGACGAGCGCGGCACATAGCCGGTCTCGAGGCGGCGATGGACGATGACGTCGTGGAAGCCGAAGTAGATTGCGCCATAGCCCGCGATCCCCGCGCCGATCGCGGTGGCCGGCCAGCCCCAGCCTTCCTGCACCCCCATCCAGATCAGTGCGATCGAGGGAAGCGCGAAAATGACGCCGTAGAGGTCGTTCAACTCGAACATCCCGGTGCGCGGCCGGTGGTGGCTTTCGTGGAGGACCCAGCCGAGCCGGCCGTGCATCACCCAGCGATGGACGACGTAGGCGAAGCCTTCCATGAAGGCGACCGTCGCCAGCGCGACCGCGATCCCGTAAACCCACGCCACTGGCTCACTCGCCCTTGCTGTCGCTGAGGAAGTGCATCAGCTGCGCCAGCGTCGCCTCCATCTGGTCCTGCATCTGCCCGATCAGCTCATTTTCGCGCATGTTCTCATGGTCGAGCGGCTTGGAATAGCTGTCCGAAAAGGCGTGGAGGTCGTCGGCGTCGAAAATCCCCTTCGCCACCAGCTTGGCGAGGATCACCAGCAGCCCGTTGGTATTGGCGATATTGCCCGCGACCAGCGCCTCGTCGACCATCGTCAGCTGGCGTTCGTCGTCGTCGCCGTCGGATTCGATGATGTCGCTCATGGCGCCAATGTGGCGTCTCGGGCGGGAAGCGCAAGCGCGCCGAGCGGCGCCCAGCCTTGCGCCTTCCACGCGAACGGGCGGGTGAAGGCGGGGCTCGACGACGGCAGGTCGAGCATGGCGAGCGGCACACCGGCGAGCGCCCGGCGACCGATCCGTGCCGCGGTGCCGCCGTTGAAGCCGACCGCGGCGATCGTGGGATGGGCCGCGATATAGTCGGCCAGCCGATTCGCCCGGACCTCGCGAAGCGCGGCGTCGAGGCTGCCTTCCCGCCGCGCCGCGCCGACCACGTCCCACAGCGCGATCCCGCGATCGGCGAGCCGGGCGAGCCTTGCGTCATAGTCGAGCGCCGCCAGCGGTTCGCCGATCGCGCCGCCGAGCAGGCGCCAGAACTGGTTCTGCGGATGGGCATAATAGCGCTGCGCGGCGAGCGACGCCTCCCCCGGCAGGCTGCCGAGGATCAGCAGCACCGGCTTGGGCGCGCCGACCGGGTCCATCGATCGTTTGATCATCGCCGCGTCTTCGTCTCCCGCCCCCGACAGCAGCCGATGGCGTTTGGGCGAGGCTCCGGCTAAGACCCCCGCCGCCATGGAGCCGTCCGACCTTCGCATCGCCCTCTTCTCGGGCAATTACAACTACGTCCGCGACGGCGCCAACCAGGCGCTCAACCGGCTGGTCGGCTATTTGCTTCGGCAGGGCGCGGCGGTGCGCGTCTATTCGCCGGTGGTCGAGCATCCGGCCTTTCCGCCGACCGGCGACCTCGTCGACGTGCCGAGCGTCGCGATCCCCGGGCGCGCCGAATATCGCGTCCCGATCTCGCTCAGCGGCGAGGCGCGGCGCGATCTCGAGGCGTTCGCCCCGAACATCGTCCATGTCTCGAGCCCCGACATCGTCGCGCATCGCGCGGTCAGCTGGGCGCGCGAGCGCGGCATCCCGGTGATGGCGTCGGTCCACACCCGGTTCGAAACCTACCTCAAATATTATCATCTCGAGCTGTTCGAGCCCGCGGTGCGTGCGCTGCTCCGCCGCTTCTACCGCCGCTGCGACGCGATCATGGCGCCGGCCGAATCGACCGCCGCGATCCTGCGCGCACAGCGGATGAGCCGTGACATCGGCATCTGGAGCCGGGGGGTCGACCGCGACCAGTTCAATCCCGACCGCCGCAGCGAAGCGTGGCGCGCGGCGCACGGCATCGGCGCGGGCGACGTGATGATCGCCTTCCTCGGCCGGGTGGTGATGGAAAAGGGGCTCGATGTCTTCGCCGCCGCGATCCAGGCGGCGCAGGTGCGAGACGCGCGGGTGCGCGCGCTGGTCATCGGCGATGGCCCGGCGCTGCCCTGGTTCAAGGCGCACATGCCCGCCGACACCGTATTCGCCGGGCATCAGGTCGGCACCGATTTGGCGGTCGCGCTGGCCAGCGCCGACGTCTTCTTCAATCCCTCGATTACCGAGGCGTTCGGGAATGTGACGCAGGAAGCGATGGCGTGCGGCCTGCCGGTCGTCGCGGCGATCGCCACCGGTGCGCAGAGCCTCGTGCTCGACGGAGTAACCGGGACGTTGGTCGATCCCGAGGAGGTCGAGGGGTTCGCCGAGGCGCTGCTCCATTACACCGCCGCGCCCGAGGTGCGGCGCGCGCACGGCGAGGCGGGGCTCGACTATACCAAGGACCGCGACTGGGATTCGATCAACGACGCGGTGCTTCGCAACTATATCCGGCTGGTGGCGCGCCGCGAGCGGCTCAAGTCGCGTTTCGGCAACGCGCCACCCCGGCTTCGCTAGCCGAGCCGCTCAATCTTCTTGGCAACCTCGTCGAGCAGGTCGACGATCGCCTCGACCCTCTCGGGCGACATTCCCTGCGCGCGCTGGTGGCGAAGCGCGTTGCGAACGTTCTCCATCGCGCGGTGGAGCTGGCGATGGGGCGACGAACGGCGCTCCTCCCCGACCGCGGTCAGCCGGGCGATCAGCTCGGCGACCTCCTCGGCCTTTTCCTTGAGCTCGGCGCGGCCGCTCTCGGTCGCGGCGAACCGCTTCTTCGCGCCCTCGCTCGCCTGTTCCTCGATGAGACCCATTTCGTCGAGCAGGGTCAGCGTCGGATAGACCACGCCAGGGCTCGGCGCATAGGCCCCGCCGGTCATCGCCTCGATCGCGCGAATGAGGTCGTAGCCGTGGCGCGGCTCGTCGGCGATCAGCTTCAGCAGGACGAGCCGGAGTTCGCCGCCGTCGAACATGCGTCGGCTGCGGCCGTGACCGCGTCCGCGCTCGCCGGCATTGAGCCGCTCGACCCAGTGCAGGAAGCGCTCGGGATCGAACTCGGGACCGCGACCGCGCGGGCCGCCGTGGTGGGGGCGATGGCCGCCTCCGTGTGAAAATCGAAACATGAATTCTCCTTCTTTCGATGCGTCTAGGATATATCTTGTCGGTGAACGGTCAAGATATATCTTTTGGATATCTTTGTAGCGAGCAGCGTCGCCCTTCCGGTGCACAGCCGCACGCCCTATCTTCGGAAGCGATGGCCGACCTGTTTCCCGAGACCACCGATTCATCCGCCGCGAGCGCTGACGCGCCGCTTGCCGACCGGCTTCGCCCGCGCGCGCTGGTCGAAGTCGTCGGGCAGGAGCATCTCACCGGGCCCGAGGGCGCGATCGGGCGGATGGTCGCGGCGGGCAAGCTCGCCTCGATGGTGCTGTGGGGGCCGCCCGGCACCGGCAAGACGAGCATCGCGCGGCTGCTCGCCGACGCGGTCGGGCTTCGCTTCGTCGCCTTGAGCGCGGTATTCTCGGGCGTCGCCGACCTCAAGAAGGTGTTCGCCGAGGCCAAGGCCGCCGCGACCAACGGAACCCGCACCCTGCTGTTCGTCGACGAGATCCACCGCTTCAATCGCTCGCAGCAGGACGGTTTCCTGCCGTTCGTCGAGGTCGGCACGATCACGCTGGTCGGCGCGACCACCGAGAACCCCAGCTTCGAGCTCAACGCCGCGCTTCTGAGCCGCGCACAGGTACTGATCCTCCACCGGCTCGACGAGCGCGCGCTGACCACCCTGCTCGACCGCGCCGAGGCCGCCGCCGGGCGATCGCTGCCGCTGACCGCCGACGCGCGCGCCGCGCTGGTCGCGAGCGCCGACGGCGACGGGCGCTTCCTGCTCAACCAGGCCGAGACGCTGCTCGATTTGAACCTTCCCGACGCGCTCGATCCGGCGGGGCTGGCCGCGCTGCTCCAGCGTCGGGTCGCGGTCTACGACAAGGACCGCGAGGGGCACTACAACCTCATCTCGGCGCTCCACAAAAGCCTTCGCGGCTCCGACCCGCAGGCGGCGCTCTACTATCTCGCGCGGATGCTGGTGGCGGGCGAGGAGCCGCTCTACGTGCTCCGCCGCCTCGTCCGGTTCGCCAGCGAGGACGTCGGCCTCGCCGACCCGCAGGCGCTGGTGCAATGCCTCGCCGCCAAAGACGCCTACGACTTCCTCGGCTCGCCCGAGGGCGAGCTGGCGATCGTCCAGGCCTGCCTCTACCTCGCCACCGCGCCCAAATCGAACGCCGCCTACAAGGCGCAGGGCGCGGCGTGGCGCGCGGCGCGCGACACCGGCTCGCTGATGCCGCCGATGAACATCGTCAACGCCCCGACCAAGCTGATGAAGCAGCTCGGCTATGGCGCGGGCTATGCCTACGACCATGACTCCGAGGGCGGTTTTTCGGGCGCGAACTACTGGCCCGAAGAGATGGCGCCGGCGACGCTCTACAAGCCGAGCGAGCGCGGGTTCGAGGCGAAGATCGCCGAGCGGCTGAAATATTGGGACGAGCGCCGCCGCGAAATTCGCCAATCGGACGCTTGAGGCCCCCGCCCCAGCCGCTAGAGTCCCCGGCATAATTTTCGAGGGGACCGACGATGTACCAGACCCAGCCGCCCGCCGATTACTGGCAGGCCCAGCTCATGACCTGGGGGCCCAAGGTCCTGTTCGCGCTGGCGATCCTGCTGGTCACTTACTTCGTCGCGAAGGCGGTGCAGTGGGGTGTCGCCAAGGCGGTCGACCGGCTGCCGGTGCTCAAGCGCCACCCCGGGGTCGGCGGCGACAGCATCGGCACCGAGCTTGGCCGGCTCGCCTACTGGCTGGTGTGGCTGGTCGGGCTGGTCGCGGCGCTCCAGCCGCTGGGGCTGAGCGAGGTGCTGACCCCGGTCACGACCATGACCAACGAGGTCTTCGCCTTCATCCCCCACCTGCTGGCGGCGGGGCTTATCTTCTTCGCCGGGCTGATCCTGGCGCGGATCGTGCGGCATGTGATCGAGGCGTTTCTCGGCGCGCTCAACCTCGAGCGGCTGGCAGGCCGCGCGGGGCTCAAGATGGCCGACGCCCCGCTGGCGGTCGACTCAGCGGGCACGGTCGGCGAAGGCGTCTCGCCGGCGCGTAGCAGCATCGCCCACGCGGTCGGGCTGACCATTTCGGCGCTGATCATCATCTCGGCCTCGATCGCCGCGCTGCAGGCGCTCGGCATCTCGGCGATCGCCGACCCGGCGGTGGCGATGCTCCAGACCATTGCACAGGCGATCCCGCAGGTGCTGGCGGCGGTAATCATCATCGCCTTCGCCTTCGTCATCGGCCGCTGGGTCAAGACGCTGATCGAACAGATCCTGCCCGGTCTTGGCTTCGACCAGAGCGTGCGCGCACTCGGCGTGCTGCCCGCGACCACCAGCGCCTCGCGGCTGCTCGGCTCGATCGCGATGACCGCGGTGCTGATCGTCGGGCTGATGGAGGCGGCGCAAAAGGTTGGCGGCGATTCGACCGCCGCGCTGCTGTTCCAGGTCACCGAGCTCGGCGGCAAGGTAATCTTCGGCACCGTCATCATCGTCGTCGGCCTGTTCCTCGCCCGAATCCTGTCAAACCTCGTCGGCAGCTCGACCGGCGAGGGCACCTATGCCCAGACGATCGTCAAATATGCGATCGTCGCGCTGTTCACCGCGATCGGGCTGACCTTCATGGGGCTGGCCGACCAGATCGTGATGCTGGCGTTCGGGCTGATCCTCGGTTCGGCGGCGGTCGCGACCGCGATCGCCTTCGGGCTTGGCGGGCGCGACTTCGCGGCGCGCACGCTGGAGAACTGGCAGCGCGGCGGGCCGGCGACGCCGCCGATGCCGCGCGTCCCCCCGCGGATCCGAGCGACCCCCGCGCCGAAGGACGACGACAGCCAGCCGCCGCTGGTGTGACGGGGCCGATCGACAGCTGGGACACGCTGGTCCGCTTCGCGCTCACGCTGCCGGGAACCGAACTGTCGACCTATTATGGTGGTCCGGCGATCAAGGTCGCCGCCAACGGCCGCGCCTTCCTGTCGCAGGGGCGCGAGGCGGACAGCTTCGTGCTGGCGATCGACCAGGACAGCAAGCGGCTGCTGTTCGAGACTGACCCCGCCACCTTCTGGCAGACCCCCCACTACGAGGGATGGGACGGGTTGCTGGTCCGCTACGCCAGCGCCGACCCGGAGCGCGTCAAGGCGACCATCAGGCGCGCCCACGACCTCGCCGCCGCGAAGAAACCGGTCGCGGCGCGCAGGCGCAAGTGACTCGCTTCGCGCGCACCGTCGCGATCGACTGGTCGGGGGCGAAGGGCGGCAAGCACAAGGGGATCGCCCTCGCCGAAGCATGGGGCGAGGCCGCGCCGCGGCTGGTCCGCGCCGGGCACATCTGGTCGCGGACCGAGGTCGCCGACTGGCTGCTGCGCGAGGCCGAAAAGGCGCCGACGCTGTTCGGGTTCGACTTCAGCTTCGCCCCGCCGTTCGTCGAGCGCGGCGCCTATCTGCCCGGCGAGGCGGGCGTCCCCGAGCGTGCGCGCGCCTTCTGGGCCTATGTCGAGGCGGCGTGCGACGATGAGGACCTCGGCGCGGCGAGTTTCCTCGAACAGCGCCACCGCCCACACTTCTATTTCGGCATCGCCGACGGGAAAAAGGCCGACTTCGTCCATTTCCGCCAGTGCGACCAGCAGCTGAACCGGATGGGCGGGCGCAAGACCGCCTCGGCCTATGACGCGATCGGCGCGGCGCAGGTCGCCAAGGCGAGCTTCGCCGGAATGCGGCTGCTCCACCGGATCGACGGCCGGGTCGCGATCTGGCCGATGGACACGCTCGCTTCCGGCGAAAGCGCGGTGGTCGAGATCTACACCCGCATCGCCATCCGCAACGCCGGGCTTCCGGGGCAGAAAATCCGCACCCGCGCCGAGCTGAACCGCGCGCTCGTCGCACTCGGCAGCCCGCCGTGGCGCGGGGGCGGGGCATTGAGCGATCACCAGACCGACGCGCTGGTCACCGCCGCCGCGATGCGCGCGCACCTTTCCGACCCCCAGGCCTTCGACCCGCCCGGGCTGACCCCGGCGATCGCCGCGACCGAGGGCTGGACCTTCGGCATCGTCTGACGCATGGGACGTGCCGCGCCGGATTAGCTCAGTCGGTAGAGCAGCGGTTTTGTAAACCGAAGGTCGCGGGTTCGAATCCTGCATCCGGCACCATCGACGCGCCGACGGAGGCCCAGTGACCGACCCCGATGCCGCCGCCCTGATCGCCTTCGCCGAAGAGCTCGCGCGGGTCGCGCGCGACGAGACGCTGCCACGTTTCCGCACCGGGCTGGCGGCCGACAACAAGGCGGGCGGCGGGGCGTTCGACCCGGTGACCGAGGCCGATCGCGAGGCCGAGCGCGCGATCCGCGAGGCGATCGCCGCGCGCTATCCGGGCCACGCGATCCGCGGAGAGGAATGGCCGGACCGGCGTGGCGAGGGACCTTGGTGCTGGTCGCTCGACCCGGTCGACGGCACCCGCTCGTTCATCTGCGGGCTGCCGACCTGGGTGACGCTGATCGGCTGCCTGAATGACGAGCGCCCGATGGTCGGGCTGATCGACGCGCCGGTGCTCGGCGAAACCTACGTCGGCGACGGCGACGCGGCGTGGCTGGTGGCTGGCGAGGCGCGCACCCGCCTGTCGGCCAGCGGCTGCGCGACTCTCGCCGAGGCGCGCTTCTCGACCACCGACCCGGCGCTGTTCGAGGGCGAGGCGCGCGCGGCGCTCGACCGCATCGCGAACCGCGCGAAGACCGTCCGCTACGGCCATGACGGCTATGCCTATGCCCGGCTGGCGGCGGGGACGCTCGACCTCGTCGTCGAGACCGGGCTCAAGCCGTTCGACTACCAGGCGCTGATCCCGGTCGTGCGCGGCGCGGGCGGGGTGTTTGCCGACTGGGCCGGCGGCGACGGGTTCGACGGCGGGCGGGTCATCGCCGCCGCCACCCGCGAGCTTTACGAGGAGGCGCGCGCGCTGCTGGCGTGACGCGCCTTCAGGACCGCGACGACCTCGTCCCAGCCGAGCCCGCGCACCTCCATCAGCACCGCGAGGTGATAGAGCAGGTCGGCGATCTCCTCGCCCAGCCCTTCCTTGTCGCGAGTGACCGCGGCAAGCGCGATCTCGACTCCTTCCTCGCCGACCTTTTGCGCGATCCGCGCCGGCCCGGCGTCGATCAGCTTGCGGGTATAGCTCGCTTCATCGTTCGAGGCGGCGCGCGCGGCGACGATTCCCGACAGCTCGGCCAGCCAGCCCGGCCCCGCGGGCGCATCGCCGCCGAAACAGCTCGCGGCGCCAGTATGGCAGGTCGGGCCCTCGGGGCGCGCCGCGACCAGCAGCGCGTCGCCGTCGCAATCCTCGTTGATCGCGACCAGCGAGAGCCGGTTGCCGCTGGTCTCGCCCTTCTGCCACAGCCGCCCCTTCGAGCGGCTGAAAAAGGTGACGAAGCCGCTGTCGAGCGTCGCCGCCAGCGCCGCGCGATCCATGTAGCCTAGCATCAGCAGCCGCCCCGAGCCGGCATCCTGCACCGCGGCGGGAAGCAGCCCGTCCATCTTGTCCCACGCCAGCGCGGGCAGGTCCGCCGCGGTCAGCGGCGCATTTCGATC
This sequence comes from Sphingomonas sp. ASV193, assembly GCF_040203355.1. Taxonomy (NCBI): domain Bacteria; kingdom Pseudomonadati; phylum Pseudomonadota; class Alphaproteobacteria; order Sphingomonadales; family Sphingomonadaceae; genus Sphingomonas; species Sphingomonas sp. ASV193. Next base: position 73,471 of record NZ_JBEHBW010000005.1, read on the forward strand.
CCGCATGACGCGAGCTCCTCCTTGAGGGCGGGGATGGCGATCAGCCGGTCGTGGAACACGGTCGCGGCGAGCGCCCCGCTCGCTCCCGCCTCGAACGCGGCGCGGAAATGGTCGGGCGACCCCGCCCCGCCCGACGCGATCACCGGCACCGCGACCGCCTCGATCACCGCGCGGGTGTGGGGAATGTCGTAGCCGGTCCGCACCCCGTCGTTGCGCATGCAGTTAAGCACGATCTCGCCTGCCCCGCGCGCCGTCGCCTCGCACACCCAATCGAGCGTCCGCCGCCCGCTGTCGCGCATCGCGTCGGGGCTGCCGGTATATTGCTTGACGAAATAGTCGCCGCCCGCTTCGAAACTGTCGACGCCGAGCACGACGCACTGGCTGCCGAAGTCGCGCGCCAGCTCCTCGATCAGCTCGGGCCGCTCGATCGCGGGGGAGTTGATCGAGAGCTTGTCGGCCCCCGCCTCGAGGCACGCCGCGCCCTGGTCGCGGGTGCGGATCCCGCCCGCGACCGCGAACGGGATGTCGATCACCCGCGCGATCCGCCGGATCCAATCGAGGTCGAGCGCGCGTCCCTCGGCGCTGGCGGTGATGTCGTAGAAGACGAGTTCGTCGGCGCCTTCGTCGCGATAACGCATCGCCTGTTCGACGATGTCGCCCGCGTCGCGGTGGTCGCGGAACTGGACGCCCTTGACCACGCGCCCGTCCTTGACGTCGAGGCAGGGGATGATCCTACGCGCGGGCATGGGCGAGCGCCTCCCGCAGCGTGAACGCGCCGTCCCACAGCGCCTTGCCGACGATCGCCCCGGCGGTGTCGAGCCGGTCGAGGTCGGCGAGCGACGACACCCCGCCAGACGCCTGCACCGCGACCTTGGGCAGCCGTTCGCCGATACGGCGGTAAAGGTCGAAGTTCGGACCTGCCATCATCCCGTCGCGGCCGATGTCGGTGACCAGCAGGTGCCGCGCCGCCGGAAATGCCGTCGCGACGTCCCACAGGCTGCGCCCGCTGTCGCGGGTCCAGCCCGCGGTCGACACCATCGGCTCGCCATCGACCAGCCGGACGTCGAGCGACAGGGTGATCCGCTCGGCGCCGAAGCGGTCGAGCCAGTCGTTGACCAGCTCGGGCCGTTCAACCGCGAGGCTGCCGATCACCACCCGCGCGACCCCCGCGTCGAACATCCGCGCGAGCTGGTCGGTCTCGCGAAACCCGCCCGCGACCTGGAGCGAGAGGCGCGAGCCTCGCGCCAGTTCGGCGATCAGCGCGTGCTGTCGCGGCTCGCGCGCCTTCGCCCCGTCGAGATCGACGAGGTGCGCCCACGCCGCCCCCGCCTCGGCGAAGGCGTCGAGCGCTTCGGCGGGCGCGGTTGGGTAGCGGGTGACCGCGTCGAAATCGCCCTGCCGCAGCCGCACCGCCGAACCGCCGATCAGGTCCATCGCCGGATAGAGGATCATGCCAGGAACGCCTGCAGGAAGCGCGCGCCCGCCGCCGCCGATCGCTCGGGGTGGAATTGGGCGCCGGTCCAGTTGCCGTGCCGCACCGCCGCCGGGATCGCCACGCCATAGTCGGCGCGCGCGATCGTCGCGGGGCCGTCGGCGCAGGCATAGCTGTGCGCGAAATAGACATAGTCGCCGCTGGCGAGGCCAGTCGCCTCGCCGACCGCCTCGACCCGGCTCCACCCCATGTGCGGGACCGGGCGACCCGGCGCGGGGTCGAGCGCGCGCACCTCGCCGGGGATCAGCCCGAGACAGTCGACCCCGTCCTCGGCGCTGCGGTCGAACAGCAGCTGCATCCCGAGACAGATGCCGAGCGCGGGCTGGGTCAGGCCGCGCAGCACGTCGGCCAGCCCGAGCGACTCGATCCGCGCCATCGCGTGCCCCGCCCCGCCGACGCCGGGTAGCACGACGCGATCCGCACCCGCGAGCGCCGCGGGGTCGGCGGTCAGGCTTGCGGACACGCCGAGCCGCTCGAACGCCAGCGCGATCGAACCGATATTGCCGTAGCCGAGATCGACGATCGCCAGCTTCACAGCACGCCCTTGGTGCTCGGCAGCGCCTCGCCCTCGACCCGGATCGCGTCGCGCAGCGCGCGCCCGAACGCCTTGAAGCAGGCCTCGGTCTTGTGATGGTCGTTCTCGCCCTCGACCTTGACGTGGATCGCCGCGCCCATCCCCTCGGCCAGCGAGCGGAAGACGTGCGGGGTCATCTCGGTCGGATAGTCGCCGAGTTGCGCCGCCTCGAACGTGCCTTCGAATTTCGCGTAGCTGCGACCCGACAGGTCGATCAGCACCTGCGCCTCGGCCTCGTCCATCGGCAGCGCGAAGCCGAACCGGCGGATCCCGCGCTTGTCGCCGAGCGCCCCGGCGAGCGCCTTGCCGAGCGCGATGGCGGTGTCCTCGATGCTGTGGTGCGGGTCGATCTCGAGATCGCCGTCGCAGGACACGAGCAGGCTGAACCCGCCGTGGGTCGCGACCTGATCGAGCATATGGTCGTAGTAGCCGATGCCGGTCGCGATCCGGCGCGGGCCCGCGCGGTCGAGGTCGACCGCTACCGCGATCGCGGTCTCCTTGGTATCGCGGACGACGTCGGCGCGGCGCGACGGACGGCCCTCGACCGCTATCCCGAACGCGCGCAGCAGCGCCTCGTTCTCGGCGTCGGTGCCGATCGTGATCCGCACCCCGCCAGGCGCGGCGTTCGGCCGGAAGCGAAGCCGGATGCCGAGCCCGCGCAGCTTGTCCGCCAGCGCGGGCGCATCGTCGACCTCGACGAACAGGAAATTGCCCCCGCTGGGGCGCACCCGGTTGACGATCGGCGAGGTCGCCAGCAGCCCCGCGAGTCGCTCGCGATCGGCCTTCAACCGCTCGATCCGTTCGAGGTGGACCGCGCGCCGCGACGGCGACAGCGCGGCCAGCGCGGCGTCGGCCGACAGGCTCGGCAGCGGATAGGGGGGAAGCGCGCGCGCGGCGATCGCCATCAGCCCCGCCTCGCCGATCGCGCAGCCGACCCGCGCGCCCGCCAGCCCATAGGCCTTGGACAGCGTCTTGAGCACGACGAGGTTGGGCCGCGCCATCGCCTCGTCCGTGAGGCTCGGGGTGGCGCAGAAGTCAAGATAGGCTTCGTCGGCGACGACGATGGTATCGGGCAGCGCATCGGCTACCCTGAGGATCTCGGCGGGGTCGACCTCGTTCCCGGTCGGGTTGTTCGGGGTGCAGATGAAGGCGATCTTGAGGTTCGCCTCGCCCGCCACGCCGGCGAGAAAGCTGTCCGCGTCGAAGTCGAAATTGGCATCGAGGGGGACCTCAATCACGCGCCCGCCCTGGACCTTCACGAAATGGGCGTAAGCGGAAAAGGAGGGTGTCCCGACCGCGACCCCGTCGATCCCCGGCCGGACGAAGGCGCGGATCAGCATGTCGATCGCATCGTCGGCGCCGCGGGTGATGACGAGGTTGGCGGGCTGGACCCCGTACAGCGCGGCCATCGTCGCCTTGAGCGCGGCGGGCTGCGGTTCGGGGTAGCGATTGACGCTTTGCGCGATCGCGCCCTCGACCAGCGGCGGATAGGGATTCTCGTTCGAATCGAGCTTGATCGCCTGCGGCGCGGCGGCGGCGGCGTTGGCGGCGATGTCGAACGGTTCGAGCGCCAGTATCTCGGGGCGCGCGAGGCGCTGGGCGAGCGCGCTCATGCCAGCGCCTCCAGCCGGGCGTCGGCGGCCTGTGCGTGCGCCTCGAGCCCCTCCATCCGCGCCAGCAGCGCGGCCCGGGCGGCGATCTCGCGAGTCCCCGCGGGAGTGACGGTCTGCACCGTCATCGCCTTCAGGAATGTGAGGACCGACACGCCGCCCCACGCCCGCGCCGCCCCGTCGGTCGGCAGGACATGGCTCGATCCGGCGAGATAGTCGCCGAACGTCTCGGCCGCGAGCGGGCCGGCGAACACCGAGCCGGCGTTGCGGATCAGCGGCACGAGCGCCTCGGGGTCGGCGACCGCGAGCGCGAGATGTTCGGGGGCATAGGCATTGGCGATCGCCGCGGCGTCGGCAAGCGAGCCGACCTCGACCAGCCGCGCGTTAGCGAGCGAGGCCGCCGCGATCTCGCGGCGCGGAAGCGCTGCGCAGCGGCGATTGAGCTCGGCCGCGACCGCATCGAGCAGGTCGGCAGACGTCGTCGCGAGCAGCACCTGCGCCATCGGGTCATGCTCGGCCTGGCTCAGCAAGTCGGCGGCGACCAGCCCCGGATCGGCGGTCGCGTCGGCGATCACCATCAGCTCGCTCGGGCCCGCGGGCATGTCGATCGCGGGGCCGCCGGGAAGGCCGGCGACCAGTCGCTTCGCCTCGGCCACCCAGGCGTTGCCGGGCCCGCAAATCTTGTCGACGCGCGGGATCTCGCCCACGCCAAAGGCGAGCGCGGCGATCGCCTGCGCCCCGCCGACCGTCCAGATCGACCCGATCCCGCATTCTTCGGCGGCGAGCGCGATCAGCGGGTCGAGCGACCCGTCGGCGCGCGGCGGGGTGACCACCACCAGCTCGCGCACGCCCGCCGCGATCGCGGGCAGGGCAAGCATGATGAGCGAGGAGAAGAGCGGGGCCGCGCCGCCGGGGACATAGAGGCCCACCCGGTCGATCGGCCGCCACAGCTTGCGCACCGTCACCCCGGGGGCGGTGTCCATCGCGAAATCGGCGGGGCGGCTGGCGACGTGGAAGTCGCGCACCCGCGCCACCGCGTAGCCGACCGCCTCGACCTCGGCCGCGGGGAGCGACGCACGCGCCGCGGCGGCGATCGGCGCGACCTCGACGAGACGCGGCACGGCGCGGTCGATCCGCTGGGCGATTTCGCAAAGCGCCTCCCAGCCGCCGCTGCGGACCGCGTCGACGATATCGCGCACCCCGTCCTGAAGCGTGCGATCGTCGCGCTGCGCGGGCCGCGCCAGCGCCGCCGCCTGATCGGCCGTGCCGAGCGTGTTCCAGACCAGCCGCTTCACATCATCATCTTTTCGATCGGGACGACGAGAATCGCCGAGGCGCCCGCCGCCTTGAGCTTCTGGAGCGTGTCCCAGAACACCGATTCCTGGCACACCGCATGGACCGCGAAATGGCCCGGTCGCCCGTGCAGCGGGAGCACCGTCGGCGCTTCGGCCCCCGGCAGCAACGCGACGATCCCCTTGAGCGCGTCGCTGCTGGCGTTCAGCATGATATATTTCGATCCCTTCGTCGCGATCACCCCCTCGATCCGGCCGAGCAGCTGGTCGGCGATCGCCGCGCGCGCCTCGTCGAGTGGGCGGCGGCTGCGGATCAGCACCGCCTGGCTGTCGAGCACCGTATCGACCGCGCGCAGCCCATTGGCCTCGAGCGTTGCCCCGGTCGATACGAGGTCGCAGATCGACTGGGCGATTTCGAGTCGGGGGGCGAGCTCGACCGCGCCACTCATCTCGACCACGTCGGCGGCGACGCCTTTCCGGTCGAGCCATTCGCGAAGCAGCCGCGGATAGGAGGTCGCGATCCGCTGCCCGGCGAGCGATCGCGGCCCGTCATACCCCTCGCGCTCGGGCACCGCGATGCGCAGGCTGCACTGGCCGAAGCCGAGCTCGGCGAGCACCTCGAACCCCGGCTCGCTGGTCCCGGCGGCGAATTCGTGGAGGACGTTCTGCCCGACGATGCCGAACTCGCACACCCCGTCGCTGACAAAGGTCGGGATATCGTCGTCGCGGACGAACATCAGGTCGGCGGGGAAGTTGGCGGCGCGCGCGGTCAGCGCGTTCTTGCTCGTCTCGATCCTCAGGCCCGCGTCGCGGAGCAGGTCGCGGCTCAGTTCGGACAGGCGGCCCGAGCGCTGGAGCGCGATGTGAAGGCGGCTGCGGTCAACCGACATTGGCGGCCTCCATCGCGTCGATCGCGCGGCGATAGCCGAGGTTCGGCTCGTGGCGGAGGAAGCGCCCGACCCGCACGATCGTCGTCGTGCTGACCCCGGTCGCGTCGTGGATGTCGCGATAAGACAGGTCGGACCCGTCGAGTAGCCGCGCCACGTGCCACCGCTCGGCCAGCGCGCGAAGCTCGGTCGGGGTGCACAGGTCGCGCAGAAAGGCGGTCATCTGCGCCTCGTCGCGCGGGGTCATCAGGGCTTGGGACAGGTCCGCGGTCAACCGCGCCATGTCCCGCGAGGGCTGGATCATCGTTCGTCTCATTGTATTATTACGCTGTAACAAAATAGGCCGCGAGGGCGCGCTGTCAACCCGCGATGCGACAGAAGGACCATTCCGAATAAATTTCGAAAAAGGTTCGAGGGGCCGGAACCAACCGCGCGCAGGGCCGTTATGCAAGCGTGATCCAACTCTTCGGAGGCGGATCATGGAGCCCCGGCTACTTCGGTAGCCGGGGCTTATCTTTTATGCGCCGGCCGCGCTTATATGCCGTCGGCCGCGTTCAGGCGCAGCCCTTCCCCGCCGTCTCGACCTGGATCGTCGAGTGGCTGATCCCGAACAGTTCGTGGACGAAGGCGTCGGCCTTGCGGATGACGAGGTCGCGATCGACCCCTTCCTCGACCATCAGGTGGACCGTTAGCGCGGTCTCGGTGGTGCTGATCGGCCAGATGTGGAGATGGTGCGCGCCGGTGACGCCGGGCAGCCGCTCGATCGCCGACAGCACCGCCTCGGGCTGAACGTCGCGCGGGGCCCCGGCCATGGTCATGGTGGTCGATTCGATCATCAACTCCCATGCCGATTTCAGGATCACTGCCGACACCGCGAGGCTGACTAGCGGATCGACCCAGGTCCAGCCGGTGCGGGTGATGATGAAGCCGGCGACCACGACCGCCGCCGACACCGCCGCGTCGGCGATCATGTGCAGATAGGCGCCGCGAATATTGATGTCGCCGTGCCGCCCGCGCGCGAACAGCCAGGCGGTGACGCCGTTGACGAGGATCCCCGCCGCCGCGACCGCCATCACCGTCCCGCCCGACGAGGCCTCGGGCTCGAACAGACGGCGCACCGCCTCGGCGCTGATCGCGCCGATCGCGACGAGCAGCAGAATCGCGTTGAGGAGCGCGGCGAGGATCGAGCTTTTCTTGAACCCGTAGGAAAAGCGCGGGGTTGCCTTGCGCCCCGACAGCCATGCCGCCCCCCACGCGAGCATCAACCCGAGCACGTCGCTGAGATTATGCCCGGCGTCGGCGACCAGCGCGGTCGAATTGGCGAGGAAGCCGTAGACCGTCTCGACCGCCACGAAGCCGCCGTTAAGCAGGATGCCGATCGCGAAGGCGCGGCCGTAGCCGCCCTCGCCGCCATGCGCGTGCCCGTGGGAGTGGCCGTGCGAGTGGCCGTGCCCGTGCGAATGGCCATGCCCGGGCGACTGAGCGTGCGCGTGTCCCATGGCCCGGGGGTAGCGGGGCGCGGCGGCGGGTCAACTGCCGCCGCGCAATTGGCCCGATATATCAGGGCCCGCGATTGCCTTGATTAGAGGTCGATCCCCGCGGCGATCGCCTCGAGCTTGCGAACCCGCTCGCGAAGGTCGGCCAGCTCGATCCGCCCCGCCGTCGCGGGCTGCGGCAGCGGCCCGTCGCGGTGCGCGGCGAGCTCGAGCCGCTTGTAGTCGAGCCACTGACGCCACGCACGGAGCCCGGCGAAGGCGCTCGCCCCGGTAATCGCCAGCGCACTGGCGCCGGTAAGGGCAATGCTGATGGGGTCGGTCATGCCTGCTTCTCCCGCAATTTCTCGATCTCACGCGCGAGTTCGTCGTTCTGGGTCGCTAGGTGGTGGTCGATCGCCATCATCCGCCAGTCGTTGGCGTCGAAGCTGTCGCGCATCTCGCGGATCGAAGTCCGCCGCGGCCGGCCGAAGTCGGCGAAACGGTCGCGGGTCCGGTCGATGCCGCGCTTCAGCGCGTCGCGCCTGGCGAAGTGGAGATAGAGCCCGGCGGCGAGATAGGCGACCAGCGCCAGCTTGAAGCTGACCATCAGCGCCACCGCGACGAAGCCGATCCTGACGAAGGTCGGATCGATCGCGAACATGTCGCCCAGCGTCGAGGCGACGCCTGCCAGCTTCTTGTCCCGGCGATCCAGCGAATAACGGCTCATCACTTCCCTCCTTTGGCGCTGTCGCCCAGCGCGGCTTTCATCGATTCGAGCTCGGCATCGACCGCGTCGGCGGCGCGAAGCTCGGCAATTTCCTCCTCGAGGCTTTTCGGCCCGGTCATCCCCAGCGCGTCGGCCATCCCCTCGGCGAGGTCGGCTCGGCGTTCGAGCAGGTCGAACTTGGCGAAGGCGTCGGCGGCGCGGTGGCCGTTGAGCAGTTCGCTGGTCTTCGCCCGGCTCATCGCCGATTCCATCCGCATCGCGATCGACTGCTGGCGGGCGCGCGCCTCGGCCAGCTTGGCCTGGAGTCGCTGGATGTCGGCCTCATAGCCCTTCAGCACGGTCTCGATCTGCGCGATCTCGGCATGGATGCCCTCGACCAGATCGGCCGCCTTGCGCTTTTCGACCAGCGCCTGGCGGGCAAGGTCCTCGCGGCCCCGCTCGAGCGCCAGCTGGGCGCGGTCGGCCCAGCTCGCCTGCATGTCGTCGAGCCGATCGCACGCGCGCCGCATCTCCTTCATGTCGGCGATCGAACGGGCGGCGGTGGCGCGGACGTCGGACAGCGTTTCTTCCATCTCGACGATGATCATCCGGATCATCCGCGCCGGGTCTTCGGCCCGGTCGAGCAGCTCGGTCATGTTCGCCGCGATGATGTCGCGGGTGCGGGTAAAGATCGGGCCCGACAGGATGCCCGCGAGGGGGCGTCCGTCGGACGGCGCCGCGCGGCGAATGTCGCCCGCCGGGTCGATCCGCTCGACCCGGCCGATGACCGTCGCCGGGACGGTCACCGTCCCGCGATCATTGAGCGGCTCGAGATCAGGCATAGGTGACGATCTCGCTGTCGTTCGAGTGCAGGGCCGCGGTACCCGGCAGCACCGCCGAGCCGACCGCCACCGAGCTGACCAGGAAAGCGGCGACGATGGCCAGCATCTGGTCGTTGAACTTGCGCGAAAACATTGTTGGTCTCCCTTTTCACGGCCTGCCGGGACATCCCGGCGGACCATGCGACCAACAATTCATGAGCCGTGCCAATCCCTCTTTTCCGCCAATTCCGACGGTTGCGGGCGGGGAAGCCGGGCGCGGTTGGCGGATTTTCCCACCATCGGTTGGCCGCTTTTGCCAACTCGTCGGCGGGAACCTGCCAGCCAGGTCGCGCGCTTCATCCGCCGAACGAAAATTCGAGGGAGAATGACATGCTTGGCAAGATTTTCGGTGCGGTCGTTGGCGACAAGATCGCGCAACGGTACGGCGACGACGGCGTCAAGGGCGCGGTGATCGGCGCGGCGGCCCCGGTCGTGGCGCGCCGCCTGTTCGGCCCGCTCGGGCTGGCGCTAAGCGCGGGCTGGCTGGCGAAAAAGGCCTACGACAAGGGGCAGGCGCGGCGCGGCGCGATCTAGCCGGACACCACCTAGTCTTCGGGGGATCCCGCGTCGTCGCCCTTGATATAGGGTTCGACCTTGCCGCTCAGCTTGACCGTCATCGGGTTGCCGAAGCGGTCGAGGCTGCGGCCGGCGGCGACGCGGATCCAGCCTTCGGACACGCAATATTCCTCGACGTTGGTCTTTTCCGCGCCGTTGAACTTGATCCCGACGCCCTTTTCGAGCGTCTCCATGTCGAAAAACTCGCTCTTCGGGTTGAGACTGAGACGGTCGGGAAGGGTGTCGTTTTTGTCGGTCATGCCCCTGCCCCTACCCGCCGCAGTGCAGCATCGTCAAACCATTGCCGCCGCGCGGACAGCGCTTTAAGCGCCGACCCCGATGGCTGATCCAGATCCTATCCGCGCCAACCGCCCAGTGCTTGCGCTGCACGTGCCCGAGCCGCCGTACCGGCCCGGCGACGCGCCCGATTTCTCGACGATCGCGGTGCCCCCCGCGGGCGCGGCGCCCCGCCCCGACCCGGCGTGCGAGGCGCGCGAGACGTTTCCGCTGGTGACCGCGCTGGTGCGCGTGCTCGACGAGGCGGGCAAGGCGGTCGGCCCGTGGGACCCGCGGCTCGACCCCGACACGCTTCGCACCATGCTTAAGGACATGAAAACGGTCCGGGTATTCGACGACCGGATGTATCGCGCACAGCGGCAGGGCAAGACCAGCTTCTACATGAAATGCACCGGCGAGGAAGCGATCGCGGTCGCCGCCGCCTTCGCCACCGACCGCGACGACATTCATTTCCCGACCTATCGCCAGCAGGGCCTGCTGGTATCGCGCGGCTATCCGCTGGCGACGATGATGAACCAGATCTATTCGAACGCCGGCGATCCGCTGAAGGGTCGCCAGCTGCCGATCATGTATTCGGACAAGGCCCACGGCTTCTTCTCGATTTCGGGCAACCTCGCCACCCAATATCCGCAGGCGGTCGGCTGGGCGATGGCCAGCGCGATCAAGGGCGACAGCCGGATTGCGATGGGCTGGATCGGCGACGGCGCGACCGCCGAGGGCGACTTCCACTGCGCGATGACCTTCGCCACCGTCTACCAGGCGCCGGTGATCCTCGCGGTGGTCAACAACCAGTGGGCGATCTCGAGCTTCAGCGGCATCGCCGGGGCCGAGCAGGCGACCTTCGCCAGCCGCGCGGTCGGTTATGGCATGGCGGGCCTTCGGGTCGACGGCAACGACGCGCTGGCGGTCTATGCCGCGGTCCGCTGGGCGGCCGAGCGCGCGCGCGGCAACAAGGGGCCGACGCTGGTCGAGTTCTTCACCTATCGCGCCGAGGGCCATTCGACCTCGGACGATCCGAGCGGCTATCGCCCGCGCGACGAGGCGACCGCCTGGCCGCTGGGCGACCCGATCGCGAGGTTGAAGGCTCACCTCGTCGGCCTCGGCGAATGGGACGAGGCGCGCGACGCCGCGCTCGACGCCGAGATCGACGCCACGGTCCGTGCCGCGCAAAAAGAATCGGAAAAGGTCGGGATCCTCCCCAACCAGGGCTTCGACAACATCGCCTCGATGTTCGACGACGTCTATGCCGAGACGCCCTGGCACCTTGCCGAACAGCGCGAACTCTCGCTCGACGAGGCGCGCGAATATCTGGGGCATGAACCCAAATGAGCGACCCCGCGACCAAGAACCGCAACATGATCGAGGCGATCAACGACGCGCACCGCGTGGCGATGGCGGCCGATCCCGACATTATCGTCTATGGCGAGGACGTCGGCTATTTCGGCGGGGTGTTCCGCGCCACCGCCGGGCTGCAGAAGGAGTTCGGCAAGACCCGCGTGTTCGACGCGCCGATCTCCGAAGGCGGGATCGTCGGCACAGCGGTCGGGATGGCGGCCTATGGCCTCAAGCCGCTGATCGAGATCCAGTTCGCCGACTATATCTACCCCGCCTACGACCAGATCGTCAGCGAGGTCGCCAAGATGCGCTACCGCACCGCGGGCGAATGGACGATGCCTCTCGTCATCCGCAGCCCTTATGGCGGCGGCATCTTCGGCGGCCAGACCCACAGCCAGTCGCCCGAGGGGCTGTTCACCCATGTCGCGGGGATCAAGACGGTGATCCCGTCGAACCCCTACGACGCCAAGGGGCTGCTGCTCGCCGCGATCGCCGACCCCGACCCGGTGCTCTTCTTCGAGCCCAAGCGGATCTACAACGGCCCGTTCGACGGACACCACGACAAGCCGGTGACGCCATGGGCGAAGCACCCGCTAAGCGCGGTGCCCGACGGCCCTTACACCGTCCCGCTGGGCAAGGCGAAGGTGGTGCGCGAGGGCGAGGCGGTGACCGTGCTCGCCTATGGCACGATGGTCCACGTCGCGCTCGCCGCGGTCGAGGAGAACGGGATCGACGCCGAGGTGATCGACCTTCGCACCCTCGTCCCCGTCGACATCGAGACGATCGAGGAAAGCGTCAAGAAGACCGGGCGCTGCCTGATCGTCCAGGAAGCGACCAAGACCGGCGGCTATGGCGCCGAGATCGCCGCGCTGGTGCAGGAACGCTGCTTCTACCACCTCGAGGCGCCGATCGGCCGGGTCGCCGGCTGGGACACGCCCTACCCGCACGCCTATGAATGGATCTACTTCCCCGGCCCGATCCGGATGAAGACCGCGCTCAAGAAAGTCATGGCCGCATGAGCACCTACAAGTTCAAGCTTCCCGACATCGGCGAAGGCATCGCCGAGGCCGAGATCGTCGCCTGGCACGTCAAGGTCGGCGACCAGGTCGGCGAGGACCAGCAGCTCGCCGACATGATGACCGACAAGGCGACGGTCGAGATGGAAAGCCCGGTCGCGGGGACGGTCACCAAGCTGGCGGGCGAGGTCGGCGACATGGTCGCGATCGGCAGCGTGCTGGTCGAGATCGAGACCGCGGGCGAGGCTGCCTCCGAACCAGACGCGGCCGAGACCGAAGCCGAGCAGCCGCTCGCCGACGGTCTGGCCGAGCCGACCGCCGAACAGGCCGAGGAACTGCCGGTAACCGCGACCGCGCCGGCGGCCCAGACCTCGGTGCCCTCCCCTGCGCCCGCGTCCACGCCAGAACCCGCCGCGCCCCAGTCGCAGGCGAAGGCCTTGGCGTCCCCCGCGGTGCGCCAGCGCGCGCGCGACCTCGGCATCGACCTCGCGCAGGTGAAGACCGCGTCGGACCGCGTCCGCCATGCCGACCTCGACGCCTACCTGCTCTACAATGGCGGGAGGGTCAGCCACCGTTCGTCGGCGCCGCGGCAGGACGAGACGATCAAGGTGGTTGGGCTTCGCCGCAAGATCGCCGAGAATATGCAGGAAGCCAAGCGCCGGATCCCGCACTTCGCGCTGGTCGAACAATATGACGTCACCGACCTCGAAGACACGCGGGCGATGATGAACCGCGACCGGGGCGGCAATCCGAAGCTGACGCTGCTCCCGTTCCTGATCACTGCGCTGACCAAGGCGATGGCCGACTTCCCGATGATCAACGCGACCTATGACGACAGCGCGAATGTCGTCACCCGCCACGGCAGCGTCGCGATGGGGGTCGCCACCCAGACCGACGGCGGGCTGATGGTTCCCGTCATCCGTGGCGCCGAGGGCCTGAGCGTGTGGCAGCTGGCACGCGAGATCGCCCGCCTGAGCCAGGCGGCGCGCACCGGCAAGGCGAGCCGCGAGGAGTTGAGCGGCCCGACCTTCACCATAAGCTCGCTCGGGCCGATGGGGGGGATCGCCTCGACCCCGGTGATCGCCCCGCCGCAGGTCGCCACCATCGCGGTCAACAAGCTCCAGGAGATCCCGGTGATCGTCGACGGCGAGCTCGAGGCGCGCAAGGTGATGAACCTTTCGCTGAGCTGCGATCACCGGGTCGTCGACGGCTGGGACGCGGCGAACTTCCTGCAGGCGCTCAAGGGTTATATCGAGCATCCGATCCGGCTGCTAAGCGCCTGATCGCGCGGGCGGCGGCAGGAGCGCGGCGGCGCCGACGTACGGCGTAGACGCGCCATTTACCTTGTCGAACTATACGCACTTTGCCATGCATGGGCGCGTAGGGGTCCGGGGGAAGAGTGACCGTGTCGGTTGACGTCGATTTCTACGCGGTCGTCGCGATCCTGTTCGGCGCGCTCGGCGTGCTCGCGGTGATCGGTCACCAGTTCGCCCGCCGTCACGTGGCGCTGGTCTGGCTCGCCGCCGGATTGATCGGGGGAACGGTCGCGACGGTCGTCTTCCGCGACGGCGGCACCGGGCGCGCGGCGTTCCTACTCCTCGCGCTGTTCGAGCCGTTCGCGCTGTTCACCATATCGCTGGCGATGCGGCTGGTGGTCGGTGCCGGACGGCAGGGGAACATCCTCATCGCCGCCGCCGCTTCGCTGATCGGCCTGTCGCTGCTGCTGATCGCCACCGGGGTGACGACGCCGGTCCTGCAGTGCGTGCCGTTCGAGATTGCCGGCCTGCTGATCGTTCTCGACGTCCTGGTCGCAGTTGTGCGGCGGCGGCGCGGCTGGCCCGAACGCGCGATGATCGCGGGGCTCGTGGTCCATGCCGCGACGCATGTGGTCCGCTTCCCCTATTACCCGAGCCTGCTCGACGGCGGCCACGCCTTTCCGTCGGCCGCAAGCCCGTGGCTCAACCTGCTGCTGCTCACCACGTCGAGCTTCTACGTCCCGCTGCTCGTATTCGGGACGATCGCGCGCGACCTCGGCGGCCATATCGACACGCTGCGCGAAACGTCGAAGCGCGACGGGCTGACCGGGCTGCTGACCCGGCTCGCGTTCGAGCAGGCGGTCGACGACGAACCGGTCCGCCACGGCTCGCTGGTCGTCTGCGACCTCGATCATTTCAAGGCGATCAACGACAGCTTCGGCCATCCCGCGGGCGACGTCGCGCTGCGCCGCTTCGCGCAGCTGTGCGCGGCGGCGGCACCGGTGAGCGGGCGGATGGGCGGCGAAGAATTCGCGCTGCTGCTGCCGGGCAAGAGCCTGGTCGAGGCGCAGGCGCTGGCCGAACAGATCCGCCGCACCTATGCTTCGGCCACGCTGCCCGAAGTCGACCGCACGCGACTAACCGCCAGCTTCGGGGTCGCGAGCTACCGGGCGTCGGATTCGTTCCGCGACATCGCGGTTCGCGCCGACCGCGCGCTCTACCGCGCCAAGCAGCAGGGGCGCGACTGCGTCACCCTGTTTGGCACCGCGGCGAACGAGCGCGACCCGCCCGTCCGCCACAGCGCCTGACCTCAGGCGGCGAGCGCCTCGACCTCGGCAAGACCCTTCTCGATCCCCGCCTCGCGCTGTTCAGGACCATAATTGACGCCGTCGGCATGGACGAACTCGGGTTCGATCCCGAAGAAGTTGAACAGGCCGGTGAGGTAGCTTTCGACATGCTCCCACGCATGCTCGATCGCGTAGAAGCCGCCGCGCGACACGGCGATGATCACCCGCTTTCCCTTCGCCAGCCCCTCGGGCCCGCTGTCGGTGTAGCGAAAGGTCTTGCCCGCGACCGACACCCGGTCGATCCACGCCTTGAGCTGGCTCGGGACCGAGAAATTGTACATCGGCGCGCCGATCACCACCGTGTCGGCGGCGAGGAATTCGTCGACCACGCTGGTATCGGCGAAGGCGGCGAGCGAGATGTGGTCGAGCGGTTCGGCGGCAAGGTCGCGGCGGACGATGGTCGCCGACGGGTCGGCCGCGAGAAGCCGCTCGACGGTCGCGGCGGTGAGCTTGCGCGAGACGCTGTCGTCGCCGGTGATGCTGCTGTCGATGTGGAGGATGGTCATCGTTCGGTCCTTGGTATTGATTTGTTACCGGGACGCTTTAAGTAACTGCCGATGGACGCCGCACAAGAACGCAAAAATTTGTCACCAGGGCACAGCAATGTGCCCACACTTGCCGAGGAGGCCGCGATCCACGGGCCGGTGTGCCGGTCGGTCACCCCGGTGCTCAACCGGGTCGGCGACAAGTGGAGCATGCTGATCGTCATGCTGCTGTCGAACGGGCCGAAGCGCTTTTCCGAGCTTAAGCGCGCGATCGACGGGATTTCGCAGCGGATGCTGACGCTGTCGCTGCGCAACCTCGAACGCGACGGGCTGGTCACCCGCACCGTCACCCCGACCATCCCGCCGCGGGTCGACTATGAACTGACCGAGCTCGGCATCTCGCTGCGCGAGCCGGTGCAGGGTCTTGGCACGTGGGCGATGGCGCATATCGACTGCATTCGCGCCGCGCAGGCGCGCTACGACGCGGTTCACGATCCCGAATAGACCCGCCGCTCGCCCGCATTACCCCGCAGTAGGCAGGCGGCCTGCGCTCGGCTAAGCGCCGGCGATGGCCGACCTCGCATCGCTCAATCTCCTCGAACAGCGGCTGCGCTTCCTCGCCAGCTGGACGATCCACCATGCCAACCATGTCCGCGACAGCGTCGACGGGCTGAAGGTCGGCGGCCACCAGGCGTCGTCGGCATCGATGGCGGCGATCATGGCCGCGCTCTATTTCGACGCGCTCGGCCCCAACGACCGGGTCGCGGTCAAGCCGCACGGCGGACCGCTGCTCCACGCGATCCATTATCTGATGGGCACCCAGAGCCGCGAGCAGCTCGAGAATTTCCGCGGTTTCGGCGGGATGCAAAGCTATCCCAGCCGGACCAAGGACCGGATTCCGGTCGACTTCTCGACCGGCTCGGTCGGGCTTGGCGTCGCGATCACCCTGTTCGCGTCGCTGGTGCAGGATTATCTCTCGGCCAAGGGCTGGCTCGCCGAGGAGGACCGGGGGCGGTTCGTCGCGCTGATCGGCGATGCCGAGCTCGACGAGGGCAATATCTACGAGGCGATGATCGAGGGCGCCAAGCACGACGTCCGCAACCTGTGGTGGATCGTCGACTATAATCGCCAGAGCCTCGACGCGACCACCGAGGACCGGATGTTCGGCCGGTTCGACGAGATTTTCGCAAGCTGCGGCTGGCGGGTGCTGACGCTTCGCTACGGCGCGCTCCAGCGCGCGGCGTTCGCCGAGAAGGGCGGGGACGCGCTCAAGGCGTGGATCGATGCCGCGAGCAACGCCGACTATGCCGCGCTGACCTATCTCGGCGGGACGGCGTGGCGCGCGCGGCTGCTGGCCGAGGTGCCCGCGGCGAGCGCGCTGGTCGAGCGGCGAAGCGACGACGAATTGCAACGGCTGATGACCAACCTCGGCGGCCATTGCCTCGAGACGCTGGTCGACGCCTTCGCCTCGGCCCAGGACGACGTCCCGACGATGTTCCTCGCCTATACGATCAAGGGCTACGGCCTGCCCTTCGCCGGTCACAAGGACAATCACGCCGGGCTGATGAACCCGACCCAGATGGCGGCCTTTCGCGACTCGCTCGGGATTGCCGAGGGCGCCGAGTGGGAAGCGCTGGCAGGGGTCGGCGACAACGAACGGCCGGGGGTCGAAGCGCTGATCGCGGGGGCGCGGATCGCGCGCGACAAGCGGCCGCGCGGCTTCGGCCAGTTCGCGGTCCCCGCGATCCCCGCGCCGCAGGGCGAAGAGCAGTCGACCCAGGCGGCGTTCGGGCGGATCCTGCTCGACCTCGCCAAGTCGGGCAGCGACTTCGCCGACCGCATCGTCACCACCAGCCCCGACGTGACCGTCTCGACCAACCTCGGCGGCTTCGTGAACCAGCGCGGGCTGTTCAAGCGGCGCGAGATCGCCGACGTGTTCGCCGCGGCGAAAATTCCGAGCGCGCAGAAATGGGCGGCGAGTCTCACCGGCCAGCACCTCGAACTCGGCATCGCCGAATCGAACCTGTTCCTGATGCTCGCCGCGCTCGGCCTGTCGGGCGAGTTGTTCGGCACCCGGCTCGCGCCGATCGGGACGCTCTACGACCCGTTCATCGCGCGCGGGCTCGATAGCCTCAACTACGCCTGTTACCAGGACGCGCGCTTCCTCCTCGTCGCGACCCCATCGGGCGTGACGCTGGGTCCCGAAGGCGGGGCGCACCAGTCGATCAACCCGCCGCTGATCGCGATGGGCCAGCCGGGCCTGCGCCACTACGAGCCCGCCTATGCCGACGAGCTTGCGGCGATGATGGAAGAAGCGTTCCGGCTGATCGACGACCCCGCCGGCGAATCGACTTATCTCCGCCTCTCGACGCGCTCGGTGCCGCAGGTCGCGCGGACCGACGAGCGGTGGAAGGCGGGGGCGCTGGCGGGCGGCTACTGGCTTCACCCGCCTTCGCCCGACGCCGAGGCGGCGATCGTCGCGATGGGCGCGCTGATGCCCGAGGCGCTGGCGGCGTGGGAGGAACTGCGCGCCGACGTGCCCGGGCTCGGGCTGCTCGCGGTGACCTCGCCCGACTTGCTTCACCGCGGCTGGACCGCGGCGCAGGCGAAACGGTGGTCCGGAAACCGGACGCCGAGCCATGTCGAGACGTTGCTGTCGGCGCTGCCCCGCACGGCCGGGCTGGTCACGCTGTGCGATGCCGCCCCCGCCTCGCTAAGCTGGCTCGGCGGGGTGCTCGGGCAGCGGGTCGCGCCGCTCGGGATCGAGCGATTCGGTCAGACCGGCAGCCTGCCCGACCTCTACGCCGCCTACCGTCTTGACGGGGCGGCGATCGCCGAGGCCGCGGCCGAGCTGTTGTTGACCGCTTCTTAAGCTTCGCCGCGCTAGCGTCGGCGCGATGGACCGGATGCCGACCGAACTCGACCTGCTGCTCGCCGCCGAGCTCGACCACGCGCGCGACATGCTGGTGATGATGGGCGACGAGCTGGCGAGCGACTTCGCGGTCATCTCGCGCCACGGGCTGTGCCTCCAGGCGGTCGACATCGTCGGCCAGATGCTCGGCCATATCGCCGCGGTCGTCCGCGCCGCCGACCAGGGCGAGGCGGTCGAGGCGATCGGCATGTGCGAACTCAAGGCAAAGCTCGCCAAGGCCGCTTGAGGCGGCGCACGCGCTGGCCTAGGGCCGGGGCATGGCTGGACGCTTCTTCGACGAATGGCAGGTTGGCGATCGCCTCCGCCACGACATCACCCGCACCGTCACCGAGACCGACAACCTGTTGATCTCGACGCTGACCCACAATCCCCAGCCGCTCCACCTCGACCACGAGGCGGCCAGGGAAAGCGAGTTCGGCAGGCCGCTGGTCAACAGCTGCTTCACCTTTTCGCTGCTGGTCGGGGTTTCGGTCGCCGACACCACGCTCGGCACGCTGGTCGCCAACCTCGGCTATGACGAGGTGCGCTTTCCCAAGCCGGTGTTCGTCGGCGACACGCTGACCTGCGAAAGCGAGGTGACCGGCCTGCGCGAGAGCAAGTCGCGGCCCGACGCGGGGATCGTCACTTGGGAGCATCGCGCGATCAACCAGCGCGGCGAGACGGTGTGCACGATGAAACGATCGGCGCTGCTCCGGAAGCGCCCGGCGTGACCCTTGCCCCGCCGCGAAGCTGGCTGTTCGTGCCCGCGGACAGCGAGAAAAAGGTCGCCAGGGCGATCGCCTCCGACGCCGATGCGCTGATCTTCGACCTCGAGGACAGCGTCGCGCCCGACCGCAAGGCGGGCGCGCGCGAATTGCTCAAGGCGCTCGACGAGCGTGAGGGCGGCCCGCGCTGGTGGGTGCGGATCAACCCGCTTCGGACCGAGGACCATCGGCTCGACCTCGACCTCATCGCGCGCGGCGACATCGAGGGGATCGTCTTGCCCAAGGCCGAGAGCGGGACGGACGTCACCGAGCTTGCCCACCGCACCGGCAACATCCCGATCCACGCGATCGTCACCGAGACCGCCGCGAGCCTGTTCGGGCTGCTCAGCTATCGCGACACCAGGGCGCCGCTCGCGGCGATGAGCTGGGGCGCCGAGGATTTGAGCGCGGCACTCGGCGCGTCGTCGAAGCTCGGCGCCGACGGCGGCCTCGCCTTCACCTATCGCCTCGCCCGCTCGCTGACGCTGGCGGGCGCGATCGCCGCCGGGGCGCAGCCGGTCGACGGCGTGTTCACCGACTTCCGCGACGAAGAGGGCCTGCGCGCCGAAGCCGAGGCCGCCGCCGCCGAGGGCTTCACCGGCAAGCTGGCGATCCACCCGGCGCAGGTCGCGATCATCAACGCCGCCTTCACGCCGAGCGCCGATCAGGTCGCCGAGGCACAGGCCATCGTCGACGCCTTCGCCGCCGCCCCCGATGCGGGCGTGCTGTCGGTCGGCGGGAAAATGGTCGACCGGCCGCATCTGATTCAGGCCCGGCGCGTTCTGTCACGATCCATCTAGCCAAGGGGGACGACCCACATGCCTACGCAAGCCCGCGGTTGGGGAACCGACGCCGCCGACCAGCCCTTGAAGCCGATCGATTTCGAACGGCGCGACCTCCGCCCGACCGACGTCGCGATCAAGATCACTTATGCCGGCATCTGCCACAGCGACCTCCACACCGCGCGCAACGACTGGCATGGCACCAAATACCCCGTCATCCCGGGGCACGAGATCGTCGGCCGGGTGACCGACGTTGGACCTGAGGTTACCAAGCACAAGGTCGGCGACGTGGTCGCGGTCGGCTGCATGGTCGACAGCTGCATGGAATGCGACCAATGCACCGAGGGCTGGGAAGTCTTCTGCCGACAGGGCTGCACCCAGACCTACAACAGCCCCGACCGGCACACCGGCGAGATGACCAAGGGCGGCTATTCGGATCATATCGTCGTTCGCGACCATTTCGTCTGCAAGGTGCCCGCGGGCATGGACGAGGCGCGCGTCGCGCCGCTGCTGTGCGCGGGCATCACCACCTATTCGCCGCTTCACCAGTACAAGGTCGGCAAGGGCAGCAAGGTCGCGGTGATCGGCCTCGGCGGGCTGGGCCACATGGGGGTGAAGATCGCCGCCGCGCTCGGCGCGCACGTCACCATGATCACCACCACACCGGAAAAAGGCGAAGACGCGCGCAAGCTCGGCGCGCACGACGTGATCGTGTCGACCGATCCTGAACAGATGAAGGCTGCGGCGACGCGGTTCGACTTCATCCTCAATACTATCCCGGTCAGCCACGAGATCGACGGCTACCTCAACCTGCTCGGGCGGTCGGGGCGGATGGTGATCGTCGGCGCGCTGAACCCGATGCCGGGATTCACCGGCGCGCAGCTCATCTTCTGGAACCGCGCGGTCGGCGGATCGGCGATCGGCGGCATTCCCGAGACGCAGGAAATGCTCGACTTCTGCGCCGCCAACGACGTCTATCCCGAGTGCGAGACGATCGCCATGAACGAGGTCAACGACGCCTACGAGCGGCTGCTCAAGAACGACGTCCGCTACCGCTTCGTCATCGACATGAGCCGCGGGCTATGATCGCGCTTGCGCTGCTCCTCGCCGGGCAGGCGGCGCCGTTCGACCCGATCCGCTTCTTCGCCGGGCGCACCCACGGCGACGGGCAGCTCAAGGAAATCCTGAAGTCGACCCACGACGTCAAGGTCGACAGCCTCGGCCGGGTCGACCGGACGGGGATGCTGACGCTGACCCAGCGGATCGCCGAGGAAGGCCAGCCGCCGCGGATCCGCTACTGGCGGCTGCGGCGCGCAGGGACCAATCGCTATGTCGGGACGCTGACCGACGCGACCGGGCCGGTGGCGGCGTGGATCGACGGCCCCTCGCTGCACATCAAGTACAGGATGAAGGGCGGGCTCGACGTCGACCAGTATCTGACCCCGATGCCCAGCGGGAAGGCGGTCGACAATCGCATGACCATCCGCAAGCTCGGTCTCGTCGTCGCCAACATGCGCGAATATATCTTCAAGCGCTGACCCGCTTGCCTGCCCCGCGCGGCTCGCTAGGGTCGCGGCAAACGAGGATTTCGGGGGACGAAGCATGGCCGGCACCGGCAACGGGTCGATGGCGCGGGTCATTACCGCCAGCAGCGCGGGCACCGCGTTCGAATGGTACGACTTCTTCATCTTCGGGTCGCTGACCCCGATCATTTCGAAGATATTTTTCGCCGGGCTCGACCCGACCCCCGCGCTGGTCGCCGCGCTGGCGCTGTTCGCGGTCGGCTTCGCCTTCCGCCCGCTGGGGGCGATCCTGTTTGGCGCGATGGGCGACCGGGTCGGCCGCAAGGCGACCTTCCTCGTCACCGTCAGCCTGATGGGCGGGGCGACCTTCGCGATCGGGCTGCTTCCGACCTATGCGATGGCGGGGCTGCTCGCCCCGGTCCTGCTGATCGTCCTGCGAATCTGCCAGGGCACCGCGCTGGGCGGCGAATATGGCGGCGCTGCGATCTACGTCGCCGAGCACGCCGAGGACCGCAAGCGCGGGGCAGCGACCGGGTGGATCCAGGCCTCGGCCTCGTTCGGGCTGCTCGCCGCGCTGCTGGTGATCTTCGTCACCCGCAGCCTCGTCGGCGAGGACGCGTTCGGCGCGTGGGGCTGGCGGATCCCCTTTCTCTTCTCGGCGGTGCTGCTGGCGATCAGCGTGTGGATGCGCACCACGCTGAACGAGAGCCCGGCCTTCGCCAAGCTGCGCGAGGAAGGCGCGACCACCAAGACCCCGCTGCGCGAGGCCTTCGCCGACCCCAGGAGCCTGCGGCAGGTGCTGATCGCCTTTTTCGGGATCATGTGCGCGCAGGGGGCGGTCTGGTACTTCACCTTTTTCTACCTGCAGGTGTTCCTCGAAAAGACGCTCGGCCTGCCCGGCGCGACCAAGGACATGCTGCTGATCGTGATGACGCTCGCCAGCGCGCCGCTCTACGTCCTGTTCGGCGCACTGAGCGACCGGCTCGGGCGCAAGCCGGTGATGGTCGGCGGGATGCTGCTCGCGCTGCTGCTCTATTTCCCCGGCTCGCACTGGATCGCCGAGGCCGCCAACCCCGCGCTCGCCGTCGCGCAGCGCACCACCCCGGTGGTGGTCGAAACCGACCCCGCGACCTGTTCGAGTCAGTTCGATCCGACCGGCACCGCCAAGTTCAGCAGCGCCTGCGACCTTGCCAAGGCGGCGCTGGTGACGCGCGGCATCGGCTATTCGACCCGCGCCTCGGCCGACGGCCAGACCCGCGTCCTGGCGGGAAGCGTCGCTGTGCCGGTCGCCGGGGCGAGCGGCCAGCCGGGCCCGGCGGTCAAGGCGGCCAAGACCAAGGCCGCCGACGCGATCAACGCCGAGCTGGCGGGCGCGGGCTATCCCAAGTCGGCCGATCCGGCGGCGATCGACTGGGTCAAGCTGGTCGGCACGCTACTGCTGTTCGTCGTCGCGGCGACCGCGCTGTACGGCCCGCAGGCCGCCGCGCTGGTCGAGATGTTCCCGACCCGCGTGCGCTACACCGCGCTGTCGCTGCCCTATCACTTCGGCACCGGCTGGGTCGGCGGCTTCCTGCCGGTGACCAGCTTCGCGATCGTCGCCGCGACCGGCAACCCTTACGCGGGCCTGTGGTATTCGGTGATCTTCACCGCGATCAGCGTGGCGGTGACGCTGCTGCTGGTGCGCGAGACGAGCGGCGAATCGATTAGCTGAACCGCCGTTCGTCGGTTCGTCGAAAGACCGGCCTGAGCGCAATTCTGCCTCTTGCGCCGGCGCTACAAATGTAGCACACTACAAATGTAGCGTGAGGAGATTCGCATGCTGAACCAGTTGCCGCCGCGCGAGCGCCAGATCGTCGACCTGCTCTACCAGCGGGGGCCGATGGCCGTCGCCGACCTGTGCGAGGCGCTGCCCGACCGGCTGTCGGGCTCGGCGGTCCGCGCGATGCTCAAGCGGCTCGAGGACAAGGGCGCGGTCGCGCGCCAGGACAGCGATCGCGGCTATCTTTATTCGCCGACGCTGCCCGAGACCAAGGCGAGCGAGACCGCGCTGAGCGCGATCGTCCGCACCTTTTTCAACGGCTCGGCGGCCAGCGCGGCGAGCGCGCTGCTCGGCATGAGCGAAAAGATGGACGCCGCCGAGCTCGACGAGCTCGAAGCGATGATCGCCCGCGCCCGCAAGGAGACGAAGTGATGAGCCTGGTCCTGTCGCTGGCGGTCAAGTCGCTGCTCGTCGCGGGCGTGACGCTCGCCCTCCTCGGCCTGATGCGTGGCGCCTCCGCCGCGCAGCGCAGCTTCCTCGCCCATGCCGGGCTGGGCGCGCTGCTGATCATGCCGATTACCGCCCTGCTGCTGCCGACGCTGGCGATCGAGACCCGCCTGCTCGGCAGCGAGGCGGCGGTGGCCGACGTCCCGGCCGCCGCCGCCGTCGTCGTCCCGGCGCATGTCCCCGCGCGGGTGGCGGAGCGGATCGCCGCCCCGCCGTTCGCGCCGGCGAGCCTCGACATTGACTGGGGCCTGCTTGCCTATCTGCTTCCCGCCGCGCTGCTCGCCGCGGTCACGCTGGTCGCGGTCGTTCGCCTGTTCGCGCTGCGGGCGAAGGCGCGGGTAATCGTCGAGCCGCAATGGCTCAGCGCGCTCGCCCACGCCCAGCACCGAATGAACTTCAAGAGCGGCGCGGCGCTGCTGGTCAGCGACGCCCTGCCCTCGCCGATCAGCTGGGGCCTCGCCCGCCCCGTCATCCTGCTCAGCGAGGAGGCGGTGACCCGCACCGGCGAGGCCGAGGCGATCATCGCCCACGAGCTCGCCCACGTCGCCTCGTCCGACTGGGCCAAGCTGATCCTCGGCCGCCTCGTCACCGCGCTCTACTGGTTCAACCCGCTGGTGTGGCTGCTGGTGCGCGACGCCCACCAGTTGCGCGAGGAAGCCGCCGACGACGCGGTGCTCGCCGCCAACGTCGCGGGCGCCGACTATGCCGCGCTGCTGGTCCACACCGCGCGCCACGACTGCAAGGCGGCGATGCTCGCCGCGCATGGGGTCGCCCCGGGCAAGAGCTCGCTCGGTCGCCGGGTCCACCGGGTGCTCGACCGAAGCCTGCCGCGCACCCGGATGGAAGCGCGCTGGGCGGTAACCGGCGCGCTGGTCGCGCTGCTCGGCGTCGCCCCGCTCGCCGCACTGACGCTCACCCCGAAAAAGGCCGAGACGCCGGTCGCGGCGGCGCGGCCGGTCACGCCGCTCCCCCGGGTCGCGGTAAGCACCGACGTCGCCCAGCTCGCGCCGCGTGACCGCGCCGCGCTCGCCGACGGCGGGGTCGACGCGGTCGCGATCGACGGTCCGCCCGACAATCCCCACGTCACCGTCAACGGCAAGGAACTCGCCGCCTACACCCGCGACGCGGTCGGCAACGCGATGCGCGGTGCGCCGATCGTCGACGAGGATTACCGCCGCGAGATCGTCCGCGCCTATCCGCCCTTCGCCTCGGCCCCCGACCAGGCGCTATTCAGCCTGCGCGCGGTCGACGGCGACGGCGACACGCTGCGCGAGCTGTGGCGCGCGGGCTATCGCGACCTCAGCGTCGGCCAGGCGGTCGGGGCGATCGCCGCGGGGGTCGACGCCGACGCCATCGCCGACCTCGCCGCCGCGGGCTGCCGCAACATCCCGATCGGGACGCTGACCGGGATGGTCGCGGCGGGGGTCGACGGCGACATGGTGCGCGAGAGCGGGGGACGGTGCAGCCCCTCGATCATCGGCGATCGCGCCCGGCGGCAGGCGATGCAGGCGCTGCGCGCCGTTCCGCCAACGCCGCCCGTCCCGCCGATCCCGAACCGCTAGTCCCACCCGAAATCGCCCGGTGCCCGGCCCGCCATGCCGCGGGCGACGCCCCCGGCTTGCCTGGAGAATGTCGATGACCCGAAGCCTGATTCTCGCCGCCGCCCTGCTGTCCGCCGCGATCGCGGTGAGCAGCGCCTGCCTCCCCCGCGACCTCCGGCTCGCGCCGCTCGCCTACGCCCAGCCGACCATCGTCTGATCGCCGCCGCTCGCCGGCCTGCCGGTGCCGTTCGTCGGATCGTCGAACGCCGCTCGCGTTCGCCCTCGATCCGGTGTCTTACACGAATAATACACAGGGGTTTTTTATGCGCTCGTCCGCTTCCATCCTTCTCGCCTCGGCGGCTCTCTGCCTAGCCGCCATGCCCGCCAGCGCCGAGACCGCGCCAGTCGAGAAGCACGTCTTCACCCCCGCCGACTTCGCCCGGTTCGCGCCCAAGACCGCCTACGACATGATCACCGAGCTGCCGGGCTTCTCGCTCCAGCAGGCGAGCAGCGATCGCGGGCTCGGCCAGGCGAGCGAGAATGTGCTGATCGACGGGCAGCGGGTCGCCAACAAGTCGGGCGGCGCGATCGCCGACCTCAAGAACGTCCCCGCCGCCTCGGTGGTGCGGATCGAGATCGTCGACGCCGCCTCGCTCGGCATCGCCGGGCTCAGCGGACAGGTCGCCAACGTCATCGTTAGGAAGAGCGGCGGCGCGCACGGGCAGGTCGAATATCGCGTCGACCTGCGCCCCTATTACGCGCACCCGAACCTCTATCGCGGCTCGGCGAGTGTCACCAAGACCTTCGGCCCGGTCGAAGCGACGCTGTCGGTCAACAGCCAGGCCAATCGCGGCGCGTTCGGCGGCCCGGGCGACAATATCTACGACGCCGACGGTCAGCTGGTCGAAGCACGGACGCTGCGGCTCTATTCGGACAACGACCACCCGGTATTCACCGGCAAGTTCAAGATCGACGGGCCGGGCTCGTCGGTCGGCAATTTCTCCGCCGCCTACACGCCCTTTTGGACGGTCTTCGGGCTCAACGAGCGCCGCATTCGCAGCGACGGCGATAACCGCACCCGCGACACCCACGAGACGGTCAAGGGCTATGCCGTCGACTTCAACGGCGATTATGAATTCGCGCTCGGGCCGGGGCGGCTCAAGCTGATCGGCGTCCGCCATTTCGAACACGACCCCGACCTCACCGTTCAGCGCACGCGCTTCGACAGCGGCGCGCCCGACCAGGGCATCCGCTTCTTCAGCGACGGCCGGTCGAGCGAAACGGTGGCGCGCGCCGAATATGGCTGGGCCACCGGCCCCAACCACTGGCTGGTGACCGCCGAGCGCGCGGTCAACACGCTTGACCTCACCGGCACGCTCGACACGCTCGCGCCCGACGGGACGTTCACCCCGGTCGCTTATGCCGCGGGCAGCGGGCGGGTGAACGAGCATCGCTACGAGGCGACCGCGACGCTTAGCCGCGCGCTGTCGAACAAGCTCGACCTGCAGCTCGTCGCCGGGGCCGAGGTGTCGCGACTGGCGCGGCTCGACGGGGACCTGCCCGCGCGCCATTTCTTCCGTCCGAAGGGGAGCATTTCGCTGGCCTGGCGCCCGGCCAAGGGCTGGGACGCGGCGCTGAAGGTCAGCCGCCAGGTCGGCCAGATCCGGTTCGGCGACTTCCTCGCCTCGCCCAACCTCACCGCCGACCGCGAGAATGCGGGCAACCCCGACCTCGTCCCGCCGCAGACGTGGGAGATCGCGGGCGAGGCGGGGCGCGACCTCGGCCGCTGGGGCAAGACCCGGCTCAAGCTGTTCTACGATCGGATCGACGACATCGTCGACATCATCCCGACCCCCGACGGCGGGCAGGCGATCGGCAACCTCCCGCGCGCGTCCCGCTATGGGGCGGAGACGATCAGCACCTTCCAGCTCGACCCGGCGGGCTGGCGCGGGGCCAAGGTCGACGTCGACATTTCATGGTCGCACAGCCGGGTCGAAGACCCGCTGACCCACCAGATGCGGCCGATCAGCGGCGACAATCACTGGTCGGGCAGCGTCTCGCTGCGTCACGACGTGCCCCACAGCAAGATCGCGTGGGGCGCCGAGGTCGATTTCCAGAAAGCCTACCCCTATTATTACCTCAACGAGGTCGGCAACGAATGGGAAGGCCCGGTCTTCACCAGCCTGTTCGTCGAGCACAAGGACCTGCTCGGCTTCACCGTTCGCGCCGACGTCATCAACGTCCTCGCGCCCGGGCGGCATTTCTTCAACCGCACCGTCTACCAGGGCTATCGCGACCGGTCGCCGATCGCCTTCATCGAGCGCGAGAACGTCAAGATCGGGCCGATCTTCCGGCTCGACCTCAAGCGGTCGTTCTAGCCGGCGTTCAGGGGCACCAGTGGATGTCGATCGGCTGTTCGGCCTCGGCCAGCACGCGGCCGATCGGGTAGCGCGACGACTGGCCGTCGGCGATCGCGCCCTCCAGCAACTGTTTCTTGGCTTCGCCGGTCAGCACGATCATCAGCGTCCGCGCCGACAGGATCGCCGCGCGGGTCAGCGTGACCCGCGCCATCGGCGCCTCGGGCGGCAGCGGATCGGGCATCACCCCGACCATCCGCCGCGCCTTTGGAGCATTGAGCGCGTCCTCGTAATCGGGGCCGGGGAAGATCGAGGCGGTATGCCCGTCCCCGCCCATACCGAGCCAGACGAGGTCGGGCGGCCACTTGAGATCCTGGAGCCGCGCGTCGGCGCTGTTCCCGGCAAGCCGGTAGTCGGCGATGTCGCCGGTCACCGGCACCACCCGCGCGCCCGACTTCAGGAAAGTCTCGGCGAGCGCGCGCGCGTTGCTGAGCTTGTCCTGAAGCGGCACCAGCCGCTCGTCGCCGGGAATGATCGTCACCCGCTTCCACGGCAGCTTGGCCTCGGCCAGCTTGCGGTAGATCGGGCCGGGGGTCGATCCGCCGGCGAGCGCGAGCAGCGCCTCGCCCCGCGCCTCGACCGCCGATTCGATGATGAACCCGACGTCGCCCGCGACCGCCTCGGCCATTTCCTCGGCCGAGTCATAGTCCCACCATTCGGCCTCAATCATGCCCCACCTTAATCATGCCATTGCCTTCCGTCTCGCTCGGTAAGGGCGATCGAGGCCGACGGGCCCCAGGTTCCCGCCGCATAGGTCGCCACGTCCATCGCCGCCGCGTTGAACGCCGCGCGCACCCCGTCGACCCAGGTCCACTGCGCCTCGACCTCGTCGCGGCGGACGAACAGCATCTGTCGCCCCTCGATCAGGTCGAGCAGCAGACGTTCGTAGGCGATCCGCTTGCGCGTGTCGGCGAAGGCGTTGGCGAGCCCCAGGTCGAGCGGCACTTCGCGCAGGCGGATGCCGTCGCGGTCGAGGCCGGGGGTCTTGGCCATCACCATCATCGAGATGGTCTCGTCGGGCTGGATCGAGATCAACAGCTTGTTGGGCTTGGCGACCGCGCCCATCTTGGCGAACATCGAGTGGGGGACGCACTTGAACTGGATGTAGATCTCGGTCGTCCGCTCGGGCAGCCGCTTGCCGGTGCGGATGTAGAAGGGCACATCGGCCCAGCGCCAGTTGTCGATGTTGAGCTTGAGCGCGGCGAAGGTCTCGGTGCTCGACGGCTTGCCGAGCTCCTCGACGTACGACGCCGCCTTCTCGCCGTCGGCCATGCCCTTGCCGTACTGGCCGAGCACCAGCGACTTGCCGACCGTCTCCTTGGTCATCGGGCGGAGCGAGCGCAGCACCTTGACCTTTTCGTCGCGGATCTCGGTCGCGTCGAAGTCGGCGGGCGGCTCCATCGCCACCAGCGCGACGAGCTGGAGGATATGGTTCTGAACCATGTCGCGAAGCGCGCCCGCGCCGTCGTAATAGCCTGCGCGGCTTTCCAGCCCGACCGTCTCGGCGACGGTGATCTGGACATGGTCGATATGCGCCGCGTTCCACACCGGCTCGAAGATCGAGTTGGCGAAGCGCAGCGCGAGCAGGTTCTGGACGGTTTCCTTGCCGAGATAATGGTCGATCCGGAAGGTGCGCTCCTCGGGAAAGGCCGAGGCGACCGCGTCGTTGATCTCGCGGCTCGAGGCGAGGTCGCTGCCGAGCGGCTTTTCGAGCGCCATGCGCACCGTCTCGCCGGTCAGCCCGACCCGCTTCAGCCCCTCGATGATCGGCTCGAACAGCGACGGGGCGGTCGACAGGAAGATGGCGAGCCCCTTGGACGCGTCGATCCGCTTCGACAATTCGTCGAAATGCTCGTCCTGCGTCGCGTCGAGCGTGACGTAGCCGAGCCGCTTGACGAACTCCTTCGCCTTGGCCTCGTCGTAGAAATCCTTCGGCACATATTGCGCCAGCGCCTCGAGCCCCGACTGCTGGAAGGCCGCGTCGTCGAGCTCGGACCGGGCGGTGCCGAGGATCTTGAGATCGGCGGGAAGCAATTCGTCGACGTGGAGCCCGTAAAGCGAGGGAAGCAGCATGCGGTGCGACAGGTCGCCGGTCGCGCCGAACAGCAGCAGGGTGGAAACGGTGATCGCGGTCATGTCGCCTTCCCTAACCCGCGTTCGCTGCGGTGCAACGGGCTAAATGCGATTCGCGGTCAATAAGGCGCCTGGACATAGCCGAACCATGACGCGACCGGGCGTCCGCTGCGGTCGAGCGCGGGGCGGAACAGCGCGTTCTGGCGAAGCAGCGCACAGGTCCACTGGTCGGCGACAGGGTCGCCGAACGAGCGCATGACGTCGCACTGGCTGATGCGCCCGTCGGCCTCGATCCGCAGCCGGGTGAAGATCCGCCCGTCGCGCGGCCAGCGCGCCTGCACCTGCGGCGGATATTGGCGTCCCGACACCTTGCGCAGGATCTGGCTGGGACTGGCGATGCCGCCGCCCCCGCCGCCATTGCCGTTGCCGTTGCCGCCCGCGCCGGTGCCGTTGCCGGCCCCGCCCGCCCCGGTCCCGGGGCCCGGCCGCTGCCCCGCGCCCTGCGTCGGCTGGACCCCAGCGGCGGGGGTCGGCGCGGTCTGGACCGGGGGCTTGACCGGAAGCTTGACCACCGGGTCGGGGCGCTTGATCTCGGCCGCCTGGCTCTTGAGGTTCTCGGGCGCGGCGCGGCCCGCTTCGTCCTTCGGCCTGGGCTTCTGCGCGGCGGCGGGCTTGGGCGGCGGCTCGGTCAACGGCGGCGGGGGCGGAACCTCTTTGACGTCGAAGATCTTGAGGTTGGGCTGCGGCGTGGTGAGGTCGATCGTCCCGGTCAGGTTGAGCAGCGCGAGGATGATGCCGACATGGATCAGCCCAATCCCGGCGATGGTCGCGATTCGATCGGCGGGGCGGGTCTCGGAGCGGTACACGCCGCGAAGAACGCCGCGTTTTTGCGACCGGTTCCGAAACGATCGTCCCGGCGCGGCGGTCGCCGTGACGGTCGCGCGGGACTTGCACCGCCGACGCCGGACGCGCATGGCCCTGACCCGACGACACAGGCAATTCAGGAGTGTGCATCGATGACGGTCAGCGCCGACAATCCGCTCGGCCTCGACGGGTTCGAGTTCTGCGAATTCACCTCGCCCGACCCCGCGGCAATGGCCCGCCAGTTCGAGCAGCTGGGCTTCGTCCCCACCCATCGCCACCCGACCAAGAACATCACCCGCTACAAGCAGGGCGGGATCAACCTGATGCTCAACCGCGATGCCGACGGGCGCGTCGCCGCCTTTCGCAACGCCCACGGCGCCTCGGCCAGCGCGATGGCGTTCCGCGTCGACGATCCCGCCGAGGCGCTCGACTGGGCGCTCTCGCACGGCGCCGAGCCGACCGAGGAGGACGATACCGTCATCAAGGGGATCGGCGGCTCCTACCTCTATTTCATCGCCAAGGGCAGCGACCCCTATGCCGACTGGGCCGAGTTCCC
This sequence comes from Sphingomonas sp. ASV193, assembly GCF_040203355.1. Lineage (NCBI taxonomy): Bacteria > Pseudomonadati > Pseudomonadota > Alphaproteobacteria > Sphingomonadales > Sphingomonadaceae > Sphingomonas > Sphingomonas sp. ASV193. The sequence goes on from NZ_JBEHBW010000005.1 coordinate 104,375, forward strand.
CGGCTGGGAGGAGGCCGAGGCGAAGAACAATGTCGGGCTCGAATTGCTCGACCATCTCACCCACAACGTCCAGCGCGGGCAGATGTCGGTGTGGTCGGACTTCTACAAGACGCTGTTCAACTTCGAGGAGCAGAAATATTTCGACATCAAGGGGCAGGCCACCGGGCTGTTCTCGCAGGCGATGATCGCCCCCGACCGCGCGATCCGAATCCCGCTCAACGAGAGCCAGGACGACAACAGCCAGATCGAGGAATATTTGCGCGAATATGGCGGTGAGGGGATCCAGCACCTCGCGCTGTCGACCTCGAACATCTACGAGACGGTCGAGAAATTGCGCGACCGCGGCGTCAGGCTGCAGGACACGATCGAGACCTATTTCGAGCTGATCGACAAGCGCGTTCCCGGCCACGGCGAGGATGTCGAGCGGCTCAAGAAGAACCGCATCCTGATCGACGGCAGCGTCGGCGACGAGGGCATCCTGCTGCAGATCTTCACCGAGAACCTGTTCGGCCCGATCTTCTTCGAGATCATCCAGCGCAAGGGCAACGAAGGCTTCGGCAACGGCAATTTCCAGGCGCTGTTCGAATCGATCGAGCTCGACCAGATCCGCCGCGGCGTTATCAAGGTCGACGCGTGAGCGACTATCTGACCGGCTTCGGTGGGCATTTTTCGACGGAGGCGGTGCCGGGCGCGCTTCCGCACGGGCGCAACAGCCCGCAAAAGCCGGCGTTCGGGCTTTACGCCGAGCAGCTCAGCGGCACCGCCTTCACCGCGCCGCGGCACGAGAACCGGCGCAGCTGGCTCTACCGGATGCGGCCGACGGCGGACCACCCGCCCTACGCGCGCTACGACGGCGCGAACCTGTTCGCGCCGGGGACGGTCGGCGAACCGCTTCCGCCCAATCGCCTCCGCTGGGACCCGCCCGAGCTTCCCGCCGGCACCGACTTCGTCGACGGGCTGGTGACGATGATGGCCAACCGGGACCCCGCCGACCTTACCGGGGTCGCGATCCACCTCTACCGCGCCGACCGCTCGATGGAGCGGCGGGTGTTCGTCGATGCCGATGGCGAGCTGCTGATCGTCCCGCAGGCGGGCGCGCTTCGCGTCCGAACCGAGCTAGGGCTGCTCGAGCTCGCCCCCGGCTGGATCGGCGTCGTCCCGCGCGGGGTGAAATTCCGGGTCGAGGTCGACGGGACCGCCACCGGCTACGTCGCCGAGAATCACGGCGCGCCCTTCCGCCTGCCCGAGCTCGGCCCGATCGGCAGCAACGGCCTCGCCAACGCGCGCGACTTTGAAACCCCGGTCGCGGCCTATGAGGACGTCGACGGCGACCACGAGGTCGTCCAGAAATATCTTGGCAGCCTGTGGTCGACCAAGCTCGACCATTCGCCGCTCGATGTCGTCGCGTGGCACGGCAATCTTGCCCCCTATCGCTACGAGCTGGCGCGGTTCAACACGATCGGGACGGTCAGCTTCGACCATCCCGATCCGTCGATCTTCACCGTCCTCACCTCGCCGAGCGAGACGCCCGGCCGCGCCAACGCCGACTTCGTGATCTTCCCCCCGCGCTGGATGGTGGGCGAGGACACGTTCCGCCCGCCCTGGTTCCATCGCAACGTGATGAGCGAGGCGATGGGGCTGATCCACGGCGCCTACGACGCGAAGGAGGGCGGCTTTGCCCCCGGCGGCCTGTCGCTCCACAACCTGATGAGCGGGCACGGCCCTGACGTCGAGGCGTGGCGCAAGGCGAGCGAAGCCGAGCTCAAGCCGCACAAGATCGACAACACCATGGCCTTCATGGTCGAAAGCTGCTGGCCCTATCGTCCGACCCGCTTCGCGCTCGACCGCGCGCAGCCGGATTACGACGCTTGCTGGGCTGATTTCCCCAAGGCGGAGCTGCCCCGATGAGCGCGTTCGACGACAGCCACGACCCGAAGCGGATCAGCTGGGTCGAGAGCGCGAACGGCCACCCGCTGTTCCCGATCCAGAACCTGCCGTTCGGCGTCTTTTCGACCGACCGGCAGGAGGCCGACAAGCGCATCGGCGTCGCGATCGGCGAGAGCATTCTCGACTTGAAGAGCCTGGCGAAGAGCGCGCTGCTCGACGAGCATTGGCGGCTCGCGCTGTCGCTTCCCGCGCTCAACGCCTGGTTCGGACACGGTCTGGGCGACGCGCGCGCGCTACGCCTGCGGCTGTCCGAACTGCTCAGCGATCCGCAGGCCAAGGCCAAGGTCGAGGAGCATCTGGTCCCGGTCACAGAGGCGACGATGCACCTGCCCGCGCACATCGGCGACTACACCGACTTCTACGTCGGCATCCACCACGCCACCAACGTCGGCAAGCAGTTCCGCCCCGAAAATCCGCTGCTGCCGAACTATAAGTACGTCCCGATCGGCTATCATGGGCGGGCCAGCTCGGTGCGCGTGTCGGGGACCCCGGTGGTCCGGCCGATGGGGCAGCGCAAGGCACCCGACGCCGACGCGCCCGAATACGGCCCGTCGCGGCGGCTCGACTACGAGCTCGAGCTCGGCATCTTCATCGGCAAGGGCAATGCGCTCGGCGAGCCGATCCCGATCGGCGAGGCGGCCGGCCATATCGCCGGCTACTGCCTGCTCAACGACTGGTCGGCGCGCGACCTGCAGGCGTGGGAATACCAGCCGCTCGGTCCGTTCCTCGCCAAGAATTTCCTGACCTCGATCTCGCCGTGGGTGGTGACGCCGCAGGCGCTCGCGCCGTTCATGCGGCCGATGCCGCCGCGCCCCGAAGGCGACCCCGCGCCGCTCGCCTACCTCGCCGACCCGGCGGAGCGCGGCGCGCTGGGCATCAGGCTCGAAACGGTTCTCGTCACGCAACAGATGCGCGATCGCAGCCTTCCTCCCTACGTGCTCAGCGAGGGCGAGGCGGCGTCGGCGATGTACTGGTCGGCGGCGCAGATCGTCACCCATCACGCCTCGAACGGCTGCAACCTCCAGCCCGGCGACCTGATCGGCACCGGCACATTGTCGACCGACGATCCGCGCGGACTCGGCTCGCTGCTCGAGATTTCGCAGGGCGGCAAGGCGCCGATCACGTTGCCAAGCGGCGAGACCCGCAGCTTCCTCGAGGACGGCGACGAACTGACGCTGTCGGCACGTTGCGAAGCGCCGGGGGCGGTGCCGATCGGCTTCGGCTGGGTGTCGGGCCGGGTCGAGGGATTGGGCGGCTAGAAAAAGCTATTGCCGAAATTGACGAGGTTGTGCGCGGCGATCGGCCAGGCGAGCGAGCCCGACCGGGTCCGTAGCCACGCCAGCCCCGCGCCGAGCACGCCGGTGAGGAAAAAGGCCAGCGCGTCGACATGAAGCTGTCCGCTGGCCACCGCCACCCCGTGGCCGAGCGCGAAGAACAGGGTGACGAGCGCTTCGGCGAGCCCGAACGGCGCCCCGCCTCGGCGATCGGACGGGCCGACCGCCCGGACCATCAAGGCGAGCAGCACGCCGCGCAGGAAGAGTTCCTCGTCGATCCCGGGCATCGTCGCCTGGAACGCCAGCCGTTCGAGCGACAGGTCGCGCCCGTCGTTCGCCCACGCCTCGGCGCCCCACGACAGCGCGCACATCGCGGCGACGACGACGAGGCACGGCAGCGCCGATCCCGCCGCCTGGCGAAGCCGGAGCCCGGCCGCTTCGCGCCCGATCCAGCCGAGGATGAGCAGCAGGCTGAAGCCGATGGCGATCGCCTTGCCAACCCAGTTCCACTTGAGGCCCGACAGCGCGGGGATCAGGTCCTGCGCTTCCGAACCGACCACGATGACGAGGAAATAGGCCACCACCGCCGCCATCACCGCGGCGAACCAGCGGTAATCGATCGCCCGCCCGCCGCGCCGGAACGCGCCCGCGACGAGCGCGACGATCGCCAGTTGCAGCGCGATCGTCGCCGCCAGATCCACCATTGCCTATTTCCCCCCCGGATTTCGCTGCGCTCTTAGCGGGCGCGCGGCCGGCGGCAAGGGTCTTTGCCCCGCGCGCGACGCGGCGCTATCGCGGCCCGATGTCGTCCGCCCCGCTGTCCTCCACCCCGCCCGGGATCCGCCTCGGCCCGCTCGACCTGATCGCCGACGGCAAGGCGCGCAACTTCGTGATCGAGATGAAGGCAGGACGGTTCCACGGCTTCGTCGTCCGACGCGGCGGGGCGGTGCACGGCTATATCGACCGCTGCGCGCACATGGCGCTGCCGCTGGCCCAGCAACTAGACCAATATCTCACCGACGACGGCGCCTTCATCGAGTGCAGCTGGCACGGCGCGCTGTACGAGATCGACAGCGGCAGATGCGTCGGCGGCCCGTGCGTCGGACGCTCGCTGACCCGCTGGCCGGTGCGGGTCGAGGACGGGACGATCGTGACCGCCTAGCCGACCCGCGTCAGTCCCGCCGCATATTGCCGCGCCTTGTCGCGGTACAGCCGGGCCGAGGCGCGCAGAAGGTCGATCGCCCCGGCATCGAGCGTCCGCACCGTGCGCGCGGGCGCCCCGACGATCAGGCTCCCCGCGGGAAAGCTCTTGCCCTCGGTCACCAGCGCCCCCGCACCGACGATCGAGCCCGCGCCGATCGTCGCATGGTTGAGGATCACCGCGTTCATCCCGATCAGGCAGTCCGCGCCGATCGTGCAGCCGTGAAGGACGGCGTGATGGCCGATCGTCACCCCCGCGCCGATCGTCAGCGGCGCATCGGGATCGCTGTGGCCCATCACCCCTTCCTGGATGTTGGTCCCCGCGCCGATTTCGATCGTCGTGTTGTCGGCCCGGATGACGGCTCCGAACCAGACGCTCGCCTCGGCGCCGAGCGTCACCGCGCCGATCAGCTCGGCCGACGGCGCGACCCAGGCGTTTGCGCCAACCGTCGGAGCCTTGCCGCCGATCTCATACAGCGGCATCGGCGGCCCCTTCCGGCTCGAAGCGAAGTTCGCGGGTCGCCGGGTCGGCGCTCACAAGCCGCACCGTCAGGGCCTGCCCGGGCGCGGCCCCGGCAAGCGCCATCCGCGCGACCACCGGCTGGTCGCACAGCTGGATCCGCGTGCCGCGGTCGTCGACGTCGGTCACCACCGCGCCGAAAGTCTCGCCCTCGTGGCCTTCGAGCGCGACCGTCTCGGCGAGATCGATCACCGCCTTGTCGACCGCATTGCCCTTGTTCTCGGCGCGCGCCATCGCCTTGGGCAGCCGCGCGAACGCCGCCTGCACCGCGTCAGGCACCGGCTTGCCGTTCGCCAGCGCGAGCGCGGCGAGGCAGTCGTAACGGTCCCCCAGCCGGCGCAGCGGCGCGGTGCAGTGAAGATAGGCCGCCGCCATCGCCGCGTGCCACGGCGGGGCGTCGTCCTTCCACGCCGCGTAGCTCGCGCCCGGGCTGGCCTTGCGGATCGCGAGCATCAGCGCCGCCTGCTTGGGATCGGCGGGGTCGAGCCGGCGCTTGAGCGCGTCGAGCGTCTCGTCCTTCGACCAGTCGATCCCGAACGCCTGCGCGGTATGGCGAAGCCGCTTGACCGCGCTGTCCCACGGCTCGGGCATCACCCGGAACAGGCCGGTGTGATGAACGGCGAGCAGCTTCGCGACCGCAAGGTTGCAGGCAAGCGACAGCGAGGCATTGTCGTCCTCGCTCGCCTCGTGCGGGCGGAATTGGAGGCGGTAGCCGCCATTGTCGGGCACCACTTCCTGCTCGGGCGGGTCGGCGCGGGCGGCGCCGCGCGCGGCCTCGGCGACCATCACCCGCTTCGACAGCTCGGCGAAGCCCCGCGGCAGTTGGTCGGGGATGACCGCGTCGTAGGCGAGCTTCGCGCGGCTGCGGATCACCGCGCGCTCGACCCCGTCGAGACTCGCGGTGCCGTCGGGCGCGACCCGCACCGCGAAGACGATTGCGGGCTTGGCCGCGTCGGGCAGCAGGCTCGCCGCGCCCTCGCTCAGCACCGGCGGGTAGAGTCCGGCCTTGCCGTCGGGCAGGTAGAGCGTCTCGCCGCGCGCCCACGCCTCTGTATCGAGCGCCGAGCCGTCGTCGACGAAGAAGCCGACGTCGGCGATCGCGTAGGACAGGATCAGGTCGCTTCCCGCCGCCTGGATCGCAAACGCCTGGTCGAGGTCGCGCGAGGTCGCGGGGTCGAGCGTGACGAAGTCGACCCCGGTGCGGTCGGCATGGTCGGCGCCGGGGACGCGCTTCGCCGCCTCCTCGGCCTCGGCCTGCACCGCGTCGGGAAAGGCGGCGGGGACGTCATATTGCGCGCGGATCGCCGCGAGGCCTTCTGACAGCAGCTTGGCGGGATCGACCAGCGTCTTCATGGCCAGCGGCTATATCCATTCCGTGCCGAGGCGCTAGTGTCGCGCCGAGAGGAGCGCCCCATGGCCGATGCAGTTTACCCGGTTCCCGAACAATGGGCGCGCGATGCGCTGGTCGACCGCGCGCGCTACGACGCGATGCACGCCCGCTCGCTCGCCGATCCCGACGGCTTCTGGCGCGACGAGGCGAAGCGGATCGACTGGATGCGGCCATTCACCAAGGTGGACGAGAGCAGCTTCGACGAGGCTGACTTTGGTATCCGCTGGTTCGCCGACGGGACGCTCAATCTCGCCGCCAACTGCCTCGATCGGCATCTCGCGACCCGCGGCGACAGCGTCGCGATCGTCTGGGAACCCGATTCGCCCGACGCCGAGGGCCGCACCCTCACCTACCGCGACCTGCACGAACTCGTCTGCCGCTGCGCCAACGCGCTGAAGGCGCTCGGCGTCGCGAAGGGCGACCGGGTCACCATCTACCTGCCGATGGTTCCCGAGGCGGCGGTGGCGATGCTCGCCTGCGCGCGGATCGGCGCGGTCCATTCGGTGGTGTTCGGCGGCTTTTCGCCCGACGCGCTGGCGGGTCGCATCCAGGATTGCGACAGTAAGCTAATGATCACCGCCGATGAAGGCCGGCGTGGCGGCAAGCCGGTCCCGCTCAAGGCCAATGTCGACGAGGCGCTCAAGCATTGCGCGGGGGTCGAGCGCGTGCTCATGCTCCGCCACACCGGCGCCGAGGTCGGGTTCGTCGACGGTCGCGATATCGACTGGGACACGTTGCTCGACGCGCAGTCGGCCGATTGCCCGCCCGAGGAATTGGGCGCCGAGGACCCGCTGTTCATCCTCTACACCTCGGGATCGACCGGGAAGCCCAAGGGCGTGCTCCACACCACCGGCGGCTATGCGGTGTGGACCGCGATGACCTTCCAGTACGTGTTCGATTACCGCCCCGGCCAGGTCTATTGGTGCACCGCCGACGTCGGCTGGGTCACCGGGCACAGCTACATCGTCTACGGTCCGCTCGCCAACGGGGCGACGAGCGTCATGTTCGAAGGCGTCCCCAACTTCCCCGATGCCTCGCGCTTTTGGCAGGTGATCGACAAGCACAAGGTCGAGATTTTCTATACCGCGCCGACCGCGCTCCGCGCACTGATGCGCGAGGGCGACGAATTCGTGACCGGCACCAGCCGCGCCTCGCTGAGACTGCTGGGCACGGTCGGCGAGCCGATCAATCCCGAAGCCTGGGAATGGTATCACCGCGTCGTCGGCGAGGGTCGCTGCCCGATCGTCGACACCTGGTGGCAGACCGAGACCGGCGGGGTGATGATCTCGCCGTTGCCGGGCGCGATCCCGACCAAGCCAGGCAGCGCGACGCTGCCGATGTTCGGGGTCGAGCCGAAGCTTCTGACCGGCGAGGGCGAGCCACTCGAGGGCGCCGCGACCGGAAGCCTGGTCATCGCCCGCAGCTGGCCGGGCCAGATGCGCACCGTCTACGGCGACCACGAGCGCTTCTTCCAGACCTATTTCTCGACCTATCCCGGCACCTATTTCACCGGCGACGGCTGCCGCCGCGACGAGGACGGCTATTACTGGATCACCGGGCGGATCGACGACGTGATCAACGTCAGCGGGCACCGCATGGGCACCGCCGAGGTCGAAAGCGCACTCGTCGCGCACAGGCAAGTCGCCGAGGCCGCGGTGGTCGGCATGCCGCACGACATCAAGGGCCAAGGCATCTACGCCTATGTCACGCTCAACGCTGGCACCGAGGGCGACGAGCCGCTGCGCCGCGAGCTGGTGCAATGGGTGCGCAAGGAAATCGGGCCGATCGCGACCCCCGACGTGATCCAGTTCGCCCCCGGCCTGCCCAAGACCCGCAGCGGCAAGATCATGCGGCGGATTTTAAGGAAGATCGCCGAGAACGATACCGGCAACCTCGGCGACACCTCGACGCTGGCCGACCCGTCGGTGGTCGACAATTTGCTTGCCAACCGGCCGGGCTCAGCCGGGGCGTGACCCGCGCCGGTTGCGGTGGACCAGCAGCAGCAGGATCACCGCCGAACCGAGCGCGAAGATCGCGAGCAGGCCGAACAGCGTCGAATAGCCGAAGCTCGGGATGATCGAGGCGGCGAGCCACGGCATGATCAGCGACGGCGCGGTATTGGTCAGGTTGAACAGCCCGAGGTCGCGCCCGTGCGAGCCGCGACCGAGCACGCGGAAGGTCTGCGCCGAGTGTAGCGACAGGAACACCGTCGCGCTGACCCCGAACACGACGTAGGCCGCGGTCGCCTGCGTCACGCCGCTCGCCAGCGCCATTGCGCCGAGGGCGGTGGCGGCGACCAGCGCGCAGCCGATCAGCGGGGCGATCGGCCTGTGGTGGCGATCGGACCAGCGGCCGACCACCAATGCGACCGGGACCGAGGTCCCGACGACGACGCTGAACAGCCGGGCTACCGACCCGGTATCGCTCGCCGGGTCGATCGAACGGAAATAGAAATAGAGATAGGCGAACAGCGCCGCCTCGGCGATCTGCAGCAGTACCCGCGCGATCCACATCGCGACGATCCGGGATCGCGGGCGAGACGTCTCGGTCGCCTGCCGGTCGAGCAGCGGCGCGACGTCGCGCGCGGTGCCCGCCGCGGCGAGCGCCGGGACGACGCACAGCACGACCAGCACGCCGACGAGGAACAGCCGTCCGTCGGGGCTGGCGAGCCCGCTTATGGTGACCAGCGCGCCAGCCGCCGACCCGAGCGCGGGGGAGAAGGCGAGCAGCCCGCCGAGCGACCCGAGCTGGGCGGGCGGGACCTGATCCGCCGCCCACGCCGCGAGCGGGGCGAGCATCATGTTGAGCGACAGTTGCCAGACGACGATCAGGACGAGCAGCGACAATGGGCTGGTCGCGAGCGGCACCAGCGAGAGCAGGCCGACGGTCACCAGCAGGCCGACCGCGATCCAAGGCACGCGCCGCCCGCTGAGGTCGCTAAGCCAGCCGAACACCACCCCGCCGACGCTCGCCGCGATCGCCCCGGTGAACGACATGTAGGCGAGCCAGCGGACCGGCTCGGGGGTCATCAGCTCGATCCGCGCGGGCAGCAATATGGTCAGGAACGGGACGTAGGCGACCGCCCCGCCTGCCCAGGCGAGCGCGTAAAGCAGCAGGAACAGCGTCGGCTGGCGCGTCGGTTCGGCGACGTCCGCGGGATCGGCCCGCAGGTTCATCGCGCCGGGCCGGCGGTCGACTGACGCGCGACCAGCCGCGACGGCACCACCAGCGGTTCGTCCGGAACCGGCTCGCCGCGAAGGCAGCGGATGATCGATTCCATCGCCAGCGACGCGGTCTCGGCGACCGGCTGGTCGACCGCGGTCAGCGACGGCTGGCTGAAGGCGACGATCGGCGTATTGTCGAAGCTGACCACCGACAGCCGGTCGGGAACCGCGATCCCCATCTCCGCCGCCACCGCCATCGTTGCCAGTGCCATGCGATCATTGCTGGCGATGATCGCGGTCGGCGGCTCGGCGCGGGTGAGCAGCCGACGCGCGGCCTGTTCGCCCGATTCGTAACTGAAGTCGCCCTGTTCGAGCAGCGCATGGTCGGCGAGGCCACGCCGCGCCATCTCCTCGCGCCACCCGTCGATCCGCCACCCGCTCAGCGAATATTCGCTCGACCCCGCGATCAGCCCGATCCGGCGGTGCCCAAGGTCGGCGAGGTGCGCGGTCGCCAGCGCCGCCGCGCCTCGGTCGTCCATCGTCATCGCGATCCCCGGCCCCGGCGCGACCGAGCCGATTCGCGCGAACACGATCCCCGCCTCGTGCAGCAGGTCGGTGATCTGCTTGTTCTCCGAATGCGGCGGGGTCAGGATCACCCCGTCGGGCTGGAGCGAGGCGATGGTCGCGCGAAGCTCGCGCTCGACATGGTCGTCTTGGGTATCGACCAGCTCGAAGATCAGGCGGTAGCCATATTCGGCGCCCTTGAGCATCCCGCCGAGCAGCATCTGGTCGACCCAGTCGGTGCCCTGCCGCTCGCGCCAGTCGGCGATGGTGCGGTCGCGGTCGTTGAGCGCGAGGATGATGTAGGAGCGCGAACCGCTCAGTCGCTGCGCCGCGATCGACGGGACATAGCCGAGCTTGTCGATCGACGCCTGGACGCGCTGCTGCATCTCGGGGCGGACGTTGGGCTCGTTGTTGATGACCCGGCTGACCGTCTGCAGGCTGACGCCCGCATCGGCTGCGACATGGCGAATGGTGACCTGCTGCCTGCGACGTCCCATGACCGGCCTCAGTCCGCCGCGCCGCAATAGCGCGCGACATAATCGGCGTGCGAAGGGAGCGAGCCGACGGTCCGCCCGATCCCGTCGCGGATCATCGACAGCAGCCCGGCAAGCTCGCGATCGTCGAGCTTGGTCGCGATCGGGTGATGGCTCCTTGCGCGGATCCCCTGCCCCATCATCACCTGGGTCCAGCTATTCTCCTGGAACAGCTCCTCGTTCTTGCGGAACACCCGGCCGGTCTCGCGGAACAGCTCGATCTTCTGCACGAGGCTGCCCGGAATCTCCATCTCGCCGACATGCCGCCAGAAGGGCGAATCCCGCCGCTCGGTCACCCAATAGTGGAGGATGATGAAGTCGCGGATCTGCACATAGTCGGTGACTTGCTGGTCGTTGAACTCGGCGACGTCGCGCGGGCTGACTTCGCCCATCGGCAGCATCCGGATCAGCCGCAGGACGGCGCGCTGGATGAGGTGGATCGCGGTCGATTCGAGCGGCTCGATGAACCCGCCCGACAGGCCGATCGCGATACAGTTGCCCGACCATTGCGCCGGGCGCACCCCGGTCAGGAAGCGCAGGCGGTTGGGCTCGGTCAGCAGCTCGCCCTCGACATCGCCGAGCAGCCGCTCGAGCGCCGCCTCGTCGTCGAGATAGCGGCTGGCATAGACGATGCCGTTGCCGGTGCGATGCTGGAGCGGGATCCGCCAGCGCCAGCCCGCGTCGTGGGCGATCGCGCGGGTGAACGGCACCGCCGGCTCGACCGAGCGGGTCTGGACCGCGATCGCCCGGTCGCACGGCAGCCAATGGCTCCAGTCTTCGAAGCCGACGCCCAGCGTCTGCCCGATCAGCAGCGCACGGAACCCGGTGCAGTCGAGGAACAGGTCGCCTTCGATCCGCTGGCCATCGTCGAGCCGGATCGCGGCGATGTTTTCGCCCTCGCGCTCGACCTCGGCGATCCGCCCCTCGATCCGGCGCACCCCGTCCTTTTCCGCCATCGCCCGCAGGAACGCCGCGTAGCGCGCCGAATCGAGCTGGTAGGCGTAGTTGAGCCCGTTGTCGGGGAGGTGCGCGAATCGCCGCGCCATCGCCGCCTTCGATTCGAGGCTGTAATCGTCGAACGGCGCGTCGTGCCCGCGGTCCAGACCTTCGAGCCAGAAATGCTGGAAGCCCGCGCTCCAGTGGTCCTTTCCGGCGGTCCCGAAGCTGTGGAAATAGCGGTCGCCGTCACGTCCCCAATTGTCGAACTCGATGCCGAGCTTGAAGGTCGCCCCGGTCGCCCGCATGAACTCGGCCTCGTTAATGCCGAGCAGGTTGTTGAAGGTGACGATCGGCGGGATCGTGCTCTCGCCGACCCCGATCGTGCCGATCGCCTCGCTTTCGACCAGCGTGACCTCGGCGATCGGGCCGAGCGTGCGCCCGAGCGCGGCCGCCGCCATCCACCCCGCGGTGCCGCCCCCGGCGATCACGATTCGACGCATCGGCCAGCGGCTCATCGCGACAGGCTCCGCAGCAGAAAGGCGCGGATCTGCCCCGCCGTTTCGGGGGTCAGCGGGGCGAGCACGCCGCGCGCTTCCTCGGGCAGGTGTTCGGCGACCCCGTCATTGTCGAACACATAATGGTCGAACAGCGTGCGCCACGTCGCGCGGTCGTCGGCCGGCAGGTCGCGAATCGCCAGGATCGCGTGGTTGAGCGCGTCCTCGGGCTTGCCGAGAAAGGCCGGCGCGTCGCGCCACCAGTAGTTGACCAGCACGTTGAACGGGGCGAGCGCCTCGACGTGGTGCCACCACAGCGAGGGGATGAACAGGGCGTCGCCGGGCTCGAGTTCGACAGCCCGCGCGTGGCGCAGCGCGTCGCGAAAGCGTGGGTGGGCGGCAAAGTCGGGCGCGCGGAAATCGACCATGCTGACCGGGCGCCCCGCGGGCGTATGCTCGAGCGGGCCGAGGTAGAGGTTGGCGAACTGGTCGGGCGGGAACAGGGTGAAGCGCCGCCGCCCGACCGCGCAGACCGCGAGATTGTCGGGCACGTCGTTATGCGCCGCGACACGGGTGCGCCCCCCGATCCAGATGCTTTCGAGCGGCGCGCGCTCGCCGAGCGGCACGCGGTTTGCTTCGGCCAGCCCGTCGAAATAGGCCGCCATGTCGACTGAGCCAAGGTAGACCGCGGGCGCGTCGGGCTTGTCGGCGTTGGCGACGATCCCGTCGAGGATCGGCCCGAGCGGCCCCTGCGCGACGCGGAAATTGAGCCCCATCGCCGAATCGTAGAACAGCCGCTCGCCGCCGCCGGGCTGGCCGATGCTGACCGTGAACTTGCGATCGCGCGCCCGGGCCGAGAGATAGCGTGCCGCCGCCGCCGGCCCTTCCCGTCCGGCGGCGACCAGCGGCCAGTCTCCTGCGAGTCCGCGCACCACGAACGGCTCGCGCGCGCCCCTCAGCCGCCGGTCGAGGTCGGCGGCCGACAGCGCCTCCTCCGCGATCGCTGCGACCGCGATTGTCGGGCTCGCGGCATCAGCCATTGCGCGCGTTCTTCCACTCGATCAGCTTGGTGAGGTTGGCGAGCGAGGCGATCGCCATGAAAATCGGCTCGAGCTGGCCCGCCGCGTTGAGCTCGCCGAGCACCGCGGGGTCGAGCGCGGCGAGCCGTTCCTCGGCGATCATCTCGTACCCGACCATGCGGTGCTTGGCCCCGCTGGCAAGCTCGACGTCGAGCGCGAAGGATTCGGTCAGCTGGTGGCGATCGAGCGCGGCGTAAAAGGCGCCCGCCTCGCGATGCCCGCCGTCGAGCGCGCCGAGCAGCGCGATCGTTTCCTCGACCAGCGCGGTCGGCCGTCCGCCGTCGTCGAACAGGCGGGTCCCGGCCCCATCGCGCGACACGCGCGGGTGATCGAGGTCGATGTGGAGCTGGAGCTGGTCGCTGTCGGGCGCGCCGCGTCCGACGAGGAACGGCGGGACGGCGAGCGCCATCGGCCGGTTGCGCGCGCGCCACTGGCCCTGGTCGAAGTAGAGGTTCTCCCCCGCCTCGAACCCCATCAGGACAATGGCCGACAGCGCCCGGCTGGTCGCGTCGCGGCGAAACAGGATCGGGAACTCGTTCTGCAGGCGGCGAAACTCGTCGGGCACGGTGAAGCAGGACATCACCGCGTCGCCCATCGCCTCGCTCGGCTCGGTGCGGACGCGCAGCTCGCGGTGCGCGGCGGCGTCGACGATCGCGTGGTTGCTCATGATACCGCCCTTTGCGAAATGATGGGTTGGCCGTGGCCGAGAAGGTCGCGATTGCTCGGCATCGCCGCTGCGAGCGCGCGGGCGCGCTGCTCGACCCGGCGGAGCGCCTCGATCGTCTCCGCCGAGGCATCGGGCAGCCCCGCCGGAACGGCCCCGCCGAGCCCGTAATAGACATATTGATAGCTTGCCGCCGGGAACATCTCGTCGGCCAGCGGCAGGTCCGACGCCGAAGGCGGCTGGTCGGACCACAGCGCGAGCAGCCCGGCGAGCCGGTCGGGAATCGAGGCGGGCGCGCGCTGCGCCCGCCAGTAGGGTTCCTCGCGCGTCGAGAGCGCATAGTGGAGCTTGAGAAACTCGACGATCCGCGCCCAGCGCATCGCGAACAGCGCATCGAACCGGCTCGCCAGGAATGGCATTTGCTTGGCGGTGCGCGGGAAGCTCTCGGTCAGCGCGCGAAGCGACACTTCGACCAGCACGATCGCCGAGGCCTCGAGCGGCTCGATGAACCCGGCCGACAGCCCGACTGCGAGACAGTTGCCGACCCAAAAGCGCGCGCGGTGGCCGGTCGGAAACTCGATGCGGCGCACCGGATAGTCGCGCGCGCCAGGAACCTGCTTGCCGACATATCGGTCGAGGATCGCGCGCGCGGCCTCGTCGTCGATGAAGCGCGACGAGTATACGCAGCCGATTCCGCGCCGGCTGGGCAGCGCGATGTCCCACAGCCATCCCGCCTCGTGCGCGGTCCCGACCGTCTGCGAGGCGATCGGCCCGTCGGGCGCGGGGACCTGCGCGGCGAGCGCGCGGTCGTTAAGCAGCACGTCCGACCGGTCGACCCAGCCGCCGTCCAGATGATCGCCGATCAGCAGCCCGCGAAGCCCGCTGCAGTCGAGAAACAGGTCGCCCGCGATGCAGGCGCCCGACGCGGTGCGGACCGCGTCGATCCGTTCGCCGCGCGGGCCGTCGACCGCGACGATCCGGTCGGCGAGGTGATTCACCCCGAGCCGCCCGACCGCATGGTCGCGAAGCAGCGCGGCGAACTTGCCCGCATCGAGGTGATAGCCATAGTTCACCGCCCCGGCATAATCGGCGATCTCGCCCTGCCGCGGGGCGAGCGCCTTCGCGCTCAGCGCGGCCTGCGCGGTGACGACCTCGGCGAACGGCCGATCGGCGCCGACCGCCCGCCAGCCCGCGACCAGCTGCCGCGCGTCGGCGAGCGCGGGCGGGGTGAACGGGTGAAGATAGCTGTCGCCCGCCGCGCCGGTGGCCCAGCCATCGAATCGCGAACCCTGCTTGAACGAGGCATCGCACGCGGCGAGGAATTCGGTCTCGGAGATGCCGATCGCCGCGAGGGTCGCGCGCATCGTCGGCCAGCTGCCCTCGCCGACCCCGATGGTCGGAATGTCGGGCGCCTCGATCAGCGTGATCGCCAGTCGCGGGTTGCCCGGCTGGCGGCTCCACGCGGCGAGCGTCGCCGCGGACAGCCAGCCGGCGGTACCGCCACCGACGATCACGACGCGTTCGACTGGGCTGCTCATCGCCTGACGCCTAGCGCAAATTCCCTCGTGGCCCAACGCCAAGAGCCGCCCCGGAGGGGCCGGGACGGCTCAGGCGCGACGACCGGGCCGTTTCCGGCTCGATCGCGATCAGAAGTTGTAGCGGAACCCGAGCGAGTAGCGCGGGTGTCCGGGCTGCGCGAAGTATACGATGTTCGCGTTGCGCATATGGCCCTTGCGGTCGGCACCGGTGATGTTGATGCCGTCGGCGAAGATGGTGAAGCCCTTGCGCACCTCGAGGCTCGCGCTGGCGTCGAACTGGCCATAGCTGTTCACGTAGAACGGGTCGAAGCCGTAACCCGCCAGGAAGCCCTGGCGCCAGTTGTAGGCGATACGCGCCTGCAGCCCGTTCTTGTCGTAATACAGCACCGCGTTGGCGCTGTTGCTCGCCCCCGGGACCGCGAACTGCGTCGTGCGATATTCGAGCGTATTGTCGAACTTCGTATCGCTCTTGACGATCGTGTAGTTCAGGATCGTACCGAACCCGGTGTCCCAGAAGTTGTGCTGGACCGCGAATTCGAAGCCGTGGACGTGCGCCACCCGGTCGCTGTTCCCCGGCGTGGTCAGCGTGAAGATCAACGCGGGGTCCGACGCAAGGCCGAGAATCCCGCCGCCGGTATAAGGATCGGACGCGTTCGGACCCGGCGAGAAGGCCGACGGGAAGTGCGTCTGAACATAGGCCAGGATATCGGCGAAGCTGGCATTCGGCCCGAGCGCGGCGACCGCGGCGAGATACGCCTGGCCCTTTGCCGGGTTGGTCAGGCCGAACGCCGGCTGCTGCGTCGTCGTGTTGGCGATGAAGTTGCTCACCGTCTTGTGGAAATAGCCCACCGAGACGTAGCTCGACGCTCCGTAATACCACTCGGCCGACAGGTCGATGTTCTTCGACTTGTAGGGAATGAGGTTGGGGTTGCCGCTGCCGCCGGTGCCGCCGCCGTCCGGGCGCGCCGGCGAGTTGACGGTCAGGCCGCCCGCGAGCGAGGCATAGTCGGCGCGGGTGATGGTGTGGCTGTACGAGGCGCGCAGCTTCACGTTGCGCATCGGCGACATGTCGAAATCGATCGCCGGGAGCCAGTTGTGGTAGCGGCCCTTGGTAGTGAGGAACTGCGAGCCGCTGCCCTGGAGGATCGAGATTTCGTTGCCGCCGGTGAAGCGGGTTCCACCCGGAACGCCGGTCAGCGCGGTCGAGCTGACGCGGGTGGTCTCATAACGGACGCCGAGACGCAGGTTGGCCTGGTTTCCGAGCAGGTCGAAGCTGCTGGTCGACTGGATATAGGGCGCCAGCGTGCGCTCCTTGATCCGCCGGTCGACGGTGTAGGCGGCAAGGCAGCTCCCCGCCGGGCCGGTCGTCGCGGAGCAGATTCCGATCTTTTCGTTGAGAAGCTGGATCAGCCCGTTGGTGTCGATCTGGAAATAGCCCGGGATGATCGCCGGATTGTTCGAACCGGACATGCCGGCGAGATCGGGCGGAAGCGGGGTCGGGGTGAACAGCGTGTCGGGGGTGTTCGCCGCCGACAGGGTGCCGCCCCACGTGTCGTTCTGGATGAAGCCGTAGGCCGAGCGCACCTTGTTCTCGGTATAGGTCGCGCCGAAGTCGAGGCTCTTGATGAACGAGCTGTCGAAGTCGTAGCCGCCCCGGAACGCGACCTCGTTGATCGTGTCCTTCATGTAGGCGTTGCGGAACGCGTTGCCCGCCGGCCGGATGTTCGACGCGGTGACTTCGGAGCCCGGGTACATGCTGACCGAAATGACCGGCATGTCCGAGGTGAAGTCGATCTTCTGGTTCTGGACGCCGTAAATGGCGGTGCCGACCGCGATGTTGCTGCCGTAGGGCGAGGTCGGCTTGCTTTCCGCGGTCGAATGATGCGCGTCGAGCGTCAGGCGCAGGCCGTTGGCCTTCCACGCGAGGTTGCCGCCGAGCGAGCGGTTGATCGAACGGTTCTTGGCGACCGCGCCGGTGATCGCGAGATCCTTGTTCTCCCCCTGGCCGAAATGCTCGGAATAGAACAGCGGGCCGGCGGCGGGACCGTCGGTCCAGCTGCTGGTCGTGTCGTTGCCGTTGAACCAGACGCCGATGCTGTTGGTGCGCGCGTCGATCGTGTTCTGCGAATAGACGTAGTCGACCGTCGCGGTCAGGTTGTCGACCGGGCGCGCCTGGAGCACCAGCTGCCCGTTGATGCGGGTGCGGGTGAGGTTGGTGAAGTCGTAGCCCGCGTTCTGCGGCACCTGGTAGATGTCGGTCGGCCCGGGGCGGTTGGTGATGTTGGCGTAGCGCGGGTCACCGGGCTGCGCGAGCGACTCCCAGTTGTTTTCCGCCCCCGAATAGCCCTCGCGCCAGCCGGCGCTGAACTGCGACACGCTCGCCTTGCGCTGCTGGTAGGAGCCGGTGAACAGGATGCCGATGCGGTTGTCGGCGAAGGTGTCGCTGAAGATGCCCGAGACTTCGGGCGTGATCGGCAGGCCGCGGAAGCGCGAGGTGTCGTAAACGCCCTTGACCGAGAAGGAGCCGCGCAGGCCCGGACGGTCGAGCGGCCGCGGGGTGACGATGTTGATCGCCGAGCCGATGCCGCCGGTCGGCAGGCTCGCGCGGCCCGACTTGTAGACTTCGACCGCGGCAATGCCTTCGGACGCGAGGTTCGCGAAGTCGAAGCTGCGCGACGCCGGGGCCGAGCAGCAGTCGCCGAGGCCCGAGGCCGGCATCTGGCGACCGTCGAGGAGGACGAGGTTGAATTCGGGCCCGAAGCCGCGGACGGTGACGGTCGAGCCTTCGCCGCTCGACCGGTCGATCGACACGCCGGTGATGCGCTGCAGCGACTCGGCGAGGTTGGTGTCGGGGAACTTGCCGATTTCCTCGGCCGAGATCGCATCGACCACGCCCTGGGCGTTCTTCTTGATGTCCATCGACTTGCGCAGCGAGCCGCGGATGCCGGTGACGACGATTTCCTTTTGCGCGCTCGCCTCGGCCGGGGTCGCGGTCGGGTCGGAAACCGGGGCGTTCGGATCGGCGACCGGCGGCGTGGGCGCCTGCGCCTGAGCGAGCGCGGCCTGAGGCGCCGCAAGGGCCAGGGCCGAAACGCCCACGGCAAGATTCAACAGCGCACGATCGCCAATCATCGATTTCCCCTCCACTGAATTCGGTCCGCTCTGATGGCGGTTGCGAAGGTGATGATTGTGAACGTTCACTCTGTCAATCGTGCCGCGCGCGATTCCGGCGCGGCGTGACATGCTTGCATCAGTTCGATGACAGCGAGGGAGGACGTCCCGGGCGACTTGCCTCGCGGGACGTTAACGGTGGCGCGGGCGGACTGGACCCGGGCAGCCCTACCAGTCGAAGTGCGGACCCGGCTCGATTGCAGCGCACCGCATGGCCTGCTCGACCAGGAGGAGCGGCGCCAGGTCGACCTCGCTCTCGCGCGCGGCGACGAGGTCGGCGAAGCGGCTGTAGAGGGCCGGATATTCTGCGACCGCATCGACCTCGCCGATCCCCTCGCCCGCGATCCGCTGGCCGCCGTCCGAAAGCCGCAGCGACCCCGCCGCGGTTTCGATCGCGATCTCCCATCGCGGCGCGCCTTCGTAAAGGAAGTCGAGGCTGGCGCGGCCCGGCGCATCGCCGATGCGCAAGCTGAGTTCCCCCGCGATCGGCTCGTCACGCCCCCTGGGGACGATCAGCCGCGCCGCGTCGATCGCGATCGGCGAGGCTAGGATCGCGGTCAGGATCGAAAAGGCGTTGATCGCCGGGTCGAACACGCCGAAGCCGCCCGCCGCCAACAGCCAGTCCTGACCCGGATGCCACCGGCGAATGTCCTCGCGCCACTGGAGATCGAGCGATGTCACCGCGCGATCCGCCAGCCACGCCCGCGCGGGCGCGACTCCGCCCGCCATCTGCGAATGCCATGCGGCGAACAGCGTGACGCCCGCCGCGGCCGCCTGCCGCTCGATCGCCGCGGCCTCGTTCGATTTCGCAACCGGCGGCTTTTCGAGCAACACGTGCCAGCCCGCCGCGATCGCGCGCTGCGCGAGACCGGCACGGATCGCCGGCGGAGTGCAGATCGCTACGGCCTCGAGCGGGGGGCCGTCGGCAATCAGCCCGTCGAGCGAGCCGAACCCCGCCACCCCGTCGAGCCGCGCGTGCGGATCGACCGTCGCGACCAGCCGGAAACGCGGATCGGCGGCGATCGCCGGGACATGCTGGTCGCGCGCGATCTTGCCGAGTCCGATCAGGGCGATGTCGATCGATCCTTGAGTCGCCGCGCGGGCTGCCGTAATTGTCATATAAATCAGGCTAGGCCGATCGGGCGGCGCGCACAACGCAGATATGGGCAGGTGGGACAGCGAAGGATGACGAAAGCGCCCCCCGATCCGCCGCGCCTGCGAAGCCGTGCCTGGTTCGACGACGCGGCAAACCCCGACATGACCGCGCTATATGTCGAGCGCTACCTGAACTTCGGCCTCGGGCTCGAGGAACTGCAGTCGGGCCGCCCGATCATCGGCATCGCCCAGACCGGCAGCGATCTCACCCCGTGCAACCGCCACCACCTCGTCCTCGCCGAACGGGTGCGCGACGGAATCCGCGACGCGGGCGGGATCCCGCTCGAATTCCCGACCCACCCGATCCAGGAAACCGGCAAGCGCCCGACAGCGGGGCTCGACCGCAACCTCGCCTATCTCAGCCTCGTCGAAGTGCTGTTCGGCTACCCGCTCGACGGGGTGGTGCTGACCATCGGTTGCGACAAGACGACCCCGGCGGCCTTGATGGCGGCGGCGAGCGTCGACCTCCCCGCGATCGCGCTGTCGGTCGGGCCGATGCTCAACGGTTGGTTCGAAGGGCGCCGGGTGGGATCGGGAACGATCGTGTGGCAGGCGCGCGAGCTGCTCGCCGCGGGCAAGCTCGACTATCGCGGCTTCGTCGAGATGGTCGCCTCGTCGGCGCCGTCGACCGGTTTTTGCAACACGATGGGCACCGCGACGACAATGAACTCGCTCGCCGAGGCGCTCGGCATGTCGCTCCCCGGCTCGGCGGCGATCCCCGCGCCCTATCGTGATCGCCAGCAGTGCGCCTACGAGACCGGCCGGACGATCGTCGATATGGTCCATGCCGACCGCAGGCCTTCGACCATCCTGACCCGGCCGGCGTTCCTCAACGCGATCAAGGTCAACTCGGCGATCGGAGGCTCGACCAATGCCCCGATCCACCTCAACGCCATCGCCCGCCACGCCGGGGTCGAGCTCACGCTCGACGACTGGGAGACGCACGGGCGCGACGTCCCGCTGCTCGTCAACCTGCAACCCGCGGGCGACTATCTGGGCGAGGATTATTATCGCGCAGGCGGCGTTCCGGCGGTGATGGCCGAGCTGCTCGCCGAGGGGCTGATCGACGGCAGCGCGCCAACCGCCAACGGGCGAACGATTGCCGAGAATCTCGACGGTCACGCGATCCGCGACACCGCGGTGATCCGCCCCTTCGCCGACCCGCTCAAGCCCGCCGCCGGGCTCACCGTGCTTAGCGGCAACCTGTTCGACAGCGCGGTGATGAAGCTGTCGGTGATCTCCGACGAATTCGCTTCGCGCTACCTGTCCGACCCCGAACGGCCGGGCGTATTCGAAGGGCCGGTCGCGGTGTTCGACGGGCCCGAGGACTATCACCGGCGGATCGACGACCCGGCGACCGGGATCACCGCCGAGACGATCCTCGTCATGCGCGGCGCGGGGCCGATCGGCTATCCGGGTAGCGCCGAGGTGGTCAACATGCGTCCGCCCGCCGCGCTGATCCGTGCCGGGATCCACCACCTCCCGTGCATCGGCGACGGGCGCCAGTCGGGGACGTCGGGCAGCCCCTCGATCCTCAACGCCGCCCCCGAGGCGGCAGCGGGGGGCAACCTCGCGATCTTGCGCGACGGCGACCGGCTGCGCGTCGACCTCCCCGCGCGCCGGGTCGAGTTGCTACTCGCCGACGACGACATTGCCGCCCGCCGCGCCGCGCTGGCCGAGGCGGGCTACCCGATCCCCGCCTCGCAGACCCCGTGGCAGCAGATTCACCGCGACACGGTCGGCCAGCTCGACCGCGGCGCGGTGATCGAGCAGGCGATCCCGTTCCAGCGAATCGCGGCGAAGGGCCTGCCGCGCGACAGCCACTGACTCGCGCGATGCCGACTACGCACCGGCCTGGATATGAGGCGACACCGACCCCGCTGATCGCGGTCGACTGGGGCACCACCAACCGCCGCATCCATGTCGTCGAGCAGGATCGCGAGCCGGTCGCGAGCGCCGACTCGCGCGGCGTCACCAGCCTCTCCGGCGACGACTATGCGCGCGAGGTCGCGGCGATCCGCGCGCGGGTCGGCGATCACCCGATGCTGCTCGGCGGGATGGTCGGGTCGAGCCTCGGGTGGCGCGACGCGGGCTATGTCGACCTGCCGGCACGGCTCGACCGGCTTGCGGAAGCGCTCATCTGGATCGACCCGCGCACCTCGATCGTCCCCGGCGTCGCGCAGGCAGACCCCGCCGACGTGATGCGTGGCGAGGAAGTGCAGTTCCTCGGCGCGGTCCACGCCGGGCTCGCCCCCGCCGACGCCCGGCTTTGCCAGCCGGGGACCCATTGCAAGTGGGCGCGGATGGCGGGCGGCGCGCTGGCCTCCTTCACCACCGCGATGACCGGCGAGATGTTCGCGATGATGCGCGACCATTCGCTGATCGGGCGCGACATGATCGCCCCCGTCGAGGCCGACGCGCATTTCGACGAGGGCGTGCGCGCTGCCGCCGAAGGCGACCTGCTCGCCGCGCTGTTCGCTTCGCGCCCCGCGGTCCTGCTCGGCCGCCGCCCGCGCGAGGGGGTCGCCTCGTTCGTCAGCGGCCTGCTGATCGGGGCGGACTGCCGCGCCCATGCGGGCGACGGCCCGGTCCACCTCCTCGCCGACGCCGCGCTCGGATCGCTTTATGGCGCCGCGCTACGCGCGCTCGGAGTCGAGGTCGTCCATGTCGACAGCAATGCCGCCTTCGTCGCGGGGATGAGGCGAATATGGGAGCTCAGCCGATGACCGTCGCCTTCGATTCGGCTTTCGCCAGATGTCCGCTGGTCGCGATCCTGCGCGGGGTCCGCCCAGACGAGGTCGAAGCGATCGGCGAGGCGCTGGTCGGCGCGGGGTTCACGATCATCGAGGTGCCGCTCAACTCGCCCGACCCGCTCGACAGCGTCGCCCGCCTCGCGCGGCGGTTCGCGGGGCGTGCGCTGGTCGGCGCGGGAACGGTGCTGTCGGCGGACGCGGTCGAGGGAGTCCGCGACGCGGGCGGCCAGCTCGTCATCTCGCCCAACACCGATGCCGCGGTGATCGAAGCAAGCGTTCGCGCCGGCATGGTTTCGATGCCCGGCTATTTCACCCCGTCGGAGGCGTTCGAGGCGCTCCGCGCGGGCGCGCACGCGCTCAAGCTGTTCCCCGCCGAGGCGGCCAGCCCGGCGGTGCTCAAGGCGCAGCGCGCGGTGCTCCCGCGATCGGTGCCGCTGCTCGCGGTGGGCGGGATCACCCCCGACACGCTTGCCCCGTGGCGCGCCGCCGGGGCCGACGGGTTCGGGCTCGGCTCGGCACTCTACCGGCCCGGGCAAGGCGCCAACGAGGTCGGCTCCGCCGCCGCGCGCTTCGTTTCGGCGATGCGTTAGGGCGCCTCGCGCATCGGCGCGACGCCGTAAAAGGCCGCCGCCGCCCCGCCGAACAGCCGCGCCGCGTCCGCCGCCCCCGCCAGCCGCCGCGCTTCGCCGAGCCAGTCGGCATAGCGATCCCCGGCCATGTGCAGCACCGGCCAGTCGCTGCCCCACATAAGCCGGTCCCCGAACAGGCGGAGCAGCGCATCGACATAGGGCGCCAGCGAGTCCGCCGACTGGCCGGGCGCCTGTTCGGTCCGCAGCCCCGATAGCTTGCACCAGCACCCCGCGTCGGCGAGCCGCGCCATGTCGTCGCGCCACGGATCGAGCGTTCCTGCCGCCGCGTGAGGCTTGGCCCCATGATCGATCACGATCGGCAAGCCGGGCCAGCGCGCCGCGAAGGCGGCGAGCGCGGGCAGGTGCCGCGGCTGGACGAGTGCGTCGAAGCATAGCCCAGCCTCGTACATCGCCGCGACCGCGGGCGCGACCGCGTCGCGCAGGACCCACGCGCTATCGTCGATCGCCTGGAGCATCGGCCGCAGCCCCTTTAGCTTCGGCCGGGCGGCGAGGTCGGCGATCCGGCGCGGCGCGTCGGGGCTGGCGAAATCGACCCAGCCGACGACGCCAAGGATCGCGCGATCCGCCTCGGCGAGGTCGAGCAGCCAGTCGGTGTCACGATCGGTCGGCTGCGCCTGGACGAGGATGCTTCCCGCGACGCCGAGCCCGGCGGTCTCAGCCGCGAAGTCGGCGGGGAGGTAGTCGCGGCAGATCGCCGCCTCCGCCTCGCCCGGCCACTGGTGGCCCGGATTGTCGAGCCGCCAGAAATGCTGGTGCGCGTCGATCAGCGCCGCCCGCGCCGGTGGCCGCTCGTCCGCCCCGTCCGCGTGACCCATCGTGCGGCCTAGCCCGCGGGCGTGCTGGTCTTGAACAGGCTCGGCCCCGGGTGGACGCTGGTCCGCCCCGCCGCGTCGGTCAGCGCATAGGTGAAGCCGGGCAGCAGCGCGAAGGCGCCGACCCGCCCGTCGTGGCCGAGCGCGAGGAAGCCGACCTGCGCCCCGTCGAGCTTGCCGCCGCGAAGCTTCAGGATGTGGCGGCACGCTTCCTCGCACGCGGCGGCGGGCGACAGGCCGTGCCGCATCGAGCTCACCACCCGCGCGGTCCCGGCGATGCGGATCACTTCCTCGCCGACCCCGGTCGAAGTCGCCGCGCCGACCCCGCGCTCGACGAACAGGCCGCAGCCCGACAGCGGCGAATCGCCGACCCGGCCATGCATCTTGAACGCCATGCCCGAGGTCGTGCACGCCCCCGCCAGCCGCCCGTCGGCGCCGCGCGCGAGCAGCCCGATCGTGTCGTGGTTGAGCGCCCCGCCGCGGCGGTTCTCGCTGTTGGCGACCGGCTGGTAGCGCGAGGTCTTGAGCCATTCGCGCCAGTTTGCCTCGGCCTCGGGGGTCGGCATCTTCTGGTAGGGAAAGCCCTGCGCGCGCGCGAACTGGGTCGCGCCCTCGCCGACCAGCAGCACGTGCGGGGTTTTGTCCATCACCGCGCGCGCGACCGAGATGGCGTGCATCGTGTGGTCGAGCGCGGCGACCGCGCCGGTATTGCCGTCGTCGTCCATGATCACCGCGTCGAGCGTCACCACCCCGTCGCGGTCGGGGTTGCCGGCAAAGCCGACCGAATGGTTGGCGGGATCGGCCTCGGGCACGCGCGTCCCCGCCTCGACCGCTTCGAGCAGCGAGCCGCCGGCCATCAGCCGGGCATAGGCGGCGGCATTGGCGGCGGCGCCGAAGTCCCACGTCGACAGGATCACCGGGCCGCTCGCCGCGACGCGCGCGCGGGCCGGGCGTCGCGCGGTGGCCGCGGCCGCGCCGCTCGCGGCGACGCCGCCGATGAGGGTTCGCCGCGTGATCGTCATTGCTCGTCCTCCACCAGGATATGCGCCACCTCGTCGCCCGGCCAGGCCACGTCGCGCACCGCCGGTGGCCAGCCGTCGCCGACCCGGCCGCGATCGGCGACGACGACCCGCCAGCGCCCGGCGAACCGCTGCGCCGTCACGACATTGTCCGCCCCGCCGAGATTGTCGACGAGCGATTGGGGAAGTTCGGCCCTCCTCGGCGCATGGGCGACCGGGACGACCGCCGCGACCGCGGCAGGACGCCCGCGCGCCGCATCGATGTCGAGCGCGACCGCGTCGGCGATCGGCCCGAGCACGATCTGGAGCGCGTTGGGCGAGGGGCGGATGAAGGCGATCGCGCCGAGTGCCTTGAGCCGAGCCTCGTCGACGGCGGCCTGGTCGACCACCTCGAGCCGGAGGCGGGTGGTGCAGGCCGAGACCTTCGCTAGGTTTGCCGAGCCCCCGAGCGCGGCGACGAACGCCGCGCCGCGATCGCTCTCTGCCGCCGCGTCGGCGACCGGCGCATCGGCCACGACCCGCTCACGCCCCGGCGTCGCAAGGTTCCAGCGCCGGATCGCGAAGCGGAAGATCGCGTAGTAGAGCGCGGCGTAGGCCAGCCCGACCGGGATCAGCAGCAGCGGGCGGGTCGCCTTGTTGTAGTTGAGCACATAGTCGAACAGCCCCGCCGAGAAGCTGTAGCCGAGCCGCACCCCGAGCAGGTTCATGACCACTTCGGCCAGCCCGGTCAGCACCGCGTGGACCGCGTAGAGCAGCGGCGCGACGAACATGAAGCTGAACTCGATCGGCTCGGTCACCCCGGTCAGCAGCGAGGTCAGCGCGAGGCTGAGCAGCAGGCCCCCCGCCGCCTTGCGCCGTTCGGGCAGCGCCTCGTGGTACATGGCGAGGCAGGCGGCGGGCAGCCCGAACATCATCACCGGGAAGAAACCCGACATGAACGCGCCCGCGGTGGGGTCCCCGACAAAAAAGCGGCGCAGGTCGCCGGTGGTGCCGTGCCAGTCGCCGACCACGAAATAGGCGACGTTGTTGAGGATGTGGTGGAGCCCGGTGACGATCAGCAGCCGGTTAAGCACGCCGAACGCGAACAGTCCCCAGCCCCCCGCCGCGACCACCAACTGGCTGAGCGCGTCGACCCCTGCGTTGACCGGGCCGTAGGTCAGCCCGAGCGGGACCGCGAGCGCCAGCCCGGCGAACCCGCTGACGATCGGGACGAAGCGCCGCCCGCCGAAAAAGGCGAGATAGGACGGCAGCTTGAGCTCGGCGAAGCGGTTGTAGAACAGCCCCCCGACGATCCCGGACAGGATACCGACCGGCACGTCGAACTTGTGGATCGCGGCAGTCGACCAGGCGGCGTTGACCGTCGCGGCGACATCGTCGGCCAGCCCCTTGGCAGTGTCGGGCGGGACGGTCAGCAGCGCCTGCGCGCCGTGGGTGGCGACGAGGAAGCAGACGATTCCCGCCAGCGGCGCCGCGCCATTGCCATCGCGCGCGAAGCCGGTCGCGACCCCGATCGCGAACAGGAGGCCGAGGTTGTCGAAGATCGCCCCGCCAGCCGCGCTGAGGAAGGCGACGTGCGGGCCGACGAGCGCGGCGATGTCGGGCTGGCCGAGCCGCAGCAGCAGCCCCGCGACCGGGAGCACCGCGATCGGCAGCATCAACGCGCGGCCGAGCGCCTGGAGGAAATTCATTGGCGACTTCACCATCCGCGCTCCTCGACCAGCCGGCGAACCGCCGCGGCGCTCTCGCAGTCCAGCGCCTGCCCGGCGAGCGCGCGCGCGTCGGCGAGCGACAGCCGCGCGACCGCCGCGCGCGTGTCGCCGAGCCGCCCCGCCGGGACCGACAATTCGGTGACGCCCAGCCCGATCAGCAGCGGCACGCCGAGCGGGTCGGCGGCAAGATCGCCGCACACCGCGACCGGGATCCCGCTAGTTGACGCGCCCCGGCAGGTGGCGGCGATCAGCGCGAGCACCGCCGGGTGGAGCGAATCGAGCGAGGCGGCGATCGCCGCGTTGCCGCGGTCCATCGCCAGCGCATATTGGGTGAGGTCGTTGGTCCCAATCGACAGGAAGGCGGCGCGGCGCGACAGCGCGGGCGCGATCATCGCCGCGGCGGGCGTCTCGATCATCACCCCGACCTCGAAGCCCGGGCCGACCCGCTCGATCACCGCGTCAAGCTCGTCGACCGAGGACACCATCGGCACCATGATCCGCGCACGCCCCGTGGGGACGACCGCGCGGATCGCGGCGAGCTGGTCGTCGAGCAGCGCGGGGTTGGCGAGCGCGAAGCGGATCCCGCGCTGGCCGAGCGCGGGATTTTCCTCGGCCGGAATCGGCGCATAGGGCGCAGGCTTGTCGCCGCCGATGTCCAGCAGCCGGATGACGAACGGCCGCTCGCCGAGCGTGTCGGCGATCGCCTGATATTGCGTGCGCTGCTCCTCGCGGGTCGGCGGCGACGCGCGGTCGAGGAACAGGAATTCGGTGCGCAGCAGCCCGCACCCCTCGGCGCCCTCGGCCACCGCCAGCTCGGCATCGGCGAGCCCGCCGAGATTGGCGAACAGCTCGATCCGCTGCCCGTCGGCGGTGCGGCACGGGCTCGCCGCGGCGGCGCGCGCGCTGGCGCGGGACTCCGCGCGCGCGGCGAGCGCCTCGCGATAGGCAGTGACCCGCTCGCCCGGCGGATCGACCTCAAGCGTGCCGCGGTCGGCGTCGAGCCCCACGAGCGTGCCGTCGGCGATGGTCGCGAGCGAATCGCCGAACGCCACCGCCATCGGGATCGCCTTGCCCGCGGCGATGATCGCGGCGTGCGAGGTCGGGCCGCCGCGCGCCAGCACGATCCCGGCGACCCGTGCGGGATCGAGCGCGGCGACGTCGGATGGAAGTAGCTCGTCGGCAAGCAGGATCGAGCCGGGCGCGACCTCGGCGGCGGCGGGCGCGGACGCACCGGTCATGTCGCTCACCAGCTGGCGTTCGACGTCGCGGACGTCGGCGGCGCGTTCGGCGATGCGTCGATTGCCGTTCGCCTCGAGGCTTGCCGCGGCCGCGCCGAGCGCCGCGCGAACCGCCGCCGGCGCGCTGTGCCCCGCGTCGATCCCCGCGCGGACGGCGGCGACGAGTTCGTCGTCTTCGAGCAGCGCCGCCTGCGCTTCGAACACCCCCCCGTTCGCGCGCAGGCGCGCGCGGACCGCGTCGAGCGCCGCGTCGAACCGGTGCTGCTCGGTTAGCGGGTCGCCCGCCTGATCGTCGCCGACGCGTTGCGCCGCCTGGAGGCGATGGACCAGCCCGAACGCGATCCCGCGCGCGGCCCGAACGCCATTCAGGATCGTGCCGCCGGTTGCCGCCGGAAGCGTTCCGCCTGGGGCCGGCGGCTCGCTCGCCAGCTCGTCGATCTCATGTTCGCCGAGGATCGCGGCGATCGCGTCGAGCGCCCGTTCGACCCCCGCGCCGTAGCCGCTGATCACGATCTCGTCGCCGGCGGCGATGGCGAGGCCGAGCAGCCGCACCGCGCTGTCGGCGGGCGCCTGCTTGTCGCCGCGCGCCAGCACGATGGCAAAGCCCTTCGCCGCCGCCCCGATGCGCGCCGCGGGCCGGGCATGGACTCCGTGCGGCAGCGCGACGGTGGCGCGGCGCGTCACGACATCGCCCCCGGCCTCGGCCTCCGCCTGCGCCGCGTCCCGCGTCCAGCGAAGCAACGGCTCGCCCGCCGCGACCCGGCCCGACGCCAGCGGCTCGACCGAGATGCCCTTGCCGGTGACGAGGATCGGGGTGACCACCGCAGGCGCGCGCTGGACGAGGCGGTCGAGGTCGAAGCGGATCAGCGGATCGCCCGCCGCGACGCGCGCTCCCTCGGCGACCAGCGGCGCGAAGCCGTCGCCGCCGAGCTCGACCGTGTCGATCCCGATGTGGATCAGCAATTCGACCCCGTCGTCGCTGCGCAGCGTCAGCGCGTGGCGCCCGGCGTGGATCGTCAGCACCTCACCCGCGCACGGCGCGACGAGCATCGCGCCGGTCGGGTCGATCGCGATCCCCTGCCCCAGCATCTTTCCGGCGAACACCGGGTCGGGCACCCGCTCGAGCGCCACGGCCCAGCCGTCGAGCGGGGCGAGGAGGAATCCGCCCTCGCTCATGATGCGCCCTTCGCCGCGCCGCGCGGCCTGACGACGGTCGCGACCTTCGGCGGCGCGGGTCGCGCGGCGCGCGCGATCGTCAGCCGCGCGGGGCGAAGCCCCGGCGCGGTCGCGGTCAGCGAAAGCGGCTTCATCCCCTCGTCCCCCCTCACGATCAGCTGCGCCAGCCCGTTGAACAGCGACCGGCGCTGGCCCTTCTCGGGCTCGTGGCTGTTGTTGTCGCCATTGCCGACGCCGATGATCTCGCCCCCGCCGATCGCGAAGTCGGCGTGCAGGTTGGCGGTCGGAACGTGCCGCCCGTTCGAATCG
This sequence comes from Sphingomonas sp. ASV193, assembly GCF_040203355.1. Lineage (NCBI taxonomy): Bacteria > Pseudomonadati > Pseudomonadota > Alphaproteobacteria > Sphingomonadales > Sphingomonadaceae > Sphingomonas > Sphingomonas sp. ASV193. The sequence goes on from NZ_JBEHBW010000005.1 coordinate 133,673, forward strand.
ACCGCGTCCACCGTGATCGTCATTGCGTCCTCGCCGTCGCTCGCCAACCGGTCGCGCGCGGGGGTCAGGCGAAGCGCCACCGGCGCGCCGGTGGTGATCTCGGCGGCGCGCGCGACGATCCGCCCCCCGCGCCATGCGAGAACCTCGATCGTGCCGGGGGCGTAGGGCACGTCCCAGCTGTTGCCCATCAGCCGGTCGACCGCCGCGCTGCCGATCACGCGGCCGTTGAGCGTCAGCGTCACTCGTTCGGCGTTCGACATCACCAGCACCTTGACCGGCTGCCCCTCGCGCCCGGTCCAGTTCCAGTGCGGGGCGATCGAGACCACCGGCGCATCGTCGACCCAGTTGGCGCGATGGATGTCGAACGCGGTTTTGGGAAAGCCGCACAGGTCCATCGCCCCGAAGAAGCTGGCGATGGTCGGCCACGCATAGGGGGTCGGCTCGCCATGATAGTCGAACCCGGTCCACACGAATCCGCCAGCGACGAACCGCCGCTCGGCGATCGCCTTCCACCCCGCGCGGTGGGTCGCGCCCCAGTCCGCCGCCTCGGTGTCGTAACTGCTGATGACGTGCGCCGACGGGTCGTTGGCGAAGGCGCCGCGGGTCATGAACGCGCTGGTATCCTCCGAACTGGTGATCGGCTTGTGCGGGTTCAGCGCGTGGAAGCGGTCGTAGTCGCCCTGGTAATAGTTGAACCCGCCGACATCGACGACCTGCATCACGTTGACCGGGTCGAAAAAGGCGCCGTTCATCGCCGCGGTGACCGGGCGGCTGTCGTCGAGCGCCTTGACCGCGTGCGCCATGCGGCGGACCATCTGCACCCCGGCCTCGGTCCCCTGCATCGGCTCCTCGTTGAATACCGACCACAGGATGACGCTGGGATGATTGCGGTCGCGGCGGACCATCCATTCGAGCTGCGCGAGCGTCTCGGGCGCGGGGTCGAACTGGCGGTTCTCGTCCATCACCACGAAGCCCAAGCGGTCGCACAGGTCGAGGAACTCGGCCGCGGGCGCATTGTGCGAGCAGCGGATCGCGTTGACCCCCATGTCCTTGAGCCGGCTAAGCCGCCATGCGACCAGCGCGTCGGGCATCGCCGTGCCGACACCCGCATGGTCCTGGTGGACGCACACGCCCTTGAGCTTGACCGGGCGGTCGTTGAGGAAGAACCCTTGGGCGGCGTCGAAGCGGATGGTGCGAAAACCGACCGCGAGCGTCCGCCGGTCGCGGTTGCCCGCGGCATCTGAAGCCACGACCTCGAGCGAATAAAGCGTCGGGCGCTCGATCGACCAGCGCGACGGAGACGTGAGCGACAGCGCGATCGCCGCCTCGCCCCGGTCGAGCGATCCCACCGTCGCCGTCGCGCGTCCTTCGGCCACCACCTGTCCGCGCGGATCGCGAAGCACCGCTTCGACCGTTGCCGGGGCGGCCGCCGGCCCGACATTTTCGAGCGTGACCGTGACCGGCACCCGCCACGCCTCGCCGCCGTCATGGCGGGGGTCGGCGTGGATCCCGTCGGTGACGATCGACAGCGGCGCGCGCTTCGCCAGCCAGACGTGGCGATACAGCCCCGCGCCTTCGTACCACCAGCCTTCCATCGCCTGCGCGTCGACCCGGACGGCGATGGTGTTGAGCTTGTCGCCGAACCGCGCGAACGGGGTCAGGTCGACATAAAGGCTGTTGTAGCCCGAGAAATTACGCGCGACGACGCTGCCGTTGACCCAGATCGTCGCGTGGGTCGCGATCCCGCCGAACTGGAGCTCGAGCTTCCTGCCGTCGTCGGCGGGGTCCAGCCGGAAGGTCCGGCGATACCAGCCGATCCCGCGCGGGCGATAGCCCTGGCTCGGGTTCGCCCCTTCGACGAACGGCTGGAAAGAAGCCCAGTCGTGCGGCAGCCGCACCGCCTGCCACCCACTGTCGTCATAATCGGGAGCCGCAGCGCCCTGCGCATTGCCGGCCTTGACGCTGAGGTAGGTCGCGTCGTGGCTGGCGAGCGCGGGGTTCGCGACCTCGCCCTCGTGAAACCGCCAGCCCTCGTCCATCAGCAGCCGGCTCGGGTCGGGATTGCCGGGCAGCATCGACAGCCCCGGCGCGACCGGGGGCATCGGCAGCGCCCCGGCGGGCGGGCTCGCCGGATCGAACCGCGCCGCGCCCGCGCGCCCGACGGCGCCGACCGCGGCGCTTCCGGCAAGGAGCGTGCGGCGGTCGAGCCTCACGGCGCGACCCTCCGCCCCGCCAGCCAAGTCTCGCGCAGCCCGAGCGCGGCATCGAGCACCACCCAGTCGGCGCGCGCGCCGAGCGCGATCGACCCGTGGGTCGCGCCGAGGCCGAGGAAGGCGGCGGGGTTGGTCGCCGCCATCGCCGCCGCCTCGGGCGGGCTGACCCGCATCATCGCGCAGGCGTTGGCGAACGCGCTCGCCATGTCGAGGTCGGACCCGGCGAGCGTCCCGTCAGGGTTTCGGCAGATGCCGTCGCGGACCTCGATCGGCTGGCCGTGGAGGGTGAAGTTCTTTTCTGCCGCGCCGACCGAGGACATGGCATCGGTGACCAGCATCAGCCGGTCGAGCGGCCGCGCCTTTCGCGCGAGGCGGAGCACTTCGGGAGCGACATGAACGCCGTCGACGATCAGCCCGCTCCACGGGCGCGGGTCGTCGAGCGTGACGCCGACCACCCCCGGCTCGCGCTGGCGAAGCGGGGGCATGGCGTTGAAGAGATGGGTGACACCGGTCATCCCGGCGTCGAGCGCGGCCCGCACCGTCGCGGCGTCGGCCTCGCTGTGCCCGGCGCTGACGATCACCCCGGCGGCGACGAGGCCGGCGATATCGGCCGGGCTCACCATTTCGGGCGCGAGCGTGACCATCACCCTGCCGCGACGCCGCTTGGTCAGCACCTCGGCAAGGTCGGGCCCGATCGGCCGCAGCCGGTCGCGGTCGTGAGTGCCGTTGCGCGCCGGGTTGAGCATCGGCCCTTCAACATGGACCCCGACAATCCCCTCGGCGCCTTGCTCGATCGCCGAATCGAGGCTGTCGAGCGCCTCGGCGATGACCTCGACCGTCTCGCTCACCAGCGTCGGCGCCAGCGCGGTGGTGCCGAAGGCGCGGTGCGCCTCGGCGATCGCGACCATGCCTTCGACGCTCGGCCGGTCGTTGAACAGCACGCCGCCGCCGCCGTTGACCTGGGCGTCGACGAAGCCGGGAACGAGCCACCCGCCGTCGAGATCGAGATGCGCGTCGGCATCGCCCGCCGCCGCCGTCTCGATCGCCGCGATGCGCCCGCCGGCAATGTCGATCGTCGCCGCGGGGAGCACCCCGCCCGCCGTCACCACCGCGCCGTTGACGATCGCGATCCTCATCGCGTGCAGGTCACCTTGGCGAGGCTGGGCGGCGAATCGGGGTCGTGTCCGCGATCCCGCGAAAGCGCCTCGACCATCGGGTAGAAGCTCATCAGCATCGCGATCGGCTCGAGCGCCGGATGGCCGGCGACGACCGGCAAATCGCCCGTCTTCGTCGCGAGCCGGACCAGCGCGCCGCGCGCACCGAACTCGGCGGCGGTCGCGACCACGTCGGACCCCGCGCTGTCGCCCTGCGCGAAACCGAGGATCGGGAAGCCCGGCTCGACGATCCGCATCGGCCCGTGGCGGACCTCGGCCGAGCTGAACGGCTCGGCCTGGATCCCGCAGGTTTCCTTGAGCTTGAGCGCCGCTTCCTGCGCGACGCCGAAGCCGAGCCCGCGCCCGAGGACGAACATCTGCGTCGCTTCGACGAGCGCGACGCGCGCCGGGCTCCAGTCGAGCGCGAGCGCGCCGGCGAGCATCGCGGGCAGCGCGTCGAGCGCCTCGCCGAGCGCTTCGTCCCCGGTCCAGCCGGCGACCAGCGCCGCGACCCCGGCGAGCGAAGCGATGCACGACTTGGTCGCCGCCACCGCGCGCTCGGGCCCGGCGTGGAGCGGGAGGACGATGTCGGCGCTCTCGGCGAGCGGCGAGGACTCGTCGTTGACCAGCGCGATCGTCCGCGCGCCGCCGCTGGCGAGCCCGCCCACCGTGTCGAGCAGGTCGGGGCTGCGGCCCGATTGCGAAATCGCGATCACCCACGCGCCGTCGGCCTGGAGCGGCTTGCCGTAGAGCGAGGCGACCGACGGGGCGGCCGACATCACCGGCACCCCCGCCATCGTCTCGATCAGATATTTGGCATAAGTCGCGACATGGTCCGAGGTGCCGCGCGCGCAGGTCGCGACATAGCGCGGCGGCGCGGCGCGAAGCTGTTCGCCGACCTCGCGCAGCGCGGCGTGATTGGCGCGCAGCTGGCGTTCGACCACCGCGGGCGATTCGGCGGTCTCGCGCGCCATCAGCGTCGGGCCGGCAAGGGTCACCGCGTCGGTCATCGTGCCGCGCCCATCGAATCGAGGATCGCGCGGATTCTGGCCACTTCGTCGCGGTCGGTGGTTCGCGGCGCGACCGACTGGAAGCCGAGCCGCGCGAGATCGGGATCGATCGCGCCGACCTGCTTCGAGGCCGAGCCGTGGACGTTCACGACCCCGGTCGCCTCGACCAGCGCGCGGACATTGTCGGCGCGAACACCCGCCCCGGCCATGATCCACAGCCGGTCTCCCGCGACGCGCACCATCCGGGCGAGCATTTCCGCGCCATCGGGCGCGCCGAGCGCCCCGCCCGAGGAGAGAATGCCGTCGAGGCCGAGCGCGCACGCCTGATCGACCGCCGCGAGCCGGTCGGGAACGAGATCGATGACGCGGTGGAGGACCACCTTCATTCCCGGTCCCGCCTCATCGCGAAGCCGGGCAATCGCGTCGAGGTCGAGCGTGCCGTCGCGCTTCGCAGCGCCGATCACCACCCCGGTCACCCCGGCATCGCGAAGCGCGGCGGCATCGACGAGCATCGCCGCCAGCTCGTCCTCGTCGTAAACGAAGCCGCCGGTGCGCGGACGGATCATCGCGTGCGCCGCGCGGCCGCTTTCGAGCCCGTGTCGGACGAGCCCCGGCGACGGGGTCAGCCCGCCGGTCTCGAGCGCGTCGCACAACTCGAGCCGGTCGGCGCCGCCGGCAACGGCGGCAGCAATCCCGGCGGGCGAGTCGACGCAGATTTCGAGCGCTATCCGATGTTCGAGCATTTATTCATATTTGCAGTATTTTTTCATAAGCGCAAACGCTAACGTTGCTTGACCGGTCCTTCTTGTGAGGCGTTAATGACCATATTGCCAGCCAGCATGTCAGGGGGCCTGCGCTCATGATCGCTTTTCTCGCGCTCCTCGCGGCGGGCGCCTCGCCGGCGCCGCTCCCGCTCGTCCCCGCCCCGTCCCAGGTCGTGATGCACGGCGGCGCCTTCACTGTCGATTCGTCGACCGCGATCGCGGCAAGCGATCCCGGCGAAGCCAATGCGGCGGCGCTGCTCGCGGGGCGCGCGCGGACCGATCGTGGGCTGGCGCTGCGCGGCGGCGGCGGTGGGGCGATCCGCTTCGTCCGCGATTCCGCCATCGCCGATCCCGAGGCCTATCGCCTGACCGTGGCGCCGGCGGGAGTCGAGATCGCCGCGTCGGGCGATGCCGGGCTGGTCCACGGCGCGATGACGCTGGCGCAACTGCTGAGCCCCGACGCCGCCTACGGCCGCCCGGTGACGCTTCCCGCGCTGACGATCGTCGATCAGCCGCGCTTCAAGTGGCGCGGCTACATGGCCGACGTCGCGCGCCACTTCCAGCCGATCGACGCGCTCAAGCGGACGATCGACCAGATGGCCGCGCTCAAGCTCAACATGCTCCACCTCCACCTGTCCGACGACCAGGGCTGGCGGGTCGAGATCAAGCGCTATCCCAAGCTGACCGAGATCGGCGCGTGGCGCAGCGAGCCGACCGCCGGAAGCGCCGCGCCCGGCCCGCGCTACGGCGGCTATTACACGCAGGACCAGCTGCGCGACCTCGTCGCCTATGCCAAGGCGCGCGCGATCACCATCGTCCCCGAGATCGACCTGCCCGGCCACGCGCAGGCGATCGTCGCCTCCTACCCCGAATTAGGCGTGTTCGGCGACCGGCCGCCGGTATCGGGCGACTGGGGGGTCAACCCCTACCTGCTCGATCCCGGCCCCGCGGGAGTCGGCTTCGTCGAACAGGTGCTCGACGAGCTGCTCACCATCTTCCCCGGCCCCTACATCCACCTTGGCGGCGACGAGGCCGTCAAGGACCAGTGGGAACGAAGCCCGCGCGTCCAGGCGCTGATGAAGCGCGAGGGGATCAAGAGCGAAGATGCGCTGCAGTCGTCGCTGATCCGGACCTTCGACGCCTACCTCCGCGCGCGCGGACGGCGGCTGATCGGCTGGGACGAGATATTGAATGGCGGCGACCTGCCCCGGTCGGCGGTGGTGATGTCGTGGCAGGGCGAGAATGGCGCGATCGTCGCGTCGAAGGCAGGCCACGACGTGATCTTGTCGCCCGCCCCGATCCTCTACCTCGACAACATCCAGGGGTGGCTTCCGGGCGAACCGCCGATGCGCCCCGCCAACCCGGCGATGACGCTGCAGACGATCTACGGCTACGACGCGATGCCCGCCGGGATCGCGCCGCAGGACCAGGGCCATGTGCTCGGCGCGCAGGCCAATGCCTGGTCCGAATATCTGGTGACGCCGGAGCGGGTGTGGTGGGCGACCTTTCCCCGCCTCGCGGCGTTCGCCGAGGGGGTGTGGTCGCCGCGCGCGGCGCGCGACTTCCCCGCCTTTCTCGGCCGGCTCGAACCGCAGGTCGAACGCTGGCGGCGCGAGGGAATGCCCGCCGCCGACAGCGCCTTCGCGGTCGCCTACGGCCTCGACGGCAGCCGCGCCGACGCGGTGCGACGCGGGCGGGCGAGCGTCCGCCTGTCGAACCAGACCGGGCACGGGACGATCCGCTACACGACCGACGGCAGCGATCCGACCTCGCGGTCGCGCGCCTATACCGGGCCGCTGAGCCTGCGCGCGGGCACGCTGGTCAAGGCCGCCGCCTTCGGACGCGACGGGATCCACCTGTCGAACCCGCGCGCCTATCGCGCCGACCGCGCGAGCTGGCTCCACGCCGACACCAACGAGCTGTCGGCATGCAGCGGTGGGATCGAGCTTCGCTTCGGGATCACCCCCGACGCCCCCGGCTTCGCGCCGGCCTACGACAGCAATTTCAAGGACCTTTGCCTCGTGTGGAAAGCGGCGCCGCTGTCGGTCGCCTCGGCGTTCCATGTCGCGGTCGGGCGGCTGCCGCGCAACCTCGGGCTGGCGCATGATTTCGACAAGCTGAAAGCTTATTACCCGGCGACCCGGTTCGGCGAGCTGGTCGTTCGCGCCGCGGGCTGCGCGGGACCGCCGATCGCGACCTTCCCGTTGCCCGACCCGGCCAGCGCGCCCAACCAGCTGAGCTTCGACGGCGCGCTCCCTGCCGGACAAGCCGACGGCGATTTGTGCATGACCTTCACCGCGCCGGTGTCGGGGCCGATCTACGCGGTCGGATCGGTCGACCTGAAGTGAGGGTTTTGCTGCTCGCCGCCGCGCTGATCGCGCCGCTGTTTACACCGCTGTCCGCACTTGCTGCGCCGCTGACCTCGACCCCGCTCGATCGCGGCTGGCAGGTGCGGATCGACCCCGCCGACAAGGCGATGGTCGCCGCGCACCCCGCTGCCGCGCGCTGGCTAACGGCCATCGTCCCCGGCACGGTCCAGCAGGACCTCATTCGCGCGCGCATCGTCCCCGATCCCTTTCTCGGCACCAACGAGGCGGCGATCCAGTGGGCGGGGCTGACCGACTGGCAATATCGAACGACGCTGACGATCGACCCGGCGAGCCTGCGCCGCGATCACCTCGACCTGGTGTTCGACGGGCTCGACACTTTCGCGACGGTGCGGGTCAACGGCCGCGCGCTGCTGAGCGTCGACAACGCCCACCGCCGCTGTCGCGCCGACGCCAAGCCGCTGCTTCACGCGGGCGCGAACGTCATCGAGATCGATTTCGCCTCGCCGATTCGCAAGTTGCAGCCGATGGTGCTGGCGACCGCCAGCCCGCTGCCCGGCGAATATGACAGCGCGTTCGGCGACGAGCCGAAGGGCAAGCAGACCTCGCCTTATATTCGCAAGCCGAAGTATCATTATGGCTGGGACTGGGGACCGCGGATCGTGGCGATCGGCCCATGGCGCGACGTCCGGCTCGAGGCATGGGATTCGGCGCGGCTCGACCGCGCGCTGGTCGACCAGGAAGCGGTCTCGGCCGCCGAGGCACGCCTGACCGTGCGCGCGACGGTCGTCGCTGACGCGCCGCGCGAGGCCGATGTCGCGGTTGAGGTGACCGGTCCCGACGGGCGCCGCTGGAGTGCGGCGCGCCGCGCCGCGCTGGTCGCGGGCAGCAATATCGTATCGCTGCCGCTGACGATCGACCGGCCGCGCCTGTGGCAGCCCGCCGGTTATGGCGCGCAGCCGCTCTACACCGTTTCGACCCGGCTCGACGGCGGGCAGGCGATCGTGCGCCGCACCGGGCTGCGAACGGTCGAGCTGATCCGCGGCGGAGGGGCGTTCGGCCTTAAGATCAACGGCATCCCGATCTTCATGAAGGGCGCCAACGTCATCCCGTTCGACGTCTTCCCCTCGCGAGTCGACCCGGCGACCGAGCGGCGAATCCTGACCGACGCGCGCGATTCCAACATGAACATGGTCCGCGTGTGGGGCGGCGGCTATTATCCCGACGATCGCTTCTACGACATCGCCGACGAGCTCGGGCTGATGGTGTGGCAAGACTTCATGTTCGGCGGCGCGGTTCCGCCGCCCGACGCCGCCTATCGCGCGAGCGTCGCCGCCGAGGCGGACGAGCAGGTCGCGCGGCTTCAGGCGCACCCCTCGCTGGTGATCTGGACAGGGGGCAACGAGGTGCTGAGCGGCTGGGCCAACTGGTCCGACCGGCGCGATTTCGCCAAGGCGATCGGACCTGACGCGCAGGAACAGGTCGCAACCGGAATGACCGTCCTGTTCGACCGGGTGCTTCGCGACGCGGTGCTGACCAACGATATCGGCGTGCCTTATTGGCCGGGCTCGCCCTCGACCGATTACGACGGGCCGGTCGACACCGATGCCAGCGGCGACCGCCACTATTGGGACGTGTGGTCGGGATCGAAACCGATCGAGAATTACACCGACGCCTGCCCGCGGTTCATGTCCGAATATGGCTTCCAGGGGATGCCCGACCTGTCGACCGTCGCCCGCTTCGCCGGGACGCCCGACCTCACGAGCGACAGCCCGGTGATGAAGGCGCACCAGAAATTCCTGGCCGGCGAGGGCAATTCGCGGATCCTGTTCTACCTCAAGGATTATTATCGTCAGCCGCGCGATTTCGCCGACCTCGATTATCTGAGCCAGGCGATGCAGGCCGAGGCGATCGGGCTCGCCGCGCGGCACCACCGCGCGTGCCGCCCGACGACGATGGGCTCGCTGTTCTGGCAGCTCAACGACGACTGGCCCGCGATCAGTTGGGCGAGCATCGACTGGTACGGCCAGTGGAAGCTGCTGCAATATAACGCCCGCCGCTTCTTCGCCCCGCAGGCGATCGTCGCCGAGCATCGCGACGGCGCGACGAAGATCAGCCTGTTGTCCGATTCGACCCGGCCGATCGCCGCGCGCTGGCGGCTGACCGCGATGACGATGGACGGGCGAACGCTCCACGACGAAACGCACGACGTCACCCTGCCGCCACTGTCGGCGACCGAGGTGGCCAAGCCGTCGGACGCCGCGCTGTTCGGATCGGCGCCGCCCCAATCGAGCTATGCCGTCGCCGCGCTCGAGATCGACGGGAGGACCGTCAGCCGCCTCGTGGTCGAACGGCTTCGCCCGCGCCAGATGGCCTATCCCTCCCCGGGGCTGACGGTACGCTGGCAGGGCAAGTCGGTGACGCTGACCGCGCAGCGGCTAGCCCGCGCGGTCGGGCTGTCGTTCGGGACGGTTCCCGCGCACCCGTCGGACAATGGCTTCGACCTGTTGCCCGGCGAAACGCGGACGATCGCGGTCGACAGCGCCGCCGACGCCGCCGCGCTGGCGCGCGCGCTTCGCGTCTCGACGCTGGGGCCGCAATGATCGGGCCGCTCGCCGCGAGCCTGCTGCTGGGCGCGGCGAGCCCGCCGCTGCCGCCGATGACGCTGGATGAAAAGGCGGCGCAGCTCCAGAACGAGGCGCCGGCCTCCCCCAAGCTCGGGCTTGCCGCCTACGACTGGTGGAGCGAGGGGCTGCACGGGATCGCGCGCAACGGCGCGGCGACGGTCTTCCCGCAGGCGATCGGGCTGGCGGCGACGTGGGACCCGGCGCTGCTCGAACAGGTCGGCGACGCGGTCGCGACCGAGGCACGCGCCAAGTGGAACATCGGGCACGGGCGCGACGGGGCGCCGCTGTTCGGCGGGCTCACTATCTGGTCGCCCAACATCAACATCTTCCGCGACCCGCGCTGGGGGCGCGGGCAGGAAACCTATGGCGAGGACCCATTCCTCACCGGCAGCCTCGCGGTCGGCTTCATCCGCGGGCTTCAGGGCCCCGACCCGCTCCATCCGAAGACGATCGCGACCGCCAAGCATTTCGTCGTCCACTCGGGCCCCGAGGCGGGGCGCGACAGCTTCTCGGTCGACGTCAGCCCGCGCGATCTCGAACAGACCTACCTTCCCGCCTTCCGCATGGCGGTTACCGAGGGCAAGGCGCGGTCGGTCATGTGCGCCTACAACGCGATCCACGGCACGCCGGTGTGCGCGAATGAGTCGTTGTGGACCGGCCGGCTACGGCGCGACTGGGGCTTTACCGGGCTGACCGTGTCCGACTGCGACGCGGTGTCGAACATCTGGCTGTTCCACCATAGCCAGCCCGACGCGGCGCACGCCGCCGCCGCCGCGCTCAACGGCGGGACCGACCTCAACTGCGGCTCGGCCTATGCGGCGCTGCCGCGGGCGGTTCGGCTCGGGCTGGTGAGCGAGCGCCGGATCGACGCTGCGCTCGGGCGCGCGGTGGCGATGCGGCGCGCGCTACTCGCGCCCTCGGCATGGGACCGGATCGGCGCCGAGGCGATCGACTCGCCCGCGCACCGCGCGCTCGCGCGTCGCGCCGCGGTCGAATCGCTGGTGCTGCTGAAAAACGACCGCGCGATCCTGCCGCTCAAGGCACAGCGGGTCGCGGTGGTCGGGGCCGATGCCGACGACCTCAACATCCTCGAGGCCAATTACCACGGCACCGCGATCGACCCGGTGACCCCGCTGGCGGGAATCCGCAAGCGGTTCGGCGCGGTGCGCTATGCGCAGGGGTCGGCGCTGGTCGACGGGGTGCCGGTGCTGCTTCCCGAAACCGCGCTTCAGGGCGACGGGGCGAGCGGACTGGCGACGACCGTCACGCGCGACGGCAAGGCTGGGGCGACGACGATCGCGCGGACGATCGACCTCGACTTCACCCGCACCGCCCCTTTCCGCCAGCAGTGGCGCGGGCGCTTCGTACCCCCCGCCCCCGGCCGTTACGAGCTACTGCTGTCGGGTACCGCCTGTTGGCACGCCTGCCCGCCGCACGATCGGATCGCGCTGTCGGTCGGCGGAAAGTTGGTCGGCGGCACGATCGGCGACCAGCCGCTCAGGCTAACCGTCGATGCGACCGGGCCGCTGCCGATCGCGGTCGATCTCGACCATTTCGGGGGCGACGAGGGACTGCGGCTCGAATGGCGCGCGCCCGCCGACGCACTGCTCAATGAGGCCGAGGCGGCGGCGCGCGCGTCGGACGTCACCGTCGCCGTGGTCGGCCTGTCGCCCGATCTCGAAGGCGAGGCGCTTCACGTTGAGGCGCCCGGCTTCGCGGGCGGCGACCGCACCGATGTCGCGCTTCCCGCCGCGCAGCGCCGCCTGCTCGACCGGCTCGCCGCGACCGGCAAGCCGCTGGTGGTCGTCGTCACCGCCGGAAGCGCGGTCGCGCTCGGCGACGTGCGCGCCGACGCGATCCTCTACGCCTGGTATCCGGGCGAGGAAGGCGGCACCGCGATCGCCAACGTGCTGGCGGGCGACGAGGACCCGGGCGGGCGGCTGCCGGTGACGATCTACGCCGCGACCGCCGACCTTCCCGCCTTCGTCGATTATGGCATGAAGGAACGCACCTACCGCTTCTTCACCGGCAAGCCCGAGTGGGCATTCGGGCACGGCCTCAGCTTCGCACAAATCGCGATCGGCGGCGCGACCCACGCCGCGCGCCTTCCGGTCGGGGCTTCACTGGCGGTCGAGGTCCCGCTTCGCAACGCCGGCGCGCGCAAGGGCGAGCGCGTGGTGCAGGCCTATCTCGTGCCGCCCGCGTCGACCGAGGCGCCGGCGATGACCGACCCGATGCTCCAGCGCCAGCTGGCCGCCTTTTCGCGCCGCTCGCTCGGCCCCGGCGAGGCCGCGCGCATCGTGCTGGCGATTTCGCCGCGGATGATGAGCACGGTCGACCGCGCGGGCGTCCGCCGCGTCGTTCCCGGCACCTACCGGCTGTGGGTCGGCGACGGACCGCCCGGCGACGGGCCGGGCCAGTGGAGCGAATTCACCCTCACCGGTGCCGCGCAGGAGCTACCCAAATGACGATCGACCGGCGAAGCCTGCTCGCGCTCGGAGGAGCGATCGCTGCCGCGCCCGCCCTCGCCGCCGCGCCCGCCCTCGCGAAGCCTTCCGCCTTCGCCAGCAAGCGTCCGCCCGCGGGCCAGCGCCGCTATCGCAGCCCGGCCGTCGAGCGGCTGATCGCGCGCGTGTCGCCGCGGATCGCCGACCCGAAGCTGCGCTGGATGTTCGGCAACTGCTTCCCCAACACGCTCGACACGACCGTGATGCGGGTCACCGCCGACGACGGGTTCGTCATCACCGGCGACATCCCGTGCCTGTGGCTGCGCGATTCCTCGGCGCAGCTGCGGCCCTATCTCGGGCTGGCGAAGAACGACGCGCCGCTGACCGCGCTGTTCCGCGGGCTGGTCCGCCGCCACGCGCGCTCGGTGCTGATCGATCCCTACGCCAACGCCTTCATGGAAGACCCGTCGGCGAAGACCTCGCTCGGCTGGGCGCAGACCGACGAGACCGAGATGCGCCCCGGGGTGGCCGAGCGGAAGTGGGAGATCGATTCGCTTTGCTACTCGATCCGGCTCGGCTCCGCCTACTGGCGCGCCACCGGCGATGCCGCGCCGTTCGATTCGACCTGGGCCGCGGCGGGGCGCGCGATCGTCCGCACTTTCCGCGAGCAGCAGCGCAAGGCGGGCGACGGGCCGTACCGGTTCCGGCGCACCGCCAACCAGCCGACCGAGACCCTGCTGTGGGGCACGGGCAACCCGACCCGCGCGGTCGGGCTGATCAACTCGGGCTTCCGCCCGTCCGACGACGCGACGCTGTTCGGCCTGTCGATCCCCGCCAACCTGTTCGCGGTGACGACGCTTCGCGAGCTGGCGGCGATGGCTTCGGCGATCCGCCACGACGACGCGCTCGCCCGCGATGCCGCCGCGCTGGCCGACGAGGTGGCGACGGCGGTGCGCGCGCACGGGACGATGCGGCTGGCCAGCGGCGAGACCGTCTGGGCCTATGAGGTCGACGGCTTCGGCAACGCCATCTTCATGGACGATTCGAGCGAGATGTCGCTGTCGGGCCTGCGCTTTCTCGGCTGTGTCCCCGACGGCGACGAGGGGCTGTGGCAGCGCAGCGCGGCGGCGGCGTGGAGCGATCGCAATCCCTATTACATTCGCGGCCGCTACGGCGACGGGCTGGGCAGCCCGCACGCCGGTTTCGGGCTGATCTGGCCGATGTCGGTGCTGGTTCGCGCCTTTTCGACCGGCGACGAGGCGACGATCCGCGCCTGCCTTCGCCAGATCCGCGACACCGACGCCGACACCGGCTTCATCCACGAAACCTACGCCAAGGATTCGCCCGCTACCTTCACCCGCCCGTGGTTCGCCTGGGCCAACGGCCTGTTCGGCGAGTTGGTCGTCGAACTGGCCGCCAGGCGCCCGCACCTGCTGCAGGAGTCGTTCGCATGATCCGCCTGACGCGCCGGGGCCTGCTGTCGTCCGCGTCGGCGTCGATCGCGGCGCTGCCCCTCGCCCGCCCGGACTGGGCGAAGCCGATGCCGCCCGCCGCGCGCCCCAACCTGTTCGTTGGCACCGGCGGCGAGGGCCACACCTACCCGGGACCGACGCTACCGTTCGGGATGGTGCAACTCGGTCCCGACACCGACGTCGAGCGGTGGGAAACCTGTTCGGGCTACTATCACAGCGACGGCTCGATCATGGGTTTCTCGCACACCCATTTGTCGGGGACCGGGATCGGCGACATGCTCGACGTGCTGGTCGTGCCGACGGGCGGGCCGGTCAAGCTGCTGCCGGGTCCGCTCAAGGACCCGGGCCAGGGCTACCGCCAGACCTACAGCGGCGAACACGCCGAGCCCGGCTATTACCGCGTCGACCTCTCGTCTGGGGTACGCGCCGAGCTGACGACGACAGCGCGCACCGGTTGGCACCGCTACCGCTATCCGCGCGGCCCGGGGCACCTGCTGATCGACCTGTCGCACCTCGTGCTCGACAAGTCCGACGACCCGCCGCTGATCCGCAACGCCGAGCTGACCCTCCACCCCGACGGAACGATCACCGGCGGGCGGCAGGTGTTCCGCTGGGCGAAGGGCCGCAAGATCTTCTTCGCGATGCAGCTGTCGCGCCGGCCCGACCGCGTTACCTTCTACGGCGACGACGATGTCGAGCAGCCCGCCGGGACGAGGCATGTCGCGGGCAACCGGCTCAAGATGGTGCTCCATTTCGACGAGGCGGGGGGCGCGCCGATCCTCGTCCGCTGCGGCCTGTCGGGGGTCGACGTGGCGGGCGCGCGCGCGAACCTGAAGGCCGAGGCGTCGCACTGGGACTTCGACCGGGTTCGCGCCGCCGCCAGGCGCGAATGGTCCGACATGTCGGACCGCATCCGGGTCGAGGGGTCGAGCGCCGACCAGCGGGTCATCATGGCCTCGGCGCTCTACCACGCGATGCTGTCGCCGACGCTCTTTTCGGACGTCGACGGGCGCTATGTCGGGATGGACGGGTCGGTCCACCGGGTTCCCGCGGGCGGCGCGGCGCACAGCACCTGGTCGCTGTGGGACACCTACCGCGCGCTCCACCCGCTGTTCACGCTGGTCGCGCCCGAGCGCGCGAAGCTGCTGGTCGACGACATGATCCGCCAGACGCATCAGTCGCCGTTCGGCCCGCTGGTGTGGCCGCTGCAGGCCAAGGAAACCAACACGATGATCGGCTGGCACGGGGTCGCGGTGCTCGCCGAGGCGCAGGCCAAGGGAATCCCCGCCGACTATGCCGCCGCCTGGCCGGTGATCCGCCGCAAGAGCTTCGACCTTGCCGACGAGGGCTCGGACAACATGCTCGGACGCGGGGTTTATGATCGCAAGGGCTATGTCCCGGCCGACCTCTTTTTCGAGAGCGTCAGCCGGACCCAGGAATATGCCTATGACGATTATGCCGCGGCGACGATCGCCGCGGCGCTCGGCGCGAGCGAGGATGCGCGGCGGCTTCGCGCGCGGTCGGGCAACTGGCGCAACGTGATCGACGCCTCGATCGGCTTCGCGCGGCCGCGGTTCGACGACGGCCATTGGTGGACGCCCTACGACCCGATCCAGCTGGGGCATATGCCGAAACCCTGGTGGCGCGATTACACTGAGGCGAACGGCTGGCAGGCGACCTTCCTAAACCAGCACGACATCTACGGGCTGATCGCGCATTTCGGCGGCGACGCGAAGTTCGAGGCGAAGCTCGACGCGCTGTTCAGCGCGCCCTCGACGCTGCCCGCCAATGCGCCCCCCGACATCAGCGGCATGCTCGGCCAATATGCCCACGGCAACGAGCCCGACCAGCACGCGCCCTACCTCTACGCTTATGTCGGCGCGCCGTGGAAAACGCAGGCGCTGGTGCGGCGGCTGTGCACCAGCTTCTACAAGAACGACCCCGACGGGATCATCGGCAACGACGACTGCGGGCAGATGAGCGCCTGGTACATCCTGTCGGCGCTCGGCTTCTACCCGGTCGATCCGGTCAGCACCGTCTACGTCTTCGGCAGCCCGCTGTTCGACCGCGCCGAGGTGCGGCTTGGAACCAAGCGGCTGGTGGTCGAGGCGGTCGGCAATGCCCCCGACCGGCCCTTCGTCCAGAGCGTCAACTGGAACGGCGAGCCGTGGCGTCGAAGCTGGATCGACCATGCGACGCTGGTGAAGGGCGGGACGCTGCGCTTCGTCATGGGCGACGCCCCCAACCGCGAATTCGGCCGGGCGGCCGCCGACCGTCCGCCCTCGTTCGACCGCCCGCCGGTGTGATCGCCGCCGCGCCTCCGACGGCGGCGATGGCACGGGTCGAGTGCGTCGTCGCGGGCCCGGGCGGCGAGATCGCCGCCGACCTGCTCGCCGCCCGCCTGTCGGAGCGGCGGGGACAAGCGATGCCGCGCCGGCGATGCGTGAACATGCTGGTCGTCGCCCCGCTCGCGAACGTCGCGTCGGCGCTGCCGCCGTCGCTTCGGGGACGATGGCCCGCAACGCGGCCGCGCGCGATGCCGCGCGAAGGGTATGCCGTGCGCCGCGTCGGGCCGGCGACGGTGATCGCCGCAAGCTCGACCCGAGGACTCGTTTATGGCTCGGGCTGGGCGCTTCGGGCGTGGCGCGAGCCTGGGACGCTGGCGATCGCGGGCCCGGTTGATGCAAGCCCCACCTATGCGGCGCGGCTGACCCAGATCGGCTACCGCGCGAAGAACAACAGCTACGATGCGTGGACGCTGCCGATGTTTCGGCGGCGGATCGAGGACCTCGCGCTGTGGGGCGCGAGCGGGGTGCAGGTCATCGCCCCGCTGTCCGACGACGCGGCGACCAGCCCGCTGTTCCCCGCCCCGCCAGTCCCGACGCTGGCGGGGATCGGGCGGATCGCGCACCGGCTCGGGATCGATTTCGCGCTCTACTACCCGCTGCTGGGCGATTATCGCGCGACGCCGGCGGTCACGGTGGAGATGGCGCGGCTCGGCGCGCTGCTCAAGGCGCTGCCGAGGGTCGACGCGCTCTACATTCCCGGCGGCGATCCCGGAGACACGCCGCCGCCGCTGTTGTTCGCGGTCGCGCGCCGCGCCGCAGCGGTCGCGCGGCAGGCGAACCCGGCGAGCACGGTGTGGCTGTCGACGCAGGGATTCGACGCGGCGGGCTACACCGCCTTTTACGCCGAGCTCGACCGCCGCCCGGCGTGGCTGTCGGGCATTTTCGTCGGGCCGCAGTCGCGCGACCCGCTTCCCGTCCAGCGCGCCCGCATCCCTCGCGCCTGTAAAGTCCAGCTCTACCCCGACATTGCGCACACGATGCACGCGCAATTTCCGGTCGACCGCTGGAGCCCCGCCTTCGCGCTGACCGAGGGGCGCGAGCCGATCGATCCGCGCCCGGCCGCCTTTACCCGCATCTTCCGCCGCCTCGCCCCGCTGACGAGCGGCTTCGTCACTTACTCCGAAGGAGTCAACGACGACGCCAACCAGTATTTGTGGATGCGGCTCGGCTGGACCCCCGACGCCGATCCGCACGCCGTCATGGCCGATTACGGCCGGTCGGTGGTCGGCGACGTCGCGGCAGGCGAGGCGACCTTCGCGCTCGAACGCAACTGGATCGGCGACCCCGCGGCGAACGAGGCGATCGGCCCGACGCTGGCGGCGATCGATCGGCTGGGCGGCGAGGGATGGCGGGCCGACAGCCTGCGCTATCGCGCGGTCTACGACGCGCTGGTCCGCGCGCGGCTCGTCGCGGCGCGCGCGCGCGACGCGGCAGCGACAGAGGCGCTTCGCCGCGGCGATGCCGAGGCCGCGCTCGCCGCCTACCGAGTCCCCGATCCCGCCCGCGCCGCCGCGCTCCGCGCCCGCCTGTTCGCGCTCGCGCGGCGGCTGTTCGACACGGCGCGGCTCCAGCTCAGCATCCCGCTCTACGGCGCCTCGGCGGTCGAGCGCGGCGCCAACCTCGACCGAGTCGACGTGCCGCTCGACGACCGGGCGTGGCTCACCCCGCGAATCGTCGCCGCCCGCGGCGATCGCGCCGCGCTCGCCCGCCTCGCCGACCGCGCGCGCTTGGCCGAGGGCGCGCTGTACGACGACCTCGGCGACCCCGAGCACGAACCGCACCTCGTGCGCGGCGTCGGGCTGGACGACGACCCGCAGGGCTTTCGCACCGCGATCGACGGGATCGCCGACCGCACCCCCGCCGACGGCTGGCGGATGTCCGAGATCAGCTACGCCGAATCGCTCTACGACGCGCCGCTGCGGCTGCATTACGAGGGGCTCGACCCGCGCCGCGCCTACCGGCTCGAAGCGACCTGGGCGGGCGAGGACTACGCGCTGCCGATGCGGCTGGTCGCCAACGGCCGGATCGCGCTCCACCCGTTCCGCGCGCGTGCCGCGAATCCCGAGACCGTCGCCGTCGCGGTGCCGCGCGCGGCGACGGCGAGCGGCACGCTCGACCTCGCCTGGACCCGCCCGCCCGGCATGGGCGGCAGCGGGCGCGGGCACCAGGTCGCCGAAGTCTGGCTAATCCCCGAAGGAGTAACCCCGTGACCGATATCAGCCGCCGCCACCTCGTCGCCTCCAGCCTCGCGCTGTCGGCGACGCCGTCGATCGCGCGGGTCCGCAAGGGCCGCCGCGGGGTCGATCCGGCGCCGTCGGGCGCCGTGCCGTCGGCGCGCCAATGGCGCTGGCACGGACGCGAGGCCTACGCCTTCATGCATTTTTCCATGAACACCTTTACCGACAAGGAATGGGGCTATGGCGACGAGGACCCGCGCCTCTTCAACCCGACCGATTTCGACGCCGACCAGATCGTCGCGGCGGCCAAGGCGGGCGGCCTCAACGGGCTGATCCTGGTCGCCAAGCACCATGACGGCTTCTGCCTGTGGCCGACCCGGCTGACCGAGCATTGCATCCGCAACTCGCCGTTCCGCGGCGGCAAGGGCGATATCGTCGGCGAGATGGCGGCGGCGTGCCGGCGCGGCGGAATTCCGTTCGGCGTCTATCTCTCGCCGTGGGATCGCAACCATCCCGACTATGGCCGTCCGGCCTATGTCGCCTATTACCGCGCGCAGCTGACCGAGCTGCTGACCCGCTACGGCGAGCTGTTCGAGGTCTGGTTCGACGGCGCCAACGGCGGCGACGGCTATTATGGCGGCGCGCGCGAAACGCGAAAGATCGACGCGCCGCGCTATTACGATTGGCCCTCGATCGTCGCGCTGGTCCACCGGCTGCAGCCGATGGCGTGCACCTTCGACCCGCTCGGCGCCGACATCCGCTGGGTTGGGAACGAGGACGGGGTGGCGGGCGACCCGTGCTGGCCGACCATGCCGAACGAGCCCTATGACGAGAAATACGGCAATTCGGGCGTGCGCGGCGCGGCGCTGTGGTGGCCCGCCGAAACCGACGTGTCGATCCGGCCCGGCTGGTTCTACCACGCCGACGAGGATTCGAAGGTCAAGTCGCCCGAACGGCTGGTGGGGCTGTATGACGAGTCGGTCGGACGGGGCACCAACCTCAACCTCAACCTGCCCCCCGACAAGCGCGGGCGGATCGCCGACCACGACGTCGCCACGCTGAAAAGCTTCGGCGATTCAATCCGCGCCACCTTCGCCACCGACCTCGCCCGGCGCGCGGTGGCGACCGCCAGCGCGGTCCGTGACGCCGCGCATTCGCCAGCGAGGGTGCTCGACGGCAATCGCGACACCTACTGGACCACTCCCGACGCGGTGGTGACGCCGACGCTGACGCTCGAGCTCGCGCCGGGGACGCGGTTCGACACGATCCGGCTGCGCGAATATCTTCCGCTCGGGATCCGGGTGACGCGGTTCGTCCTCGAGGCGCAGATCGACGGGCGCTGGACCCAGCTCGCCGACAAGCAATGCATTTCGGCGCAGCGCATCATCCGCCTGCCCGCGCCGATCGCACCGCGCCGGGTCCGCCTGCGGATCGTCGAGGGCAGCGCCTGCCCGGCGATCGGCGAGTTCGCGCTGTTCCGCTCGGTCGCGCCCGTCCCCGTCGCGCCGGTGGTCACGCGCGACCCGACGGTGCTGGCCGCGCGCGACTGGCGGATCGTCGCGGCGAGCGCCCCGGGGGCACAGGCGCTGCTCGACGACGACGCGGGGACGATCTGGGCCGCGCCGGCCCCGACGCCGGGCCACCCGGCGACCGTCGCCTTCGACCTCGGGCGGGTCGAAGCGCTCGACGGGTTCAGCCTGACCCCGTCGCGCCACGTGATGGACGGCGCCGCCCCGCCGCGCGGCTACCGGGTCGAGGCGAGCGTCGACGGGACGCGCTGGCATGCGGTGGCGAGCGGCGAGTTCGCCAACATCGCCTATGCGTTGGCGACCCAGCGAATCCGCTTCGGCGCGCCCGTCAACGCGCGCTTCCTGCGCTTTGCATTCGACGCGACCGCGGTCCCGGCGGCGCGGCTGGCGATTGCGGGGATCGCGGGAATCCGGGCCGGATGAGGCACCAGCGGCAGCGTCTATTCGTAAATATAAAATCGTGTTGACTGATGAAAAGTTTCGGTCGATGGTCACGGCAAGGGGAGGTTCATGCGGTTCACGTCGAAAATCGCGCTGGTCACGGCTGCGGGCAACGGCATCGGCCGAGCGCTCGCCGAGCGGCTTCGCGACGAGGGCGCGACCGTCTGGGCGCTCGACCGCGACGCGGGTGCGCTCGCCTCGATCGGCGGGGTCGAGCGGCTGGCGATGGACCTGACCGACCCGGCCGCGATCGCCGCGCTGCCAGCGCAAACCGGCCCGATCGACGTCCTCGCCAATATCGCCGGCTATGTCGCGGCCGGGTCGATCCTCGACTGCGACGAGGCCGACTGGGCGCGCTCGTTCGACCTCAACGTCACCGCGATGTACCGGCTGTGCCGGGCATTCATCCCCGCGATGCTAGAACGAGGCGGCGGCGCGATCGTCAACATGTCGTCGATCGCGTCCAGCGTGAAGGGCGTTCCCGACCGTTTCGCCTATGGCGCATCGAAGGCCGCGGTGATCGGGATGACGAAGGCGATCGCGGCCGATTTCGTCGCCAGGGGACTGCGCTGCAACTGCGTCTGCCCCGGCACGGTCGACACGCCGTCGCTGCGCGAACGCGTGTCGGCGCAGGCCGAGGCGCGCCACGAGACCGTTGAGGCGACTCGCGACGCCTTCGTCGCGCGCCAGCCGATGGGGCGGCTCGGCCGGCCCGAGGAAGTCGCCGCGCTGATCGCCTATCTCGCGAGCGACGAAGCCGCGTTCACCACCGGCTCGGTCAACGTCGTCGACGGCGGCTGGGTCAATTGAGGGGGCGGCGATGAAATTGATGCGCTGCGGCGGCAAGGGCGCGGAACGCGCGTGCATCGTCCATCCCGACGGGACCCGGCGTGCGCTCCCCGCCGTGATCGGCGACCTGGCGGGCGATCGCCTGACCCGCGCCGGGCTTGCCGAGATCGCGGCGCTCGACCTCGATTCGCTCGACATCGTCCCGGCCGCCGAGCGCATCGGCGCGTGCGTCGCGGGCAGCGGCAAGTTCGTCTGTATCGGGCTCAACTATTCGGACCACGCCGCCGAGACCGGCGCCGAGGTTCCCGCCGAACCGGTCGTGTTCGGCAAGTGGACCAGCGCGATCCAGGGCCCCGACGACGATATCGAGATCCCGGTCGGATCGAACAAGACCGACTGGGAGGTCGAGCTTGGCGTCATCATCGGCGATGCCGCGCGCAACGTGCCGGTCGAGGCGGCGCTCGACCATGTCGCGGGCTATTGCGTCGTCAACGACGTGTCCGAACGTGAATATCAGCTCGAACGCGGGGGCACCTGGGACAAGGGCAAGGGGTGCGACACCTTTGGCCCGATCGGCCCGTGGCTGGTGACCCGCGACGAGGTGCCCGACCCGCAATCGCTCCACCTGTGGCTCGAGGTCGACGGCCATCGCTTCCAGGACGGCAGCACCGCGACGATGGTCTTCACCGTCGCCGAGCTGGTGGCCTACGTCAGCCGCTTCTGCACGCTTCACCCCGGCGACATCATCTCCACCGGAACGCCCCCGGGCGTCGGGCTGGGGCAGAAGCCGCCGACCTATCTTCGCGAAGGCCAGACCGTCCGGCTCGGAATCGACGGGCTCGGCGAACAACGGCAACGGATCGTCCAGGCGCTATGACCACGATCACTTCCCTCCGGACCTTCGACCTCCGCTTCCCGACCAGCGTCGATCGCGACGGGTCGGACGCGATGAATCCCGATCCCGACTATTCGGCCGCCTATGTGATCCTCGAGACCGAGCATCCGGGGCTGTCGGGCCACGGGCTGACCTTTACCATCGGTCGCGGCACCGAGCTGTGCGTCGCCGCGATCGAGGCGATGCGCCACCTCGTCGTCGGGCTCGACCTCGACTGGATACGCGACAATCCGGGCAAGATGTGGGCGCACCTCACCGGCGACAGCCAGCTTCGCTGGGTCGGTCCCGACAAGGGGGTGATGGCGCTCGCCACCGGCGCGGTGGTGAACGCGATCTGGGACCTGTGGGCGAAGGCGGCGGGAAAGCCGGTATGGCGGCTGGTCGCCGAGATGAGCGCCGAACAGATCGTCGACGCGATCGACTTTCGCTACCTGACCGACGCGATCACGCGCGACGAGGCGCTTGCGCTGCTCCGTAGTCGCGAGGCCGGCAAGGCCGAGCGGATCGCCCGGCTCGAGGCCGAGGGCTACCCCTGTTATACCACCTCGGCGGGGTGGCTCGGCTATTCGGACGACAAGCTCCGCCGCCTCGCGCACGAAGCGGTCGGGCAAGGGTTCAACTTTCTCAAGCTCAAGGTCGGGCAGAGCCTCGACGACGATATCCGCCGGGTGACCATCGCGCGCGAGGTGATCGGCCCCGACCGGACGCTGATGATCGACGCCAACCAGGTGTGGGACGTCGACCAGGCGATCGAATGGGTCAACGCGCTGCGCTTCGCCGAGCCGTGGTTCATCGAGGAGCCGACCAGCCCCGACGACATCCTCGGCCACAAGGCGGTCCGCGAAGCGATTGCCCCGGTAAAGGTCGCGACCGGCGAGCTGTGCCAGAACCGGATCATGTTCAAGCAGTTCATGGCGAGCGGCGCGGTCGACATCGTCCAGCTCGACGCCTGCCGGGTGGGCGGGGTCAACGAAGCGCTCGCCATCCTGCTGCTCGCCGCCAGGTTCGACCTGCCGGTTTGCCCGCACGCGGGCGGGGTCGGGCTGTGCGAATATGTCCAGCACTTGTCGATGATCGACTTTATCTGCTTTTCTGGCACGATGGAGGGACGGGTCATCGAATATGTCGACCATCTGCACGAGCATTTCCTCGAGCCGTGCGTGATCCGAAACGCCGCCTACATGCCGCCCAAAAGGCCCGGCTATTCGATCGAGATGCGGCCCGAGACGCTGTACGACTTCAGGCACGTCGCGTGAATCTCGAGCTCGCCGGCAACGTCGTGATCGTGACCGGCGGAAGCTCTGGCATCGGGGCGGCGGCGATCGCCGGGCTGGCCGACGAAGGCGCGCTGCCGGTAAACGTCTGCCGCGAACCGCCGGCGGGCGAGGACCGCTCCGCACTGACGATCATCGGCGAGCTGTCCGACGACCGGCTGTGCGCCGACGCGGTCGGCCGGACGCTGGAGAAGTTCGGGCGGATCGACGGGCTGGTCAACAATGCCGGCGCCAACGACCGAGTCGGGCTCGACCGCAGCCCGGCCGACTTCCGCCGTTCGCTCGATGGCAACCTCGTCCATTATTTTGCGATGGCGCACCACGCCGCCGATGCGCTGCGCGCCAGCCGGGGCGCGATCGTCAACGTCGCGTCGAAGACCGCGCTGACCGGGCAGGGATCGACCAGCGCCTATGCCGCCGCCAAGGGCGCGATCCTCTCGCTCACCCGCGAATGGGCGGTCGACCTCGTCGCCGACGGGGTACGAGTCAACGCGGTCGTCCCGGCCGAAGTCGCGACCCCGCTGTACGAGCGCTGGCTGGGCAGCTTCCCCGATCCCGAGGCCAAGCGCGGCGCGATCACCGCGAACATCCCGCTGCACCGCGAGATGACCAGCCCGGCGCAGGTCGCCGACACCATCCTGTTCCTGCTGTCGGCGCGCGCCGGCCATACCACCGGCCAATGGCTGTTCGTCGACGGCGGCTACGTCCACCTCGACCGCGCGCTCGGCTGATCGCCTGTCGATGGAGACGCGCCCGATGACCGACCGTTCGTCCCGCCGCTTCGCCCCGGCGATCGCGCTCACCGTGTCGCTGTTCTTCCTGTGGGGGATGGCGAACAACCTCAACGACATCTTGATCGCGCAGTTCAAGAAGGCGTTCACCCTCTCCGATTTCGAAACCAGCTTCGTCCAGCAGGCCTTCTACCTCGGCTATTTCCTGTTCGCGGTTCCCGCCGCGATGGTCACGCGCGGGCGGGGGTTCAAGGCGGCGATCGTCATCGGGCTGACGCTCTACGCCGCGGGCGCGCTGCTATTCTATCCGGCGGCGCACCTCGGCCAATATGCCTATTTCCTCGTCGCGCTGTTCGTGATCGCGGCGGGGCTGGCGTTTCTCGAGACCTCGGCGAGCCCGCTGATGATCGAACTCGGCGATCCAGAGACGGCGACCCGGCGGCTCAATTTCGCGCAGGCGGCCAACCCGGTCGGCACGCTGGTCGGCGTGCTGGTCGGCAAATATTTCATCCTCTCGCACATCGCCCGCGACGATGCGGCGGTCGCGGCGATGGACCCGGCCGCGCGCGAAGCCTTCTACCGTGAATCGGTGATGGCGGTGCAGACGCCCTACCTCGTCATCGGCCTCGTAGTGCTGGCGTTCGCGCTGGCGGCGGCGCTGATCCGCTTCCCCGGCCACGCGCTGGCCGAGGCCGAAGCCGCGCCGGTGCCTTTCGCGCAGGTGTTCCGCCATCGCCACCTGCTGTTCGCGACGCTCGCCCAATTCTTTTACGTCGGCGCGCAGGTCGGGATCTGGAGCTATACGATCCGTTACGCGCAGGCCAACGTGCCCGGGCTGCTCGAACAGGACGCGTCCAACTATCTTTTCGCAAGCCTCTGCCTGTTCAGCGTCGGCCGCTTCGCGGGCACCGCGCTGATGAGCCGGATCGCCCCGCGCCGGCTGCTCGCCGGCTTCGCCGCGATCAGCCTCCTGCTCGCGCTAGCCGCGGCGCTGGTCGGGGGACGGCCGGGATTGCTGATGCTGGTCGCCGCGAGTTTCTTCATGTCGATCCAGTTCCCGACCATCTTCGCGCTCGGGATCGACGGGCTGGGGCCGCTTCGCCGCGCGGGCGCGTCGCTGCTGGTGATGGCGATCATCGGCGGCGCGGCGCTGACCGCGCTGATGGGACGCGTGTCGGACTCGGCGGGGATCGGCATGGCGATGCTGGTGCCCGCGGCGGCGTTCCTGGTGATCCTCGCGTTCGCACTCGGCGCGCGCCGAATCGACGAGGTCGCCGGCGAGAGCCGCTAGGCGGGCGTTGTCAGGCGAGGAGGCGCGAGTCGATCTCGCCGACGGTGCGCACCCCGGTCAGCGCCATCGCCACCCGCATCTCCTCGGCGATCATCGACAGCATTCGCGCAACCCCGCGCTCGCCCTCCGCGGCCAACGCATAGACCCATAGCCGGCCGAGCAGCACGCCCTTCGCGCCGAGCGCGAGCATCCGCACCACGTCGAGCCCCGAGCGGACCCCCGAGTCGGCCAGCACGGTCAGCCGGTCGCCGACCGCCTCGGCGATCGCGGGAAGCGCGGCGGCGCTCGACAGCGCGCCGTCGAGCTGGCGACCGCCATGGTTCGACACGACGATTCCGTCGGCCCCGAACGCGGCGGCGTCACGCGCGTCGGCGGGGTCGAGAACGCCCTTGATTACCAGCGGTCCGTCCCAGATCTCGCGGATCCAGTCGAGGTCGCGCCACTGGACGCTCGGATCGAAATTGGCCCCGAGCCAGCCCATGTAGTCGCCGAGCCCGCTCGCCTCGCCGAGCACCGGCGCGAGGTTGCCGAGCAGGTGCGGGCGGCCGTTCAACCCGACGTCCCACGCCCAGCCCGGGTGGCTCGCCGCCTGGAGCAGGCGACGCATGCCCGCGCCGCGCCCGGCCAGTCCCGAGCGGCGGTCGCGGTAGCGCGATCCGGGGACTGCCATGTCGACCGTGAACAGCAAGGTCGAGGCGCCGCTATCCTTCGCCGCGCCGAGTAGCTCGCGCATGAAGCCGCGGTCGCGGATGACGTAGAGCTGGAACCAGGTCCGTCCCGACGGCGCCCCGGCGGTCACTTCGCGGAGCGGGCAGAGCGACACGGTCGACAGCGAAAAGGGAATGCCCGCCGCGTGCGCCGCGCGCGCCGCCTGCACCTCGCCGCGCCGCCGGTACATGCCGGCGATCCCGACCGGGCCGAGCGCGACCGGAAGAGCAAGCGACTGGCCAAGAAACCGGGCCGACAGATCGACGTCGGACACGTCGCGAAGAACGCGTTGGCGAAGCGCGATCCGCTCGAGGTCGGCGACGTTGCGCGCGAGCGTCGACTCGGCGAAGGCGCCGCCGTCGAGATAGTCGAACAGGAAGCGCGGCAGGCGGCGCTTCGCCGCGGCGCGAAATTCGCCGGGCGCGACCGCGCTCATCGCGAAAATGCCCAGCCGCTCGCTCGATGCGTCATGGGCGATGGCTTGGCGAAGCCGCCGGGCACTGGCAAGGTGAATCGACTTTCACCGGCACGAACGACGAGACCACGATGCGACGCCATGTCCTGCTGCTCGACCTCAAGGACGACCCGGCGCTGATCGCGGAATATGAGGCGCATCATGCCGCGGGAAAGGTCTGGCCCGAGGTCGTCGATTCGATACGCCAATCGGGGATCCAGTCGATGACGATCCACCGGCTCGGCACCCGGCTGGTGATGCTGGTCGAGGCCGACGACGATTTCGATTTCGCCGCGAAGGGCGCAGCCGATTCGGCGAACCCGGTCGTGCAGCGATGGGAAGCGCTGATGGATCGTTTCCAGCAGCCGATCGCGGCCGACCCGTCGCGCGGCAAGTGGCAACGCGCGACCGAGATCTTCTCGCTCGACGCGCAATAAGCGCGGCCGCCATACCGGCCTGAAGTGCGCCGCGCCGCGGCGCCTCCCCTCCTGATCCCGCACGCCACAACAAGGGACATCGCACGTGTCGCGGGGCGCTGCCAACGCGCGCATAAAATTACGCATTTCGCGTTCCGATTTTTTATATGCAAAATCTTTTTCATGAAGCTTGCATGGCATGATTTTTAGGATTAACCCATGCGAAGGCTCGAAGATTTCGATGCCAGCGATCCGTCGCCCGGCCGCCCGCCGTCCCTCGGATCGACAACCTTGGGGGAGGCACGCGATGAATTTCAGGACCACTTTGCTGATCGGGACCGCGCTGACGCTGACGAGCGTTCCGGCGCTCGCGCAGACCGGCGGCGACACCGCCGCGCAGGCGACCGATCCGGCCAAGTCGAGCAGCGGCGACGAAGTCGTCGTCACCGGTATCCGCCGCAGCCTCCGCGATTCGGCGACGACCAAGCGCCGCGCCGATTCGATCGTCGACGTGATCAGCGCCGAAGACGTCGGCAAGATGCCCGACGCGAACGTCGCCGACTCGCTCGCCCGCCTTCCCGGCGTCACCGTCGACCGCCAGTTCGGCGAGGGCGAGCAGCTGTCGATCGCGGGGGTCGAGCCCGCGCTCAATCGGCTGACCATCGACGGCCACTCGGTCGCCTCGGCCGACTGGGGCGGCAACCCGTCCGACCGGTCGAGCCGCACCTTCAACTATTCGCTGCTTTCGCCCGCGATCATCAGCCAGGCGATCGTCTACAAGACCCCCGAGGCGCGCCTGCAGGAAGGCGCGATCGGTGCGAGCGTCGACGTCGTCACCCGCAAGCCACTCGACCTCAAGGCGAACACCGTCCGCTTCAACCTCGGCTACGACTACAACGACCGCGCCAAGCGCGGCAGCATCCGCGGCGCCGGCCTCTACAGCTGGAAGAACAGCAACGACACGATCGGCATCCTGCTCGCCGCGAACTACGACAAGGAACAGCTCAGCCGCGCGGGCGTCGCGGTTTACTGGTATCGTACCGGCGATGCGCTGCTCGCCAACGCGCCGGCGACCGCGACCTTCAACGGCAAGACCGCCGCGCAGCTCACCGATGCCGAGCGCGCCGAACTCTCCTCGTCACGCTTCGCCTCGTTCCTGGCGCGGGAATATTTCCGCCAGCAGCGCCAGCGGATCGGCTTCAACGGCGCGCTCCAGGTGCGGCCCGCCGATCAT
Source organism: Sphingomonas sp. ASV193 (assembly GCF_040203355.1). NCBI lineage: Bacteria > Pseudomonadati > Pseudomonadota > Alphaproteobacteria > Sphingomonadales > Sphingomonadaceae > Sphingomonas > Sphingomonas sp. ASV193. Next base: position 161,974 of record NZ_JBEHBW010000005.1, read on the forward strand.
CTGACGCTGACCGGCACTGCGCTGCTGATCCGCGGCAACTACGACAACATCTCAAACTCGATCTACACCTACGGCTACGAGGGCTCGCGGCTCATCTCGGCGCAGTTCGGCGGCGGGCTGGTGACCAGCGCCACCTTCGCCGGAATCCCGGCCGGGCAGAAGGGCTCGACCGGCGAGCTCGACACCTATTACCGCCGTACGCGGATCAAGAACGACACCTATTCGCTGGCTTACCAGTACAACCCCTACGGCTGGGACATCACCGGCAACGTCGGCTACACCCGAGCCTCGGGCGGCAAGGACCCCGAATATCTGCTCGACTTCCGCACCCAGCAGGGGTTCACCGCGGGGGCCAACGGCCAGTCGACCACGGTCAACTGGGCCAACCCGGCGAGCGATGCCTCGCAATTCGTCAGCAACTATACCGCAAACGGCGGCGAGAACATCACCGCCACCGACGGCCGCACCTTCTACGGGCGCCAGATCGGCGGCATCCCGACCCAGTCGGGCTTCACCGTCGACAAGGAATGGTTCGGCGAGGCGAACGTCGCCAAGGACATCGCGGTCGGGCCGTTCGACAAGCTGCTGTTCGGCGCGCGCTACAGTGCGCACGACAACAGCAACACGACCTACAGCAACGCGATCTTCACCAACCAGGACTTCACCGTCGCCGACCTCGGCTACACGACCCGGCCAAGCAGCCTCTACGCGGGGCTGGGAACGTCGGGCAACGGGGTGCCGTTCGTCGGTCTCGACAAGGACGCGATCATCGCCACGTTGCAGAAGTACGGCAACTTCACCGACGACCGCGGCCTGTCGAAGGGCGATTACTGGCTCGTCCGCGAAAAAGTCGCAGCCGCCTATATCCAGGGCAATTTCAAGGCCGGGAAGATCCGCGGCAACATCGGCGCGCGGCTGGTCAACACCAAGGACGAATCAAACTATTACGCGCAGAGCGGTTCGATCGTCGACCTCGTCCAGTCCAACCACTCGGACACCCGCCTGCTGCCGTCGGTCAACATCGCCTATGACGCGGGGACCAACGTCGTGCTTCGCGCCTCCGCGGCGAAGGTCATGGCGCGCCCGCGCTATTCGGACCTTGCCGGCTATCTGTCGCTCGACGACACGACGCTCAGCGGCGGCGGCGGCAATCCCGACCTGAAGCCCTATCTCGCGACCAACTTCGGCCTGTCGGCGGAATGGTATTTCGCGCCGTCGAGCTATCTGGCGGGCGAAGTCTTCTACCGCGACATTTCGAACTACGTCGGCAACCAGACGGTCGATACCGAGCTGACCAACCCGATCACCGGGCAGACGCTCAACTATGCCATCTCGCGGCCGATCAACGGCGGCAAGGCGAAGGTCACCGGCTTCTCGATCTCGGGCAACGCCAACATCTACGCCGGCTTCGGCATCCAGGCGTCCTACACCTTCGCCGATGCGCAGACCCCGGCGGCGACCGGCCTGCCGTTCCTGTCGCGCAACACGGTCCAGATCTCGCCCTTCTACGAGAGCGGTCCGTTCCAGGCTCGGGTCAGCTACAACCGTCGCTCGAAATATTTCTATCGCTTCGGGCGCCAGCAGTCCGAGGATTATACCGCGGCCTACCAGCAGCTCGACGCGCAGGTGTCCTACGCGATCAACGGCAACCTCAGCCTGACCGCGGCGGCGTCGAACCTGCTCGACGAGACCTATTACCAATATTCCTCGACCCCGAACGCGCCGACCTCGATCTACAAGAACGGCCGCGTCTTCTCGCTCAGCGCCACGATCAAGATGTAGGCGCCGGGCCGACAAGTCCCTCCGACTGCCCCGCCGTCCACGTGATGGCGGGGCATTTTTTTCGAACCTTGGCGACCGCCGCATCGGACCGCCTTCTGGTCATCGACCGGCGCAGGCGATAAGGGTCGCGCAAACCAGGAGACGTTCATGGGTCGTAAGGCCGTCGGCGGTGCAAAGGGCGGCGAACTCTACCGGGCACCGGCGCTCGAAAAGGGGCTCGACGTGCTCGAGCTGCTCGCCGCCGAAAGCGAACCTTTGTCGCTCAGCGCGATCGTCCAGCGGCTCGGCCGGTCGACCGGCGAGCTGTTCCGGATGATCCAGGTGCTCGAGCGGCGCGGCATGGTCGCACAGGGCTCGGACGGCTATTCGCTGACCACGCGCCTGTTTGAGCTGGGGCTCGGGCGCCCGGTTGTGCGCAACCTGGTCGAACTGTCGCTTCCGGTGATGCGCGAGCTGACCGGCAAGATCGGCCAGTCGTGCCATCTCGTCATCCCGTCGGGCAGCAACATGGTCGTCGTCGCGCGGATGGAATCGCGCGAACAGATCGGCTTCTCGGTCCGCGTCGGTCATCATCGCCCGCTCCACCTGACCGCCTCTGGGCTGATGCTCTACGCCTTCCAATCACCCGACCTGCAGAAGAAGTGGGAAGAAGGGTTCGATCCGAAGCCCTCCAAGGCCGATCTCGCCGCCTTCCGGCAGCGCGCGAAGGAGGTCCACCGCGACGGCTATCTCCAGCAGCTCAGCAATTTCGCCGAGGGCGTCACCGACCTCGCCGCCCCGGTGCTCCGCGGCGATCATGCCGCGGCGTCGCTCAGCGTCCCGTTCGTCAAGATGAAGGTCGCGCAAATGTCGATCGAAGACGTCGGCGTCCACCTGCGCGAGGCGGCGAGCAAGCTGTCGGCCGAGCTCGTGCTCAACGACGCCCGCATCTGAGGACGGCTCGGCCGGTGAGCGGCTCCGCCCGGATCGACCTCGCCAGCGGGACGGCGCGACTGTCGCTCTCCCCGGCCAACGGCGGCACCATCCTGTCGTGGGACGTCGACGGCGTACCCGTGCTCCGCCCCTCCCCCGCCACGCCGGCAATCCTCGACACCGCCTGCTTCCCTCTCCTCCCCTTCGCCAACCGCATCGCGCGCGGCCGCTTCGCCTTCGAAGGGCGCGAGATCGTCGTTCCCGACGACCCCGTCTCGCCGCCGCACGCGCTCCACGGCGTCGGGTGGCGACGGGCGTGGACGGCGGTCGAGGTGGCCGGCGATCGCGCCGTGCTGCGGCTCGATCATGACGGGTCGGGCTGGCCGTGGCCGTTCATCGCGACCGAGGCCGTGTCGCTGTCGGACCACGGCCTTCGCATCGGCTTCGAACTGACCAATCTCGGCGAGCAGGCGATGCCCGTCGGCTTCGGGGTCCATCCCTATTTCCCGAGCGGCAACGCGACGGTCGAATTGGACGCCGACCGGCGGACCGAGATCGATGCCGACGCGCTGCCGATCGGCATGGTCGACGACGACCGCTTCCGCGGCGGCCGCCCGGTGGCGGTGTCGACCCTTCCCTTCACCGACCATTTCTACGCGACGTCGCGTCCGGCGACGCTGCGGCTGGAGACCGGGCGACGCCTGCGGATCGACGCGTCGCGGCTTGCGGGTTTCCAGCTTTATGCCCCGGTCGGCGGCGACTTTTTTTGCGTCGAGCCGCAGAGCCACCGCCCCAACGCCTTCGCCAAGGGCGACTTCGACGAGGTCGTGTCGCCGGGCGCGACCGCGCGCTGGGAGGCACGGTTCGACCTGCTCGACTGATTTCGCTCAGCGCGGCGGCAGCAGCGCGTCGCGGATCGGCACGACCCAGCCGTCTTGCTTCATGTCCCAGACGATGAAATCGCCGTCGAACTGCCAATAGGCCCAGCCAAAGCGATGCGCCTCGGCGGCGCGGGCGACGGTCGCAGTGTAGGCGACGCGAAGATCGGTCGGGGTGCCGCTGCCGTCGTACGCGCCGAACTCGCCGAGGTAGATCGACCGCCCGTGCGCCTTGGCCCACGCCGCGACCTTGTCGAAGTCGCGCGATACCACCGCGCGGTCCTCGGCGCTGCCCCACGTCACGCCGCGAAGCGTCTTGAGGTCGGTCCAGCCCGCACCCTGGTGGGTGAAGCGGAACGGCTCGTAATAGTGGAAGGTCACCATAAGGTGGCGGTCCCGTTCGGGCAGGCGCAGCAGGTCAAGGTCGGCAAGCGAGTTCCAGTGGGTCGGGCCGACGATCACGGTGCGGGTCGGGTTGGTCTTGCGGACCACCGCGAGCGCATCGGCGAGCAACGCGTTCCACGGCTCGCCGTTGAGCTTGTCGTGCGGCTCGTTGAGCAGTTCGAACGCGACCGAGGCGGGCTGCCGGCGATAGCGCGGCGCGACCTGCGCCCAGAAGGACGTCAGTTGCGCCCGGCATTGCTCGATGTCGTCCGAGCAGCGGTTGAAGTCATGCTCGTCGAGGATCACCGACAGCCCCGCCTTGCGCGCTTCGGCGACCACCCGGTCGAGCTTGCGCAGCCAGTCGGCCGATAGCTGCCCCTTGGCATCCATGTGGCGGAACGCCTGCAGATTGACCCGCACATGATCGAACCCCGCGCGGCGGATCGCGGCGAAGTGGCGCCACTGGAATCGCGGCGTGCCGCCCTCGTCCCAATAGGGATCGTAGCCGAGCACGTTGACCCCGCGCGAAAAGGAGGCGGGCGCGGCGGCGGCCGGCACGGCAGGCAGCAGCGCGGCCGCGGCGGCGAGCGCGACCCACAGGCGGTTGACGATCGAACGACGCATGACGTTGGGCTCCCTCTTGCGCTGTCATGATAGCGCTATCGCAATCGCTTGCGTCAAGCCCCGCCTCGTTTCATGACTTTACGCCGTGACGCCGCCGACCCCTCCCCTGCCCAGCAACCGCCGATGAGCGAGTATCCGATCCGTCGCATCATCATCGTCGGCGGGGGCACCGCCGGCTGGATGAGCGCCGCCGCGCTGGCGCGGTTCGTCGGGCGCGGGCGGCGGATCGTGCTGGTTGAGTCCGACGCGATCGGCACGGTCGGCGTCGGCGAAGGGACGATCCCGCCGATCCTCGAATACAACCGCTCGCTCGGGATCGACGAGCCCGCCTTCCTCGCCGCGACCAAGGCGAGCTACAAGCTGGGAATCGAGTTCGATGGCTGGGTCCGGCCGGGCGAGCGCTACTTCCACCAGTTCGGCCAGATCGGCTACCCGCTCGAGGGACTGCCGCTCTACCAGCATTGGCTCAAGCACGAGCGCGATCCGGGCGTCGGACCGCTCGAGGCGTACAGCATGTCGGCCGCCGCCGCCGCGCGCGACCGCTTCTCGCATCCCGCGCCCGACCCCGGCTCGCCGCTCGCCGCGATCGCCTACGCCTTTCACTTCGACGCCGCGCTCTACGCTGCCTTCCTGCGCGACTATGCGAGCCCGCTCGGAGTCGAGCGAATCGAAGGACGGATCGTCGAGGTCGCGCGCGACGGCGAGAGCGGCGACGTGACCGCGGTGACGCTCGACGACGGACGCGCGCTTCGCGGCGACCTGTTCGTCGACTGCTCGGGGTTTCGCAGCCTGTTGCTCGGCGAGGCGCTCGGGGTCCCGTTCGAGGATTGGAGCCGCTGGCTGCCGTGCGACCGCGCGGTCGCGGTGCCAAGCGCGCGCACCGAGCCGCTCCAGCCCTATACCCGGTCGAGCGCGCGCCCCGCCGGCTGGCAATGGCGGATTCCGCTCCAGCATCGCACCGGCAACGGCCATGTCTACAGCAGCGCGCACATCGCCGACGACGAGGCCGAGCGGCGGCTGCTCGACAGCCTCGGCGGAGTGCCGGTCGGGCCGGTCAACAAGCTGCGCTTCACGGCCGGGCGGCGGTCGGTCGCCTGGTCGCACAACGTCGTCGCGATCGGTCTGTCGGCGGGGTTCCTCGAACCGCTCGAAGCGACCAGCATCCACCTGATCCAGACCAGCATCCAGCGACTGATTTCGCTGTTCCCGGCGAACGGGATCAACGCCCCCGAGCGCGACGAATATAATCGCCAGCTGGTGTCGAGTTACGACCCGGTGCGCGACTTCCTGATCCTCCACTATCGCGCCAACCGCCGCGACGAGCCCTTCTGGCGCGCGGTGCGCGAGACCCCGCCGCCCGACAGCCTCGCCGAGCGGCTCGCGCTGTTCGACGAATGCGGGCGGATCTTCCGCCGCGGCGACGAGCTGTTCGACGTCCCGAGCTGGGCGGCGGTGATGGTCGGCCAGGGCCTTCGCCCGCGCGCGATCGACCCGGTCGCCGACGCGCTCCCCGACGGCGCGGTGATCGACGCGATGCGCCAGCTGCGCTCGCACTTCGCCGCGGCGGCGGACTCGCTCCCGCTCGCCGCCGACCTCATCGACGCGATCGTCAGGAGCAGCAAGACGAGATGATCAAACGACTGTTGGCCTTTGCGCTGTTGGCCGCGAACCCGGGCCAGGCCCAGCTCCAGCCCGCGTCCGTCGTCCGCACCGAGGGCGGGCCGGTCGGCGGCGCGCCGTTTGACGGCGGCTATGTGTTTCGCGGCATCCCGTTCGCCGCACCGCCGACCGGGCCGCTGCGCTGGAAGCCGCCGCAGCCGCCCACGCCGTGGCGCTCGGTGCGCGCGTCGCAGCCGCAACCTGCCTCGTGCCTGCAGAACGACTACGGCTGGAACCGCGGCGACGTCGTGATCGGCAGCGAGGACTGCCTGACGCTCGACGTCCGCACCCCCGCGCTCGTTGGCCACCGCCCGGTGCTGGTGTGGATCCACGGCGGAAGCAACCTCGCCGGCGGCCCCAACGACATCGTGCTTTCCGACGTCGGCGAAAAGGTGGTGATCGTCGGCGTCCGGTACCGGCTCGGGCTGTTCGGCTTCCTCGCGCATCGCGGCGCGGCGGCAGAGGCTGGAGGCCACGCGGGCAACTACGGGTTGATGGACCAGGCGGCGGCGCTCGGCTGGGTCCGCCGCAACATCGCGCGCTTCGGCGGTGATCCCGACCAGGTGACGATCGCGGGCGAATCGGCGGGCGCGCAGGACGTGTCGCTGATGCTCGCCGCGCCTTCGACGCGCGGGCTGTTCCGGCGCGCGATCGTCGAGAGCGGAACCCCGGGCTTCGGCCTGCCGCCCCGCCCGCTCGCCGAGGCATTACGGCTCGGCGACCAGCTCGACGCAGCAATGGGCAGCGGCGGCAGCATCGACAAGCTGCGCGCGATGTCGGCGACCGCGCTACTCGCGGCCGACCGGACGCTCCACGACGACGCGCTCGAGTCCGACGATTATCGCTTTCTGCGCGTGACGATCGACGGCGCCTACCTCCCCGACGACCCCGCCGCGTTGCTGGCCCGCGCAGGCCAGCCCGACGTGCTGATCGGCAGCAACCGGGTCGAACTCAACCTTCCCGGCGATCGCCCGCACCGCGACGCCTTCGTCGCCAAGGCGACCGGCCCGCGCGAGACGGCGGCACGCGCCTATTATCGGCTCGACGAGCCCGACCCGCCGGTCGATCCGCGGCTTGGCGAGCGCGACCAGATCATCGCCACCGATCTCACCTTCCGCTGCCCGACGGTCCACCTCGCGACGCTGCTCGCGCGGCGCGGGCAACGCGTCTGGCATTATGAATTTGACGCCGCGCCCGGCGGCGGGCGAACGACCCATGCGCGCGAGATCAGCTATGCCTTCGGTGCCGACCAGTATGCGCCGGGCCAGTCGCTCAAGCCCTACTGGCTGAACTTCATCATGACCGGCGACCCGAACGGGCCGGGGCTCGCGACATGGCCGCGCTTCGACCCGGGTGCGCAACAGCACCTGCTGTTCGATTCCGGCGGCGCACATGTCGAAGGGCCGCTGCGGCCCGAGGCGTGCGCGCTCAACGCGCGGCTCTAACGCCCGGCGGGCGGCGATGCGGCGCAGCAGCCGGCGACGAAGCGGTCGTGCGGCGGCAGTCCCGCGACGCGGCGGTCGATCGCCTCGCCGATCCGCGCCATCGTCAGCGCGAGCTGGTCGTCGGACAGCCCGTCGGCGATCGGGTTCCAGCCGACCGGCCGGATCCCCTGCCCGTAAAGCACCGCGAACCAGCTCGTTTCGCTGAACAGTTCGCCGACCTTGGGCAGCACCTCGCCGCGCCGTTCGAACAGCGCCAGTTTCTCGCGCAGCGTGTCGGGCAATTCCATTGCGCGGAAGCCGCGCCAGTAAGCGGTATCATCGCGCTCGGTGACGACATAATGGGCGAGCAGGAAGTCGCGGATCGCCTCGTACAGCCGCGCCATCTCGTCGTTGAAACGGTCGACCAGCACCGGGTCGGAATCGCGCGTCGGGAAATAGTCGAGCAGCTTCATGATTGCCGCCTGGACAAGGTGGATGCTGGTCGATTCGAGCGGTTCGAGGAAGCCCGACGACAGCCCCACCGCGAGGCAGTTGCCGACCCAGCTTCGCCGCCGCCGCCCGGTGGTGAAGCGGATCGTGCGCGGTTCGGCCAGCGGCGCGCCGTCGAGCTGGCCGAGCAGGATCGCGGCGGCCTCGTCATCGCTCATGTGCGGGCTCGAAAAGACGTGACCGTTGCCGATCCGGTGCTGGAGCGGGATGCGCCATTGCCAACCCGCGCCGCGCGCGGTCGCGCGGGTGAACGGCGTGGTCGTTTCGCCCCGCTCGCACGGAACCGCGATCGCGCGGTCGTTGGGCAGCCATTCGCGCCAGTCGTCGTAGTCGGTCCCCTCGAGCGCGCCGATCAGCAGCCCCCGCATTCCCGAGCAGTCGACGAAGAAATCGCCCGCGACCCGCCCGCCGTCGGCGAGCCGGATCGCCTCGATCCCCGCGTCCCCGCGCTCGACCTCGACCACCCGGCCCTCGCGCCGCACAACCCCGCGCCGCTCGGCATAGTCGCGCAGGAAGGCGGCGTAGGCGGCGGCATCGAATTGAAAGGCGTAGTTGATCGACGGCAGCCCGTCCTGCCCGCCGGCCCGCCCGAACCTGCCGCCGCGCGCCGCGACCGTTTCCGCGCTGAACCGCAGCGGGTCGTCGGCGCCGCTCCCGCTCGCCCAGCGCAGCCAGTAATTCGAAAAGGCCGCGCCGCCACGAAGCTCGGCGCCGAGCAGCCCGAAATTGTGGAAATAGCGATGGCCGAGCCGCGTCCAGTCGACGAACTCGATCCCCAGCTTGAAGGTCGCCTGGGTCGCGGCGACGAACGCGTCCTCGTCGATCTCGAGGAGGCGGTTGAACAGCAGGATCGCCGGGATCGTCGCCTCGCCGACGCCGATCGTCCCGATCTCCTCGCTTTCGACCAGCGTGATCCGCACCCGCCCGGTCCCGACCACCTTGCCGAGCGCGGCGGCCGCCATCCAGCCTGCGGTCCCCCCGCCGACGACGACGATCGATCGAAGCGGGCGCTGGGTCATCGCGGGTTGAGCCCGCCGGGCATCGACGGCATCATCGCGGCGATCGCCGCGCGCATCGTCGGCATCGCGCGGACCCGCGCGGCGACCTCCTGCAGCCGGCCGTTGACCCGCGCGACGTGCGCCTCGTCGTCGACGATGTCGATCCGCGGGTCATAGCCTTCGGGCTCAATCCCGTGGCCGGTGAGCAGCAGCGACCAGTTGCCCTCGTCGAACGGTTCCTCGTCGTTGATCGGCACCAGCCCGCGCATCGAGAACAGCCGCACCTTGTCGGCCAGCGTCGGGCTGAACGCCTGGCGGACGGCGTCCCACAGCGGCTGGCCGAATCGACGATTGAGCGCGAAATGCGCGGCGGTGAAGTCGCGCAGCCCGTCGTTCGCCAGGCCGACCAGCCGGTTGAACACGGCGGCCTCGGGCATCGTCGACGTGGTCACCGGCAACAGCGTCAGCAGGTGCGCGAGCGCGGCATGGAGCGCCTGGATCGGCGCGCCGTCGAGCGCTTCGTGCACCACCGCCGCCTCGCCCAGCGCGACGCAATTGCCGATCCACGGTCGCCCCCGCCGTCCGGTCGGCCGCGCCGCGACATCGGCATCGCCGGCGAGAGGCACCGGCGACAGCGCGGGAAGCTGGGCGGCGAGCGCGGCATCGTCGATCTGCTCGGAAGAATAACGAACGCTGACCGCGGTGCGATGCTGGAGCGGATGGACCGCGAGATACCCCGCGTCGAACGCCGCGACATGGCCGTAGGCGGGCGGCTCGGCGAAGGCGTGTCCCGACAGCGTCATCACCCGGTCGCAGGGAAGCCGATCGCTCCAGTCCTCCGAAACCGATCCGGCAAGGGAGCCGATCAGCGACGCCTCGGGCCCGGTGGCGTCGAGATAGAGATCGGCGGCCAGGCGCCGCCCGTCGTCGAGCCGGATCGCCTCGACCATTTCGCCGCGATGCTCGACCTCGATCGACCGCGCCGAGTGGATGACGACCCCACTCCGCCGCGCATGCTCGTCGAGCACCGCGACATAGCGCGCGAGATCGATCGACCAGCCGAACGCCGCCACCGCCGGCTCGGCCGGTTCGCTCGGCGGGACGGGAACCCGGCCGCTGCGCGCCGCGCCGATCGCGAACGAGAAATCCTCGAGTGCGACCTGTAGGCCCTCGCGCCTGCCCTTCAGCCAATATTGGGTGAACGGCAAATCCTGTCCCGGCAGCGGGGGCAGGTCGAAGCCGTGGAAGAAGGGCGCCGCCGCCCCGCCCCAGTTCGCGTAGCGGTGCGCGACCAGCGGCACCGCGCCGCACAGCGCAGCGGGCAGCCGCTCGTCGAGCCCGATCATCCGGTGAAGCGCGCCGATCGACGGGGGCGCGGCAAGGACGTCGCCCGGACCCGCGCGCGAGGGAAGCTCGACCATCTCGACCCGGATCCCCGCCGGGCCGAGCGCGCGGTGGAGCGCCGCCGCCGCCACGAACCCGGCGACGTCGCGGCCGACCACCAGCAGCGTCTCGATCGGTCGGTCGGTCATGCGAGGGCTACGGCAGGGGCGGGCGCATATCGCTCGAGGAAGCGCGAGTGGAGCGGAAGCTCCTCGGCGCGCTCCCTGACCTCGTCGCGCAAGGCGTCGAGTTTGGCGACGAGCGGTCCGATCTCGCCCGCCTCGGCCAGCGGATGCGGGCGATCGGGGACGAGTCCCTGCCCGATATAGACCGCCAGCCAGCTGGGCGGAGTGAACAGCCCGTCGCGATACTGCTCGACATAGCCGCCACGCGCGAACAGCTCCATTTTCGCGCGGAGGGTGTCGGGGACGGCCATCGTCCGGCAATGCCGCCACAGCTCCCCGTCATCGCGGCGGTTGAGCCGGTAGTGGAGGATCAGGAAGTCGCGTATGCTCTGATATTCGAGGTCGATCCGGCGGTTGAACTCGGCCGCCAGGCGCGGGTCGACCCGCGCTTCCGGGAATAGCGGCAGCAGATGCATGATGGCGATCTGGACCAGATAGATGCTGGTCGATTCGAGCGGCTCGAGAAACCCGCCGGCAAGCCCGAGCGCGAGGCAGTTGCGGTGCCAGCTCTCGCGCCGTCGCCCGGCCTTGAAGCGCAGCAGCCGCGGTTCGCCGAGCGCGTCGCCGTCGAGCCCGGCGAGCAGCTGGCTCGCCGCCTCGTCCTCGCCGATCAGCGAACTGACGAACACATGGCCGTTGCCGGTGCGGTGCTGGAGCGGGATTCGCCACCGCCAGCCCGCCGGGCCGGCGGTCGAGCGCGTGTAGGGCGCGAGCGCGCCGACCCGCGTCGACGGCACCGCGAACGCGCGGTCGCACAGCAGCCAGTCGCTCCAGTCTTCCCACGCGACCCCGAGTGCGTCGCCGAGGATCAGCGAGCGGAAGCCGGAACAATCGATGAAGAAGTCGCCCGCGATACGTTCGCCCGATTCGAGCTCTAGCGAGGCGACGTCGCCGCTCGCCTCGTCGCGATGTACTGCCCGCACCTTGCCCTCGGTTCGTGTCACGCCGCGGCGCTCGGCGAAATCGCGCAGGTACGATGCGTAGAGACCGGCATCGAAGTGGTAGGCGTAAGCGTATGTCGATGCGATCGAGCGCGGATCGCGCGCCGGGAAGTCGAACCGGTCGAGCCGGGAGGCCATCACCGCGAAGGAGAATTCGTCGAACGCATGCGGATAGCCCGCGTGATGTGCGCGCACCCACTGATGGTGGAAGGCGTGCTCCGATCCCGGCGGCCCGTGGATGCCGAACGGGTGGATATAGCGCGAGCGGCGGTCGCCCCAGCCGACGAACTCGATGCCCAGCTTGATGGTCGCCTGGCTGGCCTTCATCATCTCGACTTCGTCGATGCCGATCGCGTCGTTGAAATTCTTGAGATGCGGCAGGGTCGCCTCGCCGACGCCGACGATCCCGATCTCCTCGGACTCGACCAGCCGGATGCGGCAGCGCGAGGCGGGCAGCAGCGACGACAGCGCCGCCGCCGCGGTCCAGCCGGCGGTCCCGCCACCGAGGATGATCACGTCGACCGGCCGCTGCTGCATCGCCCCTTCCCGCCTGGAACTCCGAGCCTAGCCGGTGAAAGTCCGGCGGTCATCGGCCCGGCGACACGCCCCCAACAAAAAATTTGGCGCGCCGCGTCGAGCGGCGCGCCAGGAGGGGTAAGGTGAAGCCTATTTGCCGAAGCGGATGCGCGCCCCGACGATGAACCGCCGGTCATTGATGAACCAGCCGTTGGGGGTCAGGATGCGCTTGCCCTCGGGGCTCATCTCGTCGGTGACCTGCTGGTAGAGCACGGTCTTGGTGTTGAGCAGGTTGCTTCCCTCGGCGCTTAGCTCGAGATTGTCGGTCACGCGGTAACGCAGCGACGCATCGAGGTAGCCGGTGCCCTTCTGCCACACCGGCAGGTAGACGCAGCAATCGACCGCGGTGACGAGGTATTTCGAGCGCCAGTTGTAGGCGACGCGCGCCGACACCTTGCCCTTTTCGTACAGGCCGACGAGGTTGAAAGTATATTTCGACAGGCCTTCGAGCGTGCCGGGATCGAGCGCCGAGCCGGCGTTGCCCGCGTTGGTGATCGCCCCGCCGGTCCCGCCGACCGGGCTTAGCCCCGAGTTCGGAACGCCCTTGTTCTTCACATAGGTGAAGTTGGCCTGCACCCCGAGCCCGTCGAGCGGCTTGGGCAGGAAGTCGAAGAAGCGGTTGTAGGCGACTTCCATGCCGTCGATCTTGGCGCCCTTGCCGTTCGCCGGCCCGCGCGTCCTGACCGTCCGGGTCACGCCGTTGTTGGTCAGCACCGTGTCGAACACGCCGTACTGGATGTAGTTCTGGAAGGTCTTGTGGAACAGCGCGATGCTGAACAGCCCCGCCTGCCCGAAATAATGTTCGAGCGAGACGTCGAACTGCCAGGCGGTGATCGGCTTCAGATAGGGGTTGTAGGCGTCGGCCGTGTAGGTCGGCGTCACCGCGGTCGGCTGACCGTCGGCGCCGATCGTGTAGCGCGGATCGGACAGGTCGGCGCCCGGAAGCTGCGCATTCACCTGGAAATAATTCTTCAGCAGTCCGATGTCCGGACGCGACATGGCGCGCGAAGCGGCGAAGCGCACCAGCCAGCTCGGCGACAGGTCGAAGCGGATGTTGAAGCTCGGCAGCCACTGGTGATTGCTGGCGCGCGCCGTGTTGTTGCCGCCATTGCCCGACGCGAACGCGAGATCCTGCGGCGAGAGATAGCAATAGGCGGGATATTTGACGATCGGAGGCGCGCCATCAGGCGGGGCGCCTGGATCGGTAGCGGTCCCGGTCAGGCCGCCCGGGGTTAGCGCGACGGGCGGGCATTTGGTCGCATCGAGCCCAGAAATGACCGGGTAGCGCGCCGAACCATAACTTTTCAGGCGGGTATCGACGTAACGGACGCCGACGTTGCCGGCGAACGGAATTCCGAACAGCCGCGAGTCGTTGCCGCCGAAGCGCAGCATCGCATAGGCCGCCTTGGTCTTTTCGCTGATGTCCGCGATCTCGTCGGAGGTGAAGCAGCTGTCGGGATTTTCGACCGGCGTGACGCCCGGGATCTGGCCGTTGCGCTCGCACACCGGGACGAACTGGCCGACGCCGGTCCGATCGACGCTGAAGCCGTCGGCGCCGTGGTTGCGCAGGAAGTCGAACGGCACGAACGGGAAGGTGCCGAGATTGCCGCCAAGGAAGTTCGAGCCGAACGGCGCGGTCTCGTAGAAGCCCTGCGGATAGCCCTTGAAGTCGACGCCGCACGCGGTGGTCGGCTTGCTGTCGAGGTTGAAGAAGGGGTGCGGACAGGGCGAATAGTCGGTCCAGGTGTTCGCGACGTTGCGCCAGTTGTAGGTGCTCCACTGCACCTTCTGTTCGCGATCGGCATAGCGCGCGCCGAACTTCAGCGAATCGAGGATGCCCGACTTGATGTCATATTCGCCGTCGGCCCGGAACGCCTTCTCGTTGCCCTTGCTCTGCTCGAGGTGGTCCATGACGCTGCGGATGTAATAGCTGTTCGGGTTGCTCAGTCCGCCCGCCGACTGGTTGACGTTGGTCGGCGGCAGGAACTTCACCCGCGGCAAAGGCCCGCTCGCGTCGAGGAACACGTCGGAGAAAGAATTGAAATCGACTTCGATGTCGTAGTTGTCGATCTTCGAATCGACATATTGTCCGTCGAAGTTGAACCGCAGCCGGTCGGTCGCCTCCCATTTCAGGTTGAACGCGACGTCCTGCGTCATGTTGCGGTTCTTGTTGTAGCGGCTCGCGGTATTGAATGGGGAGCCGTACGACGGGTTGGGACACTGATCCGCCGACATCCAGGTGTAGCAGGGCGTGAACATCGGCTGGCCGCTGCTGTTCACCCCGTAACCGACATCTCCGGGAGGAGCGCCCCACCAATTGACGTCATGCCCCTGGTTGAACGTGCCCGACTGGAAATTCCCGTTGCTGTCGAAAACGAAATTCGACCCCGGCGCGGCGACCGGGATGGTGTTGGTGCGGCCGCTCGCCGGGAAGCGCCAGCGAACGTCGTTGCCGTACAGGTCGGCCCAGCCGGCACCGACCGCGCGCTCCTGCCATTCCTGGTTGTTGAGCGAGCGGTTGTACTGCAGCGTCGCGAGGATCTTGCGGTCGAGGCTGCGCCATTGCGCGGCGGCGGCGATGCCGGTGCGCTTGCGGTCATATTCGTTCGACCGGAACTCGATCCCCGACGGGACATAGACGGTGCCGGTGCTGCCCGGGAACGATCCGTTGTCGTAGATCCCGGCGCGCGCATACTGGATGCCCTGCGAAGCGGTCTTCACGTCGGAATAGGCGATGTTGCCCATGATCCCGATCTCGCCGATCCCGGTCATCCAGCGGTTGCTGTAGAAACCGTTGATGTCGGGGGTCCATTTCTTCGACAGATCGCCGTAGTTGGCCTTCACCCCGACCTGGACCAGTTGCCCGGTGGCGTCGAACGGGACGCGGGTGCGCAGGTTGATCGACCCGGCGATCCCGCCTTCGATCAGCTCGGCGGTCTGGTTCTTGTAGACGTCGACCCCGGCCATCAGCTCGGGCGTGACGTCGGTCCAGCTCAGCCCGCGGTTCGAGTTGGCGCTGAACGTGTCGCGTCCGTTGAATTCCGAGCGCACCTGCGGAAGCCCGCGGACGATGACGCCCGACGGCTCGGCCGAGAAGTGGGCGGTGTCGCTGGTCGCGGCGAAGCGGTTGACGGTGATGCCGGGAACGCGCTGCAGCGCCTCGGCCACCGACTTGTCGGGAAAGGCGCCGATGTCGGTCGCGGTGATCGAATCGACCACCGTGTCGGCCTTGCGCTTGATGTCGCGCGAGGTGCGCAGAGCCTTGCGCGTGCCGGTGACGACGATCTCGTCATTGCTGGTCTTGTTCGGATTGGTCGCCGACGACTGCGACGTCGAATTGCCCGAGGCGACCTGCGCGTGGGCGGCGACCGGGGTGACGAGAAGCGCGACCGACAGCGCCGGAAGGCTGGCCCCGACCAGGAAATTGCGAGCGAACATGTGATGCGATGCCATCGAACCCCTCCCCGAATGTAGGCCAGGGCATCTTTGATTCGACGTGCCCACTTGCCTGATTCGCCTTATCTGATAGCGCTATCACAAGATTTGACAATGCGGCTGTAACAATAGTTTTCGGACCGCGTGATTTTTGCAACGCCGCTGTCATGCTGCGGCAAAGATGCGGAGGGAGCGGACATGGATTCACCGACATCGAACGGCCTGTCGCGGCGCCATTTCGTCGGCGCCGCCGCGGCGCTCACGATAAGCGGCGCGGCAGGCAGCTCGGCGCCCGTTGCGGCGGCACGACCGGCCCGCGCAGCCTTCGTTCGCCGCGCGGGCGAGCGCCTCATGCTCGGCGCTCGCCGCTACCGCTATGTCGGGACGAACATGTGGTACGCCGCCTTTCTGCCGTCGGAAGGCAAACCCGACGGAAGCGACCGTCTGCGCCGCGAGCTCGACCGGCTCGCCGCGCTCGGCGTCGACAATATCCGGCTGCTCGGCTCGGGCGAATTGTCGCCGCTGACCAACAGCGTCCGCCCCGCCTTCCGCGACCGCACCGCCCACTATAACCAGACGCTGCTTCGCGGGCTCGACCTGACGCTCGCCGAGATGGGCAGGCGCGGAATGCGCGCAGTGCTCTACCTGACCAATTTCTGGGAATGGTCGGGCGGGATGATGACCTATCGTTCGTGGGTCAACGGCGGCCAGTACATCAACAACAACGACCCCGCCCACCCGTGGCCCGAGTTCGCCGACGTCTCGTCCGAATTCTACGCGATGCCCAAGGCGGTGGCGATGTACCACGCCTATGTCCGAAGCCTCGTCGGACGCACCAACAGCGTCACCGGGCGGCGCTACGCCGACGATCCGGCGATCATGGCGTGGCAGCTTGCCAACGAACCGCGCCCCGGTGGCGGCACCGCGGTGGGGGAGCGCCACATGAGCGCCTATCGCCAGTGGATCGACGCAAGTGCGCGACTGATCCACCGGCTCGATCCCAATCACCTCGTGTCGACCGGTAGCGAGGGGACGCAAGGCTGCCTCGACAGCGACGCGTGCGTGATCGGCGCGCACCGCTTCGCGTCGATCGACTATCTGACCGCGCATATCTGGCCGCAAAACTGGTCGTGGGCCGACCCCAAGGATCTGGCGGGAAGCTGGCCGACGGTCGAGCGCAACACGCGCGCCTATTTCGCGCGGCAGGTCGCGCTCGCCCGCCAGCTCGGCAAACCGCTGGTGATCGAGGAATTCGGCTTCCCGCGCGACGGCGGCAGCTTCGATCCGTCGGCGACGACCGCGTGGAAGGACCGCTTCTACGCGCTGATCCACGATCTCGCGCTCGCCGACATGCGCGCGGGCGGGCCGGTCGCCGGGACCAATTTCTGGGCGTGGGGCGGCGAAGGCCGCGCCCGCCACGCCGACCATCATTTCGTCAACGGCGACGGCAGCTTCATGGGCGACCCGCCGCACGAGCCGCAGGGCTGGTACAGCGTGCTTGCCGGGGATTCGACCGAGGCCGAGATTCGCCGCGCCTCAGCCGCGGTGCGTACGCTCCGCTGATGCGGGCGTCAGCCGCAGCATGATCACCCCGTGCGGGGCGACGGTTAGCCGTCCCCCGCTCGCCGAGCCGAGCGCGCGGTGCGCCCACAGGTCGCGCACGCCGAGCCGCGCGCCCGGTGCGAATCCGGCGTCCGCCGCCGACCAGTCGATCGCCCGCGCGCGTGATCCGCGGTTGAACAGCAGCAGCGCCGCGCCGCCGTCGGCGAGCGGCCTCGCCCACAGCTCGGCGTCGCCGTCGCGCGATACGCGCCGCCCCTGCCGACCGAGCCTGTCCTGGTCGACCGCGATCACCTCGCGGTTGAGCAGGATGTCGGCCAGCGCCGGGGTCATCCGGTCGAGATCGTTGCCCGCCATCAGCGGCGCCGCCATCATCGCC
This sequence comes from Sphingomonas sp. ASV193, assembly GCF_040203355.1. Classification (NCBI taxonomy): domain Bacteria; kingdom Pseudomonadati; phylum Pseudomonadota; class Alphaproteobacteria; order Sphingomonadales; family Sphingomonadaceae; genus Sphingomonas; species Sphingomonas sp. ASV193. The sequence continues at coordinate 179,604 of NZ_JBEHBW010000005.1, forward strand.
CACAGCGAGAAATGGCTCCGATATTCGGTGTCGCTCATCCCGCCGTTGCCGATCTCGAGCATGTCGGGATCGTTCCAGTGGCCCGGCCCGGCGTAGGCGGCGAGCGGTTCGTTGAGGTCGGCGATGTCGACGATACCCAGCCGCCAGTCGCGCTTGCCCTGCCAGTGATCGCCGATGTCGCCGGTGGTGCGCCACAGGTTGCCGATCCGCGCGGCCCATTTCCACGGCTGGTTCTGGCCCCATTCGCAGATCGAGAAGACGATCGGCCGCCCGCTCGCCTTCAGCGCTTCGGCCATCAGCGCATAGGCTTCCTCGGCATTGCGCGAGCCGGTGTAGCACCAGTCGTATTTGAGGTAGTCGACCCCCCAGCGCGCATAGGTCAGCGCGTCCTGATATTCGTGCCCCTGGCTGCCCGGCCGCTTGCCGCAGGTCATCGCCCCCGCATCTGAATAGATGCCGAACTTCAGCCCGCGCGAATGGACATAATCGGCGAGCGCCTTGATCCCCGAGGGGAAGCGCGCCGGGTCGGCGGTGATGAATCCGGCGCCATCGCGCTTGCCGTGCCAGCAATCGTCGATGACGACGAAGCGATAGCCCGCCCCCGCCATGCCGGTCGCGACGATTCGGTCGGCGGCCTTGCGGACGATCGCCTCGTTGACCTCGCAGCCGAAGCGATTCCAGCTGTTCCATCCCATCGGCGGGGTCGGCGCGAGCCCATTCGCGGTGCGCGCCGGGTCGAGCGAGGGCGGCGTCCGGTTGGGGTCGAGCTGCGCGCTCGCCAGGGTCGATTGCAGAAGGACCATGACCGCCACCGCGAACCTTCCAAGCGCTCTCATCATCATCATTCGCTTCCCGCCCCTTCCTCGAGCCCGTGCAGCGCACCGAGCAGGTAGCGGCGGATCGTCCGCCGCCGCTCGGCATTGCTGTCGCCCAATATGCCGCGCGCCTCGTCCGGCAGGTGCGCGCTCGGATCGCTGTCGAGCCGGAAAACGAAATGGTCGAACAGCGCGCGCCACGCGCGACGCTTGGCCTCGGGCAAATGGCTGATCGCGAGCAGCCCGTGCCCGATCGCGTGCATCGGCGAGCCGGCGTCGCCGGGCGCATCGCACCACCAGTAGTTGACGAGGATGTTGAGCGGCCCCGCGCTCTCGACCCCGTGCCACCACAGCGCCGGGATGAAGATCGCGTCACCCGGGGCGAGGTCGGCGACGAGCGCATGGCGGCGCGCCTCGGCGAAGCGCGGGAAACGCGCGAGGTCGGGGTCGGCGAGGTCGACCGTGCTGGTCGGCTGCCCGGCGACGGTCCGGTCGATCGGCCCGACATAGAGGTTGGCGACCTGTTCGGGCGGGAACAGGGTGAAGCGCCGCCGCCCCGACACGACGCAGGCGAGATTGTCGGCCTCGTCGACGTGCGCCGCGACCCGGTGGCGGTTGCCGATCCACAGCCGCGGCGGGGCGGTCGCCGCGTCGAGCAGCGGCTGCGGGTGGCTCGCGGCGAAACCCGGCGCGATCTCGGCGGCGGGCGTGCTTCCCATGTAGATATGCGGCCCGGCCGGGTCGTCGGCGACCGACATCAGCGTATCGACCAGCCGGTCGAATCGCGTCTCGACCGGGGTGAAGTTGAAGGCGCGAAAGTCGGGCGAATGGAAGAACCGCCCGTCCATTGTCGGGTCACCCAAGAAGGCGGTGACGGGCGAGGCCCCGCCCGCCTGCTTGAGCATCGCCGCAAGCGCCAAGACGTCGCGCGACGCGCCGACCAGCGGCCAGTCGGCGACGAGCCCGCGGATCACCATCGGGCGCTGCGCCGCGACGAGCTTTTCGAACCCCGCGCGATCGAGTGCGCCAACCTCCTCGGGACCGCGCGCGCTCACGCGTGGCCCGCTGAAATGGGACGCCGCGCACTCGGGCAGCGCGGCGTTGGCGTCAGCCGGCATGCTGCTTCGAAATCGCTTCCCTCAGCTTGGCTTCGCTGATGTTGATAAGCAGGCCATATTCGTCCTTGCCGAACGCATTGGTCGGGACCTTCACCATCAGTCTGTCGCCGGACACGACGACGCCGTCGGGCGCGACCGACTCGATCTTCGCGAAGGCGTGGCCGTTGATGTCGCGCAACGGCGCACCGGCGACGAGGTCGCCCGGCTTGGCCGGGACCGCGTGACCGACCTTCTTGTCGACCGGCTTGCCGGTCGGGTCCATCTGGCTCACCACATGATTGTAGGCGGCCGAGGTCTCGCGGTTCGAATTGGCGACGGCCGAACCGACCGCGCCGCCGGGCACCGGCGCGCCCGTCGCCTGCGCGTGGGCGACCGTCGAACCCGTCGCCATCAATACCGCAAGAATCATTGCCTGCTTGATCATCTCATCCCTCCCATGCCCCGCGACCCGCGATCCACCCTAGCCGCTTTCACCTTGCGTTGCAGCCACTTGTGTCGGGCCGCACGAGCGACTTGCATGACGGCGTCGATCTTGGTTAGCGTTACCACCACTGTCTGCCACTGATCGGTTGGACGCAAGGGGATTTTGTCATGGTTAAACGCTGGTGGTGCCGCCTCCCGATCGCGCTGCTCGTTGCCGTGAGCGCAGCCGCGAGTGCGTCCGGGATCGTCGTCCGGCTCGATCCGTCGAGCGGCACCTTCGTCAAGGGGCGCGGCGGGCTCCACGCGGTCGATTATCGAAGCCCGACCGTCCTGATGCGGCTGCTCTCGCCGGGCAGCGAGACGAGCGAATTCGCGACGATCCGCGTGCTGGTGATGAACCTCGGCAAGTCGCCGTTCGCCTTCGGGCCGGCGCAGGTCGAGCTGGTCGCGGCGGACGGGACCACCCTTACCAAGCTGACCGACGCCGACTTCGCGCGCGGCGCGGCGCTGATCGACCGCGAACGCGGCCGCGCCGGGGCGATCGACCGCAGCAACAGCGAGCGGCTGAGCGACCTCGCCCGGAGCGGCGAGACCGGCGTCATGCCGATGAGCCCGGGCGTCTCGCCGATCAGCAATGCCGGATCGAGCGGCGCCGAATCGGCGCGTTCGGAGCAGCGCAAGGCCGACGACGACAATCTGCCGGGGACCGCCTCGCTCGACGCGCTCAACGAACTGCTCGAACCCGACACGGTCGCGCCGCAAAAGGCCAGCGGCGGCTACCTGCTGTTTCGCGTGCCCGCCGGGCTGGCGAAGCGCCACGCCGACCTGCCCTTCACCATCGTCGTCACCGCGGGCAAGGACGTCCACCGCTTCGCCGCGACGCTCAAGGCGCGCTGACCCTTCGCGCCTTCGTCGCCCCGCGAAGCGCGGCGGCGATCGCGCCGCGAAGCGGCTTGGCCGCGAGATCGCGATCGTAGGGCGTGCCGCGCTTGCCCTGTCCGTCGCGGCGCGGGTCGAACCCGTCGAGCCAGCTGTACCGGTCGGCCAGTCCCCAGCACAAAATGTCGCCGAGCGCGGGGTAGCCAAGCATCTCGTCGAGATAGGCCCGCGCATAGTCGGCCACCACCCGGTCGCGCGCCGCGACATCGGCGGGGGCGGCATGGTCGTTGACGTCGAACTCGGTGATCTTGAGCCGGAACCCCATCGCCACCGCCTCGTCGAGAAACGCGCGCCACGGACCCGCCAGCGCCGCCACTTGCCTCGCGACTGGCGCTCCGTCGAGCAACCGGATGTGCGACTGGACGCCGAGCGTGTCGACCGGCGTGCCGCGCCGCCGAAGCTCGGCAAGCAGGTCGAGCACGCCGCGCCGGTGCCTGATGTCGTCGGGAGTCGCCTCCCAGCTCATATAGTCGTTGTAGACCAGTTCGGCGTGCGGCGCGGCGCGGCGCGCGGCGCGGAACAGCAGGTCGACCGTCTCGATCCCGCCGCCGACCGCGCGGGTGACGACCGTCTCGCGCAGCCGCCCGGTCGCCGGGTCGACCGCCTCGTTGACGACGTCGTAGCTTGCGATCCGCGAGCCGTAGCGGGCGCACACGGTGCGGACATGATCTTCGAGCAGCCTGATCGCCGTCGTCGCCGGGCTCGGCCCGAAGTCGAACCGGTCGAGCCAGGCCGGAAACCATTTCTGCGGAAACCAGAACAGCGTGTGCCCGCGCAGCGCCATCGCGTGCGCCTGTGCGAAGGCGGCGATGCGGTCGGCCCCGCGAAAGTCGAAGCGATCGGCGGAGGGACGCGTCGCCTGCCACTTCAGCTCGTTTTCGGGGACCAGCAGGTCGCACTGACCGGCGACGAGCGCGAGATAGGCCGGGTCGGCCGGGCGATCGCCGCGCCCGAACGGGGCCAGCCCGAGCGCGGTGCCGAACCGCCGTCCGCTCCGCCGCGCCAACGCCGCGAGCGAGGACGGTGCCGGCGCCTTGGCAAGCGCCGTGCCGCCGGCCACGACACTGCCCGCCATCGTCCCGATCACTTCCCGCCGGTTCATTCGCATCGGACGCTCCGCTTGCTTGACAGGTAGCGCTATCAAGGAACAAGCAGGGCGACAATGTCCGCTCGTTTTCGCCTGTCCGCCGCCGCCGCTATCGGCCTCCTCTCCCCCGCCGCGCACGCCGCCCGCCCCGCCCCGATCGAGGTGGCGATGACGATCGACGACGCGCCGATGCACGCCCCCTTCCCGCCCGGCGAAAGCATCGCGAGCGTCAACCGAGCGTTGATCGCGGCGCTCGCGCGCGGCGGGGTCCGCGAGGTTACCCTGTTCGTCAACGGCATCGGCACCGAACGGTCGAGCGAAGGCCGCGCGGCGCTTGAGGCGTGGCGACGCGCGGGCGTCCGTTTCGGCAATCACACCTGGACCCACGGCAATATCGACGAGGTCGGCGTCGCCGCGTTCGAAGCCGACATCGCCAAGGGCGAGCCGCTGCTCGCCGAGCTCGGCGGCACGGGCGACGAACATTGGCTCCGCTTTCCCTATCTCGCCGAGGGCAAGGACGCGGCGACCCGCGGCGCAGTGCGCGGCTGGCTCGCCGACCGCCGCTATCGGATCGCGGCGGTGTCGCTGAGCTTCGGCGACTGGCAATGGACCGGCCCGCTCGCGCGCTGCGCCGCGCAAGGGAATCGCGCCGCGCTGGCCGAGCTCGACCGCCGCTACCTTGCGGCCGCCGCTGACGAGATCGCGCGCGCGCGGCGGCAGGACCGGCTGAGCGGTCACCCCTTTCCCCGCGTGCTGCTGATGCACGACAGCGCGATGACCGCGCGGATGATGCCGCGCCTGCTCGCGCTCTACCGCCGGCTCGGGGTGCGCTGGATCGGTCTTGCCCGTGCCGAGCGCGATCCGGCCTATGCCAGCGACGTCGACCCGCGCCGCGCGCCTGCCGAGCGCCACTGGCTCGACCGTCCCGCCGATCTGCCGCCGCGCGACGACGGCGGTGCGCTCAACGCCATCTGCCCCGCCCCGGCCGCCGCCGGCTGACGCGGCTCAGCGCGCCGCATCGATGGTCAGGCTCGTCGGCTTCAGGTCGACCGAGTTCGGCCCGCTGTAGAGCGTGAACCGCCCCGGCTCGACGACATGTTTCATCGCGATGTTCCACACCTTGAAATCGTCGGGGCGAAGCGTGAAGCGCACCGTTCGCGTCTCGCCGGGCGCGAGCGTCACCCGCTCGAACCGCTTGAGCGAGAGCACCGGCTGGGTCACGCTAGACGTTTCCTGGTGAAGGTAGAGCTGGACCACCTCGTCGCCGGCCCGCGCGCCGGTGTTGGCGACGTCGACCGCGACCTCGACCGGCTGGTTCGCCGCGATCCGCGCCGCCGACAGCCGCGGGGCCGAGACGGTGAAGCGGGTATAGCTGAGCCCCCAGCCGAACGGGAACAAGGCGCTGGCATCGTCGAACAGGTAGCCGCGCCGCGCGCTCGGCTTGTGGTTGTAGAAGAAAGGCAACTGCCCGGCGTTGCGCGCCACCGTCACCGGCAGCTTGCCCCCCGGATTGACCTTGCCCAGCAGCACGTCGGCGAGCGCGTGCCCGGTTTCCTGGCCCAGGTACCAGCCTTCGACGATCGCCGGAGCCTTCGCCGCTACGGAAGGGTAGGACGGCGGCCGCCCGTTGAGCAGCACGACGACGACCTTCTTGCCCGTCGCCAGCATCGCCGCGACGAGGTCGTTCTGCTGGCCGACGAGGTCGAGCGAGGCGCGGTCGCCGAGGTGATTGTCGGCCCAGGCCTCGCGGCTGGTCTCCTCGTTGTCGCCGACCACGACGACGATCGCGTCGGCGTTGCGCGCCTTGTCGACTGCTTCGGCGATCAGCCGCCGGTTGACCTCGGGCGGCACGAGGTCGACCTTGTCGTCGGTCCACACCCGCTTTTCGGTGATCCGCACCCCCTCGGCATAATCGACCGGAAAGTCGCCCCCCGCCGCCTCGCGCAGCCCTTCGAGCAGGCTGACGACGTGGCGCGGCTGGTCGCTGTAGCCGCCGATCGGCGTGTCGCTGGCATGAGTCCCGACGACCAGCATCCGCCCGACCGCGCGCGGGTCGAGCGGCAGCAGGTTGCCGTCGTTCTTGAGCAGCACGATCGAGCGCTGCGCCGCGAGCCGGGCGAGCGCGATCGCGTCGGGCGTCGCGGTCCGCGCCTCGGCGGTCGCGGCGTCAGCGAACGGATGGTCGAACAGCCCCGACTCGAACTTGACCCGAAGCACGCGCGCGACCGCCGCGTCGAGCGTCTTGGCGCTCACTGCGCCACTGCGCACCTGCGCGACCAGCGTCGGGTAGGTCTGCGGGTCGGGCGTCTCGATGTCGACCCCGGCGTCGAGCGCGCGCCGCGCGGCCTCCGCCGGGCTCGACACCAGCCGGTGCCGCCCCTGCAGCTCGCTGATCGCGAAATAGTCGCTGACCAGCATGCCCTTGAAGCCCCATTCGCCGCGAAGCACGTCGGTCAGCAGCCACTTGTTGACGTGGCTCGGCACCCCGTCGATCTCGTTATAGCTCGGCATCACCGCGCGCACCGGCAACTCGCTCACCGCATGCTCGAACGGCGGGAAAAAATATTCGCGCAACGTCCGCTCGCTGATCTCGGCAGGGCCGGTATTGGTCCCGCTTTCGGGCTGGCCGTGGCCGGTGAGATGCTTGAGCGTCACCAGCACCTTGTCGGGCGCGAGCGGCAGGCGCGTTCCCTGGAAGCCGCTGATCGCGCCGAGCGACATCTGGGTGACGAGATAAGGGTCCTCGCCATAAGTCTCCTCGATCCGGCCCCAGCGCGGATCGCGCGCGACGTCGACCACCGGGGCGAGCGCGAGAAAGGCGCCGCGCGCGCGCATCTCGCGCGCCGCGACCGAAAAGATTCGCTCGCTCAGCGCCGGGTCCCAGCTCGAGGCGAGCGCGATCGCCTGCGGGAAGCTCGTCGCCCCGGGCGCGACATAGCCGTGGAGCGCCTCCTCGTGCGTCAGGATCGGGATCCCCAGCCGGGTGCGCTCGACCGCCCAGTGCTGCGCGGCATCGACATAGTCGGCGGTTTCGCGCGCGCCGCGATTGGCGGTGCTGGTCGCTCCCGCCGCGCCGTTCCCCGCGCTGACTCCGCGCCGGTCCGACGGGCGCGCGATCCCGCCGATCCCGTCGGGAAAGTTGCGCGACGCGGCCTCGGCATCGAAGCGGCCGTCAACGGTCTGGACCTTGGCCTTCGTCTCCCACAACGTTTCCAACTGGGCAACTTTTTCCTCGAGCGTCATGCGCTTCATGAGGTCGGCGACCCGCGCCGCGACGGGTAGCCGCGGATCGCGATACAACGCATTCGCCGCCGGCCTTACAACCGTCGCCGGCCCCGACGGCGCTGCGCGCGCGACGTTCCCGACCGCGGCGAGCGCGACCCCGCAGCACAGCGCGATCATCATCGTCCGACGCATCGACCCCTCCCCTTCGTCAATCGGTTATCGGCAGTTCGAACACCGGCACCGGCAGCCGGTCGGCATCGTACAGGTTGAGCATCGGGTAATCGGCCCAGCCGTAGCGCAGCCGCGTAACCGGCTGGCCGTCGAGCGCGATTCGCACCGTCGCCCCGCTGGCGATGCCGGTGGCGAAGCGGCAGCTGGCCGGCGTTTCGCCGCACAGGGTAAAGCCGATCGCCTGGTCACTGCCGAACGCCGCGACCGGCTTCGACAGGGTAACCAGCAGCGCATTGCCGTTGCGCCGCACCGAAAGCGGCATCGGCGACATACGTCCCGCGGGCAATCCATAGACCAGTGTTTCCCCGGCCAGCGCCAGCCGCTGCCCGACCGTCGCCTTGTCGGCGGGATGGATGTCGGTCCAGTTGCCCGCATCGATCGCGCTCGCCAGCGCCGAGCGCGGGTCCGCGACCACCGCCTTGCGCTGCTCGTCGATCAGTGCCGCCCAGCCGCTTTCGGCGGGGTGCGACAGCGGCATCCCCCAGCCCGCCAGCCCAACCACCAGGAACGGCAGCCGCGGATCGCCGAACTGCCTTCGCCAATTGGCCTTCATCGCCGCCAGCCGCCGGTCGTAGCCCGGCTGTCCGACGTCGGCCTCGCCCTGGTACCAGGCGACGCCCTTGAGCGACATCGCGCCGAGCGGGCTGACCATCGCGTTGTAGATGGTCGAGACGCCGAGCGGCCCGCCCCACGGCGGGGTCGGCGGCGCGCCGACCTTGGATGGCGCGCGGGCTACCTGCCAGCCATTCGCCAGCACGCGCCGGTGGCCGTCGGCGAAGGCGATCGCAGGGGTCGACCCGCGCAGCCCGCCTGGCCCCCAATTGTCGCGGATGAACACGCTCACCCGGTTTTCGCCCGCGTGGAGCAGCCCCTTGGGCAGCGCATAATGGCGCTCGTTAACCGGGTCGTTGACCCCGCCGACCGCGACCCCGTTGACGAACGTCTCGTCCATGTCGTCGACAATGCCGAGGTCGAGGGTCGTCGCCTGCGCAGCCTCGGCCGCGGTCAGCGTGACCGTGTTTCGCATCCACGCATTGCCGTCGAACGCGGGCCAGTCGCCGCCCCAGTCGTCCCACGGGCCGGGCGTCGGCGCGTCGGCCCACGCCAGCGCCGCCCCGCCGCCCGTCTGCCACGGCTCGGTTCCTGGTCGGTCGCCGCTCTGCCCGCGCCACCAGTCGGTCCAGCCGCGCGCGAACTGCGCGGTCGCCGCCGCGGGATCGGTTCGGCTGAGCGCGGCGAGCGCGGCGTCGGCGCCCCCGCCCGAGGCGGCCACCGACGCCTCGTCCATCCATGCGCGGATCGGCGTTCCGCCCCAGCTATCGTCGATCGCGCCGACCGGCACGCCGACCGCCTTGCGATACTGGCGAACCATGAACGTGCACACCGCCGAGAAATCCTTGGCGGTGTCGGGAGTCGAGACGCGCCATTCGGGCGGCTTGGCGAAGCGGTCCTGCGCAACCCCCGCCAACTGCTGCGGCACCTTCATCAGCCGCAGGTCGGCGTCCGCCGCCTCCGCGACCATCGAATCGCTACTGAGCGCGCGGCGCAGCGGATATTCCATGTTCGACTGGCCCGAGCAGAGCCAGACGTCGCCGATGGCGAGGTCGGTGGCGCTCGCGCTACCATCGCTTCCCGTCACCTTGATCGACAGGCCGTGCCCGCTCGCCATTGCCGGGAACACCGCTTCCCAGCGCCCGGCGCGGCTCGCGGTCGCGGTGCGGGTCGCGCCGCCGAAGCTCACCGCCAGCCGCGATCCCGGAGTCGCGGTGCCGCCGAGCCGGATCGGCCGGTCGCGCTGGATCACCGCGTGGCTCGAATAGGCCGGGTCGATGGTCGGCGCGGCAACCGCGCTCGCGGCGACGCCCAGCGCCGCAACCGTGCCGAGCAGGGTATGCGTAAGTCTGTTCATTGCCTGTCCTCCCCGACCGTCACCGCCTGGCCTCGTTTTCCGCGCTCACGGCATCCGCACCGTGCGCTCGCGGCCGTCGTAGACCAGCGTCGAGTCGGCGGGCGCGTCGAGGTCGAACGGCCGCGGACGGTCGGCGCGGATCCAGCGCACCCTTATCGTCCGCCGCCCGGCCATCCCCGCAAACCGTCCCTGCCGCGCGCCGATCGTCAGCGTCCGGCGCTTGTCGTCCCAGCGGAACGGCGTCCGCGCCGCCGCGCCGTTTAGATACTGCCGGCTGACCCCGTCGTCCTCGTACAGCGTGAAGCGGCCGTCCGCCCCGGCGTAGACGAAGAGGGTCAGCGGCTTGCCGCTGTCCTCACCGCTATGCTGGATCGCCGGACCGGTCGGGACGATCGATCCCGCGCGGACAAACAGCGGCATCCGCTCGTAAGGCGCGTCGGCGACGATCGCCTGCCCGCCCGCGATCTTCTTCCCGGTCGAAAGGTCGTACCAGTCGGCCCCTGCCGGAAGCCACACCGACCGCTGCCGCGCGCGATATTCGCTCACCGGCGCGACGAGGAAGGCGGGCCCGAACATATATTCGTCGGCCACGTCCCACCCGCGCCGGTCACCCGGAAAATCCATCACCAGCCCGCGCATGATCGTCCCGTCGCTGGCATAGGTGTCGGCGCCGAGCGTGTAGATGTAGGGCAGCAGCCGGTAGCGCAGCCGGTCGTACCAGCTCATCGATCGATATGTCGGCGATCCCGGCGGCGACATCAGGTAGATTTCGCGCGGGATGTCCTGCCCGTGGCTGCGGAAGATCGGCGAAAAGGCCCCGAACTGGAACCAGCGGGTGTTAAGCTCGCGCCATTCGTCGAGGTCGGCGGCGGTCGGCTTGATGAACCGCGCCTCCATTGCATAGCCGCCGATGTCGTGGCTCCAGTTGGGCATCCCCGACAGCGACAGCCCGATCCCCGCCGCGACCTGTTCGCGCAGGCTGTCCCAGCGCGACACCACGTCGCCCGACCAGATCGCCGACCCCGCGCGCTGGATCCCCGCGAACCCCGAACGGGTGAGGATGAACGGCCGGACGTCGGGCTTGGCCACGATGAGATGGTCGTAGACATTCTCGACATGGGCGAGCGGATAGGCGTTGGCGTGCGCTGCCGCGGGGCCGAGCGCGGTCGGCCCCATCCGCCGCAGCCACTCGGCGGTCGAGATGTTCGACTGGAAATCGGGCTCGTCCGAATCGAGCCACCAAGCGTCGAACCCCTTGGTGCCGAGGCTCTCGATCAGCTGGCGCGAATAGAGGTCGCGCGCCGCCGGGTTGAACGGATCGTAAAAGGCGTTGGCGAACCCCGGCCCGACCCAGTCGCGGTACATGCGGTGAATGTAGTCGGGATCGGTCGGCTCGTCGGGGCGCGGGGTGACCATGTTGGTCAGCATCCCCCCGACCTTTGCCAGCTCCTGGTAATGCGCGGTGGTCGGGTAGAACTTCGCCCATACCGAGATCATCGCGTGCGCGCCGCTGGCGTGGATTTCGTCGACCATCGCCCTGGGGTCGGGGAAGCGCGTCGCGTCGAAACAGTGGCAGCCCCAATTCGGGTCGGCCCAGTAGCGCCAGTCCTGCACGATATTGTCGAGCGGCAGGTCGAGCCGCCGATATTCGCGGAGCACGCCGAGCAGCTGGTCCTGAGTCTCGTAACGCTGGCGGCTCTGCCAGAAGCCATAGGCCCATTTCGGCATGATCGGCGCCTTGCCGGTCAGCGCGCGATAGCCGCCGATGATCGCGTCGGGGGTCGCCCCTGCGACGACGTAATAGTCGACTCCGCGCGCGACCTCGGACGACAATGTCACCCCGCTTCGCGCCGCCGCGGGGCGCGGGTCGGCGTGGTAGAGCCCGATGTAGCCGCCCTGCGGCTCCCACGAGAGGCGGAGCTGGTGCGGGCCCTCGCCAAGCTCGACGTCGGCATTGTGAAACCACGGGTTCCAGTTCTGCCGCCACCGTTCGAGCAGCGGCTTGCCGTCGATCGTCAGCCGCGCCTCGCCCGACGAATACATACGGAAGCGGTGAAGACCCGGCGCGGCGCGAACCGTCCCGACCCATTCGACGGTCAGTCCGGGCACGGTGTCGCCGCCGTCGGCGGTGCGCGTTCCCGCTGGCCAGTCCTTGACGTTCTCGAGATAGCGCAGGTCGATCGTCGGCTCGCGCCGGGTGGCGATGATCCGGTCGCCGACGCGGTAGGTCGCGGTCCAGCCGGGACTTCCGTCGGCACCGGTCACGCCGAGCCCGTCGCCGGGCGCGCCAGCGAGCGGATAGGGCCGCGGGTCGCCCAGCCGGGTCGCCGAGTCATTGTCCCACAGGATGCCGTAATGGCGGGTCGACAGCAGGAATGGCAGCGCGACGTCCATGTTGTGCTGCTGAAGCGTGACGTCCTCGCCGGCGAGGTTGGTCTTGCCCGACTGGTGCTGGCCGAACCCGAACAGCCCCTCGTCGGAGCCGCGGTTGAACGACTGGCGGATGGCGAGGAACGGCTTGCCGTCGACTGCGACCGGGGCGAACGACGGCGGTCCGTCCTCGCCAACCAGCGCGGCGCCCTTGTCGTCGACGAAGCGAACCGTCCCCGTCTTGCGGTCGACGATCGCCGACAGCCGCGCGGTCGACACGGTCACGCTGCCCGCCTCCTCGCGCACTTGCGGCTCGCCCGCGGGGACGGCGGTGACCATCAGGCTTCGCGGCAGGTCGAGCGCCGCGCCCGGCCCCTCGCTTACGCGGATGATGCCATCGCCATAGGCGAGCAGCCGGACCACGCCGGGCCGGTCGGCCGGGGTTAGCTCGATCCCGTGCGCGATCCGGTGCCAGCCCCGCCCCGCCGGCGTTGTCGCCGCCAGCGCCGTCCCCGCCCACAGGCTCGTCGCCAGCAGCGCGGCGGCGCGCAGTCTCCCCATCGTCGATGTCATCGATACACCCCCAGTCGAACCTTGAGCAGCGTCGGCCGCCCGAGGTTGAGCCCGTAATCGGTCTGGTCGCCGTTCCAGCGGCGATCCATCACCCATCGCCCGTCGACGAAGCGTCCTTCCTCGACCGACAGATATTGCGCCTGCGCCCCGCCCGGCTCGGCAAGCGCGAAGCGCACCCGCGCGTTCGACCCGGCGAGCAGGAACTCGTCGGGGCCGAGCTGGAGGAACGCCGCCCCGCCGACCGGGCGGTCGGCGTCGGGGTGCGGCGCGGCGTCGAGGAAATGCCAGTCGTCCTCGCCGAACGACCATCGCGCATATTGCACGACCAGCCGCCAGCGCCCGAGCCGCCCTTCTCCCTCGTCCTTGTTGCCGCCCTTGCCGTCGCCGCGCGCGGTGCCCCAGCCGGGATGATCGAACGCCAGCCGCGCCCAGTCGCCCGCGACCGGGGCGAGCAGCGCATAATTGGCGGCGATCGCGGCCTCGGCCTCATGGTCGTCGGCGCGCGCGCCGAGCGGGTAGTTGGAATAGCCGCTGTCGTCGGTGCCGAACACCGACCAGCCGATCGCCCCACGCCCGATCGCCGGCCAGACGAAGCGCGCGAAGGCGAGCGTATTGCCGCTCTCGGCGACGAACAGCGGATTGTTCGGCCGCGCATAATGGTCGAGCTGCGCGGCGACGTTGGCGGGCTTCGAATCGTAGAGATCTGGCGCGACCAGCGACAGGTGCGGCGCCGCGACCCGCCACAGGTCGATCACGTTCCAATTCGGTCCCCCGCTCGCGGTGCCATAGGCCTGTCGCTCGTCGAACGGGTCGCTCAGCGACGCATTGGCGTAGGTCGGCAGCGGCAGGATCGCCGCCCCCGCCGCCGCGAGCGAGTCGATGTAGCGAGCGGTGTACCAGACGTTGAACGCCTGCTCGGCTTTCGGGCCGTAGACCGCGGACCACGACCCGCGCCGCCCAGTCAGCGTCGCCACTGCCGCCGGCACTTCGCCCGCGAACAGCCGGTTGGCCTCGGGCGAATAATCGCGCGGGCTGCGGTAGCTGCCCGATTCATTCTCGATCTGGATCATGATCACCCGGTGGGCCTTGTCGACCTGCGCGAGGTGCGAGAGCATCGCGACATAGGCGCGTCGGTCGGCCTCGAGCGTCGCGCGCCCATGCGGCGAGAGGGTGATGTGGGTGCCGCCGTCCTTCAGCCGCATCCGCGGGAAGCGCGCCGTGTCGGCCTTGACCCATTCGGGCGTGTAGCTCGCCCCGGTATTCTTCCACGCCCCGTACCACAGCAGGATCAACCGGACGCGGTGCTCCCCCGCCTCGCGCACCAGCTGGTCGAGGAAGCGGAAATCGAACCGCCCCTCGACCGGCTCGACCTGTTCCCACGCGATCGGCATTTCGAGCGTGTTGGCGTGGAGCCGCGCGATCGCCGGCCAGACCGTGGGCAGCATCGCGGGATAGTTGGACGAATTGTTCGCCTGCCCCGCCAGCACCAGGAACGGCCGCCCGTCGACCGTCAGCATGTGCCGCCCGGCCCGGCTTTCGATCCGCGGCAACGGGGTCGCGGGCTGGGCGACCGCCGCAGCCGCCCAACCCAACGCGACCGCCGCCGCCAGCGCGTGGGGGAAACGCGAGCGCACCGCGCCTAGCCGGCGAAGCGGTTGACGAGATTCTCCAGATATTCCTGCCGCCCCGACTGCGGGCGCGGGTCGATCCCGCTTTCGACCACATGGTCGGCGAGCTCGGCGAGGCTGCTCTGCGACGCACGCTTGCCGAAATCCTCGCTCCAGCCCGCGTAGCGGTCGCCGACGAAGCGATCGAGCCGACCGTCGCCGATGATCGCCTCGGCATTGAGCAGCGCCTTGGCGAGCACGTCGATCCCGCCGATGTGGCCGTGGAACAGGTCGACCGGGTCGACCGACTGGCGGCGCACCTTGGCGTCGAAGTTGAATCCGCCCTGCCCGATCCCGCCACCCTTCAGGATATAGAGCAGCGCGAGGGTCAGCCCCGGGATGTCGTTGGGGAATTGGTCGGTGTCCCACCCGTTCTGCGGGTCGCCGCGGTTGATGTCGATCGACCCGAAGATGCCATAGGCGGTCGCGGTCGCGATCTCATGCTCGAAGCTGTTGCCCGCGAGCGTCGCATGGTTCGCCTCGATGTTGACCTTGACCTCCTTCTCCAGCCCGTAACGGCGGAGGAAGCCGTAGACCGTCGCCACGTCGCGGTCGTACTGGTGCTTGGCCGGCTCGTGCGGCTTGGGCTCGACCAGGATCGGGCCGCCGAAGCCAATCTTGTGCTTGTGCTCGACCACCATCGACAGGAAGCGGCCGAGCTGGTCCATCTCGCGCGGCAGGTCGGTGTTGAGGATCGTGTCGTAGCCCTCGCGCCCGCCCCACAGCACATAGTTGGCCCCGCCCAGCCGGTGCGTCGCCTCGAGCATCTCGCGCACCTGGAAGGCGGCCCAGGCGAATACCTCGGGGCTCGGGCTGGTCGCCGCCCCGGCGGCGTAGCGCGGGTGCGAAAAGAGGTTGGCGGTGCCCCACAGCAGCTTGACCCCGGTCGCGGCCATCCGCTCCTCCATCCGCTCGACGATCGCGGCGAGATGGCGGCGATGCTCGTCGGCGGTGCTGGCGGCGGCCATCGCGTCGACGTCGTGGAAGCAGAAATAGGGCACGCCCAGCCGCTCGAGGAAGTCGAACGCATTGATCAGCTTGTTCTCGGCCAGCGCCTCGGTCGCGGGCTGGGTCGGTTGCCACGGGCGGTTGAAGGTACCCGCGCCGAAGATGTCGTGACCCGCCCAGGCGAAGCTGTGCCAGTAGCAGACGGCCAGCCGCAGCTGGTCCTTCATCTTCACCCCAAGCACCTCACGCTCGGGATCGTAGAAGCGATAGGCGAGCGGGTTGTCGCTGTCGGGGCCTTCGTAGCGGATCGGGTCGAATCCGGCGAAGATGCGGTCGGTCTGGTCGGTCATGATGTCAGTCCTGGCGGCTGGAGTGGAGGTCGGCGTAAAGGTCGCGGAAACGCGGCTGGAGCGCGGCGAAGCGCTCGGCCTCGCGCGGGTCGGGGTCGATCGTCTCGCGCAGTGGCGGGGGCCGGGTCGCGCTCGCGCTGTCGGCGCCGCCAGCGGCGATCATCGCCAGCCGCGCCGCGCCGAGCGCGGGCCCGACCGCGGCGCCGTCGCGATAATCGAGCGGCCGGCCGAGCGCGCTGGCCAGCAGCCGCCCCCAGAAGGGCGAGCGCGAGCCGCCGCCGACGACGGTGAAGCGGTCGACCCGCGATCCCGCGCCGACGATCACGTCGAGCCCGTCGCGAAGCCCCATCGCCACTCCGTCGAGCACCGCGCGCGCGATCTCGGCTTGCCCGGTCGAGGCGGTCATGCCGACGAACGCCCCGCGTGCATTGGCGTCGGCGTGCGGGGTGCGCTCACCGGTCAGGTAGGGCAGGAAAACCGGGGTCGCGTCGGGCGCGGCGCGCTCGGCGGCGGCGACCAGCCCGGCGACGTCGATCCCCATGATCGCCGCCGCCCAGTCGAGGCACGCCGCGGCGCTGAGCATCACTGCCATCTGGTGCCATTGGCCGGGGAGCGCGTGGCAAAAGGCGTGAAGGCCGCTGTCGGGCGCGCCGCGCAGCGAGTCGGTAGCGACGAACGACACCCCCGAGGTGCCGAGCGACAGGAAGGCCTCGCCGTCGCGAACGACCCCCGCGCCGACCGCCGCCGCGGCATTGTCGCCGCCGCCCGCCGCGACCGGCACCGGGTCCATCCCCCACCGCCGCGCGACCTCCGCGCGAAGCATCCCGGTCGCCTCGGTGCCTTCGTACAATGTGGGCATGTGCCGCCGCTCGAGCCCGGTCGCGGCGAGCAGCGCGCCCGACCAGTCGCGCGCGCCGACGTCGAGCCACAGCGTGCCGCTGGCGTCGCTCGCGTCGGTCGCCTTGTCGCCGGTCATCGCCAGCCGGACATAATCCTTGGGCAAAAGCACCGTTTCGGTCGCGGCGAACAGGTCGGGCTCGTGGCCGCGCACCCACAGCAGCTTGGGCGCGGTGAAGCCGGCAAAGGCGCGGTTCGCGGCGATCCGGCGCGAGTCGGGCGCGGCCGCCTCGAACGCGTCGCACTCGGCCTCGGCGCGACCGTCGTTCCACAGGATCGCGGGACGAAGTGGCCGGTCGTCGGCGCCGAGCAGGGTCGCGCCATGCATCTGGCCTGCAAGCCCGATCGCGCGCACCTGCCGGCGCCGCGCGGGGTCGAGCGATTCGACCGCGGCCTCGGTCGCCGTCCACCAGTCGTCGGGCGATTGTTCGGACCACAATGGCTGCTGGCGAGCGACCGACAGCGGCGCCGAGGCTTCCTCGACCAGCCGCCCGTCGGCATCGACCAGGACGGCCTTGACCGCGGAGGTGCCGATATCGATCCCTAGGAACACGCTCACCCTCCCCGCGGCCTGTTTCGACAGACTCGTCTCGCCGCGAAGATAGCGCTAACTTCGACTTGCTCGCAAGCCCTCAGGAGGCGATTTGCGGCGGCCTGTGGACAGGCTGGAAATTCTTCGATACCGCTAACACAAAAATAGGGGGAGGATCCTATGAACAAGATGGACTCGGCGGGGAGCGGCGGCGAGCCGGTCGGCAATCTCGGTTTCGTCGGCGGAATCGTCGCGGTCGCGACGATCGGCGGCTTCCTGTTCGGTTACGACAGCGGCGCGGTCAACGGCACCCAGGGCGGCCTTCGCGCCGCGTTCGGGCTAAGCGACAGCGGGCTCGGCTTCACCGTCGCCTCGCTGCTGATCGGCTGCTTCATCGGCGCCTTTTTCGCCGGCTGGCTCGCCGACCGGCTCGGCCGCCGCAACGTGATGCGGATGGCGGCGATCCTGTTCACCATCGGCGCGCTGCTCCAGGGCTTCGCGCACGACTGGCTACTGTTCCTCCCCGCGCGCCTTGTCGGCGGCATGGCGGTCGGCGCGGCGAGCGTGCTCAGCCCGGCCTACATCTCCGAGATTGCCCCCGCGCACATCCGCGGGCGGATGAGCACGGTCCAGCAGATCATGATCATCACCGGGCTGACCGCGGCGTTCGTGGTCAACTATTTCCTCCAGCAGGCGGCGGGCAACGATTCGCTCCGCCCCTTCTGGGCGGGCATCGCGGCATGGCGCTGGATGTACCTGATGCAGGCGATCCCCGCGGTGGTGTTCCTGCTCGCGCTGTTCGTCATCCCCGAAAGCCCGCGCTTCCTCGTGCTGATGAAGCGCGAGGAGGAGGCGCTGGCGGTACTCACCCGGCTGTTCGGCGCCGCCGCCGCGCGACCCAAGCTCGACGAGATCCGCGCCAGCTTCAGCGCCGATCACCGCCCGCGGCTGGCCGACGTGAAGACGCCGGGCGGCGGGGGCTTCCTCGGGATCCGCCCGGTGGTGTGGGCGGGGATCATGCTCGCCGCCTTCCAGCAGTTCGTTGGGATCAACATCATCTTTTACTACGGCGAGACGCTGTGGAAGCTCGCCGGCGTGTCGGAGGCGGTCGCGCTCCAGCGCAACATCGTCTCGGGCGTCGTCTCGATCGCCGCCTGCTTCCTCACCATCGCGGTGATCGACCGGATCGGGCGCAAGCCGATCCTGCTGATCGGCTCGGCGGGGATGGCGGTGACGCTGTTCGGGATGGTGTTCGCCTTTTCGCAAGGCTCGCTCGGCCCGACCGGCGAGCTCGCGCTGCCGGGCAACATGGGCACGCTCGCGCTGATCGCCGCCAACCTCTACGTAATCTTCTTCAACTTCAGCTGGGGCCCGGTGATGTGGGTCATGCTGGGCGAGATGTTCCCCAACCAGATCCGCGGTTCGGCGCTCGCGGTCTGCGGGTTCGTCCAGTGGTTCTCGAACTGGCTGATCACCGTCTCCTTCCCGTCGATGGCGAGTGGGCTGGGGTTGACCGTCAGCTACACTGTCTACGCGGTGTCGGCGGTGATCAGCTTCTTCCTCGTCCAGCGGCTGATCAACGAGACTCGCGGCCGCGAGCTCGAGCAGATGGAAGGCTGAGCCAAGGCGGTGCGAGGTCGTCGGCGCGCTGAGCCGCCTTTGGCTTTGCGCCGCACCGCGCTCTGTGCCAGAGAGCCCGCCCGATGAAGCAGCCCCGCGCCTCCGGATCGGCCCCGACCATCTTCGACGTCGCGCGCGAGTCGGGTTTCTCGGCGATGACCGTGTCGCGGGTCGTCAACAAGGACGCCCGGGTCAAGGAAAGCACCCGCGCCGCGGTGCAGGCGGTGGTCGACCGGCTGCAATATGCCCCCAACCCCGCCGCGCGCTCGCTCGCGGGGGTCGAGCCGACGCGGATCGGCCTGCTCTACAGCAACCCCAGCTCGGCCTATCTCAGCCAGCTGCTGATCGGCGCACTGGCCGAGGCGCGCGCGCGCCACGCGATGCTGCTGGTCGAGAAGTTCGAGCTCGACAAGGACGCCGCCGAGACGCTTCCCGAGCTGCTCAACGACGGGGTCGACGGGATCATCCTCAGCGCCCCGCTCAACACCTCGAAATCGATCCAGGCGATGCTCGAGGAGCGCGAGATTCCCGCGATCGCGGTCGCCGACACCGCGCCGCGCCCGTTCCTGTCGTGCGTCAAGATCGACGATTACGGCGCTGCCCGCCAGATGACCCGCCAGCTGATCGAGCTCGGCCATCGCCGGATCGGCTTCATCATCGGCGACCAGCGGCAGGCCGACAGCCACGCCCGGCTTGCCGGCTTCCGCTCGGCGATGGCCGAGGCGGGGATCGAGATCGACGAGGGGCTGGTCGTCGCCGGGGCCTATACCTACCAGTCGGGAATGGTCGCGACCGAGCAGCTGCTTTCGCTGCCGGTCCCGCCGACCGCGATCTTCGCCAGCAACGACGACATGGCGGTCGGCGCGCTCGCGGTCGCGCACCGCCACCATCTCGACGTTCCCGAGCAGCTGTCGATCTGCGGGTTCGACGATACCGAGCTGTCGCAGAGCGTGTGGCCGCCGCTGACCACCGTGCACCAGCCGATCGCCGACATGGCGCAGGCGGCGGTCGGCATGCTGGTCGACCAGATCGGCGCCAGACGCCGCGGCACCCCGTTCACCCCGCGCGACAAGACGCTGGGGTTCAGCCTGCTCACCCGTGAATCGGTCGCCCCGCCGCCCAAGGGCTGAGGGCGACCTTACCGCGCTCAGACCAGCGCGTTGCGGCGGATCACCTCGCTATACCATTTCGCGCTGAGCTTCGGGATCCGCTGCTGGGTCGCGAAGTCGGTGTAGTGGATCCCGAACCGCTTGGTGTAGCCGTCGGCCCATTCGAAATTGTCCATCAGGCTCCACAGGAAATAGCCCTTGAGCGGGAAGCCGTCGTCGATCGCGCGGTGGAACTGGCCGAGATAGTTTCGGAGGTACATCACCCGGTCGACGTCGTCGACGCGGCCGTTGATCATCTGGTCGTCGGCCGAGCTCCCGTTCTCCGAGATGTAGATCGTCGACGGGTGCCACAATTCGCTGGCGTGCCGGACCGCCCAGTAAGCGACCTCGGGACCGACGTAGAGCCATGGCGAGGCCATGTGCGGCGACTGCGGCAGGTGGCCGATCGTCTCGTAGCCCTTCGCGTTGTCGCTCGCGCGCGCCCATTCGGGGGCGTAGACGTTGAGCGCGAGGAAATCGAGCTTGCTGCCGATCGCGGCCATGTCGCCCGGCTTGACCACCGGCGCATCGGCCCCCGCCCCGGCGAGATAGCTGTCGAGATAGCGCCCCTCCATGATCGCGGTGAGGAACATCGCGTTCTCGGCGCGGGTCGCGGCGCGCGCGGCGGCAATATGCTCTGGGGTTTCCATCACCGGGACGTAGATCACCGTATTGTCGGCGATCCCGACCTGCGTTCCCGATGGCGCGTTGGCGCGCAGCGCCTGGACGCCGAGGCCATGGGCCAGCACGCCGTGGTGCCGGACCTGGTTGACCGCCTTCGCACCGAGCTTGAGCCCCGGCGCATGGATGCCCTGCAGATGGCTGAGGTCGGTGAAGCAGCGAAGCTCGTTGACCGTCATGTAATGGCGCACCCGGTCGCCCAGCGCGCGCGCGGTATAGCCGGCATAGTCGGCATAGGCGTAGGCGGTGTCGCGGTTCTGCCATTCGCCCGGAAGCCGGCTCGGCAGGTCCCAGTGAAACAGGGTGACGTAGGGCTCGATCCCCGCCGCGTGGAGCGCGTCGATCACCCGCTTGTAATAGTCGAGCCCCGCCGCGTTGGGCTTGCCGCGCCCGTCGGGGAAGATCCGCGACCAGGCGATCGACATGCGATAGCTGGACACGCCGAGCGCCTTCAATAGCGCGACGTCCTGCGGGTAGCGGTGATAGCTGTCGCACGCGACATCGCCGGTGTCGCCGTTGGCGACCTTGCCCGGCGTATGGCTGAACACGTCCCAGATGGTCGGTCCGCGCCCGCCCTCGTGGACCCCGCCCTCGATCTGGTAGCTCGCGGTCGCGCAGCCCCACAGGAACTTGTCCGGGAAGGGCCTGGTCATCGACCCGGCGGCGCCCGCCGCGCGGACCACGCCCGACGACAGCGCGCCCCCGGCCAGTCCCGCGCCCGCGGCCAGCCGGCCAAGCTCGCGCCGGTTCAATCCGTTCCTGTTCGACCCTGCCATACCCGACTCCCTCCGCTCGATGCTGTTTTGTCTACTGTTGTGAACGATCTCAATCCATGTTTTCCGGCGCTTTTCACCGCAGCGACGACCCGGTCTAGCGAAGCATCACGACCGCCACCGACGCCGGCGGAAGCGCGATCCGCAGCGCCCCGCCCGCGGCGCGCGCCTCGACCAGGCGCGGCGCCACCGCCGACGGATGGGCGACGTCGTTGTGCGCGTCGACCGCGCCGGCCGACAGCAGCTCGCCAGTCGCACGCATCGCCCCGGTGCCGCGCAGGTCGAGGCTGACCCCCTGCCGCGGATCGAGGTTGACGAGGCTCAACCACAGCCGCCCGTCGCGGTCGCGCGCAGCCGCGGCGTCGACGCGTGGCAGCGTGACCGGGCCGAGCGAGACGCTCCCCGCGTCGAACGCCACCGGTACCGAGGTCGAGCCTTGGAACGGCACGTACATCTTGTAGACGTGATAGGTCGGGGTCAGCACCATGCGCGGCCCGTCGGTCAGGATCATCGCCTGGAGCACGTTGACCATCTGCGCGATGTTCGCGCCGCGCACCCGGTCGGCGTTGCGCATGAAGATGTTGAGGTTGAGCGCGGCGATGATGCCGTCGCGAAGCGTGTTCTGCTGCTGCAGGAAGCCGGGGTTGCTGCCCGGGTTGGGGTCGGCCCACAGCCCCCATTCGTCGACGTAGAGCCCGACCTTTCGCGCCGGATCGTAGCGATCCATCACCGCGCGCTGCGCCGCGATCCACCCGTTCATCTTCAGCGTCGCGGCGAGCGCCTTGGCATATTCATCCTCGCCGAAGCCGACGCTCGGTCCCTTCTTTTCCCAGTTGTTGGGGATGGTGTAGCCGTGGAGGGAAACGCCATCGATGTCCCAGCTCCACACCTTGTCCTTCCACGCCTTCATCACCGCTTCGGTATAGTCGGCGGTGCCACTGTCCCAGCCGACCGCGACCTTCTTCATCGCGTCCGCGCCCTGCTGCGTGGGGTTATAATTGCGGGTGAAATGGGCGAACTGTTTCATCGCCTCGACATAATGATCGGGGCTCATCGCGCCGCCGCAGCCCCAGCTCTCGTTCCCCAGCCCGAGGACATGGACCTTGTACGGCGCGGGATGACCGTTCGCCGCACGCTGCAGGGCAAGCGTCGTCGGTCTGTCGGAGGTCATATATTCCAACCAGTCGGCGGCCTCGCCGACGGTCCCCGACCCGATATTCTCGGAGATGAACGCCTCGGCCCCGATCTGGTCGAGGAAGTCGAAATATTCCTCGGTGCCGAAGCTGTTCGGCTCAATCACCCCCGCCCAGTCGGGATTGAGCGTCGCCGGGCGCTGGGCGCGCGGCCCGATCCCGTTGCGCCAGTGATAATTGTCGGCGAAGCATCCGCCCGGCCAGCGCACGTTGGGCACGCGGATCGCGCGCAGCGCCGCCACCACGTCGGAGCGGATCCCGCGCACGTTGGGGATCGGCGAATCGGGCCCGACCCAGATGCCGCCGTAAATGCCGGTGCCGAGATGCTCGGCGAACTGGCCGAAAATGTCGCGCTCGATCGTGGCCCCGGGATGCGCAGCGTCGACGGTTACCGAAACGACGGGCGCCGGCGCGGCGGACGCGATCGTCGGCGCCGCCGCCAGCGCGACGCCGCACGCCATTGCCGTCCCTATCGACCATCTCATGACGCGGCCGCCCCTCCCGATGACCGGCTCCTTGCCCGCATGGAACGGGCCAAAGCCAATTTTGTTAGGGCTATCATTAGCGCCGGACCGGCGCGTGACAAGCCCCACGCCATCGGTGACGATCGCCGCCGATCTATCCGGCGGCGCGGTCGGTCGGCGTCGCGCGCTCGGCCCTGCCGGTTACCGGCAGGCCCTTGCTGCGAAGCAGGTCGTCGACCTGCATCGCGCTAAGCGGCCGCGAAAGCAGGAAGCCCTGCACCGAGGAGCAGCCGTGGGCGATCAACGCCATCAACTGCGCATTCTCCTCGACCCCCTCGGCGGTGGTTTCCATGCCGAGGGCGCGCGCCAGTTCGGTGATCGACTTCACGACCGCGCTCGCGTTGGGCTTGGTCATCAGCGCCTGGATGAAGCTTCGGTCGATCTTGAGCTTGTCGAACGGAAATGACTGAAGGTAGCTAAGCGAGGAGTAGCCCGTCCCGAAATCGTCGAGCGCGATGCGGATTCCGAGGCGCTTGAGCGAATGGAGCTGGCGCAGCGTCGCCTCGTCGCCGTCGAGGAAAACCGACTCGGTGATCTCGATTTCCAGCCGCGCCGGATCCAGTCCGCTCGCCTCGAGCGCGCTGACGATCTGCTCGCCGAGGCCTGGCCGGCGAAACTGGATCGACGACACGTTTACCGCGACCCGCAACGGGGCCGGCCACGAGGCCGCCCGCCGGCAGGCCTCCTCGATGACCCATCGCCCGATCGGGACGATCAACCCGGTGTCTTCGGCGACCGGGACGAACTCGACCGGCGAGATCTGGCCGCGCGACGGATGGTTCCAGCGGATCAGCGCCTCGAACGCGCACACCTTTTGATCCGCGAGATCGAACAGGGGCTGGAAGTGAAGCTCGAACTCGCCCCGCTCGATCGCGATGCCGAGATCGCTCTCGATCCGTCGCCGCGCCTGTGCCCGCTCGTTCATGTCGCGCTCGAAGAAGCTGCAGACCCCGCGCCCTTCAGACTTCGCGCGATAGAGCGCGAGATCGGCGGCCTTCATCAGCGTCGCCACATCCTTGCCGTCGACGGGCGCGAACGCGACGCCGATGCTCGTCCCCGGGACGATATGGTGACCGTCGATCTCGATCGGCTGGCGGACCGCGCCGAGCATCGCCTCGGCCAGGCGGTCGACTTCGCCGCGCTCGCCCGAGAGCGGCTGGACGACGACGAACTCGTCGCCGCCGAGCCGGGCGATGAAGCAGCTCCCGGCTGCCTCGCGCAACCGGCGCGCGATCTCGACCAGCAGCCGGTCGCCGGCGTGATGGCCGAGCGAATCGTTGACCGTCTTGAAATGATCGAGGTCGAGGCAGAACAGCGCCAGCTGGTTGGTGTTGTTCGCCAGCAGCAGGTCGACATGGCGCTGGAACATCGCGCGGTTGGCAAGCCCGGTGAGGCCGTCGTTATAGGCCAGCTCGGTAATTCGCCGCTCGCGCTCCTCGATCTGCTCGGCCATGCGGTTAAAGCCCGCCGCCAGTCGCGCGAGTTCGTCCTCGCCTTCGACGGCCAGGACCGTGCGCTCGCCTTCGGCCAGCCGTCCCGCGGCCCGGTCGAGCCGACCGAGCGGCTCGGTGATCCGCCGCGCACCGCGCAGCGAGGCGTAGGCGACCAGCAAGATGCCGATCAGCCCGACCAGCAGCACGATCTGCTTCACCGGCCGGTAGGCGGCGATCGCCTCGGATCGCGGATAATAGAGCAACAACGCCGCGCGCTCGCCCGCGACCATCGCCGGGAGCGATTTGACGAACGCGATATTCTCCTCGCCCCCGACGCTGAGGCTGGTCGCTTCCTGGTCGTGCAGGCTGGTCTCGATCGCCGCGCGGGCCGCGGGGTCGAGCCGGATATCCCCCGCGACCATCGTCCACGCCGGGTTGGGCGGCGCGCTCGACGCCACCCCGGCGTGGATCGGGATCGCGCTCAGGCGCTCGAGCGAATCGAGCTCGCGCTGGTCGATGTCGGTCGCGAACACCACCCAGCCGATATTCGTCGGCGCCATGATCGGCGCCGCGCTGACCTGCCTGGCGCGGCCGGCGATGCGCACGACCCCCGTCATCTTTCCTTCGTCGAGCGAGTCCCACAGCCTCGCCACGTCGGCCTTTTCGAGGGGAGCGACCCGTCCCATCACCCGGCCGTCCTGGCTCAGGATCGCCGCGAGATCGGCGCGCCGCCGGCCCTGGAGATTGTCGAGCGCCGACGTCACCGTCGCCTCGTCGCCGGTCGCGACGGCGGCGCGGAAGCCGAAGTCGCGCGCGACCAGTGCCGCCGAGGCCTGCATCTCGCGCGCGCGCTGGTCCCACAGCCGGTCGAACACCGCGCTCGACGCGCCCATCTGCTGGACCACGTCGCGGCCGCCGATCCGGTCGACCGAGATCCACAGGATCGCCACCACCAGCGCCATGACCAGCGCGAACAGGCCGCCATAACCTGCCGCCAGCCGCGCGCGAAGCGACCGGAACTGGAAGCGCCCCCGAATCAATAGCCGCTCATCATCATCGGCGGCGGCGGTCGCAGCCTGATCGGTACCGTCAGCCCCTGCGCGCCGCCCGACAGAGCGAGCTGCTGGACCGCGACATTGCCCGGCGCGCGCAGCCACGGATGATAGACGGTGACGCTCACCGCCCCTCCGGGAAGTCCGCCGATCGACGCCACCCCGGCCACGCCGCTCACCGCGCTCCACGCACTGTCGCTGACGTAGAGAAAGGCGCTCATCCGGTCATGGATGTTGCACCCGATCGCGACCACCCCCGGCTTGTCGAAGGTGACGCTGCGGGTCTGATCGCTCGCGAACAGCTTCAGCTCGAATCGCTTCGCCGGGCTGAACGAATAGACGTGGTGGCGGACGCGATCGAAATTGGGAAAGCTGACGGTCGATCCGAGCGGCACCAGCGAGACGAGCGGATGGAACTGGAGACCCTTCTGCGCGACGACGAGGCCGCCAAGCGCGCGCGGAGCCGGTGCCGCCCGTCCGACCGGCCTGACGATCACCACCGCCCCTTCGACCGGCTTGCCCGACGGATCGGTGACGCGAACGCTCAGCGTCCCCGCGCTTGCCGGGACGGTGGTCAGCGAGCCGAGCGCGAACAGGATGCACAGCTTCTTCACGGTTCCGCTTTACCGACGGTGCGGTAAAGGCCCGGTTACCAGCGAAGCCGCAGCGATGACTGGAGTTGCTCCTGGTGCTGGCGGGGGTCGAGCCCGACGTCGGCGCGTGCCTCGCGGCGGCTCGACACGTGGATCGCCTCGACGAACAGCGTCGCCCACTCGCTAAGCGGGCGGCGCGCGGCCAGGGTCAGCGCCCACCCCTGCTCGCTGTAGCGGGAATCGAGGAAGTAGCCGTGGGAACCGGTTGTGAACCGCTCGACCCGCCCGGACACCGAGCCGCGGCCGACGCTTCGGGTCAGCAACACGAAGGCCGAGCGAAAGTCGGTCTCCACCCACCGCTCGCCGTCGTCCTCGTCGGGATATCCCATTTTCGTTCGCCCGCGGATGGCCTGCGCGATCACCTTCCATCCACTCGCCGGTTCCGCCCGCGCCCCGACCGCGTCGAACCGCGTCCGCCAGCCCCACTCGTTATAGGCGTCGAACGCCTCGGGATCGCCGCGGTTGTCGTAATGCATAAGCTCGAGCCGGACCGGCAACGGCCCCTGCCAGGCGATCTGCTCGTAATGCCCCGGCCGCTTCAGCAAGCTCCCGTCCATCTCCTTGATCGGATGGGTGTAGGGCGGCTGGCAGCAGGCGAGGACCGGGGGGACCGGCAGGACGAACTGGCGCCCCGCGAGCGCCTTGAGATCGTCCAGCGCCCAGCCACGGAAACCGAGCAGGGCGCCCGCCGTGTCGTCGGCACCGAACAGGCCGCCGGTCAGGCTGAAGCGATGCCCGCCGAGCCTTGCGGCCAGCGTCGCCTCGCCGCCGACGACCTTGCCTTCCTCGCCGATCCAACTGTTGATCGCCGACGGGGTGATGGTGTCGGTGACCGCCCAATCCGGCCCCGAATGTTCGAGGCTGAGCGGCGGCCACATCAGGCCCGCGCGCGCCGAGAAGCGCACGCTCCCGGCGGCCACCGGCTTCCAGCTGAGATAGGCTTCGCTGACCCCGGCCTGGTAATGATCGCCGACATTCTGGACGAGACCGACGACGGTCGCGCCAAGCGTCCAGCCGAGCTTCGGTTGCCACACTAGCCCGCCTTCCGCCGGCACGGCGTGGGCCCGCCAGTCGTGGCCCGCGCCGCCGAACCGCAGCTTGCCTAGTCCGCCGTCGGTCCAGCCGGGCTCGCCGCCGGTCGCGGCCACGCGCACGTCGCCGAAAAGGGTGAGCGTCGCTGGCGAGAGCAAGTCGAGCCCCTGCTCCCCCGCCCTCGCCGCGGACGGGCAAAGGGTAGCGGAGGCCAGCAGCAACAGCCGCGAAACGCGCAAGGACGACATCGACGTCATGCGCCGGGTATAAATCGAACCGGTTAAGGGCCGGTTTCCCTTTGTTATCAGCCCTGTCCGGGGGGCAACTTTCAGGGGAAACGTGGCGGAGGAAGCAGTCACCTGCGAACCGCTCTCTGATATCGCCCATCCTTGCTTGCAGGGAGAATTGCAGCGAAATCCCCGCATTCCGCCCGATAGAGACTGCGGTTTGCGGCGCATGGTTCGCGCTTTTCGGCCATTCTAACCGGCCAATTCCCGCGTGGTGCCGCAGGGACCACTTTTTGCTCGCGCAGGGAAAGATGGCAGCGGCTAATCCGCCAAGCTGATGGCATTGACCACCATCAAAAATCGAGTTAAGTGTAATTTGCACCCGGGGGAATGCGTGTCATTGGATCTACCCAATCTGGAACTGACCCACGGCCAATTGCTGTGGTCGATCCGTTATGGCCGGCACGCCAATCAGCGGGTCAAGGATCAGGTCCGTTATCTTCGCGAGCTCGACATTCCGGCGTCGGCCAAGGCTCAGGCGCGGGGACCGGGTAGCCGGATCACCTATGACTTTTACGACCTTGTCGAAATCGGCCTTGCAATCGCTGGACTCGATATTGGTTTCCGGCCGAACGACATCGCGGCGGTGATCGCCGGGAACCGAGACGAAATGCGAAAGGCCTATGCGAGGAACTGGCAGGAGCTAGCGCCCGAAATCCTCCAGCAGTCCTGGGTCAGAAGCCAGGGCCGCGAGACCCCAATCCTGCTCGACGAGACCTTTCTTCGGCTCCACGAGCGGCGGAGCGAGCAATGGGGTCAGATCGATTTCGTCGGGCCAGACGAGGCGAGCGACGAGCTCCCCATCTTCGAACCAATCGAGCGCTTTGCCGGCGACCGCCCCAGGCGGCTGATCCCGTTAAAGCGACTGATGATACAGTGGGTCGCCTGGGCGATGGAGGCGCCGCCAACCAAGCCAGGACCGGTTGGTCGACAATCGTGACAAACGTCGACCGAGTTAAGTGAGATTCACACGAAAAGGGGGAATGGGATGTCTGATAGCAAAATCCTTGCCGAGCTGAGGTTGCAGATCGAATACGTCGAGCCGCTGATCCTTGTCGCAAACGAGCTCAACCCGCAGCAGCATCCCGACCGGCAGATCAACGCGCTCGTCCGCGCGATCAACGAGGTCGGCTTTCTGTTTCCGGTGCTCATTGACGGCGCCAATGGCATCGTCGCCGGTCACGCGCGCGTGCTCGCGGCGATCAAGGCAGGGCTCGCCGCCATTCCGATTGTCCGGGCCGACCACCTGAATGAACACCAGCTAAGAGCGGTGATGCTTGCCGACAATCGCTTGTCGGACCTCAGCAAGACCGATCCGAAATTGCTCGCCGAAAACCTGAAACTGCTCACGGTCGAGGGCCTTGATCTCGATATCGAATCCGCGACCGCCTTCACCATGGGCGAGATCGACGTGATCCTCGAAGGCCTCGAGGGGGGCGCCGACGACGATCCGGATGATGCACCGGTGGTCGTCGAGCCGGGCCCAGCCGTGAATCGTGCTGGCGACGTATGGGACCTCGCCGGCCGCCATCGCCTGATCTGCGGCAGCTCGCTTGACGCCGCCGCTTGGGACCAGCTGATGGACGGTCACAAGGCGACGGCGAGCTGTTCGGATCTCCCGTACAACGTGAAGATCCGCGGCAATGTGTCGAACCGGGCGGACGCGCGCGAGTTCGCGATGGCCTCGGGCGAGATGGATCGCGACGAACACACCGACTTCAATATCGAGGTCTTCCGCTTGATCGCGAAGCATAGCGAGCCGGCGTCAATCCACATGGCCTTCATTGACTGGCGGCACCTGGCCGAGATGCAGACCGCCGGCGAGGCGGTGTTCAGCGAGCTCAAGAACGTCTGCGTGTGGGATAAGCAGGTCGGGGGCATGGGCAGCCTGTATCGCTCCCAGCACGAGCTCATCTTCGTCTGGAAGCTCGGCCTCGGTCGCTCGCGCAACAATGTCCAGCTCGGCAAGCACGGCCGCAATCGCACAAATGTCTGGAGCTATCCGGGCGTCGGCACCTTTCGTCATTCCGACGAGGGCGATCTGCTCAAGCTTCACGTCACGCCGAAGCCGGTGCGGATGATCGCCGACGCGATCCTCGATGTCACCGCCCGCGGCGACATCGTCATCGACGCCTTCCTCGGCAGCGGCACCACCATCATCGCCGCCGAGAGGGTCGGCCGGCGCTGCTTCGGCCTCGAGATCGATCCGCATTTCGCCGACATCATCGTGCGCCGCTTCGAGCGGCACAGCGGCGAGCCAGCGATCCACGTCGCCACCGGCAAAACTTTCGACGAGATCGGGGCCGAGCGCGCCGCAACGCTCGACGAGGAGGCGGCGTGATGGCCGACGACAATTACCAGGTCGGCTATCGCCGCCCGCCGCTGGCCAGTCGGTTCAAGCCCGGCGTCTCTGGCAATCCGTCGGGCAAGCGCAAAGCCCAGCCGACCCTGTCACAGCGCCTCGACAAGATCCTGGCCGAGAACGTGAGCGTGACCGAGGCCGGCAAGCCCAAGCGCATGACGAAGGAGGAGGTTTTCTTGCGTCAGCTGGTCACGCGGGCGATCGGCGGCGATCGTCAGTTCGGTCGGCTGGTGCTCGAATATCTCGAGCGGCGCCAGGCCAGCATTCCGGCCGGGGCCGCCAGTGCCACCGACGACTTCCTGATGGGCGAACTTCGCAGCCTGCTCGACGCGGAGACGACCAAATGAACATCCGCGACCCGAACCTCACCCAAGACCATGTCCGGGCGATGCTGCGTAACGACTTCTCCTTCTTCGCGAGAGGCGCGTTCAAGACGTTGCTGTCGTCGACGACCATCCTGTGGAACTGGCATCTCGACCTCATCGCCAACAAGCTCGAGGACACGCTCACCGGGAAGATCCGCAACCTCATCATCAATATTCCACCGCGATACGGAAAATCCCTGATCGCCTCGACCGCATTTCCGGCGTTCATTCTTGGTCATGATCCGACCGCCGAGATCGTCTGCATGAGCTACGGCCAGGACCTGGCCGAGCATACCGCGCTCAACACCCGTCGACTGATGACCAGTCCGATGTACGAAACGGCCTTCGACACCCGTCTAGTCAACCGCCGCGCGAAGCTTTCGGAACTGCGCACGACCGAGGGGGGCATGCGCATGGCGACCAGCGTCGAGGGGACGTTGACCGGTCGCGGCGGCAACTTCCTGATCATCGACGACCCGTTGAAGCCGAGCGAGGCGCAGTCGGCGACCCAGCGCGAGGCCGTGAACCTTTGGTACAATAGCACCACCGTCTCCCGCTCCAACGACAAGGAGAACGGGGTCAAGATCGTCATCATGCAGCGCCTCCACGAAGACGATCTGGTCGGCCATCTCTTGCGGCAAGGACATTGGGAGCTCTTGTCGCTGCCGGCGATTGCCGAGACTGACGAACTTCACGAAATTCGCACCTTGGCGGGAACCAAGTTCGTCTCGCGCCGCGAAGGCGAAGCACTTCATCCCGAGCGGGAATCGCTGGCTCGCATCGAGGAAGTCCGCGAGGTAATGGGGCCTTACACCTTCGCCGCGCAATATCAGCAGCGGCCGTCGCCGGCTGGCGGCGGGATCGTCAAGCTCGAGTGGTTCCACCGCTTCGACCTTGCCCACCCACCGGCGTTCGACCGGATCGTTCAAAGCTGGGATACGGCGAGCAAGCCGACCGAGCTCGCCGACTACAGCGTCGTCACGACGTGGGGCGTCAAAGGTCGCAACGCTTACTTGATCCACGTCTACCGCGAACGGCTCGACTATCCCGCCCTGAAGGCCGCCGTCGCTCGCCTCGCCGCCCAGCACGAGGCCAACGAGGTTCTGGTCGAGGACGCCGCGTCCGGCATCCAGCTGTGTCAGGAATTGGGCGGGCAGGTCCGCGGCCTCCGCGCGATCAAGCCGCACGGGACCAATAAGGTGATGCGGATGCACGCCCAGACCGGCCTGATCGAGGCCGGGCGGGTGTTCCTTCCCTACAATGCCCCGTGGCTCGCGGCCTACGAGAACGAGCTGGCGATGTTCGACCGCGGGCAGTTCGACGACCAGGTCGATTCGACCACCCAGGCGTTAGCCGAGCTGTTCTGCGGTCCGTACGCCGGCTTCTGGGAGATGATCCGCGCCGACATGGAGCCGAAGCCCGAGCCGCCGATGATCCGCGTCAATCACCCGGATCCGCGGAGATTTATCTTGATCACCGGTCGGACGGCCGAGCGCCAATCGGACGGCAGCTTCTTGGTGACCGAGGAGGAATATCGCCCGCTAAGGCAGATCGAGGGACTCTACCGCGTCGACTAACTGCGGGGGGCACGGCGATGGCCCAGGCGCCTCAGCCCGATGCCCTTCAACCGGGCCCGCGCGGCTGCTGCAGCGCGCCCCAGGCCTCAAGGTAGGGCGAAAGCCAACCGGCGCGGTATTCGTCGACGCCCAGGTGGTCATAGGCCGGCAGCAGGCGCCGCATGTCGTTGTCGTTGCGCTGCTGCCCTTTCTTGCCGGGTTGGGCGAGCCACGCCTGGTGGCATTCCGACAAGGCCCGGGCGACGACCGGGGCCGGCACCACCCAGGTCACGGGCGCGGCCTCCTCATCGTCGCCGAAATCGACGAAGCAATAGAACAGGCTCGGCGAATCCAGGCCCTCATGCTTTTTGCGCATGTGCCAGCCACCGTCGGAGCCGAGGTTGTTGCGGGTCTTGACCTGGACCGCGCAGAGCCGGTCGCCGATGTCGTCGGTTACGACGATGTCGCAGTTGGGAACGCCCGCCGGCGCCAGCGCCGCGATGAGCCCGCGGCGTAGCAGTTGGCTCATCACATGATGCTCGCCGGCCGCGCCGGTCAGCGTCGCCGCCGAAACCATCATGCCCTCGTTGTAGACGATCGGTGACACGACAAACGCTCTCGCAGCTGCGAAAGTCAAGTCGAATGTCACTCATCGTCTGTAGATTCATTGGCGACAATCGCGCGCTCTGCGCGACGTGGATATTCGCAAGCGCCTGGGAAGCAACGTGAAGCGTTTGCGCAACGAGAAGGGCTGGAGCCAGGAAGAGTTTGCCGACAAGGCGGACATTCATCGGACCTATGTCAGCGACATTGAACGCGGCGCCCGCAATCCAACCATCACTATCGTCGAAAAGCTGGCGACAGCCCTAACGACAACGGCGGCGGCACTGCTAAACTGATGCGGCCAAAGGGCGGCCCTTCGTCGACCCCTGCAATGTCAACGCAGGTCGAGCGCCGTTTTCCCCGGATTTTTGCCATTCCCGCGAAACTATCAGTCGAGCAGCCTCCAGCTAGTCTGGACTGTCGAAGATGGGGCTGGGGAATCGGCCAGCGCCGGCGCGGCGAAGGCCGCTAACAAACAGCGTTCCATGACTGCAAGAAACCCTGCTTTGTCATCGTGTTGTCACGAATTGTGAAGGCGCTGTTTACCACTGCCCCACTATTGCCAACGCATGTCACTTGCCCCTGCTTCGAGACCGGCCGCGCAATGGCTGACTGCTGACGAGCGATCGCCAGCGTATCTCCTGAATAGCGGAAATATTGCTCAAGCGGTCGATGCATTCCAGCGCAATCCCGACCTTCGCTTGCTGCCGATTGTTGATCGCGCTCATGTTCCGGTCGGCGCAGTTTTCGAGAAGGACGTGCGACGACTTTTGCTCAATCCGTTCGGCCACGCGCTGCTGCGCAATCCTTCCGTGAATTCCGACCTCGGTGCCTTTCTACGCCATTCGCCCGTACATGAATTCACTAACGATATCGGCGAGCTCGTTGATCATTACCGCCGCGAAAACGGACGAGAAGGAATGGTGCTGACTTGGAATGGCAAGCTACATGCTACTATCACCAACCGGCGCCTTTTGCTCCTTGCTGCTGAGCATGAACAAACTAAGGCGAGCCGGCGACTGGCAAAGGCTGAGCGCATCGCGCGCGCTGGAAAATTGTTTGAAGCGCAAGCCGCGATGATGTCGAGCCAGATGGTAGACCTCGCCAACGCCGTTCAGCGGCTCGCCGAGACAACTGTCGATCGATCAACCATCGCCGGAAATCGCGCCAGTTCCGTGGCCAGTGCCGCCTTGCAGACTCGCGACAGCATGGCCGTGATGGCGGGTCGCGGGCGCGGACTGGCGGATGCCTTTTCCGGCATCGAGATGGCAGTTGAACAATCGATGAAAACGACCGGCGAGGCTGAGCATCGCGTTAGTGTAGGCAGCGAGCAGGCGCGCGCCCTTCTCGTCACAGCCCAATCGGTCGACACGATCACTGCGCTGGTCCAGCAGATTGCCGGCACGGTGAACCTGCTTTCCTTGAATGCAACCATCGAAGCCGCACGGGCAGGCGCGGCTGGGCGTGGCTTCGCGGTCGTCGCTAGTGAAATTCGCGCGCTCTCCGATCAGGCCCATGATGCGACTGGTCAAATCTCTCGTCAAATCGACGCAATTCGCGGTGCTGCCGGTTCAGTAGCCGCCGACTACGCAGCCATGGAAAGAGACATCGCCGCCCTGGCCGCGCAGGCCTCAGATATCGACGCCGCAATCGCCCGCGAAGCAGACACCACCCGGTTGATCGCCGCCAGCGTCAGCGAAGCCTCTGCAGCTAGCCTAGAAATTGAGGAATCGGTAAGCGCAATCGTTCAGTCTGTGCGCCTCGCGGGGTCGAGTGCACGGGAACTCGATGGGCTTGCCAATCAGCTACGCCGAGGCGCTACTGAACTGCGCGACGAAGTGTCTGGCTTTCTTAGAGAAATACAATCCGCTCAAGGATAGCCGCGCAGACGACGGTGCTTTTTAGCCGAGTTGCGATGACACGTTGTTGAACGTCGTGCTGAGCTTCGACCCGATGCCTTGCATCCCGGCGATAGCAGCGACCGCGATCAGCGCGGCGATCAGACCGTACTCGATCGCGGTGGCGCCTTTGTCCTCGCGAAAGAAAGTGCAAAAACTGTTCATGTCACTAATCCTCGAATCGCCGAACGTCGGATTTCTCATCCCGTTGTCTTAACGACACGTAAAAGGCATGTGCTCTCCCATGGTTCTATCTGCGTTAGCCTTGACCCACGTCCAAACAGCACGCCCTCACGATCGCCCATCTCGCCCGCTCTGGGCTCTGCCGAGGGGCAAATCCAAGCCAGTGGAGCAACTCGAATTGTGGATGTCGTTCAAATGACGTGGGCGAGCGGAGGCCCAACTTCGACCCCTGACCTGACTCCGCTGCTCAAGTGCGGGCGATGTGCGCGAAAGCGACCTGCTGCCCTTATGACGAATGGCTCCAATACTTCGACGAAGTGACGGGACCTCTGCGCGGCTCGTGGTAATCTCTCCCCCTTCGCGGTTCCCCGACCCCTTGGACGAGCCGCGAAGTGTCGCGTACGTTAAGGACGTTGGCCGAAGGCGTTTGCCCTGCATTCGGCGCGCGGCATTCTTATTAGTGGCTTGCCCGCGCGGCTCACCTGCAAAGCAGGCCGGCTCGCGTCGGACCAAGCAATCGTTCGCTGACATGAAGATGTAACCTCATGCCACCATGCGCTGACGGAGTTCCCGCCGGCTCAGTTGCCCAAGGCGGCCGGCGGGAGCACCACCTCCGTTTCGGACGCCCGCTGTGGGAGGTCCGAATTCGCCCACAAGGATTCATGACATTTTCGGCGATCGTCAGTCTTTCCTCGATCGCGCCTCTGTGCTGAATAGCTTCGCTCCTCGTCGCGTAAGGGAGCCAGCAGCCCCTGGGTCGTGTGTCCGACCCCGGGGCTGTTTGTTATGGAATGAAGGCGGCACAGACCCGGACCGCACTGACGGGCTGCCGGAAGTTACATTCACTCGTCAACGATTAGGCTCGATTGACAGCGGCGAGACCCATTAAACGTCCGCAGGCCTGCGTATTTAATTCTTGATCGGACGAAGCGTGGCTGCTTCACCTCTATCGACGACGGGTGGTGCTCCTTCACGAGGTTCAGTACTCCCCGCCCGTCGTCACCCGCCCCATAACTTAAAACGGAGCTGGAATCGCCAAGCGCTCCGTGCAGTGCGCCTTCCGATCATAGGTGGCAGCCAGCACCGCGAGCGCCGACCGAGCCTCAACCGAAGTCGCTTGAAGCGCGAGCAGTCGTGAGGAATTCGCAAGTTTCCGAAACTGCTGGATTGTCAACATACGGAGTAGCCCCGGAGCCCGAGTCGGCCGGGGACTTATGACCTTTTGATGAGACGAGTCGAATCCGGGACTCGTCTTCGCCGCTAGCGATCGGCGACTGCAACCGCGTCGGGGGAATTGCCAAGACGGAGGCGAGCGCGCGAATGCCTGGCGTTCGACAACGCATGCCGAGAACATCGCGGACCATCTTCAGTGATGACTGACGCCTTGTCGACGCAGCGAGGTTCGTCGCAGAACAGTCGCGTTGCAGTCATCCGCGGGGAGTCAGCAGAAACGGTTCGGACACGCAATATCTTTTGTCGGAGTCTGAGCTAGCTCCTTTCGCCTCCGACTCCTTCACGACGCTAGTACTTACTGAACGGCTCAGACGCCTAGCGAGCGCAAACAAATGCGATCAGAACGGAACAAATTTCTGCGCTGCACTCTTGTCTTGAGATGCCTGCAAACATCTCAAAACCACGCTCACGCCATGAGACCGCCTCGGCCAAAGACACGAGGGTAACCACCAGGGTGATGGAGCCTGACAAAAACAGCGCGCCCGAGAGAAATCATAGCGGGCACGAAGAGCTCATTGAGTTGCAACGTAATTTTCCGTCAACGGAAAACCAAAGCGAAAAGACGGACAACTCACCCGTAAGCGCCGAAACAAAATTTCCATGGTGGTTTGGCTGGTTGATTGTTCTTACGCTGGTCGGCTCGATGGTTGCACTGATTGTCATGATCCACCGCACCCGTTGATAACGCGTGCCAGGCGCCTTGAGCAGCTATGTGGAACGAACGCCTCGCCCCAGTCCGACTAGGAACAGGAACGCAAACGCAGTTTTGCAAACGTGCAGCGGTAAAGCTGCTAAATAGCCCTGCCTCGTCCGCGCAAAAAGTGAACGACCAAAACGATCAGACCGATGACTAGGAGAATATGAATTAAGGCGCCGCCGACGGGAACGACAAACGCTCCCAGCGCCCATAAAATGAGGATGATGATTGCGATTGTAGCGAGCATGGGACCGTCTTTTTGCTGCTGATCCGGCTTCAATTCTTGGCACAGCTTTTTCGTTCCGACGCGTGAAAATTACGCAGAAGTATGGGTACGTACCTCATGAGCAATGAAACCTGGTCGGCTGTGGTGGAGATTGCCCTTGGCGAGGAGATTCGCTCAGCTGGCGCAGCCTTTGAACGCATTGCCGGCAATTGGCGCAGATCCTTGGCGCCAGCGACATTTGGCATGGCTGTCGGCCTTATGGTTGCACCCATCGTCGCTTTAACGGCGACCCTCCTGGCTCACTATTTTGCGCCGCAAGTGGTCAAAAGTTACTTTGCCGCGCATCGAAACGACGTGGAACTCATCTTCGCTATTCCAGCTGGCATACTCGGATGGAAAGCTGGAGAAGTGCGTTACGCGCGGCGAGCCGTGGACCGATTTATAAGCGGGTTAAGTGCTCGGGGCGCTCCCGAGAAGATACGAACTACCTTTGAAGCTGGACCCTCAGGTATTGTAACTCATTCGGATTGCGGGAGCGTTCTGGCTCGCTGGCCTTCAATACTCGAAGTTTGGGTGTCAGGGACTCACGTATTCCTCCAGACGGAGGGCCTGACTCTTACCGTTCCAAAACGAGCTTTCGTAACAGCTGACGACGAGCGTCTATTTTTTGAATTATTGTCCGTACATCTGAGTCATAATACGCTCAAGATCAGTGAAATTCCCTCACTACTTGCTGCCAATTGATCATGACCCTACATCATGAAGACTCAACAAAGCGATGCCGCTTGGCCGGTTTTCTTCAGGAGCCAATCGGCGACCGGCGACTTTAATGGCCAGACTGCGTCGTTAGCAGACGGTAAGCTTTCGACCCATTGCGGTCATTAGGTCGGTGTGTGAAACGACCGCATGGCTAAGCATTGCTGCGAAATGATGCGCTCCAACGTCGAGAATTTGTGCGACCTGCATCCCGACCGATTTGAATGCCCCGACGCGCTTGTGAACTACAGCGAGCGTGGGAATGGCTACGGGCTGATCATTCACGACGGCGGTAGCTCAGTCATTTCGATTACCTTCTGCCCCTGGTGTGGGACGAAGCTGCCGAGCTAATGACCGCTTTCCACCCAAACTCACCGTGCAGTCGGCCTAGCGGCTAACGACCCATTCCAGACGTCTAGATCATCTTCGAGATGGGCTTATTTCGTCGCCTCGGCATGCACCCGCGTAGCGAAATTCGGTTTCCATCCGAGAGTGCAGTCGCTGTCCATTTCTGACTTCTGCTCGATCGAGGTCCACGGAAAGCTTTTCGGGGTTGTAGGTTCCATTCATGATCGTTTGACTTGTCTGGTCCGGGCGATCGGCGCGGGGGTCGATACAACGAAGATCGCCGCTCAGTTTGCCACCGCCGATCGCGAAATGTTCATAGTGGCAATCGAGTGCGCGATTCGGCACGACAGCCGGATTGAGGGACCTGATTGTTTCAGAAGTTAGACAAAGCGCGGCGGTGTGCGGTCCATTCGCGTCGATGATTTGAGGGATGTTTGGTCTAACAGGCTGAGCGGGATCTGGGACCATTCTAAAGGTCATCTCCCAACGTCCGGGCTTGAGATTTAAGGCATTCCTCGTTTCCTCAACCGCTTTCGCCACACTTTGTTGATGAGCGATCTTATCATTCGAACGCGCAACGCATGCCGCGAGTGAAACCCCGGCAAACACTAATATTGCCTTCAAGCGCACATCTACCTCCGCTCATGCCTCACTTGGGATAACATCTGTCTCCGAATGAGCGATGTAATCCTATCGAATTCCTGCTTTACGTCTGCTTTCCACCCATTGCGGCCGTCCAGGCGCTTCGAACGCTAGCGACCCAAACTTGCCATGCGCGGGCCTTGCCACGCCTTCCCGAACATTTGTTCGTCACCGTCCGGCACAGTACTTGAGGATCAATCAACGCATAATTAGCTTCCCTCGGGAGGATACGCCTGTGCACGTCGGCGATTATCTACTTGGCCTTGTTACGATCGTCCTGGGGCTCGCCTTGGCCGCCATGGCAACCGCAATCGATCGCTTGGTAAAACGGCGGCGGGAAGTCCGCCTCGATGCCGTGACCATCCTAGCCGCGGCTTTTGTATTTTATGCTGTTATTGCCAATCTCTGGGCCGAATATGTCCACTATCATACAGTGACCGCTGCCCCGCTCGCTGAGGGTGCGACTATGATCGTCACGTTCATGATCACCTATCTAATGGCGGCCTTGGTTCTGCCTGATGAATGGGAGGGAAAGTTAGATCTTCGCGATCACTATAAAAATGTGAGAAGGCCGCTTTGGGGGCTGTTCGGCTTGAACGCACTTGCGGTCTTCACAACAAACATCGTTCGGAATGGCGCGCCCAAACTTTCCAACTATGTTTCGCTGGCTATCGGCCTCGCAATATCATTTATCTTGATGAACGTTCGCCCCAGGATCGTTCAGATGGCTGTGTTGTTAGGGGTACTTGCCTTGCAGGTCTGGAGCCTAGGAAATCTCGAGATCAGCGGGTGAAATTTTCCGCCATTGCTGGTCGGCCTTCCACACTCAATTCCGGGTTTCGGACGCTTTCATCCGGCCGACGAAAACTCAAGTTCAGCAGGCCAGAACTGCTGACAATGGCGTTTCATCCAGATTGCTCTCGCGTTCTCCACGCTAGCAATTTCGCGAAGATCGGGGGCGAGATGGTGAATGCGACTACGCCAGCTGGCGCGTAAATCAGACCCACGACGATGCCAGACGTCGCGATCAACAAAGGAAGGACCGCGCGGCGGCGCTCGAACCTTTGCTCATCTCCGAGCGGCGCGACTAGGTTACCTTCATCGCGATGGATGGAGTGAACGAGCCACAAGTTTGCCAAGCCTGCAAACAGCAGCCACGCTCCATAGAACACCACCGCCGTGGTTGTGCCGCCATAGGCATTCACCACGGCCGTCGGGAAAGGGAGGAAGGCGATCGCGAAGAGCAATGTCATGTTCGCGAACAACGTCGGACCGCCAACGTCTTTGGCAAGGCGGAACAGTCGTCGATGCCCCGCCCAAAATTGACCGATCACGATGAAACTGATCAGGAAGCCGACATAGTTTGGCGCCAAGCTAACCAAGGCCTGCTGTAGGTCTTGTTCAGTCAACAAGGGCTTTTTGGGTAGTTGAATATCGATGATGAGCAGAGTTATGGCGATGGCAAAAACGGCGTCGGAAAAAAAGACAAACCGCTCGAACTGAAGGGTATTCGGCTTCTTGTCAGTCATTGAGTGACC
Organism: Sphingomonas sp. ASV193; assembly: GCF_040203355.1. Classification (NCBI taxonomy): domain Bacteria; kingdom Pseudomonadati; phylum Pseudomonadota; class Alphaproteobacteria; order Sphingomonadales; family Sphingomonadaceae; genus Sphingomonas; species Sphingomonas sp. ASV193. The sequence continues at coordinate 219,491 of NZ_JBEHBW010000005.1, forward strand.
CCAATCCATCGCCCCCGCGATCTCAATCAACACCGCTTTTTTCGCTTTTCTCGCTACGTTGCGCAACTGCCGAAACGAAGGCGACTAGAACTCTGAAAGTGGCGGGAATCGCGGTTAGACCGCCCATCGCCGCCACCTGTCGTGGGTCCAAAATGCGAAATTATCTTCATTTCGAGCCACGGTGGCTGCGAAGCCAAGTCTTGCATCTACTTAATGTACGGTAGCGACAATGATCGCTCTCCTGTGTCAGCCCCTGCAAGTCCAAACGCCCCCAGCTTCACGACAGCTGAATTGTGGCGCTTGGTCCGCACATAAAGCCAACCGCAATCTGATAACGAGACCATTTGCCTGCGAACGTAATTGCGACGAGGTATGACGGGCGGGTTTCCCGCGCCGCCTTGCCAAACCATTCCAAATGGTGCGTAGAGCACTGCTCTCGAACCGTTTGACGTCGGTGCCGTTTCCAAACGGATATCGGGCAACGCATCTGTGATCGTTCCTTCGTCAAACGACCATCCCAAACGATGAGCCGCCACCGGAAGAGGAAGAATGACTTGCGCAGTTGCCTGCTTGCCTTGAAACGGACCGCCGATCCGGACAATCATCGGGGACGTAGAGCACGGTGAGGTATTCATCGCGGGGTATCCGGCCCCAGAGACGACGATAGCCAACCCCCCGCTTCGGTCGAATTGAAAGCTCCCATCGGCGCGGGACCGCACAGAGTAGCTTTTGTCTTTGTCCCAGACCAGCCGAGCTCCACTGAACCCCCAGCCGCGGTCTTTAAGAAGGACAGTCGCTCCGCTTATCGGCTTTTCCGAGAACGCGTCGCGGACCGTGCCCGTCACCTTTGGAGAGCAACTCGCAGTTTGCAGTAAGACTGCAGAAATCATCAACATCCGCAACTACCAGGCTCCTCGCGTTTTATCGCTTAGGCGTCAAACGTCATGAAATTGACCCTCACAGGCACTACGCAGCGGGACGACGCTTGCATCCCCACCTAACCAGAGGCGTTCGCTCGCGGTATCGGAATGCACTGGGCGTGAGCATGAAACATTCTCAATGCGTACATCGATCGGCCGACATATGCGCTTCGGAATAATTCTCTTCGCTTCGCTCATCTCGGTGACGCCACTTTCAGCGCGCTTCCGCCTATTCGGTTGGAGCGGTTTGGCTTCCGGCTTGACCGCAACCATCATAATTTTCTTGGCAGCATTAAGCATTTTGAGATTGCTTGATCGATTTTGGCCAAAGAATTCGAACCACATCTAAGTATGCGTTATAGCCGCCGATCAATAGGGCGCTATCGCGAACGCCGAGCCATGCAGAGTCGGTGACAAGAAGAACAAGCGGCCTTTTCACCGGAGCAAAACTTGTGAGGCCCGAAGGAGTTTTGCAGCCATTCAGCAGGCTAATCTGATTGTCGACGGCGTTCAGCGACTTGCGGAGGCTCGCCTGATCGAAGTTCATACCATCGCGGTTCTCAAAGCTTTCCCTTCGTAGCCGAGCGTACATTTCATCAACCTGGCTTAAATGATTGGGCCATTCGACGAGTTGCTGCGCGCCGAGCGCCATGAGCACGCCCAGAACGATGATGCCGACCTATCCGGCAAACTCTCGCCAGCCATGTAATGGCTTTGGTATGCTCAATTTCATGATCGGCCCCCGGGAACGAAGCTACTCGCGTTTATTGGCGATGGCTAATGTCCTCCTTGGATCGAAGGCTAAGCGCCCGCTAGCAACCCATTGTGAACGATGCGATCGGCAGATACCGAAGCCTTTACCGGCTGAGCGGGACCGTTGATACGATGCGTCTATAATTCCGCCACGTTCGCTTCGAAAGCATACGGGAGCCGATGCTTTCCACCCGTTGCGAACTTAGGCTGTTGTGATAGGCTCTGCGTTCGAGATTAAAGGAGTATGGGGGCATGCTTCGTAATTTGCGCTTCGCCTTGTTCTGCACTTCTGCAGCACTCATCCTTGGCGGTTGTACGAAGGTGCAAGGCCACACTTCAAATCAGCAAAACGGCGACCTAACCGCAGACTTGAACAAGGCGGTTGCCAGCGCTGAATCCGCTGCTCCTGCGTCAATCTCCCGCAAGGCGTGATTCTGACGGTCGACGCAAGCGGACAGACGAAGTCCATAAGGACTGGAAATAATGGATGGATCTGTATGCCGGACTTGCCCACAAGCCCGGGGCCCGATCCAATGTGTTGGGATGCAAACGCCGGGAAGTGGCTTGACGCTTACAACGCGCATAAGCCGCCCCCTAACGGTGACGTCGGCTTGATTTACATGCTCGCAGGCGGCAGCGACGCAGGAAACACGGATCCTTACGCGACGAAGCCGCACCAAGGAGAAGACTGGGTTACCACTGGGCCGCACATCATGATCGTAGGATCCAAAGAAGTGCTAAGCGGCTATCCGGCGGGGACCAAACCCGACACTTCCGCGCCATTCGTCATGTGGGCTGGCACGCCTTACGCGCACTTGATGGTACCTCTAAAATAGCAAGCTTTGCAGCGGCTCGAGCGTCCGCTTACCGCGTAGCAGACGCCTTGTTCATTGCTTTGCAACCACTTCCCGCTAAGAGGTTTAAGCCCGAAGGGATACGTTCGGGAGAGGCAAAGACCGGGCTCGCTCCCACCCCCTGGTGAGCGAGCCCAACTTTTATTGCGCTGAGCTGCTTCCAGGTGGGAGAAGCAGAACTCAACCGAAAGCGCATGTAAAACGGTCGGTTCGTCCGGGAGTGGGATCTAAGCTATAGGCCTCTTCCGCGCTTAAGTCGGAAGAACAGAAAAGCAGCTGCGGCAGTGAGCACAAGTGCCAAGCCAATGGCAAACCCCCTCCAGAATTCTGGCTGCTTTTGGTGCGTTCCCTTCCCTGCCAACAACACTGAAGTTGAGGCGATAATTGTTCCCGATGCTACGAGCACGGCGATGCGGCGACGCTGATTCAAAGGTTACCCCCCCACGCTAAAAAACGCCCACCACTTGGCGCGCGGCAATTCTACGCTGTTGCGTTTCTATTGAACTTTTGTCTGACCCCAAACGTAAGCGACGCGCTCCAGCAGTCAACTTTGTGGTTGAGACCGCTGGAGCGGTAAAACCTTACCCCATGCGCGCTGGCAATGTCATCAAACGAGTGTGAAAATATCACGCTTGGCGAGGCCGAAGTGCCGCCGCCCGTGCAGTAGTTCAATGGCGCTAAGTTATTTCAACTTTCGCGGCGGGCAGATCAGGCATAATTAGCCGCATGCGACTCCCGCCGATAGATCGCCGGCCCTTAGGGCGCTGGTGGCTCCGGAACTGGATATTCGTGTCGATCCCGTTGCTCATTATTGTCATCTTGATCGCAACGGACTTCGTCTGACGTCGCGACCTGGACGAGATCAGCGAGGCCCTTAACCCGATCCGCATATGCGAATACTCGGGCTAAAAACTCGTTTAGGGTGGAGACCTTGGTCCCGCGAGTTGGAGAGCGGAAAACTTCGACAGCCGAATCGCTGCGAGAACCTTGAATGCCTCCGCCTACATCCGTTCAGGAGCTAAACCGGCTCGCATGCAACGCACGAGAGATTCCGCCGGCGAGAAACCGGATCAAACCCGAGATACGCTGATCCGGAATGCTGAGCATTGGGAGACTTTGGCTAACCGCGCCAACCGACTTCGATCGCTGAAGGCGGCCAACGCCGATCTGGTCGGCCACACCAACAGCTCGGTCCAAAGGGCGGAAGTCAGTCTGAGGAGCGCGTTTGCGCCCCCTTCACCCACTCACGGCTGAATCGCGCATACCGGCTGCTCGACGCCGCCCGGCGCGCTCGGGGGTGCGGTAAATCTAAAGCTTCGACGAACCCCTAAGCGCCTTATTGTAAAAGCAGTCGACGCCCTTCTGGGTTTCCCACTTCTTGTAGTTCTCGTCGTCGTTTTTTTCGAGATAGATCGCCGCGATCTGGCCAGCGAGAACGCACTGACGATTGATGTCCTTCGCCTGAGAGGCCTGATCGTATTGACCCTCAAGTAGTCTCGGCCGCTGATCGCATCCTGCGAGAGCCATCATCAGGGTCATTATCACGATTTTGCGCATGCCACTCCCGACTCGGTTCGGGCCCTAGCTCTAGAATCGAGCGTCGACAACAGCGTGCGTACCCTCAGCGCGATTTCGTGCAGGCAGACGGCAAGAACGCCAGAGCCAATTACTAGGAGAAGCTTAGGCAGACCACTTTTTTGACCGCAAGGGCGTTAGCGGCCAGTAGCCCGAAGGGCGGATTTGGGTGGAAAGTGGACGTTAGGCTTCGTCGACCGGTTCAACGTTTCCGACGATTAATGGTCGTCCTTCGGGCTGCGACATATCCACACCAGCTTCACAAAGAGCTGGCTCCAAGAGTCTTGCCGCATCCCATCCAATATGCCGAAACCAATCAGGGTTTTCGGACTGGCACGCAATAAGCGCCATTTGCCAGTTCGCCCAAGGGTGCTCTCGCCGCATGTTGGCTAACCGTGTCGGAATGTCGCGAACGATGTGGCGAACTGCGTCCTTGCGATACACACGCCGCTTATCCCCCAGCGAACCAATGACCGCAATGGGTCGTTAGCGGACGGTCCGCTTTCGACCCATTGCAGACATAAGAAGGTCTGTTACCCTGCTTAGACGACGGGGGCGGCGAAATGCATTTTCACTTACCTAAGCCTATGCACGGCTGGCGCGAGTTCGCGGGTGAAGTCGGGATCATCGTGCTCGGCATCGTCATCGCCCTGAGCCTTGAAGCGCTCGTCGCCGGATGGGAAAACGAACGCGTGGCGAACCATGCTCGCTCGGACATCCGTGAAGAGCTGACAAGCAACTCGAACGGTCTCCGGAAAATGATTGCGAGCCAGCACCAAGCGCTTCGGCGTTTGGCGATACTGCGAACATTCCTTTTGTCCGTATCCGCGGGTCGTCAAGGGCGGTTGCCGACGGGCTTTTCAATTCCAAGCGAGTTTGAAAGCATGGACACTTCGGCGTGGGATAGCGCAGTCGCCACCCAGGCGCTTTCCCACATGCCTTCGATGCAGGTGCACGCCCTTGCTCAGGCGTATTCGGGAAGCCGCGAGCTCAATGACTTCGAGCAGCTCGCCGTCAAGCAGTCAGTCGAAATGTCAAGCATAGCCACGACACCCGGCGAATTATCGGCAGAAGATGCCAAGCTGGGGAGCCGTCAAGTTTCAATCGCAATGGCCTAAAGTGCATCACTATCCGCCGCAGCTGTTGCCCTCTTGAAAATCAACAACCAGGCAATGGCCGCTATCTCGCCCGACAAGCGATGAGGCAAGAATCAGCTTTCCACCCGTTGCGGACATTAGGCCGGTGCGCGTCCGGTCTCCTTGTATGCCGCCTTCCCAAATGCTGCACGGGACCCTGGCCGCAAGCCCCGCAACGGCAGGCGTATCTGACAGCACTCTTGGGAGATTATGAACGTCTCACTACGCAGCGTTCAGAGGCCCAGCATGCGATATGCACTAAGTCTGATGGACAACCGCGGAATACGGAAGTCCGCGGTCGATTCGAGAGGTGATCCCATGTTACGGAAACTAGCCATCACGACGGGTCTTGCAGTTACGTCGCTTTTTGCGGTTGCGCCTGCAGCTTCTGCCCAGAGCGTTACTTTCAGCATCGGCACCGGCAGTGGCTATGGATACGACAGCTACGGCTACACCGGCGGCTATAACGGCTATGCGTATGGATACCCACAGCCTCAGACCTACGGCTATTATCAGGGCTACAATCCCTACACGTACGGAGCCTACAACGGATATTACGGCTCTGATGGTTACAGCACCTACCAAACGCGCGCTTACGTACTGGCTCAGCGGCGCCGTGCCGAGCAGATTGCGCGCTGGCAGCGAGAGCGAGCTCGTGAAGAATATCAAAGCCGAGGTGAGTGGGATAATGACGACGGCGATGATTAAGCGGCTCCGCGTGCCTGAGACTATTTGGCCGGAACGCCATCCGTAGAACGCGATAAAAAGACGAGCTCGGCGCCAAGCCGGGCTCGTCGAATGGAGGCCAACAGAGATCGTAAATTGCGGCAACGGATATCGGGTGCGTCAGTAGGAAGACGCTCGGCCTCAGCAACCGCTCGTGTCCCCCGATCGAATATTCGAGTTAAGCTCGCCGCGCCCCGACTTAAGCGCGGCCGGTGCGGGAAGAAGACGACGAAGGTGACGATCCTGCCGCGGCGTGAGGCTCCCTCTACTCAGGCAGAATGGCTTTCTGCGCGCGAGCGCTCGCACCGTTCAGCGTTTCGATCGCAACAGCATCGGTCTTCCCCGCTACAAGCGCGCTCATCGCGTTTCTCATGCAGCCGATTGCAACGGCCAGGTCCCACTTTAGTTGGTCGTTTTGAGCGGCTTGCTCCGCGTAGACCGAGGAAAAGGCCGTTAGATAATCGGCTGCCTCGTGAGGTGCCGTGTTGAGCTTCCCTTGGCTGTCACGCCAGAAGCGAGGCTCACGCAACCGTTTCACCAAATCTTCCGATTTCCGGCTCGACACTTTCATGCTCAATAGATGACACCGCGGGGACCGATGGGCTAGGGATTTGGCGCTCCCGTCGTTTCAACCGCATGTTAGCGGCGGGAGGAGTGCCGCGTTCGTTTCGGACGTCTGCCGAGGGCAATGCCCAGCATGCGGCACGCGGCACTCATGCCGGTCGCCGCGTAAATCGATCTTTCCCCCTTCAAACCGTTGTGCTCAATAGCTTCACTCCCCGTTGAATATCGGAGTCGGTGGCCCCGGGGGCATGCGCAACCGACCCCGGGGGTCACTTGCTTTTTGAAGTTTGGTTCGGTTCAAGATGCGTGGCGGCGGGAACGTTCGGCAAAGACCCCCTCACGCTGCCAACCTCTTCCATTTAATTCTTGCTTACGCGCGGACGGATTGATTTACTGCCGCCGACGACGGGTGGACGCGCCTTTACCGAGGATTTAACTCCCTGTCCGTTGTCACCCGCATTCCCAGTGACCTCGTGCGCTTGAGAGGTTGTCAATGCAGACCAGCAGATCAGATGAATTGCGTCGCCTGGCTTCTCAAGACCGCGCACGTGCCGAGCTTGAGCCACTCGGCAATGTTCGCGAAAGCTTGCTCCGAAGTGCTGCGCAATGGGAGGCGATGGCTGAGCGCACGTCCCGGCTGGAAGCGGGGCGGGCAAGATCTGCAGGGTCTGCCGTCACCCAAAGCCCGATAAAAACCCTGGAGCGATTACTGCGGGAAGATTTCGAAAAGTATCGGAGCTGACAGTCGTCGGGTGGACTCAGAGCCGATTGATCAGGACCGCCAGGCGTTCGGTGCAGTGCGCCTTCCGATCATAGATGTCAGCCAGCGACGTGAGCGCCGAGCGAGCCTCAACCGACGTCGCCTGAAGCGCGAGCGAACGTAAGGAATCCGCGAGTTTCCGAAATTGCTGGATCGTCAATATACGGAGTAGCCCCAGAGCCCGAGTCGGCCGGGCATTATGACCTTTCGATTAAACGAGTCGAATCCGGGACTTGCGTTCGCCGCTAGCGGACGGCGAACACAGCTGCGTCCGGGGAATTGCGAAGACGGAGGCGAGCGCGCGATTGCTGGATATTCGACAAGGCATGCCGAGAGCATCGCGGACCATCTTCAGTGATGACTGACGCCTTGTCGACGCAGCGTGGTTCGTCGCAGAACAGTCGCGTTGCAGTCATTCGTGGGGAGTCAGCAGAAACGGTTCGGACACGCAATATCTTTGTCTAAAGTGAACCTACGACCGGGAAGCGGTCGGCTTACGACTCATTGTGGACATTCCACTTTCACGCGAGGGTGCCTGATAGGCGCTGGCCGAGGGCAGCTTGGTCAGCATTCGACGCCGCGGCATTCTCATCAAATGAGGAAGCCGCCGCGACGTATAGGTCCGCGACGGCTTGTATTTCATCGGTAGAGCGTTCGACGCGACCCTATTTTTTGTCGGGAGTCGTAACCTTCACGGTTGGCACCTTCACCTCTTCGGTCTTCGAACCTACCTTAACGTCCGGCCCTTGAACGTTATAAGCGGGAAGCTGTCCACCGCTCGTCTTCACATCGACTTTCGGCATCTCGGCCTGCTTCGTCTGGCTTACCTTGCAAGCCGATGTCGCGAGTGCGGCCATGACCATCATAGTTTGAATAGCAATTTTCTTCATGTTGCTCCCTGACTTCAAAAATGCTCGGGGTGGAAAATTAGACGTTTTACCGGCGATAGCAGCGGTGGCGCGCCGTCAAACTGCGATCGATAGCCTTACCCGCCACCACGCCACCGACGCCGCCTGCTGCCGCACCAAGAACGCCATGTCCAAGGACCTGGCTTCCGACAACCGCACCAGTCACGCCGCCTGCAACGGCTCCCGTGGTTGCGGGGGAGTGTCGGCAGTAACGTGCACTGTACCGCGTGTTGCCGTAGTAGCGATGACGATGCCGTGCGTCAGCAGTTGACGCCATGCTTACCGCTGCACTGCAAAGCGCAGCACCAAACACGAGTGCGCGGGAGCTGATCTTCATGGGACGATCCTTTCGCTAGGTGTTACGGCCCTGAAACGTCAGACCCGTTGACCCGTTCCGGACAGCCCAACAAGAATTGCAGTTCTAGAAGGGTGGGATTGGCTATTCGCCCCCTTGAAGTTGCCCACGATTAGGCGTGGTGGGGAGCCGTGCTCCTCGTCGCGTAAGTGAGCCGGTAGCCCCCGGGCGAGTGCAACCTTCGCTCGGGGGCTATCTGCGAGGGCGAATCTGTTGTGCCTTTTTCTAGAAGCCCTGCTCGATCCCGATGGTGACTGCGCGCTGTCGACCCCATCGCGTCCAACCCCCCTCCAGAGCCGTCGCGTCATTGGTAGCGTAGCGAACGTTCGTCAGATTAGTGATGTCGACCCTAATGTCGGTCGGTCGGTCGAGAAACCTGGCGTGATAGACGGCGGCCACGCCGACTACCGCGTAGGTCGAATGACGACTTCGGTTCGGCCGTTCGGTAGCCGGACTTTCCATAGTTCCGCTCGACAGCAGAACGTCTCCGCTCAGACTTAGTCTCCCGAACTTCTGCGTGAGGCCTCCTGATGCGGTAAAGGGCCGATCACTCGCCAAAGGCAGATAGTCGTGAGCCGCTGAGGCAATCTCAGATGCAGATAGCAGTAAGCTGCCGCCAATAAGCCCTGACCCCTCTGCCTTGGAGATCGAAATATTCCCCCAAGCCGTCGTTCGGCGCCGGGCATAGGTCGCGGAAAGCTCAACTCCCCGTATCCGCGCGTGTTCAAACTCGAACGCGACTGGCGTCGCCGACCCGATACGCTGGCGCTCGTCGATATAATGGTGAGCCTTGCGCCAGTACCCATCGAATCCCAAGGTCAGCGCGCCTACCTTCTGCTGGAAGCCAGCATCGAAATAGTCATCGGTTTCGTCCGGCAAAACACCGGTGGCGGCCGTCTCGCCCAACGGCGAAGACGTCGCGTACCGGGCGTAGCCGACATGGAGTGTCGCGGTGCCCGATGGCTTCCAAATCACGCTTGCCCTCGGCTCGATTCTGGCTTTCGAGGCCACGCCGCGCAACCATTCGGCGCGGACCCCCGGATTGATCGTCAGCGCTGGGCTCAATTCCCATTCGTCCTGCACGTAGAGGGCGAGCGACGTGCGGGCATTCCGCGACAGGTCGCCCTCTAGGTCGAGTTCGCGAACGGATGACCGCGCGGCGAGAAGACCAAACCGCAAGGTGTGATCTTCGTTAATCGCATCGGTGCCGTCGATCTGGCTTCCCCAAGTTACCCGGTTTTCGTGCGAGTCACGGTCGAACCGCGCAACGTCTCTCGCGAAGCCGACGAAGCCGACGAAGCCCGAGGCCTGGAGGGTGAAGCCCTGCCTCGAGTGTTGGTAGGTAGCGACGCCGTACTCATCGCTGTTCGTTTCGACACCACTTGCAATGGCGGTCGTCCCGATCCGGTGCCGTTGGCGGGAGCCACCGTAGACGACTGAGACGCGATTTTCGTCGTCGATCACGCGATCGGCGAAACCAAGGCCTTCGAACCCGGTCCGCCGGTCCCCCGCCACATTGCCAAAGACATCGCCGACCCTCGCTCGCTCGCGTTCCAGGCTGCCTGAGGCGAACAGGCTGGTCTTCCCAAAGGATCCAGCCCATTCCACTGCAGGTTCGACCATTCCGTCGGTGCCAGCGAAAAGCTCTGCCTGCCCACCGTGCTGATAGAGGCCGTTCTTAGTCGTGATGCTGATTACGCCAGCAGGCGCGAACCCGTACTGTGCGGGGAGTGTTCCGGTCATAAGCCGTGTCGTTTGCGCCAGGCGGGAGCTGAGCTGGTCGGCCGGGTCTGAAATGACCCCGGGCACAATGACGTTGTTGATCCGCACCTGATTGGCCGGTGAGCCGCGGACATAGAGAGATTGCCCAGAAAGAGTGACCCCCGGAGCTTGGGAGAGGATGTCGGCGACGCTACCCGTCTCGCCACCGGGGCGATTCTCCACGGTGTCGTTGGTTAGCGAATAGACGGACGCTCCCAACTCGGCGTCGATTTGTGTCCTGGCAGCATCAAGGCGCCTCGCAGTGACGACGATCGGGCCAGCGGATTGGCCGCCTCCTTCATCGTCGTCACGTTCGACTGCCTTTGCGGGCGTCGCCTTCTCGTCTTGGTCGGCATCCGCCGAAGGCTGCGCGCGTCGGGTGGCGGCCGTGTCCGCGTTGCTTGCAGGTTGCTGTGCGGTTAATGAGCGCTCTGGATGTCGAAGCTGGTCGTCATCGTCATCGGCGGGTGGGGGAGCTGCTGCGTTCAATAGCAGTGCAGCTAGGAATAGCGGCATATCAGGGCCTTGATCGGGGAAGGGCGTAGGGAATGCCGATTAGGATAGCGGCTTAAACTTGAATGTCTGCTTTCCACCCTTAGCGGACATTCACGTTTCACTCGGGCGAGCTGCGATCTCGCCGGATTAGTCCGATTGCAACGCCAATGCCGATTCCGACCGCCATTCCCACCGGGATGTTATGCAGAGCAACGCCGAGCCCGGCGCCGATTGCGACGCCAACCCAAATGCCTTGACCAAGATTCATTCCTGCCGTCCTCCCGATTTCGCGCGCACAAGAACGATAGGAAGTCGCCCGAGACACATGCGCCGATCACGATAAGGATCTCAAACGACAAACTGTGCGGTGACCGGCGTCGCGCGCGAATATGACGATGACGGGAGCAAGGAAGTTCAGCAACAAAGCGGAAGGACAACACGTGCAGATTTTCGCGCACTCGCCGTTTGCTAATGAGAACGATTCGCACTAAGGCCTGCGGATGGTCAAAATCACACCTTGCTCGCTGGCAGCTGCCGCCATCAGTCTTGTATGCTCGCGTCCCGCTTTAGCGGGGCCGCCCAGCCTGGACGAAGTCGTTTACGGAGCGAAGGTCGAGCCAGGGATTAGCGAACTTGAGACACGATACGGACGCCTAACTGGCGGCCCGGCGGACGGCGAAGATGCGTTTGTTATCGAAGCCAGTCACGGCTTCTCGACGCGCTTCTACGGAGCAGCGCTAGCGATCGTCCCGCTAGACCCAGGTGGGCCCCGGAAATTAGATGCGTTTGCGTTAGAGGGCATCGCCCCTCTGGGCCCAATCAAGTCGCTTGGAATAGACACGGCCCTATACGTCGAACTCGAAAAGCCGATCCACGAGCCGGCCAATCTCGAAACAAAATTGCTGCTTGAAAAAAAGGTCGGGCGATTTGATTCAAGGCTGAACCTGATTAGCGAGAAAAGCCTGGGTCATGCCGAACCGATAGAACTTCGCTACGCCGCATCAGCTGATGTGGAGGTAGCTGAAGACGTACACGTCGGCGCTGAAGCATTCGGCCAGCTTGGCACAACTCGTAGAGTAACGGCCCGCGGTGATCACTATCTCGGTCCGTCCGTGAGCACCGAGTTCCCGGCCGGCCATGACCGCAAACTTGAATTGCGCGCCGGCTACCTACTCGCGATTGATCGAGCGCGGAATGAGGCCAAAGGGCAGCTTAGGGTCGGACTCGCCTTGGAGTTCGGAGATCACGACAAGGACTGACTGACGCGCCCAGACGGCCCGCTTTGCACCCAAACTCGCCGTCCAGGCGGATCAGAGGCTCACGACCCGTTGCGGACGGTAGGACTTTGGCTAAGCTCGCTCGGCGTGCGACGATGCGTGAGGGAGGCGCGAAGTGCCGGCACCTAAAGTTAGGCATCTGCCAAACCAGGCCGGACAAAGACGGCTATCAGGAAATCAAATACGAGAGCGACGGCAAGCCGTATTTCACGCCACGCTTCCGTTACATCATCGACGGCCATCAACCGTTCGCCGATGAGCTGCCCCATTGTGACGAGGTCGGGTCAGACGATTCATAAAGTCCAAGCGGACAGACGCGCTTCTTGATTAGCAATGTCCGCTTTCCACCCATTGCGGACATTCGCTCAGCGAAAATCTCCCTATCAAACCCCCATCATCGCTCGCGCTACGCCATGCCACCATGGCGTATCCCAAAGCAGGTTCACCGCCAGTGAAGCCGGAACGAATAGCGCAAGCCAAAGCCAATAGGCCCTGTGGACGTAATGGTTTCGATAAACGTCCCAGACGAACAACGGTGCGATCGCGGCGAGTAAATAGAAATCCGAAGCGATGAAACTCGCGGGCAGCTCACTTGGCAGCCAGGTCATTCTGTTGACAGCTGCCGGGAACGAAACGGCGGTCGCCAGAAAGACCATACGTTTGTGAAAACCGGCATCCCTGGTACGGGCAAACACGGCCAGCGCCATCAAGAACGGAAAGAGGATCCCGGTCCGAATCTGGATCAACTTGGCATTGTCGGATCGCGCCAGGGCCGCCTCCAGTCTGTTGTGCTCGGGTCCGGGCGGGGCAGCTTGGAGGGCATCCCAGATCTGATGATACATCACGGACGCGAGGTTTAGTCCAACGACCACGAGTGCTGGCACGAGTAGAAAGGCGAGTAGGCCTAGGCGCATGTGCAGCGCGCTTCTGCCCATGGCCATCAAGGTCGCTTGTGCGAGCAGCAGCAACAGGAACGAGCCGGTGAGCACTGCGTGAACGTGCATGATCAGCGGGAACGGAGGACGTTGTCCTGACTGCACTGCCCCGATAATCCTCACCGAGTCGGGGAGAAAGCCGGCCAGAACGATCACAATGAACCAGGCGGCGGTGATAACGAAGATCCACCGGTCGAGAGAGTGGGCGCGCGGCGTTCCTAGCAGAACGTCGAGTTCGCGATCAGGGTAGGTGATCCCACGCGCAACAGTCGCCATAGCAAACCCCCTGCCATGCCCTGTGACGGCTGCTTCATACAGGAAAGTTCGGTCGAATGCGAATGTCTGCTTTCGACCCAA
>NZ_JBEHBW010000006.1:0-153830 GCF_040203355.1 Sphingomonas sp. ASV193
CGAGCAGAAGTCAGAAATGGACAGCGACTGCACTCTCGGATGGAAACCGAATTTCGCTACGCGGGTGCATGCCGAGGCGACGAAATAAGCCCATCTCGAAGATGATCTAGACGTCTGGAATGGGTCGGAAGCGGACATTCGCTCGAGGGCCGTCACGAAGTAAATCCGTGACGTCGATCCGGTCGCTGCGCGCCGGTCGGCCGGCCTGCGGCGTCTCTTCGCGCTGCTCCGGCGGCGCTGCGCGCCGGCGTCGCTACACTCGGCGCCTTTGGCTCACCAAACCTTCACCCGCTTATCCGGCGCCAGATACAGCTTCTCGCCCGGTTTCACGTTGAAGGCGTTGTACCAGCCGTCGACGTTGCGCACCGTCAGCGCGCGGTAGATGTCGGGGGAGTGGCCGTTGGTGGCGATGATGCGGCGCATCACTTCGTCGCGCATCTTGCCGACCCAGGTCTGGTCGAAGGCGAGGAAGAAGATCTGGTCGCCGGTGTAGCCGTCGACCGTCGCGGCGGGCTTGCCGCCGAGGCTGTCGTGATAGGCCTGGTAGGCAGCCGACAGCCCGGCGACGTCGGCGATGTTCTCGGCCAGCGTCTGCTTGCCGTTCACATGGATCCCCGGGAAGGGCGAATAGGCGTCGTACTGCGCGGCGAGCGCCGCCGACGACTGTTCGAAATGGGCGAAGTCGGCCGGGGTCCACCAGTTGCGCATGTTGCCGGTGGCGTCGAACGCGGCGCCGCCATTGTCGAAGCTGTGGCTGATCTCGTGCCCGATCACCGCGCCGATCGCGCCATAGTTGTACGCCGGGTCGGCACCCGCGACGTAGAAGGGCGGCTGGAGGATCGCGGCGGGGAAGTTGAGCGCGTTCTGCACCGGCAGGTTGACCGCATTGACCAGCTGCGCGGGCATCCACCATTCGCCGCGATCCATCGGCTTGCCGATCTTGGCGAGCTGGTCCTTGTAATTATAGGCCGAGACCGCCTTGGCGTTGGCGTAGGGGTCGGTCGGGCTGATCGAGAGCGACGAATAGTCGCGCCACTTGTCGGGATAGCCGACGCCGACGATGATGCCTTCGACCTTCTTGATCGCCTCGGCCTTGGTCGAGGGGGCCATCCAGTCGAGCGCCTGGACGCGCTTGGCGAAGGCGGCCTTGATCTCGGTCACCATCTTCTGGATGTCGGCCTTCGAGCTGGCCGGGAAATAGGCGTCGGTATAGGCCTTGCCGACCGCGTCCTCGAGCGCGGAGGAGGTGGCGTTGAGCGCGAGCGCGTCGCGCGGGCGCTGCTGCGGGATGCCGTTGAGCGCCTGGCCGTGGAAGGCGAAGCTGGCGTCGCGGATCGGCTTGGGCAGGACCGAGGCGAACTCGTTCAGCTGATGGAAGGTCATCCAGTCCTTCCACGAATCGAGCGGCTCGGACCCGACCAGCGCGGCGATCTTGGGGATCGAGGGCGCGCTGTAGGCCTGGAACTTGTTGACGCTGCCCATCTGCGCGGCGGCGAGCAGCGCGTCCCAGTCGAGGCCGGGGGCGTTCTGCTTGAGCTGGTCGCGGGTCCAGATGGTCGCCGAATGGGCGTAGTCGTTCATCTGCTCCGGGGTTTCGCTGCCCGCAGCGATCTTGGTCTCGAGCGCGAGGATGCGGTCGGCGGCGCCCTTCGGGTCGGGGTTGCCCGCGGCCTGCATCAGCGTCTGCACATAGTCGTGATATTTGGCGCGGATGCCCGCCATCTTGGGATCGGCCGAGCTGTAATATTCGGGGCTGGGCATGCCGAGCCCGCCCTGGAGGATGTAGGGCAGCTGTTCGCCCGGGGTGTTGAGGCCCTGGCTGATGAAGAAGCCGAACAAGTGGTCGGTGTCGAAATTGACGTTGTTGAGCGGGTCGAGCTCGGCGCGAAGCGAGGCGCCGATCGCGCGGGCGAGCGCGGTCTTGTCGCTAATCGCGGCGATCGCGTCGAGATCGGCCTTGGCCGGGGCGAGCCCCGCCTTGTCGATCGCGTCGGTGTTCAGATAGGCGTTGTAATAATCCTTGATCTTGGCGTCGTTCGACCCCGCGGCGGGCGAGCCCGACAGTATCTTGTCGAACAGCGCCTTGGTATCGGCCTCGCGCTTCTGGTCGGCGATGTAGAAGGCCCCGACCGACGAGCGGTCGGCGGGGATCTGGGTCGACTTGAGGAAGCCGCCGTTGCCGTACTGGTACCAGTCGTCGCCCGGCTTCACGCTCTTGTCGATCCAGCCGAGCTGAAGCCCCGAGGCGCTGTGCGGCGCGGCGGCGGCGGCGGCCGCGTTGTTGGTGGCGGCCTGCTGGCACGCGCCGACGCCGAGCGCGAGGGTGGCGGCCGACAGCATCAGCGCGAGGGTGCGGGTGGGGGACAGCAGCGACTGGGGCGACATGGGGCAGGGCTCTCCTGTAATCGGCGTTGGCCTATTTCTCGTTGCGGCTGTCGCTGCGCCGGTTCGCCGCGCTTTGCAAGCGGGGGCGGGCGGGAAGGGCGGACACCTTCGACGAACGGGGGAGTCGCGGTGCTTCGGCGTTCATGGTAGAGGACGAGTCGAACACGGGGGGTGACGATGAATCGATCGGTCATCGCCTTGGCGGCGATCGCATTGGCGCTCGCCCCTGGCCTGTCGGCGTGCAACAAGAAATCGGCGGAGGCGGCGCCGGCGCGGCCGCTGATCGGCGCGACTCCGGCGGGGCTCAGCTTCGACGGCGCGGGCGGGGACGCGGCCGCGATGCGGGCGCATGGCGAGCGGCTGAGCCACGTGCTCGGCTGTCGCGGCTGTCACCAGGAAAATCTGGAGGGCGCGTGGTTCAACGAGGACACGCCCGACATGGGCAAGCTTTATGCGTCGAACCTGACCCGCGTCCTGCCGACGATGAGCGACGCGCAGCTGCGGCGCCTGCTGCGTGACGGGGTGCATCCGACGCGCGGCGACTTGTGGGTCATGCCGTCGAAGGTTTTCCAGCGGTTGAGCGAGGCCGACGTGAACGCGCTGATCGCGCACCTGCGGACGGTCAAGGCCGCCGGCGCCCAGACCCCGCCGCCAGCCATGAGCGCCAAGGCCAAGGCGATGGTCGCCAGGGGCGAGGAGCATCCCGAAAGCTATTATGTCGCGCAGTACAAGCAGCTCGTCCCGGTCGACCTGGGGCCGCGCTATGCGCTCGGCCGCTATCTGGCATCCAACACGTGCGCCGAATGCCATGGCCCGGACCTCAGCGGCGTGCCCGATTTCGGGAAGGGCGTGTCGACCCCGAACCTGACCATCGCCGCGAGCTATTCCGACGCCGAGCTGACCCGGCTGCTGACCAGCGGACAGGGGCGGACGCCGCGCGACCTGGGGCTGATGAGCCTGGTGGGCAAGGGACACTTCGCCTATTTCACGCCGCACGAGCGCGCGGCAGTGGTCGCTTATGTGAAGGCCCGCGCGGCGCGGCTGCAATAGCTTTGCATCGCCCGAATGTGCGGCTAGTCCGGGGCGCATGAGCGGACCCCGACTGAACAGCAATGTCGACCTCAACGGTGCGGAGGCGCGGGCGCGGGGGGCGCATAACCGGGCGCTGGTCGAGCGGCTGCGCGCGGATGTCGCGAAGGCGGCGCTGGGGGGATCGGACAAGGCGCGCGAGCGGCATGTGGCGCGCGGGAAATTGCTGCCGCGGGAGCGGGTCGAGCGGCTGCTCGATCCGGGTTCGCCGCTGCTCGAGATCGGGCAGCTGGCGGCGAACGACCTCTATGACGGCGAAGTGCCCGGCGCGGGGATGATCGCGGGGATCGGGCGCGTGTCGGGCAGGCAGGTGATGATCGTCGCCAACGACGCGACGGTGAAGGGCGGGACTTACTTCCCGATGACGGTCAAGAAGCATCTTCGCGCGCAGGAGATCGCCGAGGCCAACCGGCTGCCGTGCGTCTACCTGGTGGACTCGGGCGGCGCGAACCTGCCGCACCAGGCCGAGGTGTTTCCCGACCGCGATCACTTCGGGCGGATTTTCTACAACCAGGCGCAGATGAGCGCGAAGGGGATCGCGCAGATCGCGTGCGTGATGGGAAGCTGCACCGCGGGCGGGGCCTACGTCCCGGCGATGAGCGACGAGAGCGTGATCGTTCGCGAGCAGGGGACGATCTTCCTCGCCGGGCCGCCGCTGGTGAAGGCGGCGACGGGGGAGGAGATTTCGGCCGAGGCGCTGGGCGGGGGCGACCTCCACGCGCGCAAAAGCGGCGTGGTCGATCATCTCGCCGAGAACGACGAGCACGCGCTGACGATCGTGCGCGATATCGTGTCGCATCTCGGCGCCGAGACGGGGGCGGGGATCGAGACGCGCGAGCCGCGGCCGCCGCTGTATGACGCGGAGGAATTATACGCGCTGATCCCCGAGGACGTGCGCGCGCCCTATGACGTGCACGAGGTGATCGCGCGGCTGGTCGACGGGAGCGAGTTCCACGAGTTCAAGGCGCTGTACGGGACGACGCTGACCTGCGGCTTCGCGCATATCTGGGGGATGCCGGTCGCGATCCTGGCGAACAACGGGGTGCTGTTCAGCGAGTCCGCGCAGAAGGGGGCGCATTTCATCGAGCTGGCGTGCCAGCGGCGAATCCCGCTGCTGTTCCTGCAGAATATCTCCGGGTTCATGGTCGGCGGGAAGTACGAGGCCGAGGGAATCGCCAAGCATGGCGCGAAGCTGGTGACGGCGGTGGCGACGGCGAGCGTGCCCAAGGTGACGATCCTGATCGGCGGGAGCTTCGGCGCGGGCAATTACGGGATGTGCGGGCGCGCTTACTCGCCGCGGTTCCTGTTCAGCTGGCCGAACTCGCGCATCTCGGTGATGGGCGGGGAGCAGGCGGCGTCGGTGCTGGCGACGGTGCATCGCGATGCGGCGACCTGGACGCCCGAGGAGGCCGAGGCGTTCAAGGAGCCGATCCGCGACGATTACGAGGCGCAAGGGTCGCCGTGGCACGCCACCGCGCGCCTGTGGGACGATGGCATCATCGACCCGGCGCAGACTCGCGACGTGCTGGGGCTGGCGTTCGCGGCGTGCCTCAACGCGTCGATCCCCGAACGCGCGTCGTTCGGCGTGTTCAGGATGTAAGGAAAGCCGTGATGATCCTGCTTGCCGCCGCTGCCGCCATGCTCGTTCCGCCGCCGCTTCCGGGCGACGACCGGACACAAATCATCTACGCCGTGCGCCACACGCTCGACGCGCTACTCGCGGGCGACGAAAAGACGGCGCGGGAAGGATTCGATCCCGACGCACGCTTCGACATCGTCGACATGCGCAGCGGCATGACCCAGCGGCGCACGCTCGACCAGATGGTCGCGCACCTGAAGACCAAGTCGAAGTACCAAGAACCGTTCGCCATCCCGAACGTCCTCCAGAACGGGCGCTACGCGCAGGTCTGGGTGCCCTACAGCTTCTGGATCGACGGTCGCAAATCGCATTGCGGCATCGACAACGCCACCCTCGTCGAAGGCAAGGACGGTTGGCGCATCACCTCATTCGGTTTCACCATGGTCGCGCTCGACCAGTGCGATGCGCTCGGCGCACCGACGGTGGCGGACCCAAGTAACGAGCATCTTCCTTGATCCAGTCTCTCCTCATCGCCAACCGCGGCGAGATCGCCTGCCGCATCATCCGCACCGCCCGCGCGATGGGGGTGCGCACGGTCGCGGTTTATTCGGATGCGGACGCCAAGGCGCTGCACGTGCGGATGGCCGATGAGGCGGTGCACATTGGGGCGTCGCCGGCGCGGGAGTCGTATCTCGTCGGGGACAAGATCATCGCCGCGGCGAAGGCGACCGGGGCGGAGGCGATCCATCCGGGGTACGGGTTCCTCAGCGAGAATGCCGACTTCGCGCAGGCGGTGATCGACGCGGGGCTCATCTGGGTCGGGCCAAAGCCTGACAGCATCCGCGCGATGGGGCTGAAGGACGCGGCCAAGGCGCTGATGGCCGAGGCCGGGGTGCCGGTGACGCCGGGCTATCTGGGCGAGGACCAGTCGCCCGCGCGGCTGAAGGCGGAGGCCGAGGCGATCGGGTTTCCGGTTCTCATCAAGGCGGTCGCGGGGGGCGGCGGCAAGGGAATGCGCAAGGTCGATGCGCATCAGGATTTCGACGACGCGCTGGAGAGCTGCAGGCGCGAGGCGGCGTCGTCGTTCGGCAACGACGTGGTGCTGCTCGAAAAATGGATCGAGAGCCCGCGCCATATCGAGGTGCAGGTGTTCGGCGACAGCCATGGCAACGTCGTCCATCTCTTCGAGCGCGACTGCTCGCTGCAGCGGCGGCACCAGAAGGTGATCGAGGAGGCGCCTGCGCCCGGCATGGACGCGGCGACGCGCGCGGCGGTGTGCGGCGCGGCGGTGCGCGCGGCGCAGGCGGTGAACTACGAGGGGGCGGGGACGATCGAGTTCATCGCCGACGCGTCGGACGGGCTGAAGGCGGACCGCATCTGGTTCATGGAAATGAACACGCGGCTGCAGGTCGAGCATCCGGTGACCGAGGAGATCACCGGCCAGGACCTGGTCGAATGGCAGCTCCGCGTGGCGAGCGGGGAGCCGCTGCCCAAGCGGCAGGACGAGCTCGAGATAAACGGCTGGGCGATCGAGGCGCGGCTCTACGCGGAGGACCCGGCGAAGGGGTTTTTGCCAAGCGTGGGGCGGTTGGATTATCTCTCGCTACCAGAGCATGTCGATGGTCACCCGGTGCGTGTCGAAACGGGCGTCGAAGAAAAGGATGAAATTTCATCGTTCTACGATCCGATGATCGCCAAGCTGGTCGTACACGCGAACGAGCGTGAGATTGCGTTGGATGTCCTTGCGGGTGCTTGCGAAGAAGTCTCGTGCAGCCCGGTAAAAACGAATGCGTGGTTTCTAGTCCGCCTTTGTGACGAAGATGATTTCCACGAAGGCAGGATTACGACGAGTTTCATCGGCGACAATCTCAATCAGCTGATCGAAAATCCGGTGGCGAGCGAGCTCCTCCGTCAGGAAGCGGCCGAAAAGTTCATCCAGTCATACTGGTCGGACCCTGAACAATATTATCATCGCAGCCTTCGCGCTGATCGCGGCCTTTCGGGATTTCGGTTGAACGCCAAACCGCGCTTCACCGTCAATCTTCTGGAGAATGGAACCTCGGTCCCGATCGATTTCGATGTGGCGCTCTATGACGCCGGGACTAATTGGGAGCCGAGTGTCGGGTCGTATTCCGATACGGTCGATGCCCGAGAGGTTCTTCTCGTCGAGAGTGGTGCGGCATTCGATTATCGACTGGAGTATCGCGGGACCGTCGGAGGCTCCGCTGGCGACGGCGCCATCATCGCGCCGATGCCGGGGAAGGTGACCAGCGTCGAGGTTTCGGCGGGCGACAAGGTTGCGAAGGGGCAACGGTTGCTGACGCTTGAGGCGATGAAGATGGAGCATGGGCTGACCGCGCCGTTCGACGGGACGGTGGCCGAACTCAACGCCAGCGAGGGCGCGCAGGTCGCGGTCGACGCGGTTCTGGCGCGGATCGAGAAAGCGGGCGACTAGAGGAAGCGGGGCTGGTGCACGCAGTCGCCGTAGTGGCGTCGGGCCTCGTCGATGAAATGGCCGGTCCTTACGGGGTCGATCCGGCCGAGCTTGACGATTTGCGGAATGGTCCAGCGCGTTCCCTCGGCGATGAGTTGCTCGTCCTGCCGCAGATATTCGAGCGCCATAAGCAGGTTGCTGCTTTCCGCCTCGCTCAGCGCGGCGCCGGTGCGGCGCAGGGCGTGGAGCCTGGCCAGATTCGCCACCTCGTCATCGGCTGCGCGCGAGTAAGCCGGCATCGTCCCATAGGCGAGCGTGTAGGGCCGCATCTCGTCGAGGGTGAGGTGAGATGCAATGTCCGAAGCGGTGGCCGCGTCGTGCGCGACGGTATCGTAGGTCACCGGCTGGAGCCAGTAGCCGTCGATCCGGCGCCAGACCTCGGCGCGCGGCTGGTCGGTTTCGACCGCGTCGCGGATCGCGGCGGCCTGGCGGACCAGACAGTCGTGCATCGCCGCGCGCTGGACGATTTGGGGACCGTCGTCCCAAAGCAGCTCTTCGTTCATCGCCTGCTTCGCCGAAGCGACTTTCTGCCGCCACTGCCATTCGTCGACCAGCTGCTGAGCGATCAGCGCGATGAACACGCCGATGACGACGATCGCGATTTCGCGCCAGACATTGTCGTGCCGGCGCGGCACGGGCGGCGGTTCGGCGGGTCGCGCGGGCTCGGCGGCTGGCTGGTCTTCGCTCATCCTGTTCCCCCTGTCGCGCGAGAGACTATCGCGCGGCGCGGCGGGCGCAACCGGGCGCGGGCATTGCGCCGATGCCGGCTTTGGTGGAAGGCGGGAAGAACATCGCCACAGGAGAATGGAATGAAGATCGAAGCGAGTGCCGCCGTCGTCACCGGGGGGGCATCGGGGCTTGGCGAGGCGACCGCGCGGGCGCTGGCGGCGAAGGGGGCGAAGGTCGCCATCTTCGACCGCGACGTCGAGCGCGGCGAGAAGGTCGCGGGCGAGATCGGCGGCGTCTTCTGCGAGGTCGACGTGACCAGCGACGAAAAGGTCGCGGCGGCGTTCGACAAGGCGCGCGCGGCGCATGGGCAGGAGCGGATCCTGGTCAACTGCGCGGGGGTCGCCAACGCGGTCAAGACGGTCGGGCGCGACAAGGAGACCAAGGAGCCCAAGCGCTACCCGATGCACCAGTTCGAGCTGGCGATCGGGATCAACCTGGTCGGCACCTTCCGCTGCATCGCCAACTCGGCCTACGGCATGGTGCAGGCCGAGCCGCTGGACGACGGAGAGCGCGGGGTGATCATCAACACCGCCAGCGTCGCCGCGCAGGACGGGCAGATCGGGCAGGCGGCCTACAGCGCGTCGAAGGGCGGGGTGCTGGGCATGGCGCTGCCGATCGCGCGCGACCTGATGAACGACGGGGTGCGGGTCAACACCATCCTGCCGGGCGTGTTCAAGACGCCGATGGTGGCGATGATGCCGCAGCAGGTGCAGGATGCGCTGGGCGCGCAGGTGCCGTTCCCCAAGCGGCTCGGCATGGCCGAGGAATATGCGCGGCTGGCGGTGTTCATCGTCGAGAACGTCTACCTCAACGCCGAGGCGATCCGGCTGGATGGAGGGATCAGGATGCAGCCCCGCTGACCGAGCGCAGCGTCGCCGGTGGCGAAGCCGCCGCCGGCGCTGCGCGGAGAGATCAGCGGGGTCGGACGGCCTGCGCCGTCTCGGCGACAGGACCGACGGCGCGGATTAACGCCGCGTCGTTTTAAGAAGGATTATGTTTCGCCCCTCAGACGCCGGGCGCGGGGCGTCCGCCCCGCTTGGCTTCGGCCCAATAAGGGCCGGCGGCCGTTTGGCCTTGCGGCGCTGCGCGCCGGTTGCTTGGCTTCCACGCATAAGCTCGGGCGCGCGTTCGCGCTTGCGGCGCTTCGCGCCGGGTGCGAGGACGGGATTCGATGACCGACTATCCCGCCCTTCTCGAAGCGCTCGTGACCGCCGCGCGGGGGGCGGGGGCGGAGATCCTCGCGCTGGTCGCGCGGGGGTATGAGGTCGAGCACAAGTCCGACGCCTCGCCGGTGACGGTGTGCGACCGGGCGGCCGAGCGGGTCATCCTCGGCGCGCTCGCCGCCGCCGCGCCGGATGTGCCGGTGATTGCCGAGGAGGAAGTCGCGGTCGGGCGGATCCCCGCGCACGGCGACACGTTTTTCCTGGTCGATCCGCTCGACGGGACCAAGGAGTTCGTCCGCGGGGGCGACGATTATACGGTCAACATCGGGCTGATCGCGGGCGGCGTGCCGGTGCTCGGGGTGGTCTACCAGCCGTCGCGCGACTTGCTGTGGGCGGGGATCGTCGGCGACCATGCGTTCAAGGAGGGAGCGGGGGCGCGGCGGCGGATTTCGACCCGCGCGCTGGCCGGGCGGCCGGTGGCGGTCGCGTCCAAGTCGCACTTTTCGCAGCCGACCGCCGATTACCTCGCCGCGGTCGAGGGCGGGGACGATTATGTCTCGGTCGGGTCGAGCCTCAAATTCTGCATCGTCGCCGAGGGGGGCGCGGACCTCTACCCGCGGCTGTCGCCGACCAGCGAGTGGGACACGGCGGCGGGGCACGCGGTGCTGCTGGCGGCCGGAGGACGGGTCGACGGGCCCGACGGCGCGCCGCTGGCCTATGGCAAGCCGGCGTTCCTCAACCGCGGCTTCTGCGCGACCGGCGGTTGGGCGGCGCCCGCGATCGGGCCCTATCTTCAGCCCTTTTCGGGCGGCGGGGATCTGCCCGAAGGCGTCTGAGGCCCTTTGGCGGGCTTTCTGGTCCGTTTCGGATGGAATGTTTCACCCTTCCAGCGCAGCCCGCGCCGAAGCTGCTCGACCTCGGCGCGAAGCCGGACGATGTTGGCGCTGAGCGTGGCGAGGTCGGCGGCATGCGCCGGGTCGGCGGCGAGAGTCTCGGCGAGGCGCTCGCTTTCGGCGAGGGCTTGGTCGAGCTCGGCCAGCCAGCGGGCGCGCGAGGCGGCGGCCATTCCCTGTCGATCGATCGGTGTCATCGCGGCGTCCTGTGGCGGCGGCGGTTGATGGAGTTCGGCTTCACGCACCGAAACGGACGATTAGGGGCCTGACTTCGCTCCGCTTTCGTGTCTAAACCCATCCCGCTCGGTGCTTTTCCTTTAACGGAAGGGGCGTTTATGGGCATCCAGGGGCAGGTCGAATATGGAGCAAGTGGCATCGGCGATGCGCCGCTGCTGCTGGTCGCGGGGACCGATCGCGAGGCGCGGCGGCGCGCGGCGGCGGTCGCGATCGATTCAGGGCACCGCGCCTTCGAATATGAGGCGCTCGACCCGGCGGCGATCGCCGAGCGGGTCGAGAGCCAACCCGCGGCGGGGCTGATCTGGGTCGAGCTTGGCGACGAGCCGCGGGCCGGGGCGTTCGACCGGCTGCTCGACGCGCTCGACCGGCGCGCCGAGGAGGAGCGTTTCCCGGTGCGGATCGCCGCGCCGGCGACGCTGATCGACCTCGTCACCGCGCGGGTCGGGTCGCCTAACGCCGACGTGCTGATCGCGCCGAGCGATATCGAGCGCGCCGCGTCGATGGCGGTGGCGATGACCGGGGCCGGGCGCGCGGCGCGGGTCAGCGACGTCACCAGCGAACCGTCGAGCGCGCGGCTTCGCCAGCTGAGCGACGAGGTCAGCCGGATCGCGGCGACGCTCGCCCGGCTGTCGAGCGGGCCGGGGGCGAGCGCGGCGCTGGTCGAGAAACCGGTCGCGCCGGTCGGCGACGTCGCGCCTTTGTCGGGCGACACGGTCCGCGCGGTGATCCGTGCGCGGCGGCTGCGCAGCCGCTTCTTCGACGAGGAATTGTTCGCCGACCCGGCGTGGGACATGCTGCTCGACCTGCTGCAGGCCGAGATCGCGCAGCACCGCGTGCCGGTGAGCAGCCTGTGCATCGCCGCGGCGGTACCGCCGACGACCGCGCTGCGCTGGCTCAAGACGATGACCGACGCCGGGCTGTTCGTGCGGCGGCCCGACCCGCACGACGGGCGGCGGGTGTTCATCGAGCTCGCGCCGCCGGCGAGCGAGGCGATGCGGCGCTACTTCGGCGAGGTGGGGGCGGCGGCGGCGATCTGAGCGGCGGGAGGCGGGCGCGCGGGTGACGAGGCGCGGCCTTCGCTTCGCTGCGGATCGATCCAAAACCAATGTCCCCCGGACGGTTCGGGACGTTGCCTTCGCTTCGCTCCGGATCGATCCAAACCCAATGTCCCCCCGGACATTGGGTTTGGATCGATGGTGGGCGCTGACGGGCTCGAACCGCCGACATCTTCCGTGTAAAGGAAGCGCTCTACCAACTGAGCTAAGCGCCCGCGCGATGCGATGCCCGCGCCGATGGCACGGGGCGGACTTCCGGGCAAGCCGGTCGGCCGGATTCGTCTGGCGATCCTCCTGTGGTCGGGCGCTTATTTTTCCGCGGGCAGGAGGCGATCGAGCCACGCTTCCAGAAGATCCGGCCAGTGATCGACGGGCGAGCCGGTGGGCCTCAGTCCGAAGGCATGTCCGCCCCGCGCAAACAGATGGACTTCGGCCGGGACTCCGGCCTCGGCGAGCGCGCGTGCATATTGGGTACTGTTGCAGGTCGGGTCGGTCGGGTCGTTCCAGGCAGCCACCAGGAAGGTCGGCGGGGCGTCCTTGCGCACCGCTAAGCCAGGATCGAACGATCGGCCGTCGCGACACAGGTGGCCGGGATAGAGCGCAATCGCGAAATCGGGACGGCTGCTGGCGCGGTCGATCGCGTCGGTCCGGGCATAGGCGGGTTCCACCATGTTGCTGACGCGGGCGACGAGAAAGCCGCCGGCGGAAAAGCCGGCAACCCCGACGCGGCGCGGATCGACCGCGAGGGTCGCGGCGCGCGCGCGGACGATGCGGATGGCGCGCTGGGCATCCTGCCACGCGGTCAGACGGGCGGGGGTCACGCCGCAGTCGCAGGCGGGGTCGTAATGGTGGTCGCTATCAGGCACGCGATACTTGACCAACGCGCATGTGAAGCCGCGCGCCGCGAACCAGTCGCAGGCTTCGCTACCTTCGAGGTCGATCGCCAGCTGCTTGAAGCCGCCGCCCGGGAAGACGAGCACGGCGGCATGGCGCGAGCGCGCGGTCGGCGGGAAGATGGTGAGCGCAGGGATGGCGACATCATAGACCCCCGTCACCGGGCGCCCGGCGAACCGCTTGGGGTTGGTCCCGGTCTCGCTATGCTCTGGCGGTCCAGCGGGGCGGCGCGCGTCAGACGGGGCTGACGGCCAGAGCGGCTCTTGCCGAAGACCGTGCGGCGGGGCCCAGTGGCCGATCGTCTGCGCGATATGCGCGGGGCTCGCGCCTGGAGCGGTGGCGGCAAGCGCGACGGCGGCGAGCACCTTCAACGCGACGATCATCGCTCTTACAGCGCGCGGACGAGCCGAACGGCGACGGCGAGCCAGGCGGGGTCGGTGACGACCTGTTGGCGCGCGCCGGCGCCGAACGGGAGGATGAGCGCCTTGCCGCCGTCACGGTCGATCATCCGGCCGAACAGGAAGCGGCCGGCGGGGCGGGGGACGAGCACGTCGCGGTTGAGGGCGCGGCCGTAGTGCGCGGGATCGAGCGGTTCGAGCCAGATCTCGTCGCCCGCGCGATAGTCGCCGATCGAGGCGGCGACGCTGAGCGCCATCATCCCGGCGGCGGGCTTGGGCGGGACGAGCAGCTGGGCGCGGCGCGGAGCGACCGCCTGCCCCGACGCGCCGAGCACCGCGGCGACGGCGAGATCGGTCGAGCGGGCGGTCGCGACCAGCTCGCTGGCGTCGACCCCGAGCGCGTCGGCGATCCGGTTGAGCCAGCCGACCGACACGGTGCGGGTGCCCGTTTCGAGCCGGCCGATGGTCTGCGGCGTGGTCGGCGGAACGCAGCGCGCGGCGACGTCGTCGAGGGTGAGTTTCTTGGCCTTCCGTACTTCGCGAATTCGCGTGATCACCGAGTATCCCCTAACCAAAGCGGTTTTTTACTGTCCTACAGATTAGCCCGCATGGCAAGACCCCGGCGAATCGGGAGGAGCATGGCATGGCACAGGCGAAGCGGTTGCTGGTCGAACGGGCGATCGAACAGGGGATCCGGGCCGAACGCGGCGGGGCGCGGCGGGGCGCGCGGTCGGTGACGGTCAACCTGGCCGAAAGCCCGCTCGGCTGGCTGTTCGCGCGCGGGCACCTCAGCCGCCGCCAGTTCGACGCGGGCGAGCGGATCCGCGCCGATTACGAGCGCGGGCAGCTGGGCCAGCGAACGACGATGCGCTGGGACGCCGCGCCGGTCGCGCGCGGACGCGGGGGAAGCGGCGGGGGGATCGACCTCAGTGGGAGCCAGATCGACGCGCGCGCGCGGTTCGACGCGGCGATCGGCGCGGCAGGACCGGGGCTGTCCGACATTTTGTGGCGGATCGTGTGCGCGGGCGAGGGGATGCGCGAGGCCGAGAGCGCGCTCGGCTGGCCGGCGCGCGCGGGCAAGCTGGTGCTGACGCTGGCGCTCGACCGGGTCGCCGACTATTACCGCATCGCCTGACGTCCGGGTCTAAGGAGCCTTGCCATGATCCTCTACGGTTCGACCTTTTCGCCGTTCGTTCGCAAGGCGGTCGCGGTGGCGGGCGAGAAGGGCATCGGACTCGAGGTCAAGGCGGTCGGGATCGGCGATCCCGACCCGGCGTTCCGCGAGGCGAGCCCGTTCGGCAAGATGCCCGCGCTGGCCGACGGCGACTATCGGCTCGCCGATTCGAGCGCGATCGTCCATTACTGGGAAGCGAAATTTCCCGAGCCCGCGCTGATCCCGGCCGATCCCGAGGCACGCGGGCGGGTGGTGTGGTTCGACGAGTTCGCCGACACGCTGCTCGTGGGCTGCGCGGGCAAAATGTTCTTCAACCGGGTGGTGGCGCCGCGCTTCCTCAAGCGCGACGGCGACCTCGCGCTCGCCGACGCGGCCGAGCGTGATGAGCTGCCGCCGCTGCTCGACTATCTCGAGCGGGTGATTCCCGAGGGCGGCTGGCTGGTCGGGGACGGGCTGACGCTGGCCGACGTCGCAGTGGCGAGTCCGCTGGTCAACCTTGGCCATGCGGGGGTCGAAATCGACCCGGCGCGCTACCCGCGGGTCACCGATTTCGCCGAGCGGATGCACGCGCGGCCGAGCTTCGCGCCGACGATCGCGCGCGAGCGGGGCTTTTTGGCGCGCTGACAATGAAACGGCCGCGCCTCTCGAGGGGAGAGAGGCGCGGCCGTCGTGCGCGGGTTCAGGCGCGCTTATTCGCCGTCGAGCGGCGGGTTACGGTTGATCAGCTGGTCGCTCTCGTCCTCGGACGACTGCGAGCCGATGAAGCCCTGGTCCGACGACTGGCGGTCGTCGCCGAGCCCGCCGCCGAGCTCGCTGGTGGTTTGCCTATCGTCCTGCTGCAGGCCGTCCTGCTGGCGGTCGAGGGTCTGGGTGCCGAGCTGGTCGCCCTGCGCGGTCTCGCCCGAATTGCCGTAGCTCGCCTGGCCGGTTTCCTGGTTGGCGCTGTCCGACTTCCAGCTGTCGCCGCCGGCTTCGCTGCCCTGCATGGCGGTGTCCTGCTGGCCCTGCTGACCGGTCTGGTCCTGCGAGGCGGTCTGGTCCTGCTGGTATCCCGGGTTCTGCGTGTCGCGGTCGTCCATCGTCTCTCTCCTTGCTTGTACGGGACCAAGCGGGCGAGGCGGGGGTTGCGTTCCGCGCCGATGCGACGGGGCGATGGCGTATGCGACCAAATGAAAAGGGGCCGCCGGATCGCGCCGGCGGCCCCTCGTCATGCGTCTCGGCAGGGCCGAGTTCAGGCAGCGGTGTCGTCGCCCTCGGTCTTCGCGGCCTTCGCCTCGTCGCCAGATTGCTCGCTCTCGCCAGATTGCTGGCTCTCGCCAGCAATCGTGCCCGGCTCGGCGTTGGGGTCGAAGTCCTCGGTGAAGCCGGCCTCGTCCTTTTCGAACATCTCGGCCATCACGTCGACGCCCTGCGCCTGCAGGTCGGCCTCTTCGGGCGAGCGGGCGACGTTGACCTTGATCGTGGTCGCCACCTCGGGGTGAAGCGCGACCTTGACCTCGTGCATGCCGATCGCCTTGATCGGACGGGTCAGGACGATCTGGCTCTTCGAGACCTTCGCCCCGTCCTCGCCGAGCGCCTCGACGATGTCGCGGGTCGAGACCGAGCCGTAGAGCTGGCCGGTGTTCGACGCCTGGCGGACGAGGACGACGGTCTTGCCGTCGATGTCCTTGGCCGCCGTCTCGGCGTCGCTGCGACGCGAGGCGTTGTCGGCCTCGATCTTGGCGCGATTGGCCTCGAACAGCTTGCGGTTCGACTCGTTGGCGCGAAGCGCCTTCTTGTTCGGCAAAAGGTAGTTGCGGGCGAACCCGTTCTTGACGGTGACGACGTCACCGATGTGGCCGAGCTTCTCGACCCGCTCGAGCAGGATGACTTCCATGTCTTCCTCTCCTTACTTCACGACGTAGGGGAGCAGGCCGATGTGGCGGGCGCGCTTGATCGCCTTGGCCAGCTCGCGCTGCTTCTTGGTCGACACCGCGGTGATGCGGCTCGGGACGATCTTGCCGCGCTCGGACACGAAGCCCTGCAGCAGGCGGACGTCCTTGTAATCGATCCGGGGGGCGTCCTTGCCCGAGAAGGGGCACGACTTGCGGCGGCGGAAAAACGGACGGGCCATGGATTAAGCCTCCTGCTCGTCGCGGCGCGAACCGCGGCGCTGGTCGCGCTCGGCCTTGCGCATCATCGCCGACGGGCCGTTTTCATGCGCGTCGACGCGGATGGTCATGTAGCGAACGACGTCTTCGTTGATGCCGGTCTGGCGCTCGAGCTCGGCGACGGCCGCGGCGGGCGCGTCCAGCTCGAGCATGACGTAGTGCGCCTTGCGGTTCTTGGCGATCCGGTAAGCGAGGCCGCGCAGGCCCCAGTTCTCGGTCTTGACGACCTTGCCGCCGTTGTCGGCGACGATCTTCGTGGCGTTTTCCGACAGCGCGTCGACCTGGGCCTGGGCCAGGTCCTGACGCGCGAGGAAAACATGCTCGTAAAGCGGCATGTTCCAATGCACCTATGTTGGCCGATCGCTGACGCCGCCCAATGCGGTCGCCCCTCCGGCTGTCTTCCAAAAAAGCGGAGCCGCCGCGGCCAAGACCGTCGGCGGACGGCGCGCCTATCGCGCAATGGCGCCGAAAAGGCAAGTCGGGTCCTTGCGCGATGGTCAGCGCGAGTTCAGGGAGCAAGGGGCAAGGTCGGTCGTTATACCGGTGGAAGGATCAGGCGGAAAGGATCAGGTTCATGCGTAAATTCACAATCGGGGCGGCCGCCGTGTCGCTCGCTGCGATCGCGGTCGCGGGTTGCACCACTACGGGGATGGGGACCGGCTATTCGAACAATGGCGTCGGGGCCACCTTCACCTGGACCGAAAATGCGGGCACCCGCGGCTCGATGGTCGCGCAGCTGACCAACGGTCAGGTGTTCCAGGGTCCCTATTTCCAGATCACCTCGGAAAGCACGGTAATGTCGGACTACGACCCGCTGTGGTACGGCTGGGGCGGACGCTTCGGCTATGGCCGCTACGGCAGCTGGGGCGGCGGCTGGGGCGGTCGTCCGTTCGGCTGGGGCTGGGGCGGATGGGGCCCGTGGGGTCCCGAGCGCGAGACGATCACCCAGTACAGCGGGCAGGTGCTCGCCAACCTGGCGGGACCGGGCGGCTATATGCGCTGCCACTTCACGCTGATGCGGCCGAGCGCGGGCATGGTCGCGGGCGGAGTCGGCGAATGCCAGCTGCCGACCGGCAACGTGATCCACGCCCAGTTCGGGCCGGGGCGCTACCGCTAAAGGGCGGCGTCTTCGACGACAGGATCGGCGCGGCGGGCATCGCGAGGTGCCCGCCGCGCTTTTTTTCATGGGCTCGAAAAAGAGTGGACGCGGGGCGGCTTCGGCGCTTTTGTGTTAGCGCGAACATCGGAGGGGAGCGTGATGAGGATGGACCGGCGCGACATGCTGGCGTCGATCGCCGGCGGCGCGGCGCTGAGCGCGAGCCCGGCGGGGGCGCGGGCGGTGGCGCCGGCGCGCGACCCGTGGCGACGCGGGATCGAGGGACAGCGGATCGCCGATCTCGGCGACGGGCGCTATCGCAACCCGATCGTCGGCGGCGACCATCCCGACCCGACGATCGTCCGCGACGGCGCCGACTATTACATGACCTTTTCCTCGTTCGAGGCGCTTCCCGGGGTGATGGTCTGGCACAGCCGCGACCTCGTCAACTGGCGGCCGCTGGGACCGGCGCTGACCGCCAACATCGGCTCGGTCTGGGCGTGCGATATCGGCAAGCACGACGGGCGCTTCTTCATCTACATGCCGGTGCTGACCGAAAAGCGCGGCTTCCGGATCTTCGTCACCACCGCCGCGCGGCCCGAGGGGCCGTGGAGCGAGCCGGTCGACATCGGCATCGACGGGTGCATCGACCCCGGGCATGTCGTCGGCGAGGACGGGCACCGCTACCTGTTCGTCAACGGCATCCGCAAGGTGCGCCTGAGCGACGACGGGAGCCAAGCGGTCGGGCCGGTCGAGCCCGCCTACCAGCCGTGGCACTATCCGGCCGACTGGATCGTCGAGGATTTCGCGCCCGAGGGGCCCAAGCTGCTGAAGCGCGGGGGCTATTTCTACCTCGTCACCGCGGTCGGCGGGACCGCCGGGCCGCCAACCGGGCACATGATCATCGTCGCGCGCTCGCGCTCGGTCCACGGGCCGTGGGAGAATTGCCCGTACAACCCGGTCGTCCGCACGGTGAGCGAGGACGAGCCATGGTGGTCGCGCGGGCACGGCACCCCGGTCGAGGGTCCGGCGGGGGACTGGTGGATCGTCTACCACGGGTACGAGAACGGCTATCGCCCGCTCGGGCGGCAAGCGCTGCTCGAGCCGGTCGAGTGGACCGCCGACGGCTGGCTGCGCGCGCGCGGCGGCGACCTGTCGCGGCCGATCCCCAAGCCGCGCGGCGGGGTGGCGGGTGCGGCGGGGATGGCGCTGTCGGACGATTTTCGCGGGTCTCGACTGGGGCCGCAGTGGAGCTTTCACCACCCCGGCGCGGCGGGCTTGTCACGCACGCGGTTCGACGGGGCGGGGATGCTGCTGGCGGCGGCGGGGAGCGGGCCGGGGGACAGTGCGCCGCTGACGATCACCGCGCCCGACCGCGATTACGCGGTCGAGGTCTCGTTCGACCTGTCGCCGGGGGTCGAGGCGGGGCTGACGCTGTTCTACAATTTCCGGGCGTTCGTCGGAGTCGGGTTCGACGGCAAGTCGATCCGCACCTACACCTCCGGCGAGCGGCAGCCGTGGATGGACCGGATCATGCCCACGCGAAACGTGCGGGTGCGGATGACCAACGTGCGGCAGGTCGCGACCTTTTACACCTCGCTCGACGAGGGGCGGAGCTGGCAGCTCAACGACCTTCGCACCGACGTCACCGGCTACAACCACAACACGTTCGGCGGCTTCCTCGCGCTTCGCCCCGCGATCTATGCGAGCGGGGCCGGGTCGGTGCGGCTGCGCGACTTTCGCTACCGCGCGCTCGGCTAGGCGCGGGGGAGGGCTGCTGACCGCCGAGGATCAGCAGGTCAGCAGCACCTCGCGCGTGCGGATCGGCTCGTCGAAGCCCTTGAGCTCGGCGCGCTGGATGTCGGCGAATTTCATCCCCTTGCCGAGGCACAGCTCGGCGATGCCGTTGGTGACCAGCACCTTGCCGGGTTCGGCATGGGCGCACAGCCGCGCGGCAAGGTTGACCGTCGAGCCGAACAAATCGTCGCCGCGCTCGATCGGCTCGCCCGCGGCGGCGCCGATGCGCACCTTGAAGTCGGGGCGGCCCTCGGCCGGCACCAGCGCTTCGACCGCGGCCTGGATGCGGCACGCGGCCTTGACCGCCTGAACCGGCGAGACGAACACCGCCATGATCCCGTCACCGGTGTGCTTGACCACCCGCCCGCCATGTTCGCCGACCGCCGCGCGGACGATCGCGTCATGGGTGTCGACCAGTTCGAGCGCGACCTCGTCGCCGAGCCGCTGCGCAAGGTGGGTCGAGCCGACGATGTCGGTGAACATGATGCTTCGCACCGCCGTGTCGGGCTGTTTCGAGTCGGGGAACAGCGCGCAGCCGGCACTGTCGATCCCGGTGTTGCCGAGGAAGCTGTCGGCCATGTCGGGGTCGATCTCGATGATCTTTTCGGCGACGAGGCCGTGCGCTTCCTGGTGAACCCTGATCGCGGCTTCGACATTGGGCGCCTCGACCAGGCAGAACACCTTGCCGCACTTCTCGTTGAGCCAATATTTGCGGTAGTCGACGCCGTAGCGGCCCTGCACCGCGCGGTCGGCCTCGTGCGCTTTCTTCAGGTCCTCCGCCGTGGCCCCAGGGACGGTATGGACGTCGAGATAAAGCGGCATCGCGAGGCCCCCTTTCCTGCCGCCCCCGCGACTAGCATCTTTTGGTGGGTGCGTAAAATCGGGCACGGGCCTATGAACGGCCGATGGCGACCTCGCTCACCCTCGCGTCGGACCTCGATCCGCTCGCCGATGTCGGGCTTCCCGGCTGGCTCTATCACGACGCCGATTGCCACGCCGCCGAGCTGCGCGCCTTCCTCCGCGCGAGCCCGCAGGTGGTGTGCCACGACAGCGACATTCCCGCGCCGGGCGACTGGCGGACGATCGACCTGTTCGGCGAAAGCATCGTCGTGGTGCGCGGCGACGACGGCGAGGCGCGCGCGTTCCACAACGTCTGCCGCCACCGCGGGTCGCGGCTGGTCGACGGCGAGGCGGGGTGCGCGAAGCTTCTCACCTGTCCCTATCACGCGTGGAGCTACGATCGTCAGGGGGCGCTGGTCGGGGTGCCGAGCCGGGGCGATTATCCGGGGCTCGACCCGGCGGCGCTGGGGCTGAAGCCGGTGGCGATCGAGCGGTGGAATGGCTTCCTGTTCGTCCGGCTCGAGGACGGGTTGCCGAGCGTGGCGGCGATGATGGCGCCCTATGCCGACGAGGTCGCGCCCTACCGGTTCGAGGAGTTGCGCGCGATCGGGCGAGTGACGCTTCGACCGCGCGACCTCAACTGGAAGACGATCGCCGACAATTACAGCGACCATCTCCACATCCCGGTCGGGCATCCGGGGCTGACCCGCCTGTTCGGGAAAAGCTATGCGATCGAGGCGAGCGAGTGGGTCGACCGGATGGAGGGCGAGCTTCGCGATACGCCGTCGGCCAACCCGAGCGAGCGCGCCTACCAGGCGCTGCTGCCGCGGGTCGATCACCTGCCCGAGAGCCACCAGCGCAAATGGCTCTACTACAAGATCTTCCCCTGCGTCGCGTTCGACATCTACCCCGACCAGGTCGATTTCATGCAGTGGATCCCGACCGGCCCGCGCACCAGCGTGATCCGCGAGATCAGCTATGCGATTCCCGACGAAAGGCGGCAGATGAAGGCGGCGCGGGCGCTCAACTGGCGGATCAACCGGCGGGTCAACGCCGAGGATACCGAGTTGATCGCGCGGGTGCAGGCCGGGATGGAAAGCCCGAGCTACGAGGCGGGACCGCTCGGGCGAAGCGAGGTTTGCCTGAGGAGCTTCGCCAAGCGGCTGCGCGACTTCATTCCCGAGGCGCGGTTGCCGCATCCGCCGCCGCCGGGCTGGGCCAGCGCCGCCGGCTGATCCAGCGGATCGGCAGGCCGATCAGCGCGAGGACGATTCCCCACAGCGTCGGCTGGAGCCCCGCGCCGACGAACATCGCGACCGCGTAAAGAATGCCGACGACCGCGATCCACGCGGTGCCGCCCATCACCTTTAGCCGGAGCGCGGCAGCGGCGGCGACCGCGTAGAGCAGCAGCGTCGCGACGGTCGAGATCAGCGTGATGAAGATGTAGACGCTGACGAACGAGGGCGAGGCGCTGAAGATCACCAGCAGCGCCGCGATCCCCGCGCCGAGCCACAGCGCGGGGGCGGGCGCGCCGCGCGCGTTGGTCCGCGCGAAGGCTGGGGGAAGGTCGCCAGCCTCGGCCAGCGACTGGCTGATTTCGGCCGAGATGAGCAGCAGCGCGTTGCCGGTGCCGAACGCGCTCACCGCCGCGACCAGCGCGACGACCAGCCCCGCGGTCGGGCCGAGCGCGGGGGCGATGGCATCTGCGAAGGGGGCGCTGCTATTGACGGCGAGCGCGCTCGGCAGGATCGCGAGCGTGGCGAGGGTGGCGATGAAGTAGAGCGCGCCGGTCAGCCCGGTGCCGATCATTGTCGCGCGCGGGACGACCGCCTGCGAATCGGCGGTGACCTTGGCGGTGGTCGCCGCGGCCTCGAACCCGGTCAGCGAGAAGAGCATCAGCGCGGCGGCGCCGATGATGCTGGCCGGGCCGAGCGCGACCGGGGCGAGTGGCTCGGCGTGGCCGCCGCCGCCGATCCGCGCGGCGAGGATCAGCGCGACGAGCAGCAGCGGGACGATCTTGACCAGCGTGGCGGCGACCTGGAGCCCGCCGGCCGAGCGCGCGCCCTGGAGGTTGACGACCAGCAGCGCGGCGATCGCGGCGAGCGAGACGATGACCAGTCCCGCGCCGCCAGCCGCCGCCGGAAAGACGTGGCCGAGCGCGCCCGCGACCGCGACGACCACCGCGGCGACCCCGGTCCATTGCGAGACGATGTAGCTCCACAGGGTGACGAAGGCGGCGCGGTCGCCGAACGCGGCGCGGATGTGGACATAAGGGCCGCCGGGCATCGCCGCCGCGAGCCGCGCGAGGCACCAGGCCAGCGTCATCGTCCCGGCGATGGTCAGCGCCCAGGCGAAGGGGATCGCGCGGCCAGACGGGGCGAGCGTGGCGGGGAGCAGGTAGATCCCCGAGCCGACCATCGTGCCGACGACCATCGCGAGGCTCATGAAGCGGCCGAGACGGGCGGGGGCTGGCGGCGGGGCGGGGGTCATCGGGCGGCGGCTCCGGGGTTGGCAAGACGGACGGGCGGGCCTAGGCCGCGCGGCCAACGACATAAGCAAATAAGGACGAGGATGCGCGCTTTTCTTTTTCCCGGGCAGGGCAGCCAGTCGGTCGGCATGGGCAAGGCGCTCAGCCAAGCGAGCGCGGCGGCGCGCGACGTGTTCGCCGAGGTCGACGAGGCGCTGTCGCAGAAGCTGTCGGCGCTGATGGCCGAGGGGCCCGAAGACACGCTCAAGCTGACCGAGAATGCGCAGCCGGCGATCATGGCCAACGCGGTCGCGGTGCTTCGCGCGTGGGGAATCGACCTGGCGGACAAGGCGGACTTCGTCGCGGGCCATAGCCTTGGCGAATATTCGGCGTTTTGCGCGGCCGGCACGTTCGACATCGCGACGGCGGCCAAGCTGCTGAAGCGGCGCGGGCAGGCGATGCAGGCGGCGGTGCCGGTCGGGGTCGGGGCGATGGCCGCGCTGCTCGGCGCCGACGTCGAGATGGCGCGGCGGATCGCGGCGGCGGCGGCCGAGGGCGAGGTGTGCGAGGTCGCCAACGACAACGACCCGTCGCAGGTCGTCATCTCGGGCCACAAGGACGCGATCGACCGCGCGATCGCGCTGGCCAAGGACATGGGCGCCAAGCGCGCGGTGGCGCTGCCGGTGTCGGCCCCGTTCCACTGCTCGCTGATGAAGCCCGCCGCCGACGCGATGGCCGAGGCGCTCGCCGGGGTGACGCTATCCGCGCCGTCGGTGCCGCTCTACGCCAACGTCACCGCGCAGGCGACCAGCGATCCCGATGCGATCGCCAGGCAGCTGGTCGAGCAGGTGACCGGCATGGTCCGTTGGCGCGAGAGCATCGCCAACATGGCCGCAGCGGGGGTTGGCGAGTTCGTCGAGCTTGGCGGCAAGGTGCTCGCCCCGATGGTCAAGCGGATCGCGCCCGACGCGACGGTGGTGAGCGTGGTGACGATCGAGGATATCGAGACCGCGTCGAAGGAGATCGCATGATGTTCGATTTGAGCGGCAAGACCGCGCTGGTGACCGGGGCGAGCGGGGGGCTCGGCTCGGCGATCGTCGAGGCGCTGGTGAAGCAGGGCGCGACGGTCGCGGCGTCGGGGTCGAACGCTACCAAGCTCGAGGCGTTCGCCAAGGGCTATGAGGCGGGCAAGGTGGTGCCGCTGGTCGCCAACCTGGGCGATGCAAGCGAGGTCGACGCGCTGGTCCCGGCGGCACTCGAGGCACTCGGCGGGAAGCTCGACATCGTCGTCAACAATGCCGGGATCACCCGCGACAATCTCGCGATGCGGATGAAGGACGAGGAGTTTGCCGAGGTGATCCGCGTCAACCTCGAGGCGGCGTTCCGCATCATGCGCGCGGCGATGAAGCCGATGATGCGCGCGAAGGCCGGACGGATCATCAACGTGACCTCGGTGGTCGGGGTCACCGGCAATCCGGGGCAGGCCAATTACGTCGCGTCGAAGGCGGGGCTGATCGGGATGAGCAAGGCGTTCGCGCAGGAAGTCGCGAGCCGCGGGATCACCGTCAACTGCGTCGCGCCGGGCTTCATGACCAGCGCGATGACCGACGCGCTGAACGATGCGCAAAAGGCGGGCATATTGGGGCGCATCCCGATGGGCGCGATGGGCGCGGGCGCGGATATCGGCGCCGCGGTGGTCTATCTGGCGTCCGACGAAGCCGGTTACGTCACCGGGCAGACGCTTCACGTGAACGGCGGGATGGCGATGCCGTAAGCGCCGAGAGCAAGCCGGATTTTGCCCGCAAAATCAGGCTTGGTCGAGAGACGCTGGAGGCCCGCCAGCCTCGCGCGAGCGAGGACTGACGTCACGCGATTTACTCGCGTGACGGCCCCGCATCGCCGCGATCGCCAGCACGCTGCACGCCGTCATCAGGCCGAGAGGGACCAGCGTCACCTGCGCGAATTGCCGCGCGAACAGCGGGGCGATCCAGGCGAGCGCGAGCAGCGACTTCTCCCACGCGCCCCAGCCATGGTCTTCCCCGTCCTTCCACAGGAAGCCGATGGCGAGCAGCAGAACGACATAGTCGTAATCGAGCACGTAGGGCGTCGCGATCAGCACCGCCGCGGCGGTCGCGGCGTTGCGCAGCAGTGGGCGCCCGCGCCACGCGAGCCAGGTCGCGGCGGCGGCGGCAGACAGGGTGAAGGCCGATTGCACCGCATAGGCCGGGGCGACGGCGAGCCCCCACGCGCGCACCGCCGAGAAGGGCGAAAAAATCTTGTACCAGCCGGTGTTGCCCTGTTCGATGACGACGTGGCGGGTGAGCGGCAGGCTGTCCGCGAACGCCTGCCACACCGGCCAGCCCCAGAGCGCGAGGGTCAGCCCGAGGAGCGCGCCTGCCGACAGGAGCGCGCCAGGGATCGCCGCCCAGCGGCGCGAGGCGATCACGACCAGCGGGAGGACCAGCGCGAACTGCGGCTTGTAGACGAGGCAGCCGAGCAGCAGCCCGGCGAGGAACGGCTTGCGGTCAAGCAGCAGCAGCCCGCCGCCCAGGAGCAGCGCGGTGAGGAAGCCGTTGTGGCCATGCGTCAGGCAGATCAGCGTGACCGGTGCGCCGACGATGAACAGCCAGCCGTCGCGGCGCCCGGTGAAGCGCTGCGCCGCGACCGCCAGCGGGCCGAGCGTCGCCGCCTGCCAGACGAGCAGCGCGGGGATATAGGGGAGCAGCGCGAGCAGACTGGCGACCAGCAGGAAAGGCGGCGGGTAGTGCCAGCCATAGACGTCGACCCCGGGCGAATGGTGGAAGGCGCGCTGCGCGGCGAAGTGGGTCGGCCAGTCCCACACCCGCGCCGCCTCGCCCGCCCAGGTCATCTTGCCCGCGACGTAGACCTCGGAAAAATCGGTGCCGAGCGGGCGGCCCTTCCAGTCGAGAGTGCCATGCGCAGTGACTGCGAAGAAGGCGAGTGTCGCGACACTCACGACAAGCATGACGATCGCGACTCGCCGAACGCGCGCCTCGTCGAGCCAGCTACCGTCGCGAATTGCCCCCATCAGGGTCACACTAGACCGAAATGATGACCGATTGCCTAGCGTCGGCGCGCCCTTGTCGCGCTTTTCGCGCCACCTATATCGCCGTCACGACATTCAACCTGCCGCTCGGGGGAGCGGTCGAGCAATTTTGTGAGAGGGCAAGTATATGGCCAAAGTGATCGGGATCGACCTCGGCACCACCAACAGCTGCGTGGCGGTGATGGAGGGCGGCAAGCCCAAGGTGATCGAGAATTCGGAAGGCGCGCGCACCACCCCGTCGGTGGTCGCTTTCACCAAGGACGGCGAGCGGCTGATCGGCCAGCCGGCCAAGCGCCAGGCGGTGACCAACCCCGACAACACGATTTTCGCGGTGAAGCGGCTGATCGGCCGCCGGTTCGACGACCCGGTGACCAAGAAGGACACCGAACTGGTCCCCTACCGGATCGTCAAGGGCGCCAACGGCGATGCGTGGGTGCAGGCCGGGGCGAAGGATTATTCGCCCTCGCAGATCTCGGCGTTCATCCTGCAGAAGATGAAGGAAACCGCCGAGGCGTTCCTCGGCGAGACGGTGACCCAGGCGGTGATCACCGTCCCCGCCTATTTCAACGACGCGCAGCGGCAGGCGACCAAGGACGCCGGGCAGATCGCCGGCCTCGAGGTGCTTCGCATCATCAACGAGCCGACCGCGGCGGCGCTCGCCTACGGGCTTGAGAAGAACGACGGCAAGACGATCGCGGTCTATGACCTTGGCGGCGGCACGTTCGACATCTCGATCCTCGAGATCGGCGACGGCGTGTTCGAGGTGAAGTCGACCAACGGCGACACCTTCCTCGGCGGCGAGGACTTCGACGCCAAGATCGTCGAATATCTGGCCGACAAGTTCAAGGCGAAGGAAGGGATCGATCTCAAGACCGACCGGCTCGCGCTGCAGCGGCTCAAGGAAGCCGCCGAAAAGGCGAAGATCGAGCTCAGCTCGGCGCAGTCGACCGAGATCAACCAGCCGTTCATCACCGCGCGGATGGAAGGCGGCGCGACGACTCCGCTCCACCTCGTCGAGACGATCACCCGCGCCGACCTCGAGAAGCTGGTCGCCGACCTGATCAACCGCACGCTCGAGCCGTGCAAGAAGGCGCTCAAGGACGCCGGGCTCGAGGCGAGCGCAATCGACGACGTCGTGCTGGTCGGCGGGATGACCCGCATGCCCAAGGTCCGCGAAGTCGTGAAGGACTTCTTCGGCAAGGACCCGCACACCGGCGTCAACCCCGACGAAGTGGTGGCGATGGGCGCGGCGATCCAGGCCGGCGTGCTGCAGGGCGACGTCAAGGACGTGCTGTTGCTCGACGTTACGCCGCTTTCGCTCGGCATCGAGACGCTCGGCGGGGTGTTCACCCGGATGATCGACCGCAACACGACCATCCCGACCAAGAAGAGCCAGGTCTATTCGACCGCCGACGACAACCAGAACGCCGTCACCATCAAGGTGCTTCAGGGTGAGCGCGAGATGGCGGCCGACAACAAGCTGCTCGGCAATTTCGACCTGGTCGGGATTCCGCCGGCGCCGCGCGGCGTGCCGCAGATCGAGGTTACTTTCGACATCGACGCCAACGGCATCGTCAACGTGTCGGCGCGCGACAAGGGCACCGGCAAGGAGCAGCAGATCCGCATCCAGGCGTCGGGCGGGCTGTCGGACGCCGACATCGACAACATGGTCAAGGAAGCCGAGCGCTTCGCCGACGAGGACAAGAAGCGGCGCGAGGGCGCGGAGGCCAAGAACCAGGCCGAGAGCCTTATCCATTCGACCGAGAGCCAGCTCAAGGAGCATGGCGACAAGATCGATGGCGGGCTCAAGTCTGAGATCGAGGCGGCGGTTGCCGAGGCGCGCACCGCGGTCGAGGGCGGCGAGCCCGAGGCGATGAAGGCCAAGACCGAGGCGCTGGCCGCGGCGGCGATGAAGATGGGACAGGCGATCTACGAAAAGACGCAGGCCCAGGGCGCCGACGCGACGACCGCTCAGCCGGGCGCCGAGAGCGCCTCGGCCGAGGCGCCGAAGGAAGAAGTCGTCGACGCCGAATTCTCGGAAGTCGACGAGGATCACAAGGGCTAATCGGGACATGCTGCGGGCGCCGTTTCGCGATTATGCGGAGCGGCGCCCGACGCGCGTAGTGGGGGCCCAGTCGTGACCACCGAAGATTATTACGAATTGCTGCAGGTCGATCGCGGGGCGGACGCCGCGACGATCAAGTCGTCGTACCGGCGGCTTGCGATGGAATGCCATCCCGACCGCACCGGGGGGTGCAAGCAGAACGAGGCGCGGTTCAAGGCGATCAGCGAAGCCTACGACGTGCTCAAGGATCCGCAGAAGCGTGCCGCCTACGACCGCTTCGGCCATGCCGCGTTTCAGAACGGCGGAAGCGGGGGCGGCAACCCCTTCGGCGGCGGCGGGTTCGAAGGCTTTTCCGACATTTTCTCGTCGATCTTTGGCGAGTTCATGGACCCGCAGGGCCAGCGCCAGAATGCCGCGCGCGGGGCCGACCTGCGTTACGACCTCGAACTGACGCTCGAGGAAGCCTTCACCGGAGTCGACAAGACCGTCGAGGTCGAGGCGCTCGCGCCGTGCGAGCCGTGCGGCGCGAAGGGCACGAAGGCCGAGGGCGGAGCGCAGCGCTGCGGCACCTGCGGCGGCGCGGGCAAGGTCCGCGCGCAGCAGGGCTTCTTCGTCGTCGAACGCGGCTGTCCGGCGTGCCTCGGCAGCGGGGCGACGATCGCCGACCCGTGCCCGTCGTGCCGCGGCGAGGGGCGGACGCTCAGCCGGCGCAAGCTCAACGTGTCGATCCCGGCCGGGGTCGATGAAGGCACCCGGATCCGGGTCACCGGCGAGGGCGAGGCCGGACTTCGCGGCGCGAGCGGGGGCGACCTCTACCTGTTCGTCCACATGAAGCGCCACCCGCTGTTCACCCGCGAGGGGACGACGCTGGTCGCCGACATGCCGATCAGCTTCTCGACCGCCGCGCTTGGCGGAACGGTGACCCTGCCCAACATCGACGGGTCGACGATCGAGCTGAAGATCCCAACCGGGATCCAGTCGGGCGAGATGCTCCGCCAGCGCGGGGCAGGGATGAGCGTGCTCAATCATCGCGGGCGCGGCGACTTGATGGCAAGGATCCTGGTCGAGACCCCGACCAAACTGAGCAAGGAGCAGCGCGCGCTGCTCGAGCAGTATCGCGCGACCGAGACCGGGGACGAGTGCCCGGCGAGCAAGGGCTTCTTCGCGCGGGTGCGCGAAGCGCTGAGCTAGGCGGTCTCGGCCTCGCGGCCCGACAATAGTTCGGTCAGCCGCTTGGTCATGGTGGCGCGGGTATAGGGCTTCTGAGCGACCATTCGCGCGCGGTGATTGTCGGGCAGCCGCGCCTGTTCGCCATAACCGGTGGCGAACATGAACGGGATGCCGAGCTGGGCGAGCCGGTCGGCGATCGGGAAGCTGTTCGAATTGCCGAGGTTGATGTCGAGGATCGCGACGTCTGGCGGGGTCGCCTCGATCGTGGCGATGGCGCCGGCGACGGTGCCCTCGGTCATCGCCTCGCGTGCGCCGAGCCGATAGAGGATGTCCTCGGCATCGAG
The DNA here is from genome assembly GCF_040203355.1 of Sphingomonas sp. ASV193. Lineage (NCBI taxonomy): Bacteria > Pseudomonadati > Pseudomonadota > Alphaproteobacteria > Sphingomonadales > Sphingomonadaceae > Sphingomonas > Sphingomonas sp. ASV193. Next base: position 29,087 of record NZ_JBEHBW010000006.1, read on the forward strand.
CGCGATGATCAGGCTGTCCTCGACCAGCAGCACCCGCTTGCCCTTCAAGATGTCGTCCTGTTCGACCACCGGCGCGGGGCCGGTGCCTTCGAACTCGATTTCCTTTGGCGAGAAGCGGTTCGGCTCGACGATATGGGTCGCGGGGATGGTGAACTCGGCATTGAACCCCTCGGGGTCGTAATGGAGCTCCGCCTCGCCGCCCAGGTCGTAGGGCACGCTATGTTCGATGATCGTCGTGCCGAAGCCCTTGCGGGTCGGCGGCTTGACCGGGGGGCCGTCCTTTTCGCGCCAGTAGATCTTGAGCGCGTGGCTGTTGTCGCGCAGCCACTCGATTTCGACGCGGCCGCTGTCGCTGAGGCTGCCGTACTTGGCCGAGTTGGTGACGAGCTCGTGCACGACCAGCGCGATCGTCGAATAAGCCTGCGGGTTGAGCAGGACGGGATCGCCCTTGATCTCGACACGGTCCTTTTGCGCGGCGAGGAAGGCGGCGAGCTCGGCGTCGATCAGCTGCTTCAGGGGCGCCGGGCCCCAGTGATCGTCGGTGATCTGGTTGTGCGCGCGGGCGAGCGCGTGGATTCGCCCGTCGACCAGCGCGACAAATTCCTCGAGCGTGGTGCCTTCGGGCGGCTTCGACTGGCGGATGAGACCGCGGATCAGCGACAATATGTTGCGGACGCGGTGGTTGAGCTCGGCGATCAGCAGTTCCTGCCGCTCGCTGGCGGCGGCGCGCTCGCTCGACGCCTCGTCGGTCATCCGCAGCACGACCTCGATCAGCGTGGCGCGAAGCGTCTCGGCGACCCGCCGCTCGGACGCGGTGAACGGCATCGAGCGGCCGGTGACCGTCTCCTTCCACTCTTCGAAGCTCTCGCGCGGCGACAGGCGCGGACCGTTGGGGCCATAGTCGACCGGCTTGTGCGGGTCGCCCGCCCAGCGAACCGATTCGAGCCGCTCCTCGCGGAACAGCACGACATAGTCGCGCGGGGACCGGCTGATCGGGATCGACAGCAGCCCCGCCGCGCGGCCCTGGTAGCGTTCGGCCCCTTCGACCAGCCCGGCGATATGGTCGGTCGCGAACGTCTTGCCAGTCGCGACGGTGTTGAGGCGGCGGACGATGTCGGCGAAGCCCGATGTATCGGGGGTCTTGCCGCAAAAGGCGTAGTTGCCGTTGAGCCAGACCCCGACCCCGTCGGCGGGGATGGCGTGGGTCAAGATGTCGCTAAGCCAGTTCGGGTCCTTGAGCAGCGTCTCGTCCGAGGCGACCGCGCCGAGCAGCTGGTCGGAGATGTTGCGCGCGCGGCGCTCATATTCGACCGTCTCCTGCCGCACCCGGCTTTCGAGCCGCATCGCGAACATCTGGGCGAACAGCTCGGCGACCGAGCGTCGCTCGAAGCTGGGGCAACGCGGGCTGTAATGGTGGCAGGCGATCAGCCCCCACAGCTCGCCGTCGACCACGATCGAGATCGACATCGACGCGCGCACCCCCATGTTGCGCAGATATTCGATGTGGATCGGCGAAACCGAGCGAAGCACCGACAGCGACAGGTCGAGCGGCTGCTTGCGCTCGTTGAGCTGGGGCACGACCGGCACCGGCACCGCCTCGATGTCGGTGATGACGCGGAGCAGCGAGCGCTTGTAGAGCTCGCGCGCCTGCTTGGGGATGTCGGTCGCGGGATAGTGGAGCCCGAGGAAGCTGCCGATCCCCGACTTCACGCTTTCGGCGACGACATGGCCCGACAGATCCTCGTCGAAGCGATAGACCATCACCCGGTCGAACCCGGTCAGGGCGCGGACCTGCCGCGCGCCCTCGTTGTAAAAGGCCTTGAGGTCGGGGGCCTGGTCGAGCCGCGAGATCATGCTGCGCACGGTGCCGGTCGCGTCGCCGTAATTGCGCTCGGTCGAGGGCTCGCCCTCGATGATGATGACGCCATCGGACATGTGCAGTGCGACGTCGAACGCGCGGCCGTCGTCGACCAGCGCGCAGCGGAACATCCGCTCGATCGCGTCGGCGCCGCGAAGCAGCGCGAGCCGGTTGCGGAGCGAGTGGATCGCCTCGCCCGAGAAGAGGCTGGCGATCGGCTGGCCGATGATCGCGTCGGGCGTCGTCTCGAAGAACTCGCCGATGTTCGCCGAGGCGCGCGAGACGTACCAGTCGGTCGAAAGCGCGATGAGGAAACCGATCGGCTGGATCGCGCCGAGGAGGTGGATCGGTTCCCGGTCGCAATTGGTGAGGTCGACCGGCTCTTGAACGAATGACTGGCTCAAACTGCCCCGCTATTCCTGAACGCCAAACAACGCGAACGTCGAGAGCGCAGCGTCCCGGGCCCGACGTTGTTCCGCCTCCGTGTATAATTTCTGTTCGAGCAGCGCAATGAAACCGCGCCAGCGCCCCGGGGGCTGGACCGCGTCGAGGAAGCGGCGCGGCAAGCCCTCGCCGACCTGCCGCCGGAGCATCGCCCCGCCGAGCCTGGAACCTTCGAGCACGTAGGCGCCGCCGAGGATCGCCGCCTCGTCGTCGTAGCGCGGCGCGCTTGCCGGGGGCGGCAGGGCAACGCCCATGTCGGCGAGGTCGGCCGCGAGCAGCGCGCCGCGGCGATGCACGGACCAGTCGGGCATCAGCAGGTCGGCGCCCGCGGCGGTCAGCGCTTCCTCGGCCGGAAGGAAGGCGGCGGCGTGGGCGACGAGGAAGGCGGCGTAATCGTCGCGTTTGGCGAGGTCGAGCCCGGCGAACGAGGCATCGACCGCTTCGTGCGCGGCGCGGGTCTCGTCGCGCAGGAAACGATGCGCGCTCAAACGCGCGCGCCGAACACCCGCGCGAAGATCGTGTCGATCCGCTTGAGGTGATAGTCGAGGTCGAACAGCGCCTCGAGCTCCTGGTTCGACAGCCGCGCCGTCACCTCGGGATCGGCCTTGAGCAGGTCGAGCAGCTGGAGCTGCCCGTCGCTTTCCCATACCCGCATCGCGTTGCGCTGGACGAGGGCATAGCTTTCCTCGCGGCTGAGGCCCACCTGGGTCAGCGCGAGGAGCACGCGCTGCGAATGGATGAGGCCGCCCATGCGGTCCATGTTGCGCCGCATCCGGTCGGGATAGACCAGCAGCTTGTCGATCACCTGCGTCAGCCGCGCCAGCGCGAAGTCGAGCGTGATGCAGGCGTCGGGGCCGATGAACCGCTCGACCGACGAATGCGAAATATCGCGCTCGTGCCACAGCGCGACATTCTCCATCGCCGGGACGACCGCGCTGCGGACCACCCGGGCGAGGCCGGTCAAATTCTCGGTCAGCACCGGGTTGCGCTTGTGCGGCATCGCGCTGCTACCCTTCTGCCCGGGGGAGAAATATTCCTCCGCCTCGAGCACCTCGGTGCGCTGGAGGTGGCGGATTTCGACCGCGAGCCGCTCGATCGAGCTGGCGACGACGCCGAGCGTGGCGAAAAAGGCGGCGTGGCGGTCGCGCGGGATGACCTGCGTGCTGGTGGGCTCCGGGACCAACCCCAGCTCCGCGGCGACATGCTCCTCGATCGCGGGATCGATGTTGGCGAAGGTGCCGACCGCGCCCGAGATGGCGCAGGTGGCGATGTCGTCGCGCGCGGCCTTCAGGCGGGCGCGGTTGCGGTCGAACTCGGCATAGGCCTGCGCGAGCTTGAGCCCGAAGGTCACCGGCTCGGCGTGGATGCCGTGGCTGCGCCCAATCGTCGGGGTCAGCTTGTGCTCCTTGGCGCGGCGTTCGAGCACGGCGAGCAGCGCGTCGAGGTCTTCGAGCAGCAGGTCGGCCGATTGCTTGAGCTGGACCGCGAGGCTGGTGTCGAGCACGTCGCTCGAGGTCATGCCTTGGTGCAGCCAGCGCCGTTCGGGGCCGAGTTTCTCGCCCGCCCAGGTGAGGAAGGCGATGACGTCATGCTTGGTCACCGCCTCGATCGCGTCGATCGCGGGGACGTCGATTTCGCCGAGCACGTCGGCGTCATAGGCCTTGCGGATCGTCGCAGCGTCCTCGGCCGGGATCATTCCGATCCGGCCCATCGCCTCGGCGGCGAATACCTCGATCGCCCACCAGATGCGGTAGCGGTTTTCGGCCGACCAGATGGCCGACATGGCGGGGCGGGAATAGCGGGGAACCATGGCCGCGCGGCTAGCAAAGGCGACCGGGGGTTGCAACGCGGCGCGCACGGCCTAAAGTGAACCACATGGTTCAGTATGAAACCGAGTCGCTCGATCGTTCTTTCGCCGCACTGGCCGATCCGACGCGGCGTGGGGTGCTCGAGCGGCTGGCGCGCTCGGACGCGTCGATCAGCGCGCTCGCGGCGCAGTTCGGGATGACGCTGACGGGAATGAAGAAGCATGTCGGGGTGCTCGAACAGGCGGGGCTGGTCGCGACCACCAAGATCGGGCGCACCCGCACCTGCCGGCTGGGGCACCAGGCGATGAAGGACGAGGCGGCGTGGATCGAACGCTATCGGAAAAGCTGGGAGGAACGGTTCGACGCGCTCGACCGGCTGCTGGCACGCGAAAAGGAGAAGAAGCATGACTGAGACGAGCACGATGCAGCCGACCCACGCGAACCGCGTGTCGGATACCGAGACCCGGGTCGAGCGGCGGTTCGACGCGCCGGTCGAGCGGGTGTTTGAGGCGTGGAGCCGGCCCGAGCTGTTCCGCCAGTGGTGGCTCCCGGCGACTTTCGGGCTGACGATGGTGTCGTGCGAGATGGATGTCCGCACCGGCGGCAGCTACCGGCTCGAGATCGGTCACCCGCAGTCGGACCAGCCGATGGCGTTCCATGGCCGCTATCTCGAGGTCGTGCCGAACGAGAAGATCGTGTGGACCAACGAGGAAGGCGGCGAGGGCGGCCAGGTGACGACGGTGACCTTCGCCCCCGACGGCGCAGGCACGCGGCTGACCGTCACCGACAGCTTCCCGAGCAAGGAAGCGCTCGATGCCGAGATCGGCTCTGGGGCGATGGAAGGGATGCCCGAACAGCTGGCGCAGCTCGACCGGCTGCTCGGCGGCGCGGCGGCCTAGGCGGGAGACGCCTGCCCGGCGAGCCAGTCGGGCAGGACGATCCGCGACGCCTGCGCGGGCGGCTCGACGGATAGCCGCGTCAGCCGCCCGTCCGCCAGCCTCGCCTCGACCACGGTGCGGCCGGGCGCATGGAGGCGGAAGTCGACGTCCCAGTCGCGCGGCCAGGCGGGGAACAGGTGGATCGCCTCGCCCGGGGTCTGCATCAGCATTTCCTGGAGCGCGATCATCCCCGACCCGCCCCAATTATGGTCGGGCGCCCAGTCGTGCCCCGGCCCCCAGAAGGTCGGATAGCGGCGCGGGGCGTCGTCGAGCTTCCTGCCGACCAGCGTCGCCGCCTCGTCGGTGAGGCCAAGCCGCGCGCAGAAGATCGGGTCCTGGTGCCAGCTGACGATGCCGCGCTGCGCCTCGGTATCGACGCCGTGGTGCCAGGTGTCGCGCGCGAGCTGGAGGTCGGGGCGTCCGACGCCGTACTGGCCGTAGGGGAAGACCGGGTAGAGCTGCGGGATCTCGACGTTCTGGATGCGGTCCCACAGGTTCGCCGGGGCGATCACCCGGTGGCCGTTCAATTCGCGCAGCGCGATCGGGGGGAGGCTCGCGCGCATCGCCGCGAAGCGCTGGCGGAGCGCGGGACCGACCATCCGATCGGGCAGCGCGAGCAGCGCGCACAGCACCGCGTCGAGCCCGGCGATGGTGACGGTCGAATTGACCGCGTTCTTGTAGGTCTCGCACGCGGTGCCGGGGTAGAAGACGAGGTGGCCGTCGGGGTCGAGCTCGCGCCCGGCGATGCGGCGCTGCTCGCGGCGGTAATGCTCGTCGAAAAAGGTCAGGCAGCTGTCGATGAAGCCGAGGTCGCCGGGGCGCTCGGCGCCGGTGAAGCGGACCGTTTCGAGCATCATCAGGCAGAATTCGAGGACCGTGTCCCACAGATAGTCGACGAACGGGTTGTCCTGGATTCCCGGCAGGTTGGCGACCGCATGGTCCCACGCGCGGTGCCAGCCCCATTCGCGCCCGCAGGCGAGCCCGAAATTCTCGATCTGCTCGACGAAGCAGGCGCCGCGGTGCCCCCAGTAGGTGCGGGTGCGAAGCTCGGCGGTCGCCTGGATTCGGCGGTAGAAATCGAGCTGCGGGGTCATCAGGTCGGAATCGCCGCTCTTGAGCATCGGCCAGTGAACCAGCCGCTGGTTCTGCGCGGTGAATTCGCCCCCGCCCCACGCGCGAAAATCGGGGGTCATGCGCTTGGCCGGGTCGATATATTCGGGGTCGGTGGTGAAGTTGCCGCCGTTGAACTTGGTCGGCCAGCGCCCGCGCGCGTTGGTGCCAAGCTGGTGGCGGAACAGCTGGTAGTTGCGCCCGATCCGCCACGGCAGGCTGTCGGGGCGCGGCGGGCCGGGCTGGACGACGATATGGCTGCGGTTCCAGAAGGCGCGCCACCACGCCCGGCTGCGCGTGCGCGACCGGTCGGGCGGGGCGGCGGTGCGGTGAAGCCGCGCGATTCCGGCGCGCCAGTCGTCCAGCGAGGCGTCCTGTTCGGTGCGGCAGGCGATCGACAGCGCGTGGCGGCGCGCGCGGGCGCGGCTGGCGAGCGACCAGCCGGTGAAGTCGGTCGAGGCGTAGCGGCCGCTCGTCTGCCCCTCGGGAACGAGCCGCGGCCCGCCCATCAGCAGGCCGAAGGTGAGATTGGCGAGCGGATTGAAGCAGCCGGCCTTGTGCGCCGCCAGCCCCTGCTGTTCGAACATCAGGTCGAACACCGTGTCGGCGTCGCGGTTGCGGTGGTGCGCGAGCACCCCGCCCGCGGCGAAGCCGACCGTGTCGGCGAACTGGCGCGGGACGACCGGCGCGCCGTCGTCATAGGCGCGGTGCATCGACATTTCGTCGGGGGTGTAGTCGCGGTCGCGCTGCCGCCAGTTCTCGTAGGTCGCGACGATCCGCACGGGCTCGGGCGAATCGACGCGAAGGTGGATCACCGGCTGCTCGACATCGACCCACAGCGCGATCTCGACCGCGCCGAAGCGGACCAGCGTTTCGCCGTCGGCGAGGCGCAATGTCTGGAGGAAGGGCGCGCCGGCGGGCGGCGGCGGATCGAGCGTCAGGCGGACCCGGCCGAGCTTCAGATAGCTGTTGGTCTCGTCGAACGCGCCGCTCTGCTGGACGTAGAACAGGAGCGCGCCGCCTTCGGCCCAGACGTTGAGCCCGATGTCGTGCGCCCCGCACGGCATCGACGCGCCGGCGTTGGCGCTTTGGCTGGTCCAGCTCGGGGCATAGGCGTCGAGCCAGTCGGCCGGGGCTTCGTCGGGCGCGGCGGCGGTCGCGCGCGCGGCGGCGGGGAGCGGGACGCCGCCGAGCGCGCCGAGCGCGGTCATCCCCTTCACCGTCCGCCGCTTCGATCGATCCATGAGGTCTGACTCCGACTGGCCCGGGCCAGGTCGGCCCGAGGGATTTCAGGCATTTCCGCCGCTGGCCGTCCGCCGCTCCGGATCGCGGGTCACCGGGTGCGTTTGCGCAGGCTTGGGTCGTCGAGTGTGCGGCGGCGGACTATTTGGCCTCCGACGGTTCGGCGACGTAAATCTCGCGCCAGTTCGCCGGATAGGCATCCGAATATTCGACCGGACCGCCATCGTTGGGAAAGCGCAGATAGGTATCGCCGTCACGGAGCAGCGTCTTGCCGTCCGAATTGCGTGACACTTCGCGGAAGGTCTTCACGCTCTGGTCGTTTTCCTCGATCCATTTCGACCCGTCGAACGACAGGCTTCCGCCGGGAATCCGGTAGACGGTGGGAAGCGCCTTGGCGGTCGCCGGCGACGGCGTTGACGGCGGTGCCTGCGGAGCTTGCGCGACCGTGGCGGGCGTCGGCGTCGGATCGTCGACTGCCGACTTGTCCGCGCTTTGCGCCTGTTCGGCGGGCTTCGGATCGTGACCGGAAAACAGCGGCAGGGCCGTCGACTTGAGCGCCAATATGGCCGCCACGATACCGCCGAGGCCGATCAGCCAACCCTGTATCGTTCGCATGAACTTCGGCGGCGACCCCGCGTCGGCGCCAGTCGGATCATCGCTATTGTCGGCCATTGTTCGTCTCCCCCCGTTACGCGGACCAGTCCGACCTTTATGTCACTTCCCGCGACGCTAGGCCATGAGGAAGGAAGTTCCCTAGATCAGCCCCATCGCCTTCATGCTGGTGCGGCCCTGGCTGCCGACGATGACATGGTCGTGGACGGTCACCTTGATGTGGCGGCCCGCCTCGATCAGGTCGCGGGTCAGGCGGATGTCCTGCTGGCTCGGGCTGGGGTCGCCGCTGGGGTGGTTGTGGACGATGATCAGCGCCGTCGCGCCGAGCTGGATCGCGCGGGCGATCACCTCGCGGACATGGACCGCGGCCTCGTCGACGCTGCCGCGCCACAGCGCCTCGTTGGCGATCAGCAGGTTCTTCGCGTTGAGGAACAGGATGCGCACTTCCTCGACCGCCGAATGGCCCATCGTCGCCTGCAGATAGTCGCCGAGCGCGTCCCAGCTCGACAGCAGCGGGCGGCCCTCGATCCGCGTTTCGAGCAGGCGGCGCGCGCTCGCCTCGGCGATCTTGAGCGCGCCGATCACCCCGTCGCTGAGCCCCTCGCGTCGAAGCGCATCGGCGTCGGCGCCGAGCAGCGGCCCGATCCCGCCGAACCGCGCGATCAGCGCCTTGGCCTGTGCCTTGGTGTCGCGGCGGGGAATGGCGAGCGCGAGCAGATACTCGACCAGCTCATGGTCGAGCAGCGCGCTGTCGCCACCCTCGAACAGCCGCTGGCGAAGCCGGGCGCGGTGGCCGCTGTTGGGATTGGCGGGGGACGGGTCGGCGGTCATCGCCGGGCGATGCTAGCCGGTCACGCGCGCAAGGCAATCCGGTACAGTGGCGGAACGGTCGGCGGCGCGGACGGTTAACCCTCGCGCGTATGAGCGTCGAGAAGGGCGAGGGCCTCCCGGCAGAAGTCGCCGAGGAGCTTGGGGAGGCTGGCCTTGCCGAACCCGTCGTCGTGCGCTCGCGAAGCGGCTGGCATACGGCTTGGAAGGTGACGAGGCTCGGGCTGCTGGTCATCCTCGGGCTCGCCATCGCCGCGGCGGTCGCGCTGTGGATCGAGCGCAAGCCGATCGCCAACAACGTCCTCGAGAGCGAGCTCGAAAAGCGCGGGGTGACCGCGACCTATCACCTCGACAAGATCGGGCTTCGCACACAGCAGGTGTCGAACCTGGTGATCGGCGACCCGGCCAATCCCGACCTCACTGCGCGGGTCGCGCGGATCGAGATGCGGATCCTGCTGACCGGGCGGATCGAGGTCTACCGGATCTACGCGCGCGGGGTTCACCTCAATGCCAGGGTGGTCGGCAACCGTGTGAGCTTCGGGCAGGTCGACAGGCTGCTCCCGGCGCCGTCGGCGAACAAGGAGCCTTTCAAGCTTCCCGACATCACCGTCGACCTCGCCGATTCGACGATCCGGCTCGACACGCCGTACGGGCGGCTGGGTTTCGCGCTGATGGGGCGCGGCAATCTGAGCGGCGGATTCGAGGGGCGGGCGGCGGCGGCAAGCGCGCGGCTGACCCCGGGGCGCTGCGTGCTCGACGACCTTCACGCCGACCTGATCGTCAAGGTCACCGCGCGTCGCCCGCACGTTACCGGACCGGTCCGCGCGAGCGCCTTCGGCTGCCCGGTCAGCAACCTCGCGATCGCCGCGCCGCGGCTCCAGATCGACAGCGATTTTTCGGAAGGGTTCGACACTTTCGACGGCTCGGGCCGGATGTCGCTCGCGTCGATGACCGCCGGGGTCAACGGCATCGCCAATGCCACTGGGGACATCAGCTTCAAGGGCAGCCCGACGCGCGCCGGCGGGCGGGTTCGGCTCGCCGCGCAGGCGGCGCGGCTGGCGCGGATCTACGCCGACCGCACCCGGCTCGACGGGGTCTACGCGCTCGGCGCGACCAACGGGACGCTCGACCTGGCAGCCGACTTCGGAGCGAGCAGGGTTAAGCTCGACCCCAGCCTGACGGCGGGGCTGACCGGCGCGCTCGACGCCGCGTCGAAGACCCCGATCGGACCGCTCGCCAAGCGGATGGGCGGGGCGATCGCGACCTTCGCCTCGAACCTCGACGTCACCGGCAAGCTGGCGCTGGTCAACCGGCCGGGGACCGGCGGGGTGCGCGTGCGAAGCGCCGACGCGCGCGGGCCGACCGGGGCCGAGGCGCACGTGTCGGGCGGCGACGGGATCACCTACTATTGGCCGTCGGGCAAGATCCGGGTCGACAGCAATATCGCCACCCGCGGCGGTGGCCTGCCCGATGCGCGCGTGTCGCTCCACCAGCCGCGCGGCGGCGGGCCGCTGACGGGAAGCGCCGACGTCGCCCCCTACGCGGTTGGCAACTCGCGGCTCGCGCTCGCCCCGGTCCGGTTCAGCGGCTTGCCCGACGGCGGCACGCGGGTGTCGACCGTCGCGCTGCTCGACGGCGACTTCCCCGGCGGGGCGGTGCGCGGCCTCCGAATGCCGCTCGACGGGCGGTTCGGCGGGACGGTCGGGCTGCGGATCGGCGAGGGCTGCATCGACGCGCGCTTCGCTGCGCTCCAATATGGCGCGCTCCGGCTCGGCAACACCGCGCTGCCGCTGTGCCCGACCGACGGCGCGATCATCGTCCAGCGGCCCGGCGGCCCAGTGCGGATCGGGGCCGAGACGCGCAACCTGAGGCTCGACGGGACGCTCGGCAAGTCGCCGCTCGCGCTTTCGGCGGCGCGGGCGCGGCTGGGCGACAGGATGTTCGCGCTGGCGGCGACCGAGATGCGACTCGGCAAGCCCGACAAGCCGGTCGTCATCGACGCCGCGGCGCTGAACGGGACGATCACCGCGACCGGGGTCGCGGGGCGCTTTAGCGGTGCCAAGGGCGTGGTCGGGGCGGTGCCGATCATGGTCAGCGAGGCGGCGGGGCGGTTCGGCTATGCGCGCGGCACGCTGACCGTCGACACGGCGGGGACGGTCAGCGACCGGGTCGACCCGTCGCGCTTCTATCCGCTCAAGTCGAACGACCTGCACCTGACGCTCGCCGGCGACTGGGTGCGCGCGACCGGCACGCTGCTCCAGCCGTCGAGCGGGATAAAAGTGACCGACGTCGCGATCGCCCACCGCCTGTCGAGCGGGGCGGGGACCGCGGACCTCGACGTACCGGGCATCCGCTTCGCCAGCCGCGGACTCCAGCCGACCGACCTCACCCGGCTTGCCGAGGGGATCGTCGCGCTGGTCAACGGCGAGGTCAGCGGCAAGGGGCATATCGCGTGGGGGCCCGACGGCAAGGTCGCCTCGACCGGCGATTTCCACATCGCCGACACCGACCTCGCGGCGCCGTTCGGGCCGGTGACCGGGCTCGACACCACCATCCATTTCAGCGACCTGCTCGGGCTCGAGACGCCGCCGGGCCAGTCGCTGACGGTGGCGAGCATCAACCCCGGCATCCTCGTCGAGAACGGGGTCGTTCGCTACCAGCTGCTCCCCGACAAGCTGGTCAAGATCGAGCGCGGCGAATGGCCGTTCATGGGCGGGACGCTGGTGCTCCAGGAAACGGTGCTCAACTTCGCCAAGTCCGCGCCCAAGCGGCTGACCTTCGAAGTCCACGGGCTCGACGCGCATACCTTCGTCACCTCGCTCGGCTTCGGCGTGCTCGACGCGAGCGGCAAGTTCGACGGCGTGCTGCCGATGATCTTCGACGAGACCGGCGGGCGGATCGTCGGCGGGCGGCTCGACAGCCTGCCGCCGGGGGGCGAGCTTCGCTATCTCGGCCCGTCGCCCGCCTCGGGGCTGGCGGCGAAGTTCGCGTTCGACGCGCTCAAGGACCTCAAGTTCCGGTCGATGATCATCCGGCTCGACGGCGCGCTCGACGGCGAGTTCGCGACGCGGATCGCGATCGACGGGGTCGGGCTGGGCCAGAGCGGCAGCGCCAAGCTGCTGCGCACGGTGACCAGGAAGCTGCCGCTAAGATTCAATGTCACGATCAAGGGACCGTTCCGCGCGCTGATCGCCACCGCCAAGAGCTTCCGCGACCCCCGCACCGTGATCGGCGACGTGCTGCCACGCCCGCTCGAGGACATTCCCGGCATCGTCACCGAGGTGCGTAACCGCAAGGAAGACGATCCGGCGCCCGCCGCGACGACCACCATCAAGCTCGACCCGCCGTCATCCGCCAATCCCGCGAAATAGGAGAAGAGACGCCATGAAGTCAGGACAGGGAAGGGGCGTCGTGACCGTGGCCGTCGGCGCGCTCGCGCTCGGCGGCTGCGTGACGGTCAAGACCCCCGACAAGCCGATCGAGATCAACCTCAACGTCACCATCCGGCAGGAAGTGGTGGTGAGGCTGCAGAAGGACGTCGACCAGCTGATCAACCAGAACCCCGACGCGTTCGGCCAGAAGGCGACGCCGCCGGCGGCGACGAGCAAGTGAGGAGGGCGTGGCTATTGGCCGCGCTCGCCGCGGCGGCGGCGGTGCCCGCGGCGGCGCAGTGGACCCCGCAGGTGATGGCGGCGCGCGCCTCGGGCGCGGTCGGCGAGCGCTTCGACGGCTATCTTGGCGTCGCGGGGCCGGTCGACGAGGGCACCCGCCGCGCGGTCGCGGTGATCAATATCAAGCGGCGCGCGCTCTATTCTGACCTCGCCGCGAAAAAGGGGGTCAGCCCGCAGGAAGTCGGCATCACCGCCGCGTGCAAGCTGTTGTCGGACGTCGCGGTGGGTCAGTCCTATCTGCTCGGCGACGGCGGCTGGCGTCGCCGGGCGGCGGGCGAGGCGGCACCGCGCCCGGATTATTGCGGCTAGCGCCCCGCCGCGAAGCTGGCGCGCCACTCGGGCTTGAGCGCGGCGATGAGCGCGGCCGTCACCGGCAATTCGATGTCGTAATCGCCCTCGGCGTAAGGGCCGGCGACATAGGGGTCGGCGTGAAGCAGGATCGTGTCGAAGCGCCCGCCGCCAGACTTGTCGGTCGGGACGAGCGCGAGATCGTCGAGCTTCGGGCAGTCGCTGAAGAAGGTGTCGGGCTCGTTCCCGCGGCGTTTTTTCCGCTCGGCTTCGAGCGCCGCGCAATAGGGCGCCCTGAGCCGTGCGTCGCGGTTGGCGGGGCGGGCGAACAGGGCAATCGGCTTGACCTGTCGTTTCGCGGCGCGGTCCCACAATAGCCCCGACGTCCCGTGGTTGGGGTGCGCGCCGCCGGTATATTCGTACCAGTCCTCGGCCAGGCTCAGGAGCGCGGACGATCGCCCCGCGGTGCGGTAGTCGCGCGACTGTTCATAAGGGTGGAAGTCGCGCCCGTCGCTTTTGGCGCTTTTGCGATCCTTGGTGGCGGACTTGCGCAAATCGGCCTGCTGCCTTGCGAAATCGGCCTTGATCGACGCGAGCAGCAGGGGAACGGCGGCGACCTCGGCCGACCATTTGAGCGAGGACGTCAGCAGCGCGTCGTTCGATTCGAGCGATCCCGCCTTCGCCGCGGGCGTCGCCGGGCGCGGGGCGGCGTCGACCACCGCACCGCTGTCGTTGAGCGTAAGCTCCTCGCCGTTGGCGAGCCGGTCGTGGGTCGCCTTCGAATGGCAGCCGCCGGCGAGCGCGGCGAGGCAGAGGAGGATCAGGCGCATTGCCCCTTATTGCCACCATCGGCGCGGGCGGCAAAGCGCCACGGCGGTTGACGCGGGCGGGCGCTATTCCTAAAGGGACCGCGCCTTGGCGGGGTTGAACGTCGCCATGTTCCTTGCCTTTCGCGAAAGCGGGCCCTTCGACGTAAGGGGTTCGCGACGCACATGGGGAAAGTCGACGCAGGACCATGGCTGACCACGACTACGACGAGCAGGGAGCAAGCCCGCCCGATTCGCGCCTGACCTCGCTCGACGAGCGGCTGCGCAGGGCGGAGGCGGTCGAAAAGGATCGCCGCCCCTCGCCCGAGGGCGTGACGGCGGTCCGGTCGGCCGGCTGGCAGATCGCGCAGAACCTCGTCGGGATGCCGCTGGGCGGCTTCCTGATCGGGTTCGGGCTCGACAAGCTGCTTGGCACCGTGCCGTGGATCGCGCTGGGGCTGATGTTCGTCGGTTTCGCCGGCGCGGTGATGAACGTGATGAGAAAGCAGAAGGCGTAAGCGAGCGATGGTGGCCGAAAGCAAGATCGACCCGATGCACCAGTTCCAGATCAGCCCGATCGCGGGCCATCTGGACGGAAGCGCGCTGGTGTTCACCAACAGTGCGCTGTGGATGCTGATCGTCCTCGCCTGCATCTACGGCTTCATGCTGATGGGGATGAAGCGCGAGCTGGTCCCGGGCCGCTGGCAGATGGCGGTCGAGGGGCTGGTCGGCTTCGTCGACAACATGGTCGTCGGATCGATCGGCAAGGAAGGGCGCAAATATCTTCCGTGGGTGTTCACCGCCTTCATGTTCATCCTGTTCGCCAATTTCATTGGCGCGATGCCGTTCGCGCTGACCGGGGTCCACGCCTTCACCGTCACCAGCCAGTTCACCGTCACCGGGCTGATGAGCGTGCTGAGCTTCGCGATCGTGCTGGGCGTCGGGTTCAAGAAGCACGGGCTCCATTTCTTCACCCTCTTCTGGCCGAAGAACACCCCGGTCGGGCTCGCCGCGCCGATCTCGCTGATCGAGTTCCTGAGCTTCTGCATCCGCCCGTTCAGCCTCGGGCTTCGGCCGTTCATCGCGATGTTCGCGGGGCACATCCTGCTCGAGGTGTTCGGCAACTTCATCGTCCAGGGATTGAATGCCGGGGGTGGCGGCTATGCCATCTCGGTGCTGTGCTTCCTGTTCGTGGCCTTCATCAACGCGCTCGAGCTGCTGGTCGGCGCGATCCAGGCCTACGTCTTCGCGCTTCTGACGTCGCTGTACATCAACGACGCCGAGCATCTCCACTAAGTGTTTCACGCAAAACGGTTTTCTAGGGAGTATTAAAATGGATCTCGCTTCTGCCAAGGTTATCGGTGCCGGTCTCGCGGCGATTGGCGTGGGCGCGGCTGCGGCCGGCGTCGGCAACGTCTTCGGCTCGTTCCTCCAAGGCGCGCTGCGCAACCCGGGTGCGGCCGACGGTCAGCAGGGCCGCCTGTTCATCGGCTTCGCCGCCGCCGAGCTTCTCGGCCTGATGGCGTTCGCCGTCGCGATGATCATCCTCTACGCGATCTAAGCAGATTGTGCGGGCGGGCCGGCGACGGTCCGCCCCATCAGGTGAAACCATGCCTCAGCTAACCCAACTCGGCGACGTCGCGCTTTCCCAGCTGATCTGGATGGTGCTCGTCCTCGGATTTCTCTACTTCGTGATCGGCAAGGGCATGGTGCCCAAGGTCCAGTCGACGATGGACGACCGTGACGCCAAGATCGCGGCCGACCTGGCGGCGGCCGAACAGGCCAAGGCCAAGGCCGACGAGGTCGAGGAAGCCTATCGCGCGGCGATGGACGCCAGCCGGGGCGAGGCGAACAAGCTGACCGGCGCGGCCAAGGCCGATGGCGCCAAGGCGAGCGAGGAGAGACTGGCGAAGGCCGATGCCGAGCTCGACGCCAGGGCGGCCGAGGCGGCGGCGCGGATCAAGGCGAGCCGCCAGTCGGCGCTGGCCGAGATCGAGGCGGCGGCTGCCGAGCTGGCGAGCGACATCGCCGTCAAGGTCGCCGGGGTCACGGCCTCGCCGGCGGCGGCGTCGGCGGCGGTCAAGGAGGCGCTCCATGGCTAACTACATCGCGCTGGTCGAAGAGGCCGGTCACGCCGAGGCGCCCGAGCCCAAGGCGCTCGGGCTCGATCCGCCGGCGTGGATCGCGCTGGCGATGGTCGTCGTGTTCGCAATCATGCTGTGGAAGAAAGTGCCCGCCGCGATCGGCAAGGCGCTCGATTCGAAAATCGCGACGATCCGCGAGCAGCTCGCCGAGGCCGAGACGCTGCGCAAGGAAGCCGAGGCGCTCCGGTCCGAGTATGAGGCCAAGGCGGCGGCGGCGGACCAGGAAGCGGCGGCGATGGTCGAGCGGGCGAAGGCCGAATCGGCGGCGCTGCTCGAAAAGGCCAAGACCGACGCCGAGGCGCTGGTCGAGCGGCGCACCCGCATGGCCGAGGACAAGATCGCCGCCGAGGAACGCGCGGCGGTGGCCGACATTCGCGCCGCGACCGCGCGCGCGGCGACGACGGCGGCGGCCAAGCTGATCGCCGACGCGCACGACGAACAGGCCGACAAGGCGCTGGTCGACCGGGCGATCGCCGGGCTCTGACCCGCTTCGATTGTCGAAAATTTGAAAGGCCCGGGATCGTCTCCCGGGCCTTTTCCATTAGCCTTCGTGGGCGCCGCCGTCGCTCGACACGCCTTCGAGCGCGGTGGTCGCGGTCTCGGGTTCGGCCTCGCGGCTGAGGTCGCCAAGGCTGATCATCCCGACCAGCCGGTCGGCGTCGTCAAGGACGGGCAGGCGGCGGACCTGCGCCTCGCTCATCTTGCGGGCGACCGCCTCGGTATCGTCGCCGGCGCGCGCGCAAACCACATCGCGGCTCATCAGCTCCTCGACCGTGCAGTCGGGGCCGCGCCCGAGCGCGACGCCGCGCACCGCGATGTCGCGGTCGGTAATCATGCCGACGACGGTGCCGCCGTGGCACACCGGGATCGAGCCGGTGTCGGCGCGGAGCATGAATCCCGCCGCTTCCTGCACGGTCGCATCGGGGGTGACCGTCTCGACCTCGCGGGTCATCAGTTGTTCGATCTTGTGGGACATTTTACGCTCCTCCTGCCCGGTCGAACGAAGCGGGGGAGTCGCGCGTTCCGGCCCTAGGGCAGGTTCTCGGTCAGCAGGTCGTAGGTGGCGACCAGTTCGTCGCGCTGGTTGAAGACCTCGACCGCCCAGCGGACGACCCCGGTTTCCTCGCTCTTCAGCGATTTCGAGCG
Source organism: Sphingomonas sp. ASV193 (assembly GCF_040203355.1). Taxonomy (NCBI): domain Bacteria; kingdom Pseudomonadati; phylum Pseudomonadota; class Alphaproteobacteria; order Sphingomonadales; family Sphingomonadaceae; genus Sphingomonas; species Sphingomonas sp. ASV193. The sequence goes on from NZ_JBEHBW010000006.1 coordinate 45,982, forward strand.
GACGGTGAGTTCGACCCGCATCGAATCGCCCGGATAGAGCGGGGTCAGGAAGCGCAGATTTTCGAGCCCGGTATTGGCGAGCACCGGGCCCGGATCGGGATCGACGAACAGGCCCGCGGCGAAGCTGAGGATCAGGTAGCCGTGCGCGACCCGCCCCTCGAAGATCGGCGAGGCCTTGGCCGCTTCCTCGTCCATGTGGGCGTAAAAGGTGTCGCCGGTGAATCCGGCGAAATGCTCGATGTCCGCGACGGTGACGGTCCGGGAAGGGGTGACCAGCGTGTCGCCGATGGAAAGGTCGCGCATCCGCTTGCGGAACGGGTGAGCGTCGGTGATGACGTTCTTGGGGGCGCCGGGGATATATTGTTCGGCGATCGCGGCGATCATCGCCGGGGTCGACTGGATCGCGGTGCGCTGCATGTAATGGTGAAGCCCGCGCGTGCCCCCCATTTCCTCGCTGCCACCGGCGCGGCCCGGACCGCCATGGACCAGCACCGGGAGCGGCGAGCCGTGGCCGGTCGATTCCCGCGCATTGTCGCGGTTGATCACCAGCATCCGCCCGTGGAACGGCGCGGCACCTTGGATGAAGCTGCGCGCCGCGGCGGGGTCGTGGGTGAACAGCGACAGCGCGAGGCTTCCCATGCCGCGATTGGCGAGCGCGACCGCGTCGGCGAGGTCGCGGTAGGGCATGATCGTCGCGACCGGGCCGAACGCCTCGACGTCGTGGACCGCGCTTGCCGTCCACGGGTCGTCGGCGCGCAGCAGCACGGGGGGCATCCCCGCGCCGCCGTCGGCACCGAGGGTAGCGGCGGGGTCGCCGTGGACCACCCGCGCGCCCGAGGCGACGAGCTTCGCCACCTGCGTGCGAACATCGTCGCGCTGGCTGCACGAGACGAGCGTGCCCATCGCCGGGGTCGCCTCGGCCAGCTTGGCGGCGAGCGCTCTCTCGAGCGCGTCGAGGTGCGCGGCGGGGGCGAGCGCGCGGCGGATCGCGGTGCATTTCTGCCCCGCCTTGGTGGTCATCTCGCTCACCACCTCGGCGACGAACAGGTCGAACTCGGGGGTTCCGGGCGCCGCGTCGGGGCCGAGCACCGAGGCGTTGAGGCTGTCCTGCTCGGCGACGAAGCGCACCGATTCGCGGAGCACCGCCGGGTGGTTCTTGAGCCGGGCGGCGGTCGCGGCCGAGCCGGTGAAGCTGACCACGTCCTGCCCGGTCAAATGTTCGAACAGGTCGCCGACCCCGCCGACGATCAGCTGGACCGCGCCCACGGGGAGGAGGCCGGTGTCGACCATCACACGGAACGCGGCCTCGGTCAGGTAGCTGGTCGAGCTCGCCGGCTTGACGATCGCCGGGACGCCCGCGAGCAGCGTCGGCGCGAGCTTTTCGAGCATTCCCCACACCGGGAAGTTGAACGCGTTGATGTGCACCGCCGCGCCGGTGAGCGAGGTCCAGATGTGCTGGCCGACGAAGCTGCCGCGCTTGCTCAGCGGCTCGAGCGCGCCGTCGAGCAGGACGTGCGCGTCGGGCAGTTCGCGGCGGCCCTTCGACGAGAAGCTCAAGAGGGTCATCGCCCCGCCTTCGATGTCGATCCAGCCGTCCTTGCGGGTCGCACCTGTCGCGCCATTGAGCGCGTAGAGCTGTTCCTTCGCGTCCATGATGGCGAGGCCGAGCCCTTTGAGCATCCGCGCCCGCTCGTGGAACGTCATCGCCCGCAGCGCCGGGCCGCCGACGTTTCGCGCATGGGCGAGCATCGCGGCGAAATCGAGCCCGCCCGAGCCCGCTGTCGCCACCGGCGCGCCGTCGATCGCACTGACCAGGGTAGCGAGGTCGCCCTCGCCGGCGATCCACCGGTCCTGGGCATAGTTGAGCAGTTGCGGGGTCTTCATCGCGCCTCTTTGCCGGGCGTGGCGGCCGAGGGCAACGGCGCCAACCGCCTCCGCTTTGGAGGGAATGGCAAGGCGGCGGCGAGGCGCGGCTGGCATCGCTGCGGCCATGAAGGCGCGCGAGGAACGGCAAAAGGTGTTGATCCGGGCGCGGCTGTGCTGCGACGGGCGCTGGTCCGACGCGTGCATCGTCAACCTGTCGAGCCGCGGCCTCGGGCTGCAGGCCGCCGACCCGCCGGGGCGTGGCACCTATGTCGAGATCCGCCGCGGGCTCCACGTCATCGTCGCGCGGGTGACCTGGTCGAACGGCCGCCGCTTCGGCGCCGCGGCGCGGGACCGGATCGCGGTCGCCTCGCTGATCCGCGACTCGGCGCCCCCGGCCGAGGTCGCGGCGCCGGTCGGCGAGCGGCGCGCGGCGGCGGGGGTCGCGGTCCGGGCGGAACAGTCGCGGCTGGCCGGCCGCTCGCTCGAATATGCCGCGACCGCGGCGGTCGGGGCGGTCCTCGCCACCGCGATCGGCGGGCTGGCTTACGACCTGCTCGGCGAGACGAGCGCGGCGGTGGCCCTCGCGCTCGGCGGCTAGCGGCCGGTAAAGGTCGCGGGGCGCTTGGCGAGGAAGGCGGCGACGCCCTCGCGATAGTCGTCGGTGAAGCCGAGGCGGCGCATCTCGTCACGCTGCAGGTCGAGCTCCGCGTCGAGGGTGCGGCTCCAGCTAGTGCGGATCATCGCCTTGGTCGCGGCGAGGCCGAGCGGGGGGAGGGCGGCGAGCTTCGCCGCGAGCGCGTCGACCTCGGCATCGAGCGCCTCGTCGTCGACGCATTTCCAGATGAGGCCCCACTCGGCGGCGCGCGCGGCGTTGAGCGGCTCGCCGGTCAGTGCGAGCCCCATCGCGCGCGCCTGCCCGAGGTGGCGGGCGAGGTGCCAGCTGCCGCCGGTATCGGGCACCAGCCCGAGCGCGGCGAAGCTCTGGATGAACCTGGCCGAGGTACCGGCGACGACGAGGTCGCAGGCGAGCGCGAGGCTGGCGCCCGCCCCGGCGGCGACGCCGTTGACCCGCGCGATCACCGGCTGCGGCAGCTCGGCGAGCGCGCGGACCAGCGGGTTCCAGCATTGCTCGACCGTCTCGCCGAGGTCGGTCGGGCCCGAATCGGCGGTGACCGCGCGATCGTTGAGGTCCTGTCCCGCGCAAAAGCCGCGCCCCGCGCCGGTCAGGACGACCACCCGCGCGTCGCCGAGGTCGGCGAGCGCGTCGCGCAACTCGGCATGCATCGCGCGGGTGAAGCTGTTCAGCCGCTCGGGCCGATTGAGGGTGATCCGCGCGACATGGTCGGCGTGTTCGAAAAGGACGGTCCGGTCAGCCATCGCCGGGCTGTAACGCTTGTCAGCGGTCGAAAGAAGGCGTCTTTGGCGATGGTGATGGCAGCCGCGAGGATTAGGTGAGCGAAGGCGACGACCAGATCGCCGGTCGTTCGATGATCGGGCTCTATGCGCAGTTCCTGTTCGAAACGGGACGGCTGCTGCCGCTCGTCCTCGGGCTGGTGATGATCCTGTTCGTCGCTCTGTTCATCATCATCGCCCGCCACGCGGACCAGGAGGCGAACCGGCATCGCGTCGAGATCGTCCGGATAAGGACGCAGGCGCGCAAGGGCGACATCGCCGACTGCCTGCACCGCCGCCTCGCCTTCTCGGTCAGCAAGGATAATTACCAGCCTCCTTTCAGCGTCGCCCGCAGCCTCAGGACCGTCATGACGGAGGACGGTGCGGGGATGCGGACGGTCACCCTGATCGGCCGCGACGACCGGATGCCGAGCGACGACTTGCTGCGGACCTTCGGGCAATGCGTGGCCGACCCGTTTGAACCGACGCCGCCGAGCCGCTAGATAGGCCCCATGTACACGACCGAACTCGACAAGAAGGTGGCGCCGATCGAGGTCGCCGAGGACCCGGCGCTGGTCGCGGCGTTCGAGGCGCGGGTGGCGGCGGACGAGTTCATCGAGCCCAAGGACTGGATGCCCGACGCCTATCGCAAGACGCTGGTGCGGCAGATTTCGCAGCACGCGCACAGCGAGATCGTCGGCATGCTGCCCGAAGGCAACTGGATCACCCGCGCGCCCTCGCTTCGGCGCAAGGCGATCCTGCTGGCCAAGGTGCAGGACGAGGCCGGGCACGGTCTCTACCTCTACTGCGCGGCGGAGACGCTGGGGACCAGCCGCGAGCAGATGATCGAGGCGCTCCATTCGGGCAAGGCCAAGTACAGCACGATCTTCAACTATCCGACGCTGACCTGGGCCGACATCGGCACGATCGGCTGGCTGGTCGACGGCGCGGCGATCATGAACCAGGTGCCGCTGCAGCGCACCAGCTACGGCCCCTATGCCCGCGCGATGGTGCGGGTGTGCAAGGAGGAGAGCTTCCACCAGCGGCAGGGCTACGAGATCATGATCGCGCTCGCCAACGGGACGGCGGCGCAGCAGCGGATGGCGCAGGACGCGCTCAACCGCTGGTGGTGGCCGAGCCTGATGATGTTCGGCCCGCCCGACGACAATTCGCCCAATACCGAGCGGTCGATGCGCTGGCGGATCAAGCGCGAGACCAACGACGAGCTTCGTCAGAAATTCGTCGACATCACCAAGCCGCAGGCCGACTTCCTCGGGCTGACCATCCCCGATCCCGACCTCAAGTGGAACGAGGACAAGGGCGGGCATGATTTCGGCGCGATCGACTGGGAGGAATTCTACGCCGTGGTGCGCGGCGAGGGTCCGGTCGCCAGGGAACGCATGGCCGCGCGCCGCGAGGCGTGGGAGCAGGGCGCCTGGGTCCGCGAGGCGGCGGCGGCGCACGAGGCGAAGCGCGCGGCGCGCGCGGCGGCCTGATTAATTACCGGAGAGGTTGAATGTCCGACTGGCCGCTGTGGGAGGTGTTCGTCCGTGCGAAGGGTGGTCTCAATCATCGCCATGTCGGCAGCGTTCATGCTCCTGACGCGCAGCTCGCGCTCGCCCACGCGCGCGACACCTACACCCGGCGGCAGGAAGGGGTGAGCCTGTGGGTGGTCAAGTCGGTCGACATCGTCGCGTCCGACCCCGACCAGGCCGGTGAGCTGTTCGAACCCGCCGCCGACAAGGTCTATCGCCACCCGACATTCTACGACATTCCCGACGTGGTGAAGCACATCTGATGGCGCCGTCGCTTCCCACGATCGAAAAGGACGTCGAAGCAAAGGCCGAGCGCGCGAGCGACAGCGGGGCGTTCGACGCGCCCGCGCTTAGCGCCGACGACGCGCCGCTGTTCGATTACCTGTTGCGGCTGGGCGACGACGCGCTGGTGCTCGGCCAGCGGCTTAGCGAATGGTGCGGGCACGCCCCTGCGCTCGAGGTCGACCTCAGCCTCGCCAACCTGTCGCTCGACCTGATCGGGCAGGCGACCAACTTCCTCGTTCTGGCGGGCGGGAGCGACGAGGGGGCCGACCGGCTGGCATTCCGCCGCGACGTGCTCGATTTTCGCAACTGCTGGCTTGTCGAACAGCCCAACGGCGATTTCGCGCGGACGATCGCGCGGCACCTCTTGTGGTCGACCTACGCGCAGCTCCTTTATCGCGACCTTGCCGGGTCGGCCCACGAGGGGATCGCGGCGGTCGCGGCGAAGGCGGTCAAGGAAATCGCCTACCACCGCGAGCTGGCCGCCGAATGGACGATCCGGCTCGGCGACGGGACCGAGGAGAGCGCGCGGCGGATGGCCGAGGGGCTCGACTGGTGCTGGCGGTTCGTGCCCGAGCTGTTCGAGGTCGACGAGACGCTCGGGGCGCTGATCGGGCGCGGGATCGCGGCGGATCCGCGGGCGCTTCGCGACGACTATGACGCAAGTATCGCGGCGGTGCTGGCCGAGGCGAGGCTCGCCGCGCCCGCCGACCAGCGGCCGATCCTCGGCGGGCGGCGCGGGCATCACAGCGAGCATCTCGGTCACCTGCTCGCGGTGATGCAGTACCTGCCGCGCAGCTACCCGGACGCGCGCTGGTAATGGAGAAATTTCACGCGCTCCGCGTGGCCCAGATCGTCGCCGAGACCGACGAGGCCAACTCGATCCGCTTCGAGGTGCCGACCGAGCTCGCCCCGGCGTTCGCCTTTCGCGCGGGGCAGCATCTGACGCTTCGCGCGACGATCGGCGGCGAGGAAGTGCGGCGCAACTATTCGCTGTGCGTCGCGCCGTCGGCGGGCGAGCTTCGCGTGACCGTCAAGCGGATCGCCGGCGGCGCCTTTTCGAACTGGGTCGGCGATTCGCTCAAGGTCGGCGACACGCTCGACGTGATGACTCCGCACGGCAGCTTCACCCACCCGTTCGAGGCGGGAGCGGCGCGGCGCTACGTCGCCTTCGCGGGCGGGAGCGGGATAACCCCGGTGATGAGCCTTATACGCACCGCGCTCGAGACCGAGGCCGACAGCCGCTTCACCCTGTTTTACGGCAACCGCGATTCGGCATCGGTGATCTTCCTCGAAGCGTTGGCCGACCTAAAGGACCGCTACATCGGGCGGTTCGAGCTCTACCATTTCCTCGCCGACGAAGAGGGCGACGTCGCCCTGTTCAACGGGATGCTCGACCGCGCGACCTGCGACGCCGCGATCGCCGCGCTGGTCGAGGCGCCGGGCGAGGTCGACGCCTGGTTCGTGTGCGGACCGGGGCCGATGATGGACTCGGCCGAGGCGGCGATCCTCGCGGCGGGGGCGGCGCCCGAGCGGATCCATATCGAGCGGTTCACCGCCGGGCGCCCCTCGGCGGCGGCGGCGGCGGCGCTGGCGAAGCTGCAGGACGAGGCGGCGGGGCAGATGCTCAGCGTCACGCTCGACGGACGCACCCGCAAGATCGCGTTCGACGGCAGGAACATCCTCGACAGCGCGCGCGAGGCGGGGCTGCCCGCGCCGTTCGCGTGCAAGGCGGGGGTGTGCGCGACCTGCCGCGCCCGGGTGACCATGGGCAAGGTCGAGATGGCGGCGCGCTACGGCCTGACCGACGAGGAAGTCGCGGCGGGCTATGTGCTGACCTGCCAGTCGGTTCCGGTCGGGGACGGGGTGGCGCTCGATTACGACGCCTGATCGGCGGGCGTGACGGGCGCGGTTCACTAGGCTAGAGGCGGCGCCATGCTGACCGACGCCCACGACACGCTGTTCGACTCGCTTCCCGCGATCCAGCCCGACGCGCTGCTCGCGCTCATCGCCATGCACCGCGCCGACCCGCGCGAGGACAAGATCGACGTCGGCGTCGGCGTGTTCCGCGACGGCGCGGGCAACACCCCGATCCCCGGCGCGGTCAAGGAAGGCGAGCGGCGGCTGCTCGAAAGCCAGCAGACCAAGGCCTATCTCGGCATGCGCGGCGACGCGCGCTTCACCGATCTCATCCGACCGATCCTGCTCGGTCCTCACGCCGCCGACGACCGCATCGTCGGGCTGCAGACCCCGGGAGGGTGCGGCGCGCTCGCGCTCGGCTTCCAGCTGTTGCGGGTCGCGCGGCCAGGCGCGACGGTCCATGTCGGTGCGCCGACCTGGCCCAACCATCCGCCGATCATCGCCGCCGCGGGGCTTAAGCAGCAGGATTATGTCCACTACGAAAAGGCGCAGGGCGCGCTTCGCTTCGACGCAATGATGGCGGCGCTCGAAGGCGCGGCGGCGGGCGACGTGGTGCTGCTCCACGGCTGCTGCCACAACCCGACCGGGGCGGACCTGTCGGCGGACGAATGGGCGCGCGTCGCCGAGGCCCTTGGCCGGCGCGGGCTGATCCCGTTCATCGACATCGCCTACCAGGGGCTCGGACGCGGGCTCGAGGAGGATGCGGCGGGGCTGCGCATGGTGCTCGACGCGTGCGACGAGGCGATCGTCGCGCAGAGCTGCGACAAGAATTTCGGAGTCTATCGCGACCGCGTCGGCAATTTGTTCGTCAAGGGGCGCAGCGCGGCGAGCGCGGCCCTGGCGATGGACCATGCGATGCAGATGGCGCGGACGCTGTGGTCGATGCCGCCCGATCATGGCGCGGCGGCGTGCCGCATCGTGCTCGACGATCCGGCGCTCAAGGCGCAGTGGGAGGGCGAACTCGCCGCGATCCGCGACCGGCTTAACCAGGTCCGCGCGACGATCGCCGCCGCCGACCCGCGGCTGGCGTTCATCGGCCGCCAGTACGGCATGTTCTCGATGCTTCCCCTGAGCGCCGCGCAGGTGCGCGGCCTGCGCGAGGAACATGCGATCTACATGGCCGACAGCGGGCGGTTCAACGTCGTCGGCATGTCCGACGCCGCGCTGCCGCGATTTATCGACGCGGTGGTCGGCGCGCTCGATGGCTGACGCCGACTTTCGGCGCGACGCGGCGCAGCTCGATTGGGCCGAGGTCGCGCGACTGGTGCTGACCAGCCGCGCGCTCGACCATCTCGAGGAAAGCGAGCTCGTCCCGGCGAAGAAGGTGCTCTACCAATTCTCGGCGCGCGGCCACGACATGGCGCAGGTGCTCTTGGGGTTCCAGCTTCGCGACGGCGACGCGGCGTGCGGCTATTATCGCTCGCGCCCGCTGCTGCTCGCGCTTGGCGTCGACATCGCCGACGCGCTCGGCAGCGGCATGGGGCGCGAGGGCGGCTACAGCGACGGACGCGATATCGGGGTAGTGTTCAACTACCCCAATCCGGGCGGGGCGCATGCCCTCCCGATGTGCGGCGGGGTTGGGGCGCAATATACGCCCGCGGCGGGCTGGGCGCAGGCGATTACCTACAAGGCGCGCGTGCTCGGCGAGGCCGACACGGGCGCGATCGCCGTCGTTCTCGGCGGCGACGCAAGCTGCGCGACCGGGGGATTTTGGTCGGCATTAACCATTGCCACAACGCAAAAATTGCCGATGCTGTTCTACGTCGAGGACAATGGCTACGGCATCTCGGTCACCTCGGACTACCAGACCCCGGGGCAGGACATCGCCGCCAACCTCGCCAGCTTCACCGGACTGGCGATCTGGAACGGCGACGGCACCGACCCCGCCGAGGCGTCGCGGCTGGTCGAGGAAGCGGTCGGCCATGTGCGCGCGCGCAACGGCCCCGCGCTGCTCCGCCTGACCGTGCCGCGGCTCGAAGGGCATAGCGCGCAGGACACCCAGGCGTACAAGCCGAAGGAAGTGATCGCCGCCGAGTGGGCGCGCGATCCGCTGCCGAAGCTCAAGGCGTTCGTCGAGGGCCGCCAGCTCGGCGCGATGGCGTGGGACGAGCTTGAAACCCGCGTCGCGCACGCCGTCGACGCGGCGCGCGCCGAGGCCGAGGCGCGCGCGGTCTCGCCGCCCGAGCGGGTCGAGCGCAACGTCTTTTTCGAAGGCGAGCCGGCGGCGGTCGGCGGCGGCGCGGGGCTGTCGCTCGACGGAACGACCGAAATCGCGGCGCCCGACGGGCAGCGGATCAACATGGTCACCGCGATCCGCCGCGTGCTCGACCAGGAACTCGCCGCCAATCCGAGGATGTGCGTGTTCGGCGAGGATGTCGGGCCGAAGGGCGGGGTCCACGCGGTGACCCTCGGACTGCAGGACAAATATGGGCGCGAGCGGGTGTTCGACACCTCGCTCAACGAGGAGGGCATCGTCGGCCGAGCGGTCGGAATGGCGCTCGCCGGGCTGCTGCCGGTGCCCGAAATCCAGTTCCGCAAATATGCCGAGCCGGCGACCGAGCAGATCAACGACTGCGGGACGATGCGCTGGCGCACCGCCAACCGCTTCGCCGCGCCGATGGTGCTTCGCGTTCCCGGCGGCTTCTTCAAGTGCGGCGACCCGTGGCACAGCCAGACCAACGAGGTGCAGTTCGTCCACAATCCCGGCTGGCTTGTGGCGGTGCCGTCGAACGCCGAGGACGCGGTCGGGCTGCTGCGCGCCAGCCTGCGCGGACACGACCCGGTGATCTTTTTCGAACATCGCGCGATGCTCGACGATGCCTGGGCGCGGCGGCCGTGGCCGGGAGACGGCTTCGTCGTGCCGTTCGGCAAGGCGAAGAAGACCCGCGAGGGCGAGGCGATCACCATCGTCACGTGGGGCGCGATGGTCCCCCGCTGCGAGGCAGCGGCCGAGGGCGTCAGCGCCGACGTGATCGACCTTCGCACGCTGATGCCGTGGGACCGCGAGACGGTGCTCGAAAGCGTCGCGCGCACCCGGCGTTGCCTGATCGTTCACGAGGATTTGCGCACCGGCGGTTTCGGGGCCGAGATCGCGGCGGTGGTGGCGGACGAGGCGTTCCTCGACCTCGACGCGCCGGTCGCGCGGGTGACGATGCCCGACATCCCGAGCCCGCATCACCCCAGCCTGCTTGAATGGGCGGTGCCGAGCGTTGCGCGGATCCGTGCCGAGATCGACCGGCTGGTGGGGTATTGACGATGATCGACGTAACCGTTCCCGACGAGCAGGAAGGGACGAAGGCGGTCGTCCGCGGCTGGCTCAAGCAGGTCGGCGAGTTGGTCGCGGTCAACGACCCGCTGGTCGAGCTCGAAACCGACAAGGTGACCCAGGAAGTGCCCTCGCCCGCGGCGGGGGTGCTGGCCGAGATCTTGCTGTCGACCGACGACGAGGCGGTGCCCGGCGCGCTGCTCGCGCGGATCGACCCGGCGGGGGAGGGGCGGGCGACGGCGCCGACCGAGCGCGCTACCGCGCCAACGGCTGCTGCATCGCCTGTGGCGGCGAGGCCGCCGGGCGCGGTCGAAACGCGGCTGTCGCCATCGGTCAAGCGCGCGGTGCGGCAGCATGGCATCGATGTGTCGAGCCTGTCGGGCACCGGGCGCGGCGGGCGGATCACCCGTGACGACATCGACCGGCTGGTGGCGGGGGGCGGCCAGATCGCGCCGTCGAACACCGGCGCCGCGCCGCTCACGGCCACCGACGTGCCGCACGACCGGATGCGGGTGAAGATCGCCGAGAACATGGTGCGCGCGGTCGGCGAGGCGCCACACGTCACCGCGCTGTTCGAGGCCGACTTCACCGCGGTCGCCGCGCACAAGGCGGCGATGGCGGCGCGGGGGGTGAAGCTCAGCTACACCGCCTATCTCGTCAAGGCGGCCGCCGCGGCGATGGCGGTCGCCCCGGCGATCAACGGGCGCTGGGAAGCCGACCGGATCGCGGTGTCGCCGACCGTCAACGTCGGGGTCGGCACCGCGCTCGGCGACAAGGGGTTGGTCGTCCCGGTCGTGCGCGACGCGGGCGCACTGGCGCTCGAAGCGATCGGCGCGGCGCTCGACGACCTCACCCGCCGGGCGCGCGAGGGCAAGCTAACCGGCGCCGACGTCAGCGGGGGCAGCTTCACCATTTCGAACCACGGCGTGTCGGGCTCGCTGCTCGCGGCGCCGATCATCCTCCACGCCGGGCAGGCGGCGATCCTCGGGGTCGGCAAGCTCGAGAAGCGGGTGGTGGTGCGGACGGTCGACGGCGCCGACGCGATCCTGATCCGGCCGATGGCCTATGTCACGCTGACCATCGACCATCGCGTGGTCGACGGGCACCAGACCAACGCCTGGCTGACCCGCTTCGTCGAGATCCTGGAAAGCTGGCCCGAAGCCTAGCCCCGATGGGCTTGGGCGTCCGCTAGCCGATTTACAGCGGCGCGATCAGCACCGCGCGACAACCCTTGTGCTGGTTGTCGTAATCGACCGCGCTCGACAGGCTCCGCGCCATCGCCGCGATCAGCTTCGAGCCGAGCCCGGTGCCCTTGGGTTTCTCGTCGCCGACCAGCCCGCAGCCGTCGTCCTCGACCTCGAGCCGGAACTTCTCGGCATCGACCGACGGGTCGCGGTGGAAGCGGATCCGCACCTCGCCCGGCTGGCCGTCGGCATAGGCATATTTGCACGCGTTGGTGACCAGCTCGGTGACGATGATGCCGAGCGACACCGCCTTGTCGGTGTGCAGCTTGAGCGCGTCGGCCTCGAGCCGGATGACCCGCGGGCTGACCGGGCTCGACCAGGTCGCCTGCAGCTCCTCGACGATCGCGGCGAGATATTCGTCCATCTCGACGCTCTCGACGTCGCCCGAGGTGTAGAGCCGGCGATGGACCTGTGCGATCGCCTGGATCCGCCGCTCGGTATCGGCGAGCGCGGCCTTGGCGCCCGGATCGGCGAGCAGGCGCGCCTGCATCGTCACCATCGTCGACACCAGCTGGAGCGAGTTGGCGACGCGGTGGTTGACCTCGCGTAGCAGCGCGGCCAGCCGCTCGTTGGCGGCGATCAGCTGGCGCTCGGCCTCTTCCTTCGCCGCGACGAGCCGCCCGGTCTCGAGCGCATGGGCGAAGGCGCGTTCGAGCAGGTCGACGAAATCGTCGCCGACCGACTTGACCACATAGTCGTAGGCGCCCGCCTTCAGCGCGGCGACCGCGACCGCGCTTTCCTCCGAGCCGGTGACGTAGACCACCGGCGGCATGCCGGGCAGCTGCTTGAGCGCCTCGAGCGTCGCCAGCCCGTCGAGCCCGGGCATGTAATGGTCGACCGCGATCAGGTCGAAATCGCCCTCGCGCGCCTTGGCGATGCCGTCATTGCCGTCCTCGGCGGTGACGACCTGGTGACCACGCCGGCCCAGCAGCTTCTGAACAAGCCGCCGAGTCCCCGCGTCGTCATCGATATACAGGATGCGGCGCGGTTCGTGCATCAACTTTCCACGTCCGGCACCTGGATCACCGACAGGAACAGCCCGAGCTGGCGGATCGCGTCCGAGAAGCTTTCGTAATTGACCGGCTTGGTGATGTAGACGTTGCAGCCGAGGTCGTAGCAGCGCTGGATCTCGACCTTGTCGTCGGTCGTGGTCAGCACCACCACCGGGATGGTGTGGAGCTTGGGATCGCCCTTGATCTTGGCGAGGATGTCGGTGCCGCTCATGTCGGGCAGGTTGAGGTCGAGCAGCACCAGCGCCGGGCCGTTGTGAAACGGGCCCTCGGGGGCGTTGAACAGATAGTCGAGCGCCTCGCCGCCGTTGAGGAAATGCTTGAGCGCGTTCGAGATGCCGGCGCGGCGGATGTTCTTCTCGATCAGGCGGGCATGGCCCTCGTCGTCCTCGATCATGACGATGTTGACCGGATGCGGAGCGTTCACTTGTCTTCCCCCTCGGCGACGTAAGTCGTTGGCAGATCAACGATAAAAGTCGAACCCTCACCCAAAGTCGAGCGGATTGTTACGGTTCCGCCAAGGCGGTAGGCGAGGCTCCGGACATGGGCAAGGCCAATTCCCTCGCCCCGCTGGTCCTGGTTTCCCGCGCGGCGGAACAGCTCGAAGATGCGCTCATGGTCCTTGGGATCGACCCCGCGGCCATTGTCCTCGATCTCGAAGATCGTCCGCTTGCCGCGGCTTTCGCCGCGCACCTTGATCTCGCCCGGCACCCCGGGGCGGAGGTACTTGGTCGCATTTTCGATCAGGTTCGAGAAAATCTGCTCGACCGCCAGCCGGTCGTGGCGGAGGCCGGGCAGGCTGCCCTCGATGCGGATCGTCGCGTCGCGCTCGCTCGCCAGCGTCGCCAGCGAATCGACGATCTCGCCGACGATCTTGTCCATCGGCAGGCTTTCGGGGGTCAGCGTCCGCCGCCCCTGCCGCGACAGGTTGAGGATGGCGTTGATCAGCCGGTCCATCTTCTGCGTCGACGAACGGATGAAGCCGATCGCTTCGGGCAAATCCTCGCGCGCGGCGAAACGGACCTTGTCGTCGACCAGTTCCGGCGCCGTCTCGGCGACCCGGTCGACGAACTGCTCGATCGTCCTGTCGGCGGATTCGAGCTCGGCGGTGAAGCCCATCACGTTGACCAGCGGCGAGCGCAGGTCGTGGCTGACGATATAGGCGAAGCGCTGGATCTCGTCGTTGGCGCGCTTGAGGTCGGCGGTCCGTTCGGCCACCGCGCCCTCGAGGTTCGTGTTGAGCACGTGCAGCCGGTCGCGCGCCGTCGTGATTTCGCGGGTATAGCTGCGCACCAGAAGGAAGGCGGCGAGCCCCGAGGCAAATAGCAATAGCCCGATCAAGGCGAGCAGGCCGCGGGTTCGCGACGCGGTTTGCGACTGGTCGGCGATGCGCGTCGCCAGGCGTCGCTCCTCCTCCGCCCCGATCTGGGTGGCGATCGCCCGGATCGCGGTGATCGTGCCCGACTGCAGCTCGGCGGCGAACTCGGTCCGCGCCTGGGCGGCCTGGTTGTTGGCGATGAGGTCCATCGACCGGTCGAGCGCGGTCATCTCGGCCAGCAGCTGCGGGCGAAGCTGCTCGATCCGCCGGATCTGCGCCGGATTGTCGGCGACGAGGTCGGTCAGCTTGTCGAGCTGGGGAAGGATCGTCGACGAGGCCTGCTGGTAGGTGGCGACGCGCTGCGAATTGGGATCGAGGATGTTGCCGCGCCGCGCGGTCTCGCTGCGCTCGAGCGCGACCATCAGGTCGGCGGTGGTCGACTTGACCTGGAAGGTGTGGTTGACCCAGCCGCTCGCGACCTGGTTGGCGTTGAGGCTCGAGATGACGAGGAAATAGGCCGCCACCAGCAGCGCGAACCCGACCGCGAGCGCGCCCAGCACGAGTCGGTTGAACAGCCGTTGCTCAAGCTTCACGCGATATCCGCCCTCGACGGGAAATGGCGCACCCAAGAGGATTCGAACCTCTGGCCTTTGCCTTCGGAGGGCAACGCTCTATCCAGCTGAGCTATGGGTGCGTGACCGCCCGCTTAGCTGCCCCGTCCCGCGCTCGCAAGCGCGACGATGCCGATGTCGGGCCGATGCCGCGCCGATGTTGCGCAAAAATAACGCATTTGTTGCGGTGCGGCAGCGGCGGGTCTACAGCCTTGTCCAACACGGGGAGAGTAAGCGCATGGCCAAGTCTGGCAACGGCAAGGTGACGATCAAGAAATACGCCAACCGGCGACTCTACGACACCGAGAGCAGCAGCTACATCACGCTCGACCGGCTTGGGCAGATGATCCGCGAGGGCCGTGACTTCGAGGTCGTCGACGCCAAGAGCGGCGAGGACATCACCCACCAGGTGCTGACCCAGATTATCGTCGAGGAGGAAGCACGCGGCGGTGAGACGATGCTCCCGGCCAATTTCCTGCGCCAGCTGATCGGGCTTTACGGCGGCAACATGCAGGCCGCGGTGCCGCAATATCTTGAAGCGGCGATGGACGCGTTCAAGAAGAACCAGGAAGCGATGGCGGGTGCCTTTTCGGGCTCGATGTTCGCCGACCTCGCCAAGCGCAACATGGCGATGTTCGAGGAAGCCGCCGGGGCGTTCGCGCCGAAGAAGCCGGTGGGCGGCGAGGCGGCGGGCGAAAGCGCCGAACTCGCCAAGCTGAAGGCCGAGCTCGCCGCGCTCCAGGCCAAGGTCGACAAGCTCGGCCAATGATCGCCGCACTCGCGCTGCTGCTGGTCGCGGCGGCCGGTCCCCAGGAGACGTTCGATTCGCGGCGCGACGTGCCGACCGCGGACGGCGGATGGCAATATGCCGCCGGGGTGGCGCGCTTCGCTCCCTACCTGTCGGTGCGCTGCGACGCCGCGAGCGGGCGGGTGCAGATCGTCGCGCCCGGGTTCGACTCGATCGATGCCGATACCGCGATCGTCCCGCTGCCGGCCGGCGGCTGGTTCGCCGCGCGCGACCCGCGGCTCGACGCGATCGCCTTTTCGCGGGCGCGGTTCTTTCTGTCGGGAGCGGCGGGACGGCCCGCGGTGGCGATCCCGGCCCAGCCGGAATTCGCGCGAAGCATCGAGGATTGCCGAAACTAAAATACAATACAAGCCTTGTTTCGCGCGCCCGACCACAACATGTTGAGGGGGCAATCAAGCAGCGAAAGGAGGTGATCCGATGTCTCATGGTTCAGCTAAGAGGTCGGCACTGTTCGCACGGAGGACGATGGCCTAACCAGCCGTCCACGGTCTTCCGGGCAGGAACGCCCGATCGCTGACCATGTCCAAGGGGGGCGTCGCGTGGTGCGACGCTCCCCTTTTTCATTGCCTGGCCCTGCGCGACGCCGCCCGGAGAGGCGCCGCGCGGAACCGTTCCGCCCCTGAACCGTCTTTGTCGCCACAGATACAATACACGGAGGAAGACGTGGCCAAATCCACCACCACCCGCAGCAAGAGCAGCTCGACCAAGCCCAAGACGACCGGCGAGAAGATCGCCAAGGTCGCGCTGAGCCGCGAGATGCTCGCCGCCGGGCTGACCGCGACCGCGGCGGCGATCGCCGCAAGCCCCAAGGCGCGCCGCGCGATTCGCGACGCCGGGCTCGACGCCGCCGACAAGGCGAACGAGGCCGCCAACTCGATGATGTCGAGCGCGGGCAAGCTCGGCTCGCTGATCGCCGAGGCCGTCGCCGACGCCGCGCAGCGCGTGCTGTCGGGCAAGTGGGTAGACGAGGGCGAGGCGCTCGCCGCCTCGGCGACGACGACCATCAAGAAGGCGGCGCGCGATGCGACCAAGGCGGCGACCAAGGCCGCGTCGAGCGTGACCAAGTCGACCGCCAAGGCCGCGCCGAAGAAGCGTTCGGCGACCGCCGCGCGCAAGCCCGCCGCCGCGAAGAGCGCGACCTCGGCGACCGCCAAGAAGACCCCGGCCAAGCGCCGCAGCAGCAGCGCGGCGCGCAAGCGCCCGGCGGCCAAGGCGACGCCGAAGCCCGCCAGCTAAGACCCGCTGGAATCCGGTGCGGTCCCGTGCCAAGGGGCGGCGATGATCACGCCGCCCCGCTTCGCCGTCGTCATCCTCGCCGCAGGGCAGGGGACCCGGATGCGTTCCGACCGGCACAAGGTGCTTCACCCGATCGCGGGCAAACCGATGCTCGTCCACCTGCTCGACACGGTCGAGTCGATTGGCGCGGCGCGCTCGGTGGTCGTGGTCGGCAAGGGCCGCGAGCAGATCGAAGCGGCGGTTTCGGGCCGCGCGGTCGACACCGCGGTGCAGGACGAGCAGCTCGGCACCGCGCACGCCGTGTCGATGGCGAAGGCGGCGCTGGCCGGGTTCGACGGGCCGGTGGTGATCCTCTACGGCGATACCCCGTTCGTTCGCGGCGAGACGATCGCGACGATGCTCGAGCGGCTCGCGGCGGGCGACTCGCCCGGCGTCGTCGTGCTTGCGTTCACCCCCGCCGATGCCAAGAGCTATGGCCGGGTGATTCTCGAGCCCGGCAGCGACCGGATCGCGGCGATGGTCGAGTATAAGGACGCGACGCCCGACCAGCGCGCGGTCGGCCTGTGCAATTCAGGGATGATGGCGGCCCACGCGCGCGACCTGTGGCGCTGGCTCGACGCGGTCGGCAACGACAACGCCGCGGGCGAATATTATCTTCCCGATGTCGTGGCCGTGGCGCGCGGCGAAGGCCGCCACCCGGTGGCGATCGAAGCCGCCGAGGCCGAGACCGCCGGCGTCAACAGCCGCGCCGAACTCGCCGAGCTCGAACGCGACTGGCAGGCGCGGCGGCGGCGCGAGGTGATGGATTCGGGTGTCACGCTGGTCGATCCCGACAGCGTCTGGTTTTCCGCCGATACGGTCGTCGGGCGCGACTGCATGATCGAGCCCCACGTCTTCTTCGGCCCCGGGGTGAGCGTCGGTGAGCGCACCGTCATTCGCGGCTTCTCTCACCTCGAAGGCACGACGGTCGGCGACGGCTGCGAAGTCGGGCCGTTCGCGCGGCTCCGCCCCGGCGCGGTGATGGAACGCGGATCGAAGGTCGGCAATTTCGTCGAGATGAAAAAGGCGGTGCTCGGCGAGGGCGCCAAGGCCAACCACCTCACCTACCTCGGCGACGCCACCATCGGCGCGAAGGCGAACATCGGCGCCGGTACGATCACTTGCAACTACGACGGCTTCTTCAAATATCGCACGGTGATCGGCGCGGGGGCGTTCATCGGCTCGAACAGCGCGCTGGTCGCGCCGGTGACGATCGGCGAGGGTGCGATCGTCGGCGCGGGCAGCGTGGTCACCGGCGACGTGCCCGGCGACGCGCTCGGCATCGCGCGCAGCGACCAGCGCAACATCGGCGGCTGGGCGGCCGACTTCCGCGCCGAACAGAAAGCGAAAAAGGACCAGGCGTAACATGTGCGGAATTGTCGGGATCGTCGGGGACAGCGAAGTCACCAGCCGCCTGTTCGACGGGCTTAAGCGGCTCGAATATCGCGGCTATGATTCGGCCGGGATCGCCACCGTCCACGACGGCGAGATCGACCGACGCCGCGCGTCGGGCAAGCTGATCCACCTCGCCGAGGTGCTCGCCGCCGACCCGCTGCCCGGCGACGTCGGCATCGCCCACACCCGCTGGGCGACCCATGGCGGGCCGACCACCAACAACGCCCACCCGCACGCGACCGAGCATGTCGCGTTGGTCCACAACGGGATCATCGAGAATTTCAAGCCGCTGCGCGACGAGCTGATCGCGCGCGGTCGCAAGTTCGACAGCGAGACCGATACCGAGGTCGTCGCGCATCTCGTCAGCGAAAAGGTCGAGCAGGGCCTCTCGCCGCACGATGCGGTCAAGGAGGTGCTGCCCCGCCTTCACGGTGCGTTCGCGCTCGCGATCCTGTTTCGCGACCATCCCGAACTGTTGATCGGCGCCCGTCTCGGCTCGCCCCTTGTGGTCGGCTATGGCGACGGCGAAACCTATCTCGGCTCGGACGCGCTGGCGCTCGGCCCGCTGACCCAGCGGATCGCCTATCTCGAGGAAGGCGACTGGGTCGTCGCGACCCGCGACGGCGCGTCGATCTTCGACAAGGACAACAACCCGGTCGAACGGCCGATCGTCAATTCGGGCGTGACCGGCGAGCTGGTTTCGAAGGGCAACCACCGCCACTTCATGCTCAAGGAAATCTACGAGCAGCCGATCGTCGTCGCGCAGACGCTGCGCAGCTACCTGCAGCGGATGGAAGAGCGGGTGACGCTGCCGATCCCCGAGTTCGACCTCGGCGCGATCAGGCGGGTGACGATCGTTGCCTGCGGTACCAGCTATTACGCCGGGATGGTCGCCAAATATTGGTTCGAGCAGTTCGCCCGCGTGCCGGTCGACATCGATGTCGCGTCCGAATTCCGCTACCGCGCGCCGGTGATGGAAGAAGGCGGGCTGATGATCGTCATCAGCCAGTCGGGCGAGACCGCCGACACGCTCGCCGCGCTCCGCCACGCTCGCGGCGAGGGGCAGAAGATCGCCGCCGTCGTTAACGTGCCGACCAGCACCATGGCGCGCGAGGCGGACCTGCTGCTCCCGACCCACGCCGGGCCCGAAATCGGGGTCGCCTCGACCAAGGCGTTCACCTGCCAGCTCGCGGTGCTCGCCGCGCTTGCCGCCAACCTCGCGCGCGCCAAGGGCAAGCTCGCGGAAGGCGAGGAAAAGGCGATCGTCCGCCACCTCGCCGAGGCGCCCGCCGCGATCAACGGCGCGCTCGCCTACGACGAATCGATCGAGGCGATGGCCGGGCTGGTCGCCGGGGCGCGCGACGTGCTCTACCTCGGGCGCGGAACCGACTATCCGCTCGCGCTCGAAGGCGCGCTCAAGCTCAAGGAAATCAGCTACATCCACGCCGAAGGCTATGCCGCGGGCGAGATGAAGCACGGCCCGATCGCGTTGATCGACGACGCGGTGCCGGTGATCGTCATCGCCCCCTCGGGCCCGCTGTTCGACAAGACCGTGAGCAACATGCAGGAAGTGCAGGCGCGCGGCGGCCAGGTGATCCTGATCAGCGATTATGACGGGGTGCAGGCGGCGGGCGAGAAGTGCATCGCCACCATCACCATGCCCAAGGTCCACCCGCTGATCGCGCCTCTGGTCTACGCGGTGCCGGTCCAGCTGCTCGCCTACCATGTCGCGGTCGCCAAGGGCACCGACGTCGACCAGCCGCGCAACCTGGCCAAGTCGGTCACGGTCGAGTGACCCACGCCGACGGTGAGATTTGCGTTGTCTACGACAGCGCCGATTTTCGTTCTCTGTATTCAGTTTCCCCTCAAGCGCGAAGAAACTTGCTCAAGGTTCCTTTGTGGATTTTTCTCGTCGGGATTTTTTTTTCGTTCGGCGACGGCAACCTTGGCTTGAACCTGCTTCTCGGCGCGTGGCCATTCGCGATCGGTGGTCTGCTCGCGGTTGTGTCGATCTATTGGCTAATCCCTTTTCGTCAGGTTCAACTCCGGCGAAAAAGCGGTTGGGACAGCCCGTTATGCGTGAGCCTCTTCCCAGATGGTGTGCACACACGCCATCGCAATCAGGACACGCAATTCCACTGGTCGGCGATCGAGCGTGTCGTGTCGCGAGCGGGTCGAATATATATTTTCACCACACCAGTTTGCGCGCTGATCTTGCCGCGTCGCTTTTTCGACAATGATGCGGCATTCTCCGAATTCGCGGCGCTCGCCAGCCTGTATTGGACAAACGGGAGAGAACGCGAACTAAATGACGTTCAGTCGCGCGAGCCGAAAGTCATTTTGCCTTGACCCATGCATCTCACGATCTCGCCGCCCCCGCGGCGGACCCGATCGGCTTCAACGATTTCCTGAAAGTCGACATCCGCGTCGGAACGGTGGTCGAGGCGGCGGAATTTCCCGAGGCGCGCAAGCCCGCCTACAAGCTCGCCATCGACTTCGGCCCGACCCTCGGCACGCGCCGGTCGAGCGCGCAGCTGACCGAGCATTATTCGCCCGAGGCGCTGGTCGGCCGGCAGGTCGCGGCGGTGGTCAATTTCCCGCCGCGCCAGATCGGCAAATATATGTCGGAAGTGCTGACGCTCGGCTTCGCCGACGAGGGCGGGGCGGTGGTGCTGTTCTCGCCAGACCGGCGCGTTCCCGACGGATCGCGGCTGTTCTGACTTGGCCCGCGGGGGCGGGGCCGGTATCGCCGCGCCCGTGAACTCCAACGTGACCCATCGCGCGCTTCGCCTCCGGCTCGATTCCGAGGCCCTCGTCGCCAACTGGCGATGGCTGCAGCGCATGGGCGGGGCACCGGCCGGGGCGGCGGTCAAGGCGGACGGCTACGGGCTGGGCGCGCGAGGCGTTGTCGAGCGGCTGGCGGCGGCGGGGTGCCGCGACTTTTTCGTGTCGAGCTGGGCCGAGGCCAAGACGCTTGGGCCGTTGCCGGCGGGCACGCGACTGGCGGTGCTCCACGGCGTCGGCCCGGCCGACGAGGCGGCGGCGGCGCGCGGGATCGCGGTGCCGGTGCTCAACTCGGCCGAGCAGGTCGCGCGGTGGAAGCGGATCGCGCCCGGCGAGCCGTGCGACGTGATGGTCGACACCGGCATGAACCGGCTGGGCCTCCGCCCCGACGAGATCGGCCTGCTCGACGGGCTGACGATCGACACGCTGATGAGCCACCTCGCCAGCGCCGACGAGGACAGCGCGCTCAACCGCGTCCAGCTCGACCGCTTCCGCGCGGTCGCGGCGGCGGTCCCGGCGGCGCGCCGCTCGCTCGCCAACAGCGCGGGGATCTGCCTCGGCCCCGACTATGGCTTCGACCTCACCCGGCCCGGGCTCGCGCTCTACGGCGGGACCCCGCGCGCCGAGGCGGAGAGTCGTATCGCGCAGGTCGCCTTTCCCGAGGCCGAGGTGGTCCAGCGGCGCATCGTGAAGGCCGGCGAGGCGATCGGCTATGGCGCGACCTGGACCGCGAGCGCGGACACCGAGGCGGCGATCCTCAACATCGGCTATGCCGACGGCTATTTGCGCTGCTTTACCGGCAAGGGCGCGGCACGGGTCGGGGAGGCGCGGCTGCCGCTGATCGGGCGAGTGAGCATGGACCTCGTCGCGATCGACTGTTCGGCGATGCCCGGTCTGCGCGAGGGCGACTGGGTCGGCCTCGAATATGACTTGCCCGCCGCCTCGTCGGCGACGGGCCTGTCGCAATATGAGCTGCTGACCGGCCTCGGCGACCGGTTCGAGCGGCGCTGGACCTGAGCCTTAGCGGGCGAGCGTCCCGTTGCTGAGCGCGGCGAGCGCGTCGCGCGCGACCGTGTAGCTCGAGGCGGTGTGCCCGCTGGCAACGGTCACCGTCTGTTCGTCGGCGGCGAGCACCGCGTTGAACTGGCTGGCGGCGAGGTCGGCGCGCCCGGTCTTGGCCATGACGATGCCGAGGTTGATCGCGCGGCCCGCGTCGAACCCGTCGCTCGGCTGCGCCAGCGCCTTGGCCGCGCCCGAATAGTTGGCCGACAGGATCGCGCCCGACCCCGGCGTCGCCTCGGTCGTCGAATAGCTCTGCGCCGAGGCGGCGGCGGGAACGAGCGCGGCGATCAGGATGAGCGGAACACGGGTCATCGGGCGTCTCCTTCGACAGATTTCGTGAAGAAATATCTACGCTGAAACGCGATTGAACGGAATATGTATTAGTTTTGTCATATTCGGCCGTCATGCTCCGCCCTGACGGCGAGTTGCGCGGCGCGCTCTACGAGTCGCCCGGCGCCGGTGTCTTCGGCCGGAACGCGCACAAATCCGCCACCGCGCAGCGCCAACACTCGGGCTTTCGTGCCTTGCACACATAGCGCCCGTGGAGGATCAGCCAGTGGTGCGCGCCATGCAGGAACGGCGCGGGCGTCACCTTTTCCAGCTTGAGCTCGACCGCCAGCGGATCCTTCCCCTTGGCGAGGCCGGTGCGATTCGCGACCCGGAAGATGTGCGTGTCGACCGCGATGGTCGGCTCGCCGAACGCGACGTTGAGGACGACGTTGGCGGTCTTGCGCCCGACGCCTGGCAGCGCCTCGAGCGCGGCGCGCTCGCGCGGCACCTCGCCGCCATGCTCGTCGACCAGGATGCGGGCGGCGGCGATGACGTTCTTGGCCTTGGTGTTGAACAGCCCGATCGTCTTGATCGCCTCGCGCAGCCCCTCCTCGCCGAGATCGAGCATCGCCTGCGGCGTCGACACCCTGGCGAACAGTGGGCGGGTCGCCTTGTTGACCCCGACGTCGGTCGCCTGCGCCGACAGCGCCACCGCGACCAGCAGCGTGTAGGGATTGACCCACTCGAGCTCGGTCTCGGGCGACGGGTTGGCCTCGGCCAGCCGCCGATAGAATTCGAACACGTCGGCTTTCTTCATGCCCGCCCCGTCACGCCGCGTCGATCACGTCCCGCATGGTGTAGAGCCCCGCCGGCTTGCCGACGAGGAAGCGCGCGCCGGTCAGCGCCCCGCGCGCGAAGATGGCGCGGCTCTCGGCCCGGTGCGACAGGATCAGCCGCTCGTCGGGGCCGAGGAACATCACGTCATGGTCGCCCGCGACTGTCCCGCCGCGGATCGCGGCATAGCCGATGCTGCCCGTTTCGCGGGTGAGGCCGAGGCCCGAGCGGCCGAGCTCCTCCTTGCAATCCTCGCCGCGTCCGCGCTCGATCGCGGTGCCGAGATGCAGCGCGGTGCCCGACGGCGCATCGGCCTTGAGGCGATGATGCGCCTCGACGATCTCGACGTCCCATTGCTCGCGGCCGAGCACCCGCGCCGCGCGCTCCGCGAGGTCGGCGAGCAGCGCGACGCCGAGCGAGGTGTTGGGCGCCTTGAGCACCGCAATCTGCTGCGCGGCATCGGCGATCAGCGAGTCATGCCCCTCGCCGAGCCCGGTCGTCCCGACCAGCAGCGGGATGCCCGCGCCGACCGCGCGGTCGAGGCTGCCGCGAAGCCCGTCGGGCGAGGAAAAGTCGACCAGCAGCTCGGGTCGCTCCTGGTCGAGGACGAACGACGGGTCCTCGGCGACGGCGGCGGCGATCGCCCGGCCCATCCGGCCGTCGGGTGCATGAAGGGCGAGGCGGAGCGGGGCTTGCGTATCGCGCATGGCGACCGGTCTAGGCCCCGGCGGGCACGATTCCAAGCTTGCGCTGGAGCGCGAGTGCCGCCGCCGGTGCGCGCGGCTTGCAGCCGTTGATCATGAACAGATAGCTGTCCTTGCCCCAGCCGCGCGCCATCGCCGCCCAGCGGTCGAGCGCCGGCTCGTCGTAGCCGGTCGCGATCTCGGCGCGCATCCGCTGCAGCCGCGCGTAGCGGAAGTCGGCGGTGTCCATGTCGAGGCAGGGGAACTCGTCGTCGTCGCCGAACGCGACCGCGACGTTGTGATCGCGGCACAGCGCCTCGAACGCCGGGTCGCGGAAGCTGTCGTGACGCGGCTCGATCACGTGGCGGTAGCCCGTCGGCAGGCGCTTGAAAAAGGCGGCGATGTCCTCGCGGTCGAACGCACGGCGCGCGGCGAGCATCCACAGGATCGGCCCAAGCTTCTCGCCCAGCCGATCGATCCCCTGCGCGAAGAAATTGCCGATGCCCTCGCCCGCGTCGGCCAGCTTCGGCCGGGTCACGCAATAGCGCGAGGCGCGGACGCTGAAGCGGAAATCGTCGGGCACCGCGTCGGCCCATTTCTGCCAGCTCGCCGGCGCCTGCCGCGAATAAAAGGTCGAGTTGATCTCGATCGCGGTCAGCGCGCGCGAGGCATATTCGAGCTCGCGCGCCTGCGCCCATTTCGGCGGATAGAAATCGCCCCGCCACGGCGCGTAGTTCCACCCGCCGATGCCGACGCGGAGCTCGGGCATCAATCGTCGAACGAGAGCGCTTCCGCCGCGCCGCCGCTAAGCCCATTGGGCCGGTTGGGCGAGACCGGAACGCCGCCATCGTCGAGATCGCGTTTGCGCCGGGTCACCGACGAATAGGGCCGTTTGGGCTCCTCATAGGGCCATTGCCGCGCGGCGTTTCGGCGGCGGCGCGGGGCAGGCGGGATCGGGTCGGCAAAGGGCATCGACGCGCCCTTACCAGCTTAACGCTCGGGCAGGAACCGGCTGGCGACGTCGCGGGCGAGGCGGGCGGGGCGGCGCGACATCGCGTCGAGGCAGCACCAGGTCGACTGAACCTCGGCCAGCACCTCCTCGCCGCGGCGGATGACGGTGGTGAACATCGCCCGAGCGCCCGCGACCCGATCGGCGATCACGTCAGCGACCACCAGGTCGTCAAGGAAGGCGGGGCGCCGGTAATCGATCTGGTGGCGGAGCGCGACCCACAGGTGGCGGTGCACCGCCTCGGCCGGGGCGACCGTCTCCCAGAAGCGGACCACCGCGTCCTGCACCCATTTGAGGTACACGCTGTTGTTGACATGGCCCATGTGGTCGATGTCGCCGGGGGCGATCCCGATCGGGTAGCGGAAGGCGGCGGACGGCATGGAACGACTCTCGCATAACTGACAACAGTGTCAATGCCGTCCCGTCGCGCCGCCGGCTCCTATCGGCGGGCCATTCGGAACTCGACCGTATCGGACCCCACGGTGCCGCGGACCAGCCCGTCCGCCCGGACCCGATAGACGAAGGCGCGGCCATCGTCGTAGCGCCCGGCGATCAGCCGCTCACCGTCGCGCGACGGGCTGGCGATGAAGCTGGCATGGACCTCGCCCTGGTCGACCCGCGCGATCGGGGTCTCGGGCGTTCCGGCGGCTGCGGCGACGGCGGCGGCGAAGATGAGCAACATGATGGTCTCCCTTTTTGCGTCGGACCGGCGATCGGACCGACGCTGCGAGGGAGTTCACGATCCATGCCAGTCGGCGCTTTACGAGCCGACTCAGTGACTTACACCAGTAATACAGTTGACGAACGATGCCGATCGCGGCGCGGTCCGCCGAAAAATGGGAAAACGTCCCGCCTCAGAAAGCCTTGGTGATCCCCGCGAACACCCCGCGCCGCTGGCCCCATTGCGGCGCGCCGACCCCGACCCCGGTGCCGCTGCGGATCTGGTACTGCTTGTCGAACAGGTTGAGCGCGTCGACCCGCAGCGTCACCCCCTTCATCAGGCCCGGCCCGTCGAATTTCTGCGACAGCCCGGCGTTGAACACCACGTAGCCCGGCAGTTCGCCCCCGTTGGGCACGATCCCGTTCGGGTCGTCGGTCCGCAGCCCCGAACCGTAGACGAAGTCGAGGCTGGGGGTCAGCGTGCCGAGCCCGTCGCGGATCGAGTAGGTCGCCCCGCCCGACGCGGTCACCTTCTGTGAATGGTCGGTGTAGATGTAATGGTCGGCGATGTAGGCGATCTCGTCGGGCGCGAAGAAATATTGCGCCGAGACGATTCCCTTGCCCTTCTCCTCGCCGCGCGCGACGTTGGCGTAGAGGTCGAGCGGGCCGTGGGTATAGTTGGCGCTCGCCTCGATCCCCCACGCATAGCCCTTGGCATAGTTGAACGGCGACAGCACCAGCGACGAGCCGAACTGGCCCTCGTCGAGCAGGTTGCGCTTGACCTTGTAATAGGCGTCGAGCCCGAGCTTGAGGCCGCCGGCGAACTTCTGCTCGACCCCGGCGTCGAAATAATGCTCGCGCTCCGCCTTGACCGGGTCGCCGGTGCGGATTTCCGACTGCTTGGTGGTGTTATTGTAGAGCGCGACCGTCGCCGGGGCGATCAGCTCCTGCGGCGGCGGGGTGAAGTTGCGCGCATAGCCGATGTGGAGCGTCGTCTGCTTGGTCGGCTCCCACACCAGGTTGGCGCGCGGGCTGAGCTGGCTTTCCCGGGTGTAGGCGTGGACCACGTCGTAGCGCGCGCCGACGTTGAGCGTCAGCTGCGGCGAAATCTTCCACTCGTCCTGGACGTAGCCGCCGTAGAGCTGCCCGGTCTTGCTGCCGCGGTCGACGATCTGGAACGGGACGTCGCTGGTGACGACGCAGTCGGCGAAGATCGCGCAATCCTGCTCGGGAAGCACGGTCGAGTCGACCAGCGACTTGGTATGCTCGTTCTGGAACAGCACCCCGAAGCGAAGCGTGTGCGCCCCCCCGCCGAGCGTATAGCTGCCGTCGGCCTGCACCCCCGCGACGAGGCTGCTCAGCCGCGCCGCGTCGGCATAGCCGTTGATGATCACGTCGCCCTGGTTGGGATCGGTGGTGAAGCGCGTCTGCGAATAGCGGACGAACGGCGCGACCTGGAAATTGAGGTCGTCGCCGGCATATTGGTAGGTGGCGACGCCGTAGTGGGTGATCTCGCGCTGGTTCTGGTCGAGCTTCGCCGCGTCGTAGCTGCTCACCCCGTTGACCGTGAACCCGCTCTGCACCCCGGTGACGTTCGGGATCTGGAAATGGCCGATGAAGCTGCCGCCGAACAGCGCGATCCGGCTCTTGTCCGACAGCACGTCCGACACGTAGGCGAAGGGGCGGAACTGGGTGGTGCGGTCGTGGATCGCGTTGCGGGTCGGCAGCGGGTTCTCGATGCCGATGTCGTTCCTGAGGTAGCTCGCCGACAGGAAATAGCTGACGTTGCCGTCGGACCCGCGCAGCATCGCGCTCGGCTCGAGCCAGCCGAACGCGCCGCCGTAGACGCCGATCTCGCCGCCCTTGTCGAGCAGCCCCGACTGGGTCTTGAAATTGATCACCCCGGCGGTGCGATAGCCATACTGGGCGGGCAGCGTTCCGGTGATCAGCTGGATCTCGCTGGCGATGCGCGGGTCGAAGGTGGTGCCGAACCCGCTGATGCTCTCGGGCACGATCACCCCGTTCAGCCGGTACTGAAGGTTGGCGTGCTCGTTGCGGACGTGGATCGTGCCGTAGCTGTCCTGGGTCACCCCCGGCGCCTGGAGCAGCGACTTGCTGAGCGACAGGTTGGTCCCGCCCGGCTGCTTGCTCAGCGCCTGGGTGGTAAAGGTATATTGCGAGGCGCCGAGCGACGGGGTGATCGCGTCGCGCGCCTGGTCGAGCCGCCGGCCGGTGACGGTGACGACATTGTCGCTGGCGGGCTTCTTCGCCGGGGCGGGGGCCTGCGGCGCAGGGGCGGTCTGCGCGTGGGCCGGAGCGGCGAGCGCGACGACGGAAACGGTAGCGGTCAACGTCAGGGCGAAGGCGCGCGACATTCGATGATTCCTTCAGGACTGGCTTTGGAAACGAGGCCGGCGCGGTGCGGTGCCGGGACCAATGATACAATATATCTTCGACAAACCGGGCGATTAGCGGAACGAACCGACATGGACAGAGGTGAGCGCACGCCCAACGCCCCCGAAGATGAACGCCAGATGGACCGCAACCCGCGTTTCCGCCCCGCCGCGCCGAAGCGGGCAGGGCGCATGGCCGCACTCGTCCGCCGCTCGATACGACAAGGGGGCCGCCGGGCATGCCGGCGACCCCCTCGACGCGGTCCTCGATCGCCTAGAAGCGGCTGGTCAGGCTGATGCCGACGTTGCGGCCCAGCGAGTCGTAGCGCTGCGGGATCGTGTTGTTGCGAGACAGGCTGATGTTGTACGAATTGGGCAGGATCGGCGGCGTGCGGTCGAACAAATTGTTCGCGTACAGCCGGACGGTCGCATGCTTCATCAGCACGTAGCTCAGCGACAGGTCGAAATAGTCCTGCGGCGCGATCCGGTAGAAGGTCTTCTGCGCCCGGTCGGGAGTGCCGCCGATCGCCGGGTCGCCCGAATTGTTGGCGTTCACCAGCGAGCCGATGTGCCGCCAGTTGAGCCCGACCGTCAGTCGCTTGTTCGGCGTGGTGAAGTTGGTCTGCAGATTGTGCATCCACTTCGGGATCAGCTGGCCGCAGCCGTTGCCGAAATAGCCCGCGCAGTTGCGGGTCGGCAGCAGCGGCGAGTCCTGCCCGCCGGCAAGCGTGGTGTACGACCCGTTGAACGACCAGTCGAACCGCCCGAACGCGACCGGCAGCGCGTACTGCGCCTGGAAGTCGTAGCCGTGCGCCTTCGAGGTATAGGCGTTGGTCGTGCCCTGCTCGATGAAGCCGGTGGTCGGGTTCGACGAGGGCGCGCTGTAGAGCGTGCCGGTGCCCGGGTTGCGGATGATCTTCGAGCAGAAATAGGGATCGCCCCCGCTCTGCAGGCAGCCGTCCTGGTAATAGCTGTAGTCGTTGTACCCGATCGAATCGCGCAGATCGATCAGGTAGCGGTCGACCGAGAAGACCAGCCGCGGGATCGCCTTGAGCTGGAGCAGCACGCCGAACGTCTTGGTGTAGGCGGTCTCGGGATTGACGATGAACCCGCCGGTCCTGACCGTGCACTGGTCGTTCGGGCAGAGCAGCGTCGGGCTGCCGTAGAGATTGTCGGGCAGGCCGGTCGCGCGGCACACCTCGATCGAGCCGAGCGGGACGGTGGTGGTGATCGTCTGGCCCGGGTGGTTGGGGTCGGGGACCTGCCGCGGCACGGGGGCGCAGAAGTCGTTCTGCGACCCGCCCTGGACGGTGAAGCTGCTGCCCGTCGCCTGGTTGATCTCGATCACCGTCGGCGCGCGCTGCGCCTTGTTGAACGAGCCGCGGAAGGTCACGTCCGACACCGGCGCCCACAGCGCCTCGACCTTCCACGTGCTGAAGCTCTTGGGGTTGGTATTGTATTTCGAGATCCGGTAGCCGCCATTGACCTGCAGCAAATGGGTCCACGACTGTCGCTCGACCAGCGGCGCCTGGATCTCGGCATTGGCTTCCTTGACGTGCTGCTCGAGCGAGATCGGGCTTCCGCCGTTCTGGTCGTAATAGAGCTGGTCAGCGCTGCTCGAGAATTTGTCCTGCCGATATTCGAGCCCCGCCGCGACCGCGACGCCATGTTCGGCGAGCGGGCTGGTGATGCCATATTTGCCGAGGTCGCCGGTGAGGTTGGCGGTGACGTCCTTGAGCGTTCCCTTGTTGCGGTTGGTGCCGAGCGGCCCGGTGAACAGGTAGTTGTAGAGCGCCTTGTCGCTGTTGTTGGGGATGAAGGCGTTGAACGGGACGCAGGCCTTGTCGGTGCCGTCGATCACCGACTGGCAGGTCGGGGTGCCGTTGACGCTCACCACGTCGAGCGAATTGTTGATCTTGTTCACGTCGGGGAAGAAGCCCGGCGTATAGTCCTGCCGGTTGCGCGCATAGACCCCGCCGACGTCATAGTGCCACGCGCCGCCGAAGTCGCCGCGGATCCCGCCGGTCAGCCGCAGCCCCTTGTTGATGTAGGTGTCCGACGTCGGCGGAAAGGCGTTGAAGCGGTAGCGGAGGTCGACGCTGGCGAAATTGCTGGTCCCGGCATTCGCCCCGCACAGCGCGGTCGCCTGCGACGGCGACAGGAACGGGTTGTCGCAGTTCACCTGGTACGGATTGTCCTGGAACACCCCGAAATAATAGACCCGGGTCGGGTAGGGGTTGGTCGACTTGTCGCGGAACCAGATGCCGGTCGCGTAAAGCTCGGCCGCATCCGACATCCTGAAGCTCGCGAAGCCGCCCGCGTTCAGCCGGTGCGACGCGCGCTGGTAGGGGTAGTCGGAAAAGGGGTTGGCGGCATTGGTCGACGCCGAATAGGGCACGAAGGTGCCGTCGCCGTTGGGATTGTTGATGTAGCGCGCGCCCGCGTTCGGCCCGTCCTGCGGCGAGATGTAGCCATAGGGCGAATAGGTCGACGCCTGGCACGACAGCGGCCCGTCGGTATAGCCCTGGTTGAGCTGGCACGCCGAGCTCGACCGGTCAGTATAGCGGACGAGGTCGTTGTGGCGGTAATCGACGAAGCCGGTCAGGTGGAGCCGCCCGTCGAGGAACGCCTTGCCCGCGGTCAGCGTGATGTCGGCGCGGCCGCCGTCGTTGATCCACCCGCGCGGCGGGTTGAACCCGGCGGCCGCGGCCAGCGCGCTGGTGATCGTGTCGTCGTTGAAATGGTTGTAGAAATTATAGTTGGCGTTGAGCTCGATGCCGTTGAAATCCTTGCGCAGGATGAAGTTCACGACCCCGGCGATCGCGTCCGACCCGTAGACCGACGAAGCGCCCCCCGACAGCACGTCGACCCGCTCGATCAGCGAGGTCGGGATGATCCCGACGTCCTCGCCGTTCTGGGTGCCCAGCCGCTGCCCGTCGACCAGCACCAGCGTCCGCTCGAATCCCAGGTTGCGCAGCTTGAGCCGCTGCCGCCCGTCCGAGTCCTGGTAGTTCTGCTGCGCGTCGGGGGCCACCTGCGGCAGGTGGTTCATCACGTCCTCGACGTTGATCGCGCCCTGCTGGCGAATGTCCGACATCGTCACCGAGGTGATCGGCGCGGCGGACACGATGTTGGGGCGGCGGATGCGGGTGCCGGTGACGACGATCGACCCGTCGTCGGTCTTGGTCGGCTTGCCGCTCTGGACCGCCGCCTTGACGTCGGTCGACTGCTCGACCGCGGTGCCGTTGGCCTGCTGCGCGGCGGTCGGATCGGCGGTGACCACTGGCGCGGCCTGCGCGAGCGCGGGGCTCGCCAGCCCGAGCAGGCAGGTGCCCAGAAGCAGTGAAGCCGCCGTGGTACGCATCGTTGAGTCCCCTCCAGTGCCGGGGAGTAGACGCTCCCCGCTTGCCCGTGACGGGGCGCCTAAAGGGACACCACGCCTTCCGGGGCCGCACAGACGACACGGCGATTTGGTTTTCAATAGAGAAAAACATTACCGCAAATGAAATTAGCGCAGTTGTGGCTTTTGGATGACGCAACGTCATGTTGCGGGGTTGGGAAAGGCGCGGACCGGCGATCGCGGACACGTGGCGACGGACCCCGCGGGAGGCGTTGAAAGGACGAGATGGAGGATATGTCGCAACGCGCTGCAACCCGGCCGAAGCTGGTGACCCCTACGGGAATCGAACCCGTGTTTCAGCCGTGAGAGGGCCGCGTCCTAACCGCTAGACGAAGGGGCCGGCACGCTGGCGCGACGGCGGGCCTATGCCGACGCCCGGCCGCCGAGTCAATTATCAGGCGCGCTGGCGATGCGCCTCGTGGCGTTCGGCGGCGATCCACGCGGCGGCGATCTCGGCAATCCGCGGGGCCGCTTCGCCGTCGCCGAACGCGAGGCTCGGGCGCGCCATCGTTGCCAGCGCGGCGCGGTCGCGGAACAGCCGCCGCACCTCGGTGACGATCCGCTCGGGGTCGGTCCCGACCATGATCGCGTTGCCGCACGCCACCGCCTCGGGGCGCTCGGTCTTCTCGCGAAGGACGAGCAGCGGGGTGCCGAGCGTCGGCGCTTCCTCCTGGATCCCGCCCGAATCGCTGACCACCAGGTCGGCGGCGGCGATTGCGCGGATCATCGCGGCGTGGCTCAGCGGCGGCAGCAGCCGCACCCCGCGCGCTTCGCCCAGATGCTCGAACAGCATCGCGGTGACTCGCGGGTTGGGGTGAAGCACCACCTCGACGCGCGCCGATCCTTCCTCGGCCAGCCGGGCGAGCGCGGCCGCCGCCATCGCCAGCCCCATGCCCCAGCTCTCGCGCCGGTGGCAGGTGACCAGCAGCCGCAGCGGGGTTCCCGCCCGCGACGCCTCGCGCGGCCGAAGCCGTAGCCGCCGCCTGGTCTCGAGCAGCGCGTCGATCCCGCTGTTGCCGGTGACGTGGACTTCGCCCGGAAGCTTTTCGGCGAACAGGTTTGCGGCATTTCCGATCGTCGGGGCGAACAGCAGCTGGGCGAGTCCATCGATCTCGACCCGGAAGCTCTCTTCGGGCCACGGCAGCGACGGGTCGTGAGTGCGGAGCCCCGCCTCGACATGCGCCAGCGGCACCCCGGCGGCGACCGCCGCGCGCGCCCCGCCGAGCGCGCTCGAGGTGTCGCCCTGCACCATCACCATGTCGAGCGGCGCCGCGCTCCACGCCGGGACCAGCGACTCGGCCACCCGCTCGGCATGGTCGGGCGGGTGGGGCAGGCCGGGCTGGCCGAGCCGCAGGACGGCGTAGCGCTCGAGCCCGTGCTCGCTGGGGTCGAGCCCGGGATGTTGGCCGGTAAGCACGATCTGCGGCGCGACGCCGCGCGCGGCGAGGGCATGGGCGACCGGGGCCATCTTGATGGCCTCGGGCCGGGTCCCGATGACGAGACCCACACGAAATGCGAACAACTAGCCCCCTAGCTCGGCATCTCCTTATCTGTCGAAAATCTTAATATTGCGCAAGTCGCCGGCGAAACATTTTGACTAGCCGGCCGTGCGCGCGCATCGATGGCGGCCCGGGGGAGAGACGTGACAGTAGGCGAGCACCGGCCAGGCGCGCTGATCGCGCAGATAACCGACCTTCACATCGGGTTCGACCGCGGCAACCCGCACGAGCTCAACGTCCGCCGCCTGTCGATGGTGATCGACCGGCTCAACGCGATGACCCCGCGGCCGACGCTGCTGATCGTCAGCGGCGACATCGTCGAATGGCCCGACGACATCGACGCTTATCGCCACGCCAAGGCGCTGGTCGCCCGGTTCGAAGGCCCGGTCGCCTGGGCGATGGGCAATCACGACGGGCGCGAGGCATTCGCGGCGGTCTTTCCCGAGGTCCCGAGCGATCCCCACGGCTTCGTCCAGTACGAGCTCGACCATGGCGGGCTGCGCTGGCTGATGCTCGATACGCTCGACGACGCGCGTCACGGCGGAATGCTGTGCACGAAGCGGATCGGCTGGCTCAAGGCGCGGCTCGCCGAGCGGCGGCGCGACCCGACCGTCATCGTCCTCCACCACCCGCCGGTCGACACGGGAATCGACTGGATGAGCGCGCTGTCGGGGGAGAAATGGGTTCGGCGCCTCCACCGCGCGATCAGCCCGGCGCGGCAGGTCGTCGGCCTGCTCGCGGGCCACGTCCATCGCCCGATCGCGACCAGCTTCGCCGGGCGGACGCTGGCGGTGGTTCCCTCGACCGCCCCGGGGCTCGCGCTCGACCTCGACGACATCGACCCGGCGCACCCCGACAATCGTCCGCTGATCCTGCTCGACAGCCCGCACTATGCGCTTCACTATTGGAACGGCGAGCGGCTGCTGACCCATTTCGACCGCGCCGAGCCCGACAATGCGCTCGCGCGCTACACCAGCAACCTTCAGCCGATGATCCGGGAGTTCCTCACCGAACGCGGCACCGGCTGAGCCCTAGCGCTTCCGCTTCTCAGCGGAAGTTGTCGGCGTAGGACTGGAGCTTGAGCTTCACCGGCGGCGCGGGGACGAGGTGGACCTCGAACCCGCCCCGGGTCGCATAGTCGATCGCCTCTTGCTTGCTGTCGAAGCTCAGCCGCACCTGCGTGCGCGTGTCGCCGCTCCCGGCCCAGCCGGTCAGCGGGTCGGGGCGCATCGGCTC
The DNA here is from genome assembly GCF_040203355.1 of Sphingomonas sp. ASV193. Taxonomy (NCBI): domain Bacteria; kingdom Pseudomonadati; phylum Pseudomonadota; class Alphaproteobacteria; order Sphingomonadales; family Sphingomonadaceae; genus Sphingomonas; species Sphingomonas sp. ASV193. The sequence continues at coordinate 79,733 of NZ_JBEHBW010000006.1, forward strand.
GACCCGCTCGAATTCGAGCGTCCAGCGGCCGGCCTTGGCCTTGCCCGACTGGGTGGTCTTGCGCTGTTCCTCGATGATCCGGGCGGTCGTCATGACGCCGCGATTGGCGCAACCGCGGGATCGAATCAAGAGGGGCGGTTTGCACTCGCGCGCTTGGTGCGAAGCGTCGGCGCCGCGCCGGCCGGGTCGTCGGGCCATGGATGGCGCGGATAGCGCCCGCGCATTTCCTTCGCCACCTCGCGCCAGCTTCCCGCCCAGAAGGCGGGCAGGTCTCTGGTCGTCTGGATCGGCCGGTGCGCGGGGCTGGTGATCGCCAGCGTCAGCGGCACCCGCCCGCCCGCCACCATCGGATGGCTTGCCAGCCCGTAGAGCGCCTGCGCGCGCACCTCGACCGCCGGGCCGCCGGGCGCGGCATAGTCGATCGAGTGCGTCGAGCCCGCGGGCGAGGTGAAATGGCTCGGCGCGAGCCCGTCGATCGTCCGCGCCGCCTCGTAGCCGAGCAGCCCGTCGAGCGCGTGGCGAAGTGCCGACGGGTCGATCGCGTCGAACCGCCGCTTGCCCGCCAGCAGCGGGGGCAACCATTCGTCGAGCCGCGCGAGCAGCGCCGCGTCCGACAGGTCGGGCACGCTTTCGTCATGTATCGCCGCGAACGCCGCGCGCCGCCGCAAAGCGATGGCCGCCTCGCTCCACGGTAGCATCCCCAACCCGTGCCGCCGAACCGCCTCGACCAGCCCCGCCTCGACCGCCGCCGCATCGGGCGCGGGATCGGGGGCCGAGGAAAGGGTGATCGTCCCCAGCCGCCGCCCCTTGCGCGCGCTCATCGCCCCGCTCGCGGGATCGAATCGCACCTCGCTGAACCGCGCGACCGCCTCGCCGAACAGGTCGAGCACGGTCGCTTCGTCGATCGCCGCCGCACTGAGGATCCGCGCGCCCTGCGCCGCGCCCGCGACTTCGGCCACCGCCAGCCACTCGCTCCGCGCCAGCGGGCTCGTCGGATCGAGCCGGAAGCCGCGCCCGCCGACCGACTGCCACGTCTCGCCCGACCCGTCGCGCCGCCGCGACAGCCGGTCGGGAAAGGCGAGCGCGACCGCCTCGGCGAGCGAGCCGCCGCCGCCGCGCCCGCCCGTGCGCTTCGCCCAGCCCGCCGCCATCCGCCGCGCGCCCTCGGCCCTCGGCCCGCGTTCGCCCCGCCAGCGCCGCGCCCGCCGCTCGAGGTCGGGATCGTTGCCGCCGATCCCGCGCTCGGTCAGCAGCGCCGCCGCCTCGGCCGCTTCGCCCGCGAACCCGCGCGCGCCCGCCGCGATCATCATGTGCGCCAGCCGGGGCTCGAGCGGCCAGCCCGCGATCGCCCGCCCATGGAGCGTCAGCCGCCCGTCGCCGCCAATCGCGCCAAGCGTCGCCAGCCGCGCCCGCGCCTCGGCCAGCGCGGCGGCGGGGGGCGGGTCGAGGAACGGCAGCCGCGCCGGGTCGGCCTCGCCCCACAGCAGGCTCGACAGCAGCAGCCCCGACAGGTCGGCCTCCAATATCTCGGGCGGGTCGTGCGCGGGGAGGGCGGCGGTCGCCGCTTCCTCCCACAGCCGGATCGCGACCCCCGGCGCCTGCCGCGCCGCGCGCCCCGCGCGCTGGGTCACCGCCGCGCGGCTCGCGCGCTCGGTCACCAGCCGGGTCAGCCCCGCGCCGCGGTCGTAGCGCGGCCGCCGCGCCAGCCCGCTGTCGACCACGATCCGCACGTCCTCTAGCGTCACGCTGGTCTCGGCGATGCTCGTCGCCAGCACCAGCTTGCGCGTCCCCGGCGCCGGACCGGCGAGCGCGGCGCGCTGCGCGGCGGGATCGACCTGCCCGTGGAGCCGGTGGAGCACGACGTCGGCGGGCAGCGGGCCGAGCGCCTCGGCGGTCCGCTCGATCTCGGCCACCCCGGGCAGGAAGGCGAGCAGCGAGCCCGGGTGGCCGGCGAGCGCGGCGCGGCACGCGGCCGCGACCTGCGGCTCGATCCGCGCCGCCGCGTCGCGCCCGATATGCTCGAGCGTCAGCGGGTGCGAGCGCCCCGCGCTCTCGATTCGTGGGGGCTCGCCCAGCAGCCTTCCGAACCGCTTGCCGTCGAGCGTCGCCGACATCGCCACCAGCCGCAGGTCGGGGCGAAGCGCCGCCGCCGAATCGAGCGCGAAGGCGAGCGAGAGGTCGCTGTCGAGCCCGCGCTCGTGGACCTCGTCGAACAGCACCGCCGACACGCCCGACAGCTCGGGATCGGCCTCGATCCGGGCGAGGAACACGCCGTGGGTCATGGCGATGACGCGGCTGTCCTTGCCGACCCTGCTGTCGAGCCGCGTCGCGTAGCCGATCGTCGCGCCGACGGTCTCGCCGCGCTCCCTCGCCATAAACTCGGCCGCCGCCCGCGCCGCGAGCCGCCTTGGCACGAGCAGCAGCACCTGTCCTACGCACCACGGCTCGGCGAGCAGCGCCGGCGCGACCCGCGTCGTCTTGCCCGCCCCCGGCGGCGCGATCAGCAGCGCGCGTCCGGCCTCGCGAAGCGCGGCAAGCAGGTCGGGCAGCACCGCGTCGATGGGGAGGGGGCCGGGCATCGCCGCGGCTCTGCCAGAAGCGCCCGATTCATGCTATCTCGACAGTCCTTCCGCAACGAGGGAGGACAAGCATGACGAGTCGTTTCCTGTCCGGGCTGGCGATCGCCGCCCTTGTGACCGTATGCTTACCGCAGGCCGCCGCGCACGACGCCATGACCGCCGACCCGGTCGCCAGCGCCGAAAGCGCCGCGCCTGCCAGTATCGCCCGGGCCGCCGGGATCATGGCGATGGGCGCCGACGGCAAGCCGACGATGCTCCGCGCGTCGAACAACGGCTGGACCTGCATGCCCGACAATCCGGCGACGCCCGGCCCCGACCCGATGTGCATGGATGCCAATGCGATGAAATGGGCCGAGGCATGGATGGGGCACAAGCCGCCCCCGGCCGACAATGTCGGGCTGATATACATGCTCGCCGGCGGCACCGACGCGAGCAATACCGACCCCTACGCGGCCAAGCCGACCGCGGGCGCCGACTGGGTCCGCACGGGTCCGCACCTGATGGTCGTCGGCGCGCCCTCGCTCAACGCCGCCTACAGGGGCGATCCGTCGCCCGATACGAAGGTGCCCTATGTGATGTGGGCGGGGACGCCCTACGCGCATCTGATGGTGCCGGCGGGGTAGGGGGACGGTGGCGGCGCGGAAGGCCGCGCCGTCTCTTCGATCGGGGAAGGGCCGTCACGGGAGTAAATCCCGTGACGTCGATCAGGTGCGCTGCGCGACCTGTCGGCCGGCCTGCGCCGTCTCTCGGCTAACGACGCTCGCTTCGCTCCGCTTTCGTTAGCCTCGGAGACTTGGCTACTGAGGCATCTCGACATGCCCGCCGAAGCCGAAGCGCATCGCGCTGAGCAGTTGGTCGGCGTAGCTTTCCTCGACCCGGCTCCTGAAGCGGGCGAAGACCGAGGCGGCGAGGACATCGACCGGAACCGCTTCCTCCATCGCCGCGTCGATCGTCCAGCGCCCCTCGCCGCTGTCGGCGACGCGCCCGCTGAACTGCTTGAGGTCGGGGTCCTTGGCCAGCGCGATCGCGACCAGGTCGAGCAGCCACGACGAGATCACGCTGCCCCGCCGCCACACCTCGGCGATGTCGCTCATGTTGAGGTCGAACCGCTCGCCGTCCTTGAGCGTCGGCAGGTTGCGCTGGCGCAGCACATCGAAGCCCTCGGCATAGCTTTGCATCATGCCGTACTCGATGCCGTTGTGGACCATCTTGACGAAGTGGCCCGCGCCCGCCGGCCCGGCATGGACATAGCCCTGCTCGGCGCGCCAGGTCCCGCCGCCTTCTTCGACGTGCGGAGTGCGGGGAATCGTCCCGATCCCGGGGGCGAGCGTCGCGAACACCGGGTCGAGCGTGGTGATCGCCTCCTCGGGCCCGCCGATCATCATGCAATAGCCGCGCTCGAGCCCCCACACCCCGCCCGAGGTGCCGACGTCGACATAATGCAGCCCCTTGTCGGCAAGCGCCTTCGCGCGGCGGACGTCGTCCTTCCAGAAGCTGTTGCCGCCGTCGATGACGATGTCGCCGGGGTTGGCGGCGTCGGCGATCTTCCCGATCACCCCCTCGGTAATCTCGCCCGCCGGGAGCATCACCCAGTAGATCGCGGGGCTGTCGAGCTTGGCCTTGACCTCGTCGAGCGAGGCGGCTCCCTCGGCCCCGTCCTTGACCAGCCCGGCGACCGCGTCGGCATTCTGGTCGAACGCGACGATTTGGTGTCCGCCCTTCATCAGGCGGCGCGCCATGTTGCCGCCCATCCGCCCGAGCCCGATCATCGCCAGTTTCATTACGCCGTCTCCTTGGTGCCGAGGCGCGCCGCGGCGCGCCGGATCGGGGCTGACAACGCATAACAAAGCAAAGTGCCCGCGATCGCGACGATTCCGTCGGCGGAAAAATGCCAGCCGAGGGCAACCGAGGCGACCAGGATGAACAGCGCGAAGGCGTAGCTCAGGATCCTGAGGGGCCAGCCCTCGCGGTGGAAGGCGATCACCGCCCACGTCACCGACGCGTCGTGGAGCGAGGGCATCGCCGAGATTCCCGCGCCATAGACCAACAGCTTGCGCTGGTAGGCTTCCCACAGATAGCCCGACGCCAGCCGCGCCACCGCGGGCAATTGCGCGGTCAGCTCGTCGTAGCGCCCGAGCCCGTAGATCCGGCGATAAAAGATCGGCCCCCCGGCGGAAAAGAAATATTGGCCGACCGGGCCGAACACCGACCACAGCAGGAAATAGGTGATCAGCACCCGCGAGCGACGCTCGGACGGCGGCTGGAGCAGCACGTAGTAGAGCGTCGCGATCAGCGCCACGAACCACACCGGGGTGTAGGCGACCGCGACCCACTCCTGCAGCATGAAGGTGACCAGCCGCCACGAATCGACCCCGAACAGCAGCTTGCCGAGTCCGGCCAGATAGGGGTCGGCCCAGAACGGCCGGAGCGCGTTGAGCTGGGGCTTGATCCACATGAAGAAGTAGAGGTCGAGGCCGGCGAGCATGATCCCGAGCAGGATCGCCGGCCAGCGCGGGCCGAGCGCGGCGGCGCGCACGAAAAACGCATGGATCGGCTCGCGCTCGCCGCGCGCTCCGAGCGTCACCAGGTAGACCGCCGACCACAGGATCAGGAACACGACGCCGAACGCCAGCCAGCTCCAGATCGGCAGCCAGATGTCGGGATCCCCCTTGATCGGCGAAATGCCGCTCATCGCCACGGCGCCGAGGCCGAACGTCAGGATGGCGCTGGGCAGCAGCCAATCCGTCTCGCGCCGCAATTCAGTAAGCCCTCGAGACCGCGAACTCGACTGCCTCGCTCATCGCTGCCTTCGCGCGGCCCGAGGGAAAAGCCGCCAGCGCGTCAATCGCGCGCCGGCCGTACAGCCGCGCCCGCTCCATCGTGTCGTCGAGCGCCCCGGTATCGCGGATCAGCCGGGTCGCGTGGGCAAGGTCGTCGTCGCCCGACCGCGCGCCGCTTATCGCCGCCTGCCAGAAGGCGCGGTCGGCCTCGCTGCCGCGCGCGTGCGCGAGGATGACGGGCAGCGTCACCTTGCCGTCGCGGAAATCGTCGCCGCGATCCTTGCCCATCACCGCCTCGTCGCTGGCATAGTCGATCGCGTCGTCGATCAGCTGGAAGGCGACGCCGAGGTTGCGGCCATAGGCGTCGAGCGCTTCCTCGGCATCGTCGCCCGCCTCGGCCACCACCGGCGCGATCCGGCACGCGGCGGCGAACAGCGCGGCGGTCTTGGCGCCGATGATCGCGAGATAATGCTCCTCGCTCGTCTCGACCCGGCGCTGCGCGGTCAGCTGGTCGACCTCGCCCTCGGCGATCACCGCCGAGGCGTGGCTGAGGATCTTGAGCACCTTGAGGCTGCCGTCCTCGACCATCAGCTCGAAGCTGCGCGAGAACAGGAAATCGCCGACCAGCACCGTCGCCGGGTTGCCCCAGATGAGGTTGGCCGCGCGCTTGCCGCGGCGCATCTCGCTGCCGTCGACGACGTCGTCGTGGAGCAGGGTGGCGGTGTGGATGAACTCGACCGCCGCCGCCAGCTTGTGATGCCGCGTGCCCGAATAGCCGAGCAGCGCCGCGCTCGCGAGCGTCAGCATCGGGCGCATCCGCTTGCCCCCGCCCGCGATCAGGTGGCCGGCAAGCTCGGGGATCAGCCCGACCTTCGACTGCATCCGCTCGAGGATGACCGCGTTGACGCCGTTCATGTCCGCCGCGGTCAGCGCCAGCAACGGCTCGAGGCTGGGCGCCTTCTTCTCGCCGATCGGGATCACGGTCGCGTTCACGGCGCGCTTCTTAGGACCGGCACGCGGCTTGCGCCAGCCCTACCAGATGCGCACCCGGTCGGCGGGCGCGAGGTACATCTTGTCGCCCGGCTTGACCCCGAACGCGGCATACCAGGCGTCCATGTTGCGCACGACCCCGTTGACCCGGTATTTGGCGGGCGAGTGCGGGTTGCTCAGCAGCTGCGCGCGAAGCGCCCCGTCGCGGGTCTTGGTCTCCCAGCTGTAGGCATAGGCGAGGAAGAAGCGCTGGTCGCCGGTCAGCCCGCCGATCACCGGCGGCTCGCCGTGCGCGGCGACGTAGCGGTGGTAGGCGTCGTAGGCGACCTCGAGGCCCGCCAGGTCGCCGATATTCTCGCCGAGCGTCAGCTGGCCCTTGATGTGGGTCCCCGGGATCGGTTCGTAGCCGTCATACTGGGCGACCAGCTTCTTCGTCTTGGCGCCATAGGCATCGGCGCTCGCCTTGGTCCACCAGTCGTTGAGCTTGCCGCTCGCGTCGTACAATCGCCCCTGGTCGTCGAAGCCGTGGCCGATCTCGTGCCCGATGGTCGCGCCGATCGAGCCGTAATTGGCCGCCGGGTCGGCATTGGGGTCGAAATAGGGCGGCTGGAGGATCGCCGCGGGGAAGGTGATCTGGTTGGTCAGCGGGTTGTAATAGGCGTTGTTGGTCTGCGGCAGCATGTCCCATAGCCCGCGGTCGACCGGGTTGGGGAGGTAGCCGACCAGCCGCTGCCACTCGACCACGCCCGATCGCATGACGTTGCCGAACAGGTCGCCGCGCTTCACCTCGAGCGCCGAATAGTCGAGATATTTCTTCGGGTGACCGGTGCGCGGGTCGAAGCTCGCCAGCTTGGCCAGCGCCTCCTTCTTGGTCGCCGCGTCCATCCAGTCGTTGCCGGCGATCTTGTCGTGCAGCGAGGCGCGGATGTTGGCGATCAGCTCGCCCATCTGCCGGTCGCTCTCGGCCGGGTAATGCGCCGCGACGTAATATTGCCCGACGCCCTCGCCGAGCGCGCCGTCGACGAGGTCGACCCCGCGCTTCCACCGGTCGCGCTGGGCCGGCACGTCGCGCAGCGTCTTCGAATAGAAATCGAACCGTGCCTGGTCGAACGCCGCGGGCAGGTAGGCGGCATGGTCGGACACGAACTGGTAGGCGAGCCATTCCTTCCAGGTCGACAGCGGCACCGACCGGACCAGCGCCGCCTCGGCCCTGATCGCCGACTTCTCGCTGACCACGATCGTCTTGGGCGCGGCGATCCCGAGCGCGGCATAATAGGGCTTCCACGCCATGCCCGGCGCGTAGGCCGACAGCGCGGCGAGCGTCATCGGGTTGTTGGTCGCCTTGGCATCGCGGCTCTGCTCGGGGGTCCAGTGAAGCTTGGCGATCCGCGTCTCGAGCGCGACGATCCGCTTGGCCTTCGCCGCCGCGTCGGGAATCCCGGCAAGCTGCTGCACCCGCGTCACATAGGCGAGGTAGGCGGCGCGATAGGCGTCGTACTTGGCGCCGGGCAGCAGGTAATAGTCGCGCCCCGGCATCCCCAGCCCGCCCTGGCTGAGGTAGAGCACGTAGCGGGTCGGGTCGTCGTTGCCGGGCGAGATGTAGCTGCCGAACGGGGAGGGCATGCCGATCTGCCCGAACACGCTTGCCAGTTGCGTCTTGCTGGTCAGCCCGGCGAAGCGCGCGAGATAGGGCTTGAGCGGCGCGGTGCCGAGCCGCTCGATCGTCCCGGTGTCCATCCAGCTGGCGTAAAGGTCGCCGATCTGCTGGCCGAGCCGGCCCGATCCTTGCGGGTTCGCCGCCTTGTCCTCGATGATCGCGCGCACGTCGCGGTCGATCTGGTCGTTGAGCACGCTGTCGATGCCGACGAAGGTGCGGTCGGGCGCGATCGGGGTGCGCTTGGCCCATGCCCCGTTGGCAAAGTCCCAGAAATCGTCCCCCGGCTTCACCGACGGATCGACCGCCGTCAGGTCGACGCCCCAGCTCTGGAACTTGGCCTTGGGAAAGCTCGACGGATAGGGCTCGGCGGCATTCGACGCGCCCGGGAGGGCGAGCGCCGACAGCGACACGGAGGCAAGCGCGAAGACGATACGAAGCGAACGCATGGCGGTGATTTCCCCTGACGATGTGGCGCCCACGCTAGCGCCGTGGCGGCACAGGTCCAGCCGGTTTCGACGAACGCGTCAGCCGCCCGCGCGCGGCGCTTCGGGCAGCGTCAGCCGGACCAGCAGGCCGCCGAGGTCCTCGCTCTCACCGAGGTCGACCGACCCGCCGTAGATCCGCGCGACGTCGCCGACGATCGCGAGCCCCAGCCCGGTGCCGGGCTTGCCGGTGGTGTCGAGCCGCGTGCCGCGGGTGAACAGCTCCTTGCGCTGGAGGATCGGGATCCCCGGCCCGTCGTCCTCGACCTCGATCGACACCTGCCCGTCGTCGGGCTTGCCGATCGTCACGAATACGCGCCCGCCGCCATATTTGGCGGCATTCTCGACGAGGTTGCCGACCATCTCGTCGAGGTCCTGCCGCTCGACCTTGACCTGCGCCTTGCGGTCGCCGGCGATGTCGACCGTGGTGCCGTCGTAGAGCACGCTGACCGCGCGTTCGACCGCGCACACGCTGTCCCACACCGTCGCGCGCGCCTGCGCCGAGGCGCGCCGCCCGATCGCGCGGGCGCGGGCGAGGTGATGGTCGACCTGCCGCCGCATCGTCCCCGCCTCGCGGATCACCGTCGTCGACAGGTCGGGCGCCTGCGCGGTGGCGGCATTGTTGATCACCGTCAGCGGGGTCTTGAGCGCATGGGCAAGGTTGCCCGCGTGGCGCCGCGCCTCCTCGGCCTGCGCCTCGCTGTGCGCCAGCAGCTCGTTGATCTCCTCGACCAGCGGCTCGATCTCGCGCGGGAAGCCCGCCGCGATCCGCGTCTGCCGCCCCGATCGCACCCCGGCGACCTCGCGCCGGATCCGCCGCAGCGGCCACAAGCCGTAGAGCGTCTGCAGCGCCGCCATGATCAAAAGGCCCGCGCCGAGCGCGACGAAGCTCCACACCAGCGTCTCGCGAAGCTTCTTGATCTGCGCGTTGATCTGGTCGCGCGACTGGGCGACCTGGTAGCGCCAGATGGTCTTGCTGCCGGGTACGCTGACGTCGCGTTCGAGCACGCGCAGCGGCTCGCCGCTGAACTCGTTGCTGTCGTAGCGATGAAGTTGCTTGTCCGAATGGGCGAGGTCGACCTTCAGCCGTCGGTCCCACAAGGATCGCGACGGGTTGCACAGGATGAGGTCGTTGGGATCCTTGCAACTGTTCCCCGGCAGGTCGGTGACCTGGTAATACATGCCCGAATAGGGCTGCAGGAACCGCTGGTCGGCGAGCGGGCGGTTGAAGCGCACCTCGCCGTCGGGCCCGATCTCGGACGCGGCGATCATCGCGTTGAGCACATAGTTGAGCTGCGAATCGAAATTTGCCGTCACCGAGGCGGTCAGCACCCGGTCGAGCGCGAAGCCGCCGCCGACCAGCAGCAGCGTGATCCACAGCGCGGCGATGCTGATCATCCGCCGGGTCAGCGCCGCCCCGGCGGGCGTCGCGCGGTCAAGCCTGGCCGTGCCCCGCTCGGCCGCCTCGGGGTTCATCCCCTTCAAGGCGGCGGCGTCGTTCAACTGCCCGGGTCCTCGAGGCTGTAGCCGAGCCCACGGATGGTGGTGATGATGTCGGCGCCCAGCTTCTTCCTGATCCGGGTCACGAACACTTCGATGGTGTTCGAATCGCGGTCGAAGTCCTGGTCGTAGATATGCTCGATCAGCTCGGTCCGGCTGACCACCTTGCCCTTGTGGTGCATCAGGTAGCTCAGCAGCTTATATTCCTGCGCGGTCAGCTTGATCGGCTCGCCCCCGCGGCTGACCTTGCCCGAGCGGGTATCGAGCCGGATGTCGCCCGCGATCAGCTCGCTCGACGCATTGCCCGACGCGCGGCGGATCAGCGCGCGCAGCCGGGCGATCAGCTCCTCGGTCTGGAACGGCTTGGCGAGGTAGTCGTCGGCCCCCGCGTCGAGCCCGGCGACCTTGTCCGACCAGCTGTCGCGCGCGGTCAGCACCAGCACGGGCATCTTGCGCCCTTCCTTGCGCCAGCGGTCGAGCACGGTCAGCCCGTCGACCTCGGGCAGCCCGAGGTCGAGCACCACCGCGTCATATTGCTCGGTCGAGCCCAAATAATGGCCGTCCTCGCCGTCGGTGGCGAGATCGACGGCATAGCCCGCGCCCTCGAGCGTCGAGCGCAGCTGGCGCCCCAGATTGGGTTCATCTTCAACGATCAGCACGCGCATGGCGGCGTTGTCCCCTCTTGAAACGGTGATATCGGCCTACTCAACCCGCGCGACGCTATACGGTTGCCTTACCGGAACGAACAGGCCCGGAACCCCTGGGGACTCGATGCCGGCGCTAGTCGCCCGACTTGCCGATGATGCGCCCGGTCGCGGCATCGACGTCGACCCAGATCACCCGCCCGTCGCGCATGAACTTGAGCCGGTAGCTGTTGCCGTTGAACTCGGGGCCCAGATAGTCGGCCCCCGGCATCGCCGGAAGCACCCGCCGCTCGATCATCGGCAGCGGCATCGACCGCCCGCGCTGGGTCAGCGCATAGGCGCGGTCCTGGTCGCCGTGGGGGCGCGGCATCATCCCCGACGGCCCGTCGCCCCCGCCGACCCGCTGCGCGCTGGCGGGGACGAGCGGGCTCGCCAGCGCCGCCACGCCGGTCAGGGCCAGGATAAGGGTACGAAACAGGCTCATCGCATTAACTCTCTACTGCCTGCCTGATACGAAGGGCGCATTGAATGCCCTATGAATAGCCCGTTCAGCGACTCGCCCCGGGAGGTGACGACCGGCCGAGGGTAGGCTAGGCGGCGCGCCATGGCACCCCCCGTCCTCAGCTATGAAGACCTCGGCCTCGTGCAGGGCGAAGGCTGGCTGTTCCGCCACCTCGACCTCCATGTCGGCCCGCGTGACCGGCTCGCGCTGATCGGCCGCAACGGCGCGGGCAAGACCACGCTGCTCAAATGCCTTGCCGGCACGATCGACACCGACGAGGGCACCCGCAAGACCGTCCCGGGCACCCGCGTCGTGCTGCTCGAACAGGACCCGGCGATGACCGGCCACGCCACGCTTGGCGACTGGGTGACCGCGGGGGAGGGCGCGCCCCAGCCGCACGAGGCCGCCGCGATCGCCGACCAGCTCGGCATCGACCTCGACCGCCCGACCGCGACCGCCTCGGGGGGCGAGCGCCGCCGCGCCGCGATCGTCCGCGCGCTCAGCGTCGAGCCCGACGTGCTGCTGCTCGACGAGCCGACCAACCACCTCGACCTCGGCGCGATCGACTGGCTCGAAGGCTGGCTGAACCGGTTCAAGGGCGCGTTCATCGTCATCAGCCACGACCGCACCTTTCTCACCCGCCTGACGAAAAGCTGCATCTGGCTCGACCGCGGCGACCTGCGCCGCGCCGAAATCGGCTTCGGCGGGTTCGATGCCTGGACCGAGCGGGTCTACGAAGAGGAGCAGCGCGCCGCCGAGAAGCTCGACGCCAAGCTCGCGATCGAGCTCCACTGGCTCCAGCGCGGGGTGACCGCGCGCCGCCGCCGCAACCAGGGGCGGCTGGCGAAACTCAACGAGATGCGCGCCCAGCGCGCGGCGATGATCGGCGGCCCCGGCGCGGCCCGCCTCGGCCTCGCCCGCGACGACAGCAAGACCAAGGTGGTGATCGACGCGGAGGGGGTGTCGAAGAGCTTCGGTGCCAAGGACGGATCGGTGCGCACCGTGATCCGCGACTTCTCGCTTCGCGTCCAGCGCGGCGACCGCATCGGCCTCGTCGGCGCCAACGGCGCGGGCAAGACGACGCTGCTCAGGCTGCTCACCGGCGAGCTTGCCCCCGACAGCGGCAAGGTCACGCTGGCCAAGACCCTGTCGGGCATCGTCATCGACCAGCAGCGCAGGCTGATGGCCCCCGACAAGCGCGTCCGCGACGTCCTCGCCGAGGGCGGCGACTGGATCGACGTCCGCGGGACCAAGAAGCACATCAAGGGCTATCTCAAGGAATATCTGTTCTCGCCCGAGCTCACCGAGGCGCCGGTCGGCTCGCTCTCGGGCGGCGAGCGCTCGCGACTCCTTCTCGCGCGCGAATTCGCCCGCGCCTCGAACCTGCTCGTGCTCGACGAGCCGACCAACGACCTCGACCTCGAAACGCTCGACCTCCTGCAAGAGGTCATCGCCGACTATGACGGCACGGTGCTGATCGTCAGCCACGACCGCGACTTCCTCGACAAGACGGTGACGGTGACGCTCGGCCTCGACGGCAGCGGCAAGGTCGACGTCGTCGCCGGCGGCTACGAGGATTGGGCCAAGCGCAAGGCCACGCCGACGACCACGCCCTCGAAAAAGGCCGCGCCCGCTCCCACGCCCAACCTTGCTGCGAGTACCACTCGCAGCAAACTCTCCTACAAGGATCAGCGCGACCTCGACCGGCTACCCGGCGAGGTCGCCCGCATCGACGGCGAGATCGCGGCGATCGAGGCCGCGCTCGGCGACCCCGACCTCTATGCCCGCGACCCGAAGAAATTCGCCGACCTCACCGCCCGCGCCGACGCGCTCCGCGCCGACAAAGATGCCGCCGAACTGCGCTGGCTCGAAGTCGCCGAACTGGCGGAGGGCCTCGCCTCCTGACCCGCGCTTGCGCGCGGCGGGCAATTGGCTAGCCTTTACGACTGGGGGGTCGGGGCATGGCGCTGTGGAACTGGAAACCGTTGCGCGGCTGGCGGGTGTTCGCCGGCGAGGTCGGGACGATCGTGCTCGGCATCCTCATCTCGCTGCTGCTCAGCCAGCTGATCTCGCGCGCCAACAACCGCGACGAGGCAAACCAGCTGGTCGGCTCGATGCGCTCCGAACTGGCCGAGGATCTCAAGCGCTACCGGATCAATTCCTCCGCGCTCGAATGCCTCGACCGCTCGCTCGACCGGCTGCTCGTCGCGACCGCCAGCGCGCCGCTTCCGGCGGACTTTCCGCCGCTGGCACACAAGACCTCGTTCTGGACGATGCATACCAGCGCGTGGGAAATGGCGCGGACCAACCCGGCGCTGACCGAGCTTCCGCTCGAGACGAGGGACGCCTACGCCAGCCTCTACGCGATCCTCGCGTTCAAGCAGCAGGATTTCGCCCGCACCGATGCCGAGGTGCGCGAGGTCCGGCTGCTGATGGAGGCGGGCGATGCGCCCGCGCGGCGCGCCGACCTGCGGCTCGCGGCGCTCCGCGCGCAAGGCGGCGTGCGCGACCTGCTCAGCGACCGGCAGGACATCTTCGACAATGGCCGGGCGCTCGGCATCGACCCGGGGACCGACCGCAAGTCGCTCAGCCACGCCTCCTACGACATCGACGGGCCGTGCCCGTTTCCGGCCGGCGCGGTCCGCTAGTCGCGCGCGGGCGCGGTCTCGCGCAGCCGCCAGAACAGCGGTAGCACCGCCAGCGCGACCGCGGCGATCATCACGCCGGGGATCGCCGGGTTCCCGGTCCGCTCCGTCAGCCAGTGCGCAAGCCACGGGGTCAGCCCGCCGAAGATCGCGGTGGCCCCGGTCGCGCCGAACGCCAGCCCGGTGACTCGTCCCTCGCCGGGAAACTGCTCGGCGGTGGCGACCGCGCCGACCGCGCTCATCGCCCCCGCGACCGCCGCCAGCGCGACCGCCCCGGCCAGCGCGCCGCCCCATGTCCCGTTCGCCATCGCCAGGAACAGGCTGATCGGCAGCACCATGCTGAGCACCGCGACCCCGACCAGCACCGGCCGCCGCCCGACCCGGTCGCTCAGCATCCCGGTCAGCGGGGTCACCGCGATCACCACCACCGCAGCGATCGTCGACAGGATCAGCGAGCGCGCCTCGCTCATCTTGCCGACGCTGGTCAGGTAAGCGGGGACGTAGGTGATGCCGACATAATAGGTGATCGACCCCAGCGCCGAGATGGCGAAGGCGCGCGCGATCCCGCCGCGATGGTGGGTCCAGCTGTGCCGCCACGGCTGCTCCGGGACGCGCCCCTCGGCCCGCTGCGCCTCGAAGTCGGGCGATTCCTCCATCGCCGATCGAGCGACGAACACGCTTCCTGCCAGCGCCGCGCCGACGAAGAACGGGATCCGCCAGCCCCAGCCGGCCAGTTGCGCTTCGCTCAGCAGCGCGACCGTCGCCGCGCTGACCCCGACCGCGAGCAGCCCGCCGACCTCGCTTGCCGCCGACGCGCTCGACGCCACCAGCCCGCGGCGGCGCGGGGCCGCGCCTTCGAGCAAATAGGCGACCACCCCCGAATATTCGCCGCCGACCGCGAACCCCATCACGCAGCGCAGCAGCAGCAGCAGGACTCCCGCCGCCGGGCCGATGCTCGCCATCGTCGGCAGCAGCGCGGTCGCCAGCATCGCCGCGCTCATCAGCGCCATCGACCACAGCAGCATGACCTTGCGCCCGTGCCGGTCGCCGACATGGCCGAACACCGCCGCGCCGAGCGGGCGCATCAGGTAGGCGAGCGCGAACCCCGCCAGCGTCGTGCCGAGGCTCGCCGCGCTGTCGCCGCCGTAGAACAGCCGCGCCACCACCGTCGCGAAATAGAGGTAGAGGGTGAAGTCGTACCATTCGACCACGGTCGAGGCCGCGGCGATCGCGATCGAGGCGTTCGAGACGCGCCGGTGCGGCGGGGTCGGAAGGGCAGGCGGGGCGGGGGCGTCGCGCATCGAAGGCCAGCCTAGCCGACGATTTCGCTGTCCTACAGCCCCCGCCTTGTGAGACACTCGGCGCGTCGTTGGATTGGCTTGGCCGCCGTCCCGCTATCGATCCGACGGCCCCGCATATTCGAAAGCGCCTTCCGCTCGCTAAAGGTCACGAAAAAGTCCGGGGTGACGCTGGCTTTTGTGACCTTAAGCCCCCAGCGAATATTGCTTCATCAGGTCGTAGAGCGTCGGCCGACTGATCCCGAGCAGCTTGGCGGCGCCCGAGATATTGTTCTCGGTCCGGCTCAGCGCCTGGCGGATCACCTTGCGGTCGGCGACCTCGCGCGCGGCGCGCAGGTTGATCGGCATCGGCTCGTCGGCCCCCGCCTTCGCCCCGGGCAGGTCGAGGTCGTCGGCGCCGATCCACTTGCCGTCGGCCATGATCACCGCGCGCTTGATCCGGTTTTCCAGCTCGCGGACGTTGCCCGGCCAGCGATAGGCGTCGACCGCCTCGAGCGCGTCGGGCGCCAGCCCCGCGACCGGCCGCGCCAGTTCCTTGGCGAAGCGGTTGACGAAATGGCGCGCGAGCAGCGCCGAGTCCCCCGCGCGCTCGGCGAGGCTCGGGATCTTCACGACGATCTCGGCCAGCCGGTAGTAGAGGTCCTCGCGGAACCGCCCGTCGGCCTGCATCGTGTCGAGGTCCTGGTGGGTCGCCGACACGATCCGCGTGTCGACCGCGATCGGCGCGCGCCCGCCGATTCGCTCGATCACCCGTTCCTGGAGGAAACGGAGCAGCTTGACCTGGAGCGGCAGCGGGATGTCGCCGACCTCGTCGAGAAACAGCGTCCCGCCGCTCGCCTGCTCGATCTTGCCCGGGGTCGACTTGACCGCCCCGGTGAATGCCCCCCGCTCGTAACCGAACAGCTCGGCCTCGAGCAGGTTCTCGGGGATCGCGGCGCAGTTGATCGCGACGAACGCGCCCGCCTTGCGGGGGGAAAGGTCGTGCACCGCGCGCGCCAGCAGTTCCTTGCCGGTCCCCGACGCGCCGAGCAGCATCACCGACACGTCGGCGGGGGCGACCCGTTCGATCGTGCTCGCGACCTTGAGCATTTCGGGCGCCGCCGTGACGATCGCGCCGAGCACCGCGCCGCCGCCGCCCTGCGCCTGAAGCCTGCGGTTCTCGGCCTCGATCTGCGCGACGTGGAACGCGCGCGCGACGATCAGCCCGAGCTCGTCGATGTCGACCGGCTTGCGATAGAAATCATAGGCTCCGAGCGCGATCGCCCTCAGCGCGCTTTCGCGCGCGCCGTGGCCCGAGGCGACGATCACCTTGGCGTCGGGCTTCAACGACAGGATCGCCTCGAGCACCGCGAACCCTTCGCTCGTCCCGTCGGGATCGGGCGGCAGGCCGAGGTCGAGCGTGACCACTGCCGGCTCGTGCGCGCGGACCGCGTCGAGCGCCTCAGCGCGATTGCCCGCGATCACCACGCGATAGCCTTCGTAGGCCCATTTCAGCTGTCGCTGCAGCCCCTCGTCATCCTCGACCACCAGCAGGATCGGGAGGTCCTTTTCGTCGCTCATGCGCTTTTCCGTAGGGTTGCCGCGGCCGGGTCGGCGGCGGGGAGGTGGATGGTGAAGCGGGTGCCTTCGCCCGGACGGCTCTCGACCGTCAGCCGGCCGTTCATCGCCGCGACCAGCTCGCGCGCCTCGAACGCGCCGACGCCGAAGCCGCCGTCCTTGGTCGAGGCGAACGGCTGGAACAGGCGGGTGCGGACGAAGTCGGCGTCCATCCCCGCGCCGTGGTCGGCGATCGAGATGGCGATGCCGTGGCGTTCGCGCGAAACGCGGACCTCGACCGGCTCGGCGGGCGGGCTGGCGTCGATCGCGTTCTGGACGAGGTGGCCGACCGCCTGTTCGAGCGCGTGGCGGTCGGCCATCGCGAGCACCGCCGCGTCGCCCTTGAGCGTCACCGGGTGCGCCAGCCGCTTGCCCGCGACGAGCGAGGAGAGCAGCGGCAGCAGCTCGACCGGGCCGGGGTCTATCGCGCGCGCGCCCTTCTGAGGGGCGATGCGTTGGAGGAGGTCGTTCATCTTGCCGACCGAGGATTTGAGCGTCGCGATCATGTCGGCGCGAAACTCGGGATTGTCGGCGTGGCGCTCGGCGTTGCGCGCGACGAGGCTGAGCTGGCTGACGAGGTTCTTGATGTCGTGGAGGATGAAGGCGAAGCGGCGGTTGAAGTCCTCGAACCGCTGCGCGTTCATCAGCGCGTGCTGGCTGGTCGCCTCGGACAGGCTCGAGGCGGCCTGCCGCCCGGCGGTGCGGAGCAGGTCGAAATCTTCCCAGTCGAGCGGGCGGCGATAGTCGGGACCGTCGAGGATGACGAGGCCGACCAGCTTTTCCTGGTGGATCAGCGGCACCCCGATCCACGCGTGGAGCTCGCCGAGCAGGTCGGCGGGAATCGCCAGTTCGGCGAGTTCGGCCCCGCCCCAGCCGTTGCGCCGCGCCTCGAAGTCGACGATCCGCCCTTCGCGCTCGATCGTCCGCCAGAAATGGCCGAGCGCCTCGCGCGCCGACGAGCGGGTCGGGTGCGGATTTCCTCGCCAGTGCCAGCTCGCCGCGGGTTCGAACTGGTTCAGTTCGTCGGCTACCAGCAGCAGCCCGCCGGGGCTGTCGAGGATGTCGGCGAACGCCTTGACCACGCGCTCGCCGAACGGCGCCGAGTCGGGTCCGCTGGCCCCCAGCGTGTCGGCGAAGCGCAGCCATTCGCTGCGATAGTCGTAGCGATGCTCGAACAGATGCTTGGCGACCTTGACCTTCGCCCAAGCCCGCATCCGGCGGCTGGGGATCAGCAGCGCCGCGCCGACCGTCATCAGCACC
Source organism: Sphingomonas sp. ASV193 (assembly GCF_040203355.1). Lineage (NCBI taxonomy): Bacteria > Pseudomonadati > Pseudomonadota > Alphaproteobacteria > Sphingomonadales > Sphingomonadaceae > Sphingomonas > Sphingomonas sp. ASV193. The sequence goes on from NZ_JBEHBW010000006.1 coordinate 97,666, forward strand.
AGCATCGACACGAACAGCGCCTTGGCCATCCCTTCGCCGGCGCTGCGGGTGGCGGTGGCGACGATCGCCATCGCCGCGAAATAGCCGCCGATCGCGAGCATCGACAGGCTCTGGAAGGTCGCCGCGCGCGACAGCTTGACCCGCCACGCTTCACGCTTGCCGCCCGCCATCGCGAGCAGCGGCGCGGTCAGCGCGATCGCCAGCCCGCGCCACGCGAACAGCGCGCGCCCGGCGCCGAGATCGAAATAGGCGACGGTGAACAGGTTGAGGTCGTAGGCCCACATCAGCGCCAGCGCGAGCATCGCGAGCCGGATGCCGCTGCGGCTCGACGGCGCGGCCTGGCCATAAGCGTTGTGGACCAGCACCAGCGCCCCCGCGGCGGCGGTGATCCGAAGCACCAGCGCGGTCTGGACCAGCGCGTCGCCTTCGGACGGATTCGCCATGTCGAGCAGCAGCGGCATGGCGTCGACCAAGAGCTGCATCCCGAGCACCCCGGCGACCGCGGCATAGACCGGGTTGACCCCGCGCTGCGCCTCGCTTGGCTCGCCTGAACGGGTCAGCCGGTAGAGCACGCCGACCCAGGCGAGGTTGCGCGCGGTTTCGCAATAGGCGGCGAGCATCGAGCTTGGCGCGACCGCGGTGATCCACGCCCATACGCAGGTCAGCGCGAGCGCCGCGAGCAGCCGCGCCTGTTCGGCCACCAGCCCGCGCCGAAGTTCCCACAGCGTCAGCGACGCGAACAGCGCCGCGGCGAGGCCGTGGCTCCAGAAGGTGATCAGCTGGCCGTTCACCGCGGGGCCGATGTCAAGTGCGCCGACATGGGCAGGGGTGTCGCAAAACTTTACAAATAGAGTGTGAACGGAACTTGCGACGCGCGCCGGGTTTGATGCGGCGAAGGGGACGCCATGGATGATATCGATAGTGCCCGGACCGTTCGTCCGGTGATTTTGGCGGGCGGCGCGGGGACTCGGCTGTGGCCGCTTTCGACCCCGGCGGCGCCCAAGCATCTGATCCCGCTGCTCGGCGAACAGAGCCTGTTCGAGGAAGTGATCGAGCGCCTCGACGGCGCGCCGTTCCTGCCGCCGATCGTGGTCGCCAATATTCGCCAGCGCGAGGCGCTCGAACGGCTCGCGCCCGCCGCGACGTTGCTGCTCGAGCCGATCAAGCGAGACAGCGGGCCGGCGATCGCGCTGGCGGCGGCCGAGGCGGGCGAGGACGAGCTGCTGCTGGTCTGCCCCTCGGACCAGCATATCGCCGACGTCGACGCGTTCCGCGACGCGGTGGCGCGCGCGGTGCCGGCGGCACGCGAGGGGGCGATCGTCACCTTCGGGATCGAGCCCGACCATCCCGCGACCGGCTTCGGCTATATCGCCGCGTCGGGCGAAGGGACGGGCGAGGCGGCGCGAACCGTCGACCGCTTCGTCGAGAAGCCGGCGAAGGACAAGGCCGAGGCAATGCTGGCGGCGGGCGGCCATTACTGGAACGCGGGCATCTTCCTGGCCAGCGCGGCGACTTGGCGGCAGGCGTTTCGCGACCATGCCCCGGCGATGCTCGACGCCGCCGAGGCGGCGCTCGGCGCGGCGCGGCGCGAGGGGCAGTCGGTGCTGGTCGACGCGGCCGCGTTCGCGCGTTCGCCCGCCCAGTCGGTCGACTATGCGATCATGGAAAAGGCCGCCGACGTGCGCGTCGTCCCGGTCAGCATGGGCTGGTCCGACGTCGGTAGCTGGCAGTCGGTCCACGATGCGGCGGACAAGGACGAAGCGGGCAACAGCGCGCATGGCGGGACCGCGATCGACAGCCGCGGCCTCTTGATCCGCTCGTCGGGGCCGGCGGTCGCGGCGATCGACGTCGACGACCTCGTCATCATCGCGACGCCCGAGGCGGTGCTCGTCACCCATCGCGGCGCAGCGCAGCGGGTACGCGAGGCGGCGGCCTGGTTCGAGGCGCGGCGGGAGAACGGCGAATGAGCCGGACGCTGGGAAGCAGCGGGCTTTCGATCGCCCCGGTCGCGCTCGGCGGCAACGTGTTCGACTGGACCGCCGACGAGGCGACCAGCTTCGCGGTGCTCGACGCCTTCGTCGATGCCGGCGGGACGATGATCGACACCGCCGACGTCTATTCGGCGTGGGCGCCGGGCCATGTCGGGGGCGAGAGCGAGCGGCTGATCGGTCGCTGGCTGAAGCGCGACCCGGCCAAGCGCGACAAGGTGGTGATCGCGACCAAGGTCGGGTTCCTCGACGGGCGGATCGAGGATGCCAAAAGCTATGACGGCAAGGTGACCAGCGGCGAATATGTTGCCTCGCTCCACCCCGACGTGATCGCGCGCGGTGCCGACGCCTCGCTAAAGCGGATGGGGATCGAGACGATCGACCTCTACTACCAGCATCGCGACAATGCCGAGGTGCCGCTCGCCGACAGCCTCGGCGCGTTCGAACGGCTGCGCGAGGCGGGCAAGATCCGCGAAACCGGGCTGAGCAATTTCGAGCCGCCGCGGGTGGTCGAGGCGCTCGACACCGCAGCGCGCGAGGGGTTCGCCCCGGCGGTCGCGGTGCAGGGCTGGTACAACCTCGTCGAGCGCGCGAAATACGAAGGGCCGCTGCAGGACCTGGTGGTCGAGCGCGGGCTCGCCTTCTTTCCCTACTACAGCCTCGCCAACGGGTTCCTCAGCGGCAAATATCGTTCGAAGGACGACCTGTCGAAGTCGGTCCGCGGCGGGCGCAACATCGACTATGTCGACAGCCCGCGCGGCAAGGCGGTGCTCGCCGCGCTCGAGGACGTATCGCGCGAAACCGGCGAGGCGATGGCGACCGTCGCGCTGGCCTGGACCAAGGTTCGGTCGGGAGTCGCTGCGCCGATCGCCAGCGCGACCAGCATGGCGCAGGCCGTACAGCTGATCGCCGCGCTTCGCCTCGATCTAACGGCGGCGCAGGTCGAGGCGCTCGACCGCGCCAGCGCCTAGGGCGCCGGAACGAGCTCGATCACGTCGGCCTGCGATTCGAAATGCGGGCTGGGGAAGAGCATTCGCCAGCGCCGCTCGTCGACCCGCTGGATCCAGGCGGCGAGGTCGCGGTCCTGGTCGCGGCCATATTGCATCGCCCGGCTCTCGTCGCCGAGTTCGAGCGTGCCGAGGAACACCTGCCGCCCGGCGTCGGCGGGGAAGATCAGCCCGATCGGGCGCTGCGACCCGGTCAGCTTGGCGAAGCCCTGGAGCCCGCGTTCGGGCTGAACCCGGCAGGTGAAGGCGGGGTAGGTGACATAATCGAGCATCCCCTCGCTCTTCGCGCCGATCTTGATCACCCGGCAGCGATAGTCGCCGTTGGGCAACGCGGCCCCGCCGAGCGTGAGGTCGGGCTGGAGCAGCACGCCTTCGCGGTCGATTTCGGCCCCGTGCCCCGCCTTGCGCGCCGAATCGAGCGCGGCGATCAGCGTCTTTCGCCATTCGCGCAGCCGCGCGCGGTCGTCGTCGGTCGCTACGGTGCGCCAGTCGTGCGACTTGTCGGCGTTGATTACCGGGCCGGCAGGACCAGGAGAGACGTGGCAGGCCGCCAGTGACAGCAGACAGGCGAGGGGCAGGAGGCGTTTCATCGCCGCGAGCCTATTGCGCGGTCCAGCCGCCGTCCATGCTGAGATTGGCGCCGGTGATCGACGCCGCCCCGTCCGAACAGAGATAGAGCGACAGGCTGGCGACCTCCTCGGGGCTGACGAACCGCTTGGTCGGCTGGGCGGCGAGCAGCACGTCCTCCATCACCTGCTCGCGCGTAAGCCCCCTGGCCTTCATCGTGTCGGGAATCTGGTTTTCGACCAGCGGGGTCCAGACATAGCCGGGCGAAATGCAGTTGACGGTGATGCCGTCCTTCGCGGTTTCGAGCGCGACGGTCTTGGTGAAGCCCGCGACGCCATGCTTGGCGGCGACATAGGCGCTCTTGTTCGGGCTGGCGACGAGGCTGTGCGCGCTGGCGGTGTTGACGATCCGGCCCCAGCCCTTGGCGCGCATCGCCGGCAGCGCGAGCCGGGTGGTGTGGAATACCGCGGTGAGGTTGAGCGCGATGATCGCGTCCCATTTCTCGACCGGGAAGTCGGTCACCGGCGAGACGAACTGGATGCCGGCGTTGTTGACCAGGATGTCGGGGCTGCCGATCTCGGCGGTGCAGCGCGCGATCATCGCGTCGATCGCGTCGGCATCGCCGAGGTCGGCGCCGTCGTGGATCGCGCCGATCTCGTCGCAGATCGCGGCGATCTCGTCGGGCTTGCCGAAGCCGTTGATCATCACCTTCGCCCCCGCCCCGGCGAGGGCACGGGCGATGGCGAGGCCGATCCCCGAGGTCGATCCGGTCACCAGTGCGCGCTTGCCGTCGAGGTCCATTGCCGACTCCTTCGCCCCGCGACTGGCGCGGCGGCCGCGCGATTGCAACCGTTACGGCGGTGAAGCATTAGTCCCGGCAGACGCGACGAGGAGGCATGAATGCGGCTGGACGGTCCCGAAAGCAGCAATATCGAGGACGATACCGGCCGAAGCGGCGGAATGAGCCTCGGCGGCGGGGGCGGCGGGCTGATCATGATGCTGCTCCAACTGGTCGCCTCGCGCTTCGGGATCGTCGGGATCATCGTGCTCGCGCTCGGCTATTGCGCGCTCCAGTCGCTCGGCGGCGGGGCGGGGCCGACGATCGGCGGCAATGGCGGCAAGTCGACGCTCGACCCGGCGACCAAGACCACGCTCGCCAAGATCCTCGGGTCGACCGAGCAGGTGTGGGGGCAGGTCTTCCAGCAGGCAGGGTCGACCTACACCCCGACGACGCTTGCCATCTACGACCGGTCGTACCAGTCGGGCTGCGGCGCGGCGCAGTCGGCGATGGGACCCTTCTATTGCCCGACCGACAAGAAGATCTACCTCGACCCCGAATTCTTCAACGAGCTGTCGACCAAGTTCAACGCGCCTGGCGACTTCCCCGACGGATACGTCATCGCGCACGAGGTCGGCCACCATATCCAGGACCTCGAAGGCACGCTCGACAAGGCGCAGCAGGCGCAGGGCTCGCTCGGCCAGGCGGCGGGCAACAAGGTCCAGGTGGGAATCGAGTTGCAGGCCGACTGCTATGCGGGGGTCTGGGCCAAGCGCTCGGGCGTGATGGAGGCGGGCGATCTAGAGGAAGGGCTGCGCGCGGCGCAGGCGATCGGCGACGACACGCTGCAAAAGGAGACGCAGGGACAGGTCGTTCCCGACAGCTTCACCCACGGCACCTCGGCGCAGCGGATGGAAGCGCTCAAGACCGGGGCGACCACCGGCGATCCGGCGAGCTGCGCTAAATATACGCAGGGCGGGTATTGAGGGGGCGGGTCGCGGAGTGAATCCGCGACTGGTGGATCAGCACTCGCTGATGCTCGGCCGTCGGCCGCTCTGAGGCGTCTCTTCGCGCTGCTTCGGCGACGCTTCGCATCGGCGGCGCTGCGCTCGGCGCCTTAGATCCGCACCAGCATCTTGCCCGTGTTGGCGCCGGTGAACAGGCCGAGGAAAGCGTCGAGCGTGTGGTCGAGGCCGTCGACCACCGTGTCGCGGTTCTTGACCGCGCCCGAGGCGAGCCAGCCGCCCATGTCCCGGTAGAAGCGCGGCATCTGCGAGAGATAGTCGGTATAGATGAAGCCCTGCACCCTGATCCGCATCGCGATCACCCGCATGATGTAGCGGAAGGCCTGCGGCTCGGTGCTGTTGTAGCCCGCGATCATCCCGCAGATGGCAAAGCGCGCATTCTGGTTGGCGGTGGCGAAGGCGGCATCGAGCTGGTCGCCGCCGACATTGTCGAAATAGACGTCGATCCCGCCGAGCTGCTTGGCCTGGAGCGCCGCTGCAAGCTGCTTGAGCACCGGGCCGGCCTTGTAATCGACGACCGCGTCGGCACCGAGCGAGTAGACAAAGTCGCATTTGTCGCGGCCGCCCGCCGAGCCGATCACGGTCATGCCCTTCGCCTTGGCGATCTGCATCACCGCCGAGCCGACCGCGCCGCCCGCGCCGGAGACGAACACCACGTCGCCTTCCTTCGCGCTGGCCGCCTCGAACAACCCGAAATAGGCGGTCGCGCCGGTCAGCCCCATGTTGCCGAGAAAGGTTTCTGGCGCCACGCCGGGGATAGCGGGGAGCTTGTTCAACGACTTGGCCGGGACCACCGCCTCGTCGCGCCAGCCGGCCATGTGGAAGACGAGATCGCCGGGCGCGAAGCCGGGGTCGTTGCTCTCGATCACCTCGCCGACCGCGCCGCCCTCCATCGGCGCGTCGAGCGCGAACGGCGGGACATAGCTTTTCACGTCGTTCATTCGGCCGCGCATGTAGGGGTCGACCGACAGGAAGCGGTTGGCGACGCGGACCATGCCCTCGCCGAGCGCGGGGAGGTCGATGTCGCGAAAGGCGAAATCGTCGGGGACCGGCATGCCGTTGGGCCGCCGAATGAGGTGCCAAGCCTTCGCCATCGTCGCGTCTCCTGCTGGTCAGTCGAGCTCGCCCTAGGCCGGGCGGCGGGCAAACGAAAGGCCCGGCCGCTCGGGTTGAGCGGCCGGGCCTCATCATGCCGCGGCGAGCGCGGCGGAGCGCCCTAGTAGGTGCCCGTGAAGCTGCGGTTGAGCAGGTGCGGCCCATCATCGCGTTGCTCGTCGCGCTGGTCGGCACCGAGCGCGCGATCGCGGTCGTAGGCGGCGCCGCGCTTCGCTTCGATGTCGAGCCGCTGGAGCGCGGTTTCGGCGGGTTGGTCGAGCCACACCTGGTCGTTCTCCACCCGGTCGATCATCGAGCAGGGGACGCGATGATGATGACCGTCGCTGCTGTCCGACTTGGTCAGGATCAGCTGGTCGCCACGCACCTTGTCGATCGTGCCGACGTGCGCGCCGTCATTGCCGACGACGGTCATGTGCTCCTTGATCGACTTGACCAGCTCGCGCTTTCCCTGCCGGGTCTGGCGCCACGAGGTGAACTCATTCTCGAACCGGCCTTCGTTTTCGCGGCGATAATCGTGATAGTCGCGGTCGAGCGCGTCGATCTGCTGGCGACGCCAGTCGCTGTACTGCCGGTCGTAGAGGCCGCCGGCACCGCCGGCCGCCATCGTCCCGAAGCTCGATTGGCCATAGTCGCGACGACCCTGCTCGCGCTGCCCATAGTCGCGCTGGCCGTAGCCGCGGTCGTTGCGGTCGTTCTCGTAGGCCCGGTCGTAGCCGAAGCGATCGCCATAGCCCAAGCCGTCGTTGCGGCCCGGGAAGCGGCCGGTATAGGGTCGGCGATAGCCTTCGTCGCGGTAGCGCGCGTCGCTGTCGTAGCTCGAGCGCTCGCCGGTCGCTCGGCTGCCGCGATAATCGTCGCGCTCGCGCGCCTGGTCCTGGCGGCGGCGGCGTTCGGCATCGTCGTCACCGAACCAGCTCGCCACCTCGTCGCCGGCGCGCTCGAAAAAGCCGCGTCCGCCGCGTCCTTCGTCGGTACGCTCGTTGTAGCGATCCTCGTCGAATCGCGAGCGGTTCTCACTCCAGCCGCTGCGGCTGTCGTTGCGACCATAAGCCATTGAAAAATCCTCCTCGGGTACTGGTCTCCCCGGGGGTAGGGAGACTTGCCGGGAAAACCGATGGCGGCGGGCGCGCGTTCCGGGCCAAGCGCCGGATCGACGGGCGGTTGCGACGAGGTGCGATTGCGCGCGATCAGGCGTTGCAAGGGGCGGGAAGCGCCGCTATTGGGCGCCTTCCGACAGGCGCGGGGCTGTAGCTCAGATGGGAGAGCGCTGCAATCGCACTGCAGAGGTCAGGGGTTCGATTCCCCTCAGCTCCACCACCCCGCCGTCGGTCTCCCCCAAAGCTTAAATCACTGGAACGAGGCGCTTTTCCATCCGGACGAGCGGAACGCGCACGCCCTCGATCGGGTCGCTGAGCACCTCTTCCACCGGCTGGTATCCGCATGCGGCGTATAGCGGGATGCCGGCGAGCGTCGCCATCATCGTCGCGGCGGCGAAGCCGGCGTCGCGCGCCGCCTGTTCGCACAAATGCATCACCCGCCTGCCGACCCCCTGCCGGGCGAACGAAGGCTCGGTATACATCGCGCGGATCCGCGCCGGTTCGGTCGCCGGGTCGAGCGCGCGCGGCTCGCGGGCGACGATGCTGGTGTCGCCGCCGTAAAGCGTCGAGCGCCAGCTCCACCCGCCGCAGCCGGCGATTACGCCGTCCCGCTCGACGATGAAATAGGTGCGGTCGGCGACCAGCTGCCGGTCGAGCCCCATCACCTTGTGGCTGGCGCGGACCTGCTCGGGGGTGAGGAAGTCGTTCTGTAGCGCGGCGATCGCGCGTTCCATCACCGCGTCGAGCGCGGGGAGGTCCGCCTCGGTCGCGAGGCGATCGGTGAAGGGAAGGGCAGCGGCGCTCAATAGCCCTCGACGTCGCCGACGTTGAGCCGGGGGTCGATCGCGCCGTAATAGCGGTCGCCGTCGATCGGCCTGGCGCCGATCGCGGGGCCGCCGACGAGGATCGCGGCGACTTGGTTGCCGTAGGGGATGTCGACCACCTTGTGGCCCATCCGCTCGAGCACGCGGCGCGTGTCGGCCGAGACGGCGAAGCGTTCAACCCCGACTTCGTCCGGATACCATTGGTTGTGCACGCGCGGGGCGTCGACCGCCTCGGTGATCGTCATGCCATGGTCGATCATGTTGCTGATCGTCTCGAGAACGGCGGTCGGGATCCGGCTCCCGCCCGGGGTGCCGACGACCATCGACAGCTGCCCGTCCTTGGCGACGATGGTCGGGGTCATCGATGACAGCGGGCGCTTGCCCGGGGCGACCGCGTTGCTCGGCCCCTCGACCAGCCCGAACATGTTGGGCGCGCCGGGCTTGGCCGAGAAATCGTCCATCTCGTCGTTCATCAGGATGCCGGTGCCGGGCGCGGTAAGCCGTGCGCCGAACCAGTCGTTGAGCGTGTAGGTCAGCGACACCGCGTTGCCTGCCGCGTCGACGATCGAGAAATGGGTGGTGTTCCGCCCTTCCTTGCCGATGCCCGGCGCGGGCAGGCTGGCCGAGGGCGTCGCGCGGTTCGGGTCGATCCCGGCGCGGAGCCGCGCGGCATAGTCCTTCGACACGAAATGGGCGGTGTCGACCTTCACGAAATCGGGATCGCCGAGCTGAGTATTGCGGTCGTGGTAGGCGCGGCGCATCGCCTCGGTCAGCGCGTGGACTTCGGCTGCCGAGCGGAAGCCCATTCCCTTGAGGTCATAGCCCTCGAGGATGTTGAGCGTCTCGCACAGCACCACCCCGCCCGAGCTCGGCGGCGGGGCCGAGACGATGTGGTAGCCGCGATAGTCGCACTCGATCGGCTTGCGCTCGACCGCGCGATAGGCGGCGAAATCGGCGGTGGTGAACAGCCCGCCGCCGGCGCGGCTGGCGGCGGCGATCTTCGCCCCGATCGGGCCGTTGTAGAAGGCGGCGCTGCCCCCCGTCGCGATTGCCTGGAGCGAGCGGGCGAGGTCGGCCTGGACGAGCCGCTGGCCGGCGCGCCACGGGGTGCCCTTGTTGAGGAAGATCGCCGCGCTGGCCGGGTCCTTGCGGAAGTCGTCCTGCGCGTCGGCGAGCATGTCGGCATCGCCCTTGTCGAGGACGAAGCCGTCACGCGCGAGGCGGATCGCGCTCGCCATCAGCGCCGTGCGCGGGCGGGTGCCAAATCGCGTGCGCGCGAGTTCCAGCCCGGCGACGGTGCCGGGGACCCCGACCGCGAGCCAGCCGCGCCGGCTGCGTTCGGGCACGGCATTGCCGTTCGCGTCCTGGAACATGGTGGCGGTCGCCCTGCCCGGGGCCTTTTCGCGGAAGTCGATGAAGGCGGTGCGCCCGTCGGCGAGGCGGATGGTCATGAACCCGCCGCCGCCGAGGTTGCCCGCCTCGGGAAAGGTGACCGCCAGCGCGTAAGCCACCGCGACGGCGGCGTCGATCGCGTTGCCGCCGCCTTTGAGCACGTCGATCCCCGCCTTCGAAGCGAGGCGGTGGGCGCTGACGACCATCGCGTGCGACGAGCTGACCGGGGTTGGCGAGGCGGCCTCGACCGGCGCGGCGAACAGGAGTGCGAGGAACGAGGCGGCGCCGAGCAAATGTCGCATCAAATGGTCTCCCTGGGAGCGTCCTTGCTCCGCGCAAATCCGGGCGTTCGTCAAGAATGAAAAAGGCCGCCCCGAAAGGCGGCCTTTCCCAGTTGGTCGTGTCGCTGCCCGATCAGCCGCGCTCGCCGGCCGGCGGCGGCGGGGGCGGGGGCGGCGGCGGCGGGGGCGGCGGCGGGCAGGTCGCCGTCGCGTCGATCACCGTGCCGTCGGGGCAGGTCTGGGTCGCCGGCGGCGGGGGGGGCGGCGGGGGCGGCGGGGGCGGCGGCATCACCGGCGCGGTCGCCTGGTACTTCACCCGCAGCCGGACGTACCAGAAGCCGCCGTTGATCCCGAACGGACCGCCCGAACGCGGGTAGATCTGCCCGTCGGCAAGGCTGTTGGTCAGGACGTAGACGTTGTTGACGCCTTCGACATGGGCGATCCGGTCGGGCTTGGTGTTGAACAGGTTGTTCGCGCCGACCGTGAAGGTGACCGTCCGGTTGAAGGTGTAGCTGATGTCCGCGTCGGTGGTGAACTTCGCGCCGAAATGCTGCGACGTCGCCGCCGCGCCGCCCGGCCCCGGATAGTCGGCGGCGTCGAGCCACCAGCCATAATAGTTCTCGCGAGCGTTGATCGCCCACGGACCACTCGTCCACCCCGCCGACAGAGTCGCGCGGTGGTTGGGCGCGAGGTGCGCGACGTCGATTTCCTGTGCGTCGCTGATGTACGGCGTCACCACCCCGGTGTTCGGGTTGGTGAAGCTGCGGATCGAGGTCACCTTCGACTTGTTATAGTTATAGGCGAGGGTGAGGTTGAGGTTCCCGTCGAGGAAGTCGGTCCGGTAGGTGCCGACGACGTCGAGGCCCTTGGTCGAGGTGTTATAGCCGTTGACGAAATAGTTGATGTTGCCGCCGTCACCGACCGCCGCGAGCAGCGGCTGGGCAGCGATGTCGACCGGGGTGACGTCGAAGTTTTGCGAAATGGTAATGCGATTCTTGACGTCGATCTTGTACCCGTCGACCGTCAGGGTGAAGGCGCGGCTGGGATGGAAGACGATGCCCGCGCCGTAGTTCTTCGACTTCTCCGGAGTCAGCGGCGACGCGCCGAAATATTGCGCGATCGGGCTGTCGACCGGGTAGGTGCCAGTCTGGACCTGGTTGCCGGCCACGAAGTTGGTGGTCAGGATCTGGTCGTGCGACTGGCCCGGTGAGGGGGCGTGGAAGCCGGTGCCGATCGTGCCGCGGATCGAAAGCTGCGGGGTGATCTTGTAGATGCCGTTCAGCTTGTAGACCGTGCTGCTGCCGACATGCTTGTACTTCTCGTGGCGAATCGCCGCGCCGAGGCTCAGCTGGTCGGTCACGTCGGCTTCGGCATCGGCATAGACGCCCCAGCTCGACTGGCTCCAGCTGCCGGCTGCGGCGGGGTTGGTGCCGCCGTAGCCGCTGGCCCCGGGGCTCTTCGCCGCGGTGGTGCCGACCTGCGTGTACACGCCGGGCGCGGTCTCGGCGTAGAGCGGGTGCGACACCGCATAGGGTCCCGCGCCGTAGGACTGCTCGTCACCCGCGCTCTGGCCGTAGGTTTCCTTGCGTGCTTCGGCGCCCCACGACAGGGTCAGCGGGCTCGCGAGCCCGACCGGGATCGGGTAGCTCATGTCGAGCGTGAAGTTGCGTTCTTTCTGGCTGAGCGTGCCGAACTGGAAGCTGGTCTGCGAGAGCGGGCCGTAGCTGGCGTTGAGCGAATTATACATCGATAGCGCGAGCGTGTTCTTCGCCAGCGTCGCGGCGAGGTCCCAGCTCAGGCCGCCGTCGAGCGTGCCCTTCCAGCCGATCGTGCCCCACTTCTCGTCGGTCTTGCCGACGAAGCGCGGGGTGAAGCCCGCCGGGTAGATCGAAGTGAAGGAAAAGGTGTTGCTGTCCTTCACGAAACCGCCCGCCGCGCAGGTCGCGCTGCCGGTCGGACAGGGCGTCAGATAATAGGGGGTGGTGAACGCCCCATTGGCGCCGAGGCCGTGCGACACGCCGTCGACGTCGACCGCGGTGCCGCTGATCGGCGAGCGATAGTTGAAGCTCTCGTTGGCGAAGTTCTTCGACCAGATGCCGGTCGCATAGAGCTTGCTGTTCGCGCCGACGTTGATCCCCGTGTTGATCATCGACTTGAAGCCGTGCTGCGGCGAGGAGCCCCAGATCTGGACCGGGCCAGGGTAGTTCGGCAGCTGCGGCGCGAGATTGGGATATTGCTGGGCGAAGAGGACGGCGATCGGGCGCGTCGCGCCGCGGCTGGTCTGGCCGTCGTCGTAATATTCGCCGGCGATATCGAGATAACCGTTCGCCGGGAGGCCGAGGCCGATGTTGCCCGCGATCTGCTTCGACTTGCCGTCGCCATGATCGTAATATTGGCCGTATTGCGCCATCACCTCGACCGCGTTGCGGTCGTCGCGCATGCCGAAGTTCATGACGCCCGCGATCGCGTCCGAGCCATATTGGGCGGTCGCGCCGTCGCGCAGCACCTGGAGGTTCTTGATCCCGATCGAGGGGATCGCGTTGATGTCCGCACCCTGCGAGCCGAAGCCGAGGCCGGTATCACCGCCGGTGTAGACCTGGACCAGCGCCGAGCGGTTGAGCCGCTTGCCGTTGACCTGGACCAGCACCTGGTCGGCGGGAAGTCCGCGAAGCGAGGGCGAGCGGACGAAGCTCGACGCGTCCGAGATCGTGTTCTGGCCGACGAAGAAGGACGGGACGAGGCTCTTGACCGTGTCGATCAGGTTGGTCGACGGCTGGGTCTTGATCTCGGTCGCGCTGATGACATCGATCGGCGAGGCCGAGTTGGCGACGGTGCGATCGGTCCGGCGCGTGCCGGTCACGACAATCGCGTCGTTTGGATTGGTTTCGGCCGGCTGGGTGGCCTGCACATTCGCCTGGGCGGCGGTCTGCGCGAGCGCGGGCTGGGCGAGAACGGTCAGCGCTGCGCTGGCGGCGCTCGTGAAAAGGACGGCTCGGATGTGACGATGGTTCGCGTGCATGGTTCCCCCCTGGGAGAAATGCCCAGCTGCTGCTGCGGCGCACAAAATCTCTTCCCGTCGATGCGGTCTGTCAATTCGTCGAAATTCATTTTCGCCATATTGTGACCATTCCGTCACACTGCGCGAAAATCCCCAATTTCCGCAGCGTCAGGCGGGTCGCCGCACCCCGCGCAGGATGTTGCCTTCGGTCGACAGGTAGAGCCTGCGATAGTCGACGCGCGGGCTCGCCGAGAAGGCCAGCCAGTAATATTTCATCTGCTCCGACCACCAGTAGCCGGGGCAGTGATCGGCCTGTCGCTTGGGGGCGGCGGTGACGTCGGCCATGTCGGTGAAGCCGTGCGGCGCGCGGTTCCAGCGGAGCATGTTGGCGAAATGGGCCGCGACGATGTCGCGCCATTCCTCGCGCCCGTCGAGCAGCCACAAGTTGAACGCGGCGTCGGCGAGCTCGGGGCGAAGCGCGTTGGTCTTGTAGGTGACGGTGCCGCTTGCCGGCTTAAAGCCTTCGGGGAGGATGCCATATTCGCCTTGCAGCCATGACCAGGCGCGGACGTTGGTGCCGCCGATCGCCCCGTCGCCGCTCTGGCCGAGCAGTCCGCCGTAAAAGCTCGACAGCTCGTCCTGCTCGTCGGTCAGCATCGCCCCGGTCTCGTAATCGACGTCGACGAACCAGCGATGGCCGCCGATGCTTCGGCGCTGGTGACGGAGGATCGCGTCGGTCATCGTGCGGTACATGGCGCGGCAGTCGCGGTCGCCGAGCAGGTCCCAGCCGTCCCACAGATATTCATAATAGCTGTCCGAGGGCGGGCCGACGGTGGCGCGGCGGCTCTTCCATTCGCCGGTCGTCGCGTCGATCGCGTCGGGGATGAGGCCGATCGCCGACCGCCGCTCGAACAGCGCCACCTGTGCGCGCTTGGCGGCGGCGCGGTAGCGGTCGTCCCCGACCGCGCGGCTGAGGAATCCGAATTCGGGCAGGATCGTGCCCGCCTCGGCGGGGTTGGTCACGGGGCCGCTTACCGCCCCGGTCTTCAGGTTTACGAAGCGGTGCGGGATGCCGAGCGGCGAGGCGGCGAAGGCGGGCATCAGCCGGTCGGCGAGGTCGCGTGCGAGCGCGAGCAGCCTCGGCCGGCCGCTGACGTGCCAGCCGCTGAGCAGCCCGCCCACGAGGCGGATGTTGGTCTCGAACACGCTGACCGTGCCGTCGACGTCGAAGTCGAGCTGAGCCTCGGCCCAGTCGGCGGCCTCGTCGAACTCGCGGTCGAGCGCCATCAGCCACAGCGTGTCCAGCGCCTCGACCAGCGACAGGCCGAGGTGGCGGTCCTTGAGCGGGAAGCTCGAGAAGGTGCCGCTAACCGGCCTGATCTCGTCCTTGCCCCACGCGAGGCGGCGATATTCGCGCCACGCCCAGCGCATCGCGTCGCGGACCTGTCCGGCAAGCGCCGGGCGCGCGCTGCCGAGCGCCAGCGGCGCGCAATGGGCGAGGGGGAGCGCCAGTCCGGCCTGGAGCAGCGCGCGGCGGGGAAGCGTCGGCATTGCCCGAGCCTAGCGGCCCTGCCGCCAACGAAAAGCCCCCCGGTCGCGAAACCGGGGGGCCAATCGTTCAGCGATGCCGCGACGGCTTAGTCGTCGTCGCCGCCGGTCAGGAAGGCCGGGGCGAATTCGGGCGCGGGGCCATTGTCGTCGCTGTCGCGGCGCGAGCCCCGATCGCCACGACCTTCGCCTCGGTCGCCGCGATCGCGACGCGGGCCACGATCCCCGCGGTCGCCGCGCGGGCCGCGGTCGTCTCGACCACGACCGCCGTCACGGCGCGGGCCACGATCGCCGCGATCGCCGCGCGGACCGCGGTCTTCGCGCGGCGGGCGGGTGTCTTCGAGTTCGGCGCCGGTCTCCTGGTCGACGACGCGCATCGACAGGCGGACCTTGCCGCGCGGATCGACCTCGAGCAGCTTGACCTTGACCTCCTGGCCCTCGCTCAGCACGTCGCGGACGTTTTCGACCCGCTCGTTCTTGATCTCGGACACGTGGACCAGCCCGTCCTTGCCCGGCATGAAGGTCACGAACGCGCCGAAATCGACGATGTTGGCGACCTTGCCGGTGTAGATGGTGCCGACCTCGGGCTCCTGGACGATGCCGAGGATCCACTGGCGCGCGGCCCCGATCTGGTTGAGGTCCGACGAGCTAATCTTGATCAGCCCCTCGTCGTCGATGTCGACCTTGGCGCCGGTCGTCGCGACGATCTCGCGGATGACCTTGCCGCCGGTGCCGATGACTTCGCGGATCTTGGTCTTGTCGATCTGCATCGTCTCGATCCGCGGCGCGTGCGCCGACAACTCTTCACGGGTGTGATCGAGCGCCTTGGCCATTTCGCCGAGGATGTGCGCGCGGCCGCCCTTGGCCTGCTCGAGCGCGACCTTCATGATCTCCTCGGTGATCCCGGCAACCTTGATGTCCATCTGCAGCGAGGTGATGCCCTCGCTGGTGCCGGCGACCTTGAAGTCCATGTCGCCGAGGTGGTCCTCGTCGCCGAGGATGTCGCTGATCACCGCATAGTCCGACCCTTCGAGGATCAGGCCCATGGCGATCCCCGCGACCGGGCGCTTGAGCGGAACGCCCGCATCCATCATCGACAGCGAACCGCCGCAGACGGTGGCCATCGACGAGGAGCCGTTGCTCTCGGTGATGTCGCTGAGGACGCGGATCGTGTAGGGAAACTCGTCCATCGTCGGCAGGATCGGGTGAAGCGCGCGCCACGCCAGCTTGCCGTGACCGACCTCGCGACGCCCCGGGGCGCCGAACCGGCCGACTTCGCCGACCGAATAGGGCGGGAAGTTATAGTGCAGCATGAAGCGCTGGTACGACAGGCCGTCGAGCCCGTCGATCATCTGCTCGGCGTCCTTGGTGCCGAGCGTGGTGGTGCAGATCGCCTGGGTCTCGCCGCGGGTGAACAGCGCCGAACCGTGCGCGCGCGGCAGGAAGCCGACGATCGCCTCGATCGGGCGGACGGTCTTGGTGTCGCGACCGTCGATGCGACGGCCTTCCTTGAGGATCGCGGTGCGCACGATGTCGGCTTCGAGGCTCTTGACCGCCTTCGACGCGGCCATCTGCTCCTGCGGCTCGGCGTCGGCGAAGGCTTCCTTGGCCTTTTCGCGCACCTCGTTGAGGGCGGCCGAACGCGCCGACTTGTCGGTCAGGCGGTAGGCCGCCTCGATGTCCTTGCCGACGATGTCCTTGAGCTTGGCCTTGGCGGCGGTCTTGGCGTCGCCGGTGGCGAGGTCCCACGGCTCCTTGGCGGCCTTTTCGGCGAGGCGGATGATGCCGTCGCAGACCTTCTTCGACGCTTCGTGCGCGAACACGACCGCGCCGAGCATGACCTCTTCCGAGAGCTCCTTGGCTTCGGATTCGACCATCATCACGGCGTTGCCGGTGGCGGCGACGACGAGGTCGAGCTCGCCTTCCTCGACCTCGGTCTTGGTCGGGTTGAGGATATATTCGCCGTCCTTGTAGCCGACGCGCGCGGCGCCGATCGGGCCCATGAACGGCACGCCGGCGAGACACAGCGCGGCCGAGGCGGCGCACATCGCGACGACGTCGGGCTCGTTCTCGCCGTCGTAGGACAGCACCTGCGCGATCACGAGGACCTCGTTGTAGAAGCCTTCGGGGAACAGCGGGCGGATCGGGCGGTCGATCAGGCGGCTGGTCAGCGTTTCCTTTTCGGTCGCGCCGCGCTCACGCTTGAAGAAGCCGCCCGGGATGCGCCCGGCGGCCGAGAATTTTTCCTGGTAGTGGACGGTGAGCGGGAAGAAGTCCTGCCCCGGCTTGACCGACTTGGCGGCGGTCACGGCGCACAGCACCACCGTCTCGCCCATCGTCGCGAGCACCGCGCCGTCGGCCTGGCGGGCGACGCGCCCGGTTTCGAGCTTCAGCGACTTGCCGTTGCCGAGATCGATTTCCTGAGTCTTGATATTGAACATGTTTTGGTCCTTCGTCCGGCCCGCCGGATGCGGCCCGGTTCAGCAGTTGCGGACAATCCGGTCCGCGTCGGGTCGGGGCGTTTCATCTGCCCCTCGAACGCCCCGCCGAACTGCGGGAGGCCCTTAGTCGAAGGGCGCCGCAAGGGCGCCCTCCGGGAATTTCGTTACTTGCGGAGCCCCAGCTTGGCGATCAGCTCGTTGTAGCGGGTGGGGTCCTTGCGCTTCAAATAATCGAGCAGGCTGCGGCGCTTGTTGACCAGCGTCAGCAGGCCGCGACGCGAATGGTTGTCCTTCGCGTGGGTCTTGAAGTGGCCGGTCAGGTTGGTGATGCGCTCGGTCAGGATCGCGACCTGCACCTCGGGGCTGCCGGTATCGTCGGTGCCGCGGGCGTGGGTGTTGATCAACTCCTGCTTCTTTTCAGCGGTAATCGACATCGAACAAACTCCTATTCGTTGAGGTTGAACCCGCGCACGACCTTGATCGTGGCGCCGTCGCCTTCCACCAGCGCGACCGGCACATCGCCGTCCTTCGCGAGGGAAAGCCCCGGCTTCGCGGGAAGCCCGAACAGCGCCTGCCCGTGACGGAGCAGCCGGGCCTGATCGGGGGTGACGGGGAGGGCCGGGATGTCGTCCAGCCCCGCGTCGAGCGGGAGAACCGTCCTCGTCAGTTGGCGCGCCTTAGCGAGTTCGGCCAGAAAGTCCAGCGATATCGCCTGTTCGAGCCCGAACGGCCCGGCGCGCGTTCGCCGCAACATGGTGACGTGGCCGACGCTGTTCAACGTCAGCGCGAGGTCGCGTGCGAGGCTGCGGATATAGGTGCCCTTGGAGACGGTCGCGGCGAAGGTCGCCTCCTCCGCCCCCGCGTCGAGCAGGTCGAGCGTGTGGACGGTGACCGCGCGGGTCTTCATCTCGACCTCTTCCCCGGCGCGGGCGAGGTCATAGGCACGCCGGCCGTCGACCTTCAGCGCCGAATAGGCGGGGGGCACTTGCTCGATCGGGCCGGTGAAGCGCGGCAGGATCGCCTCGATTTCGCCGCGCGTCGGGCGCACGTTGCTGGTCGCGACGACCTTGCCCTCGGTATCGAGCGTGTCGGTCTGCGCGCCGAACCGGACGGTGAAGTCGTAGACCTTGGTCGCATCGAGCATCCGCCCGGCTAGCTTGGTCGCCTCGCCCAGCGCGATCGGCAGCACGCCCGACGCCAGCGGGTCGAGCGTCCCGCCATGCCCGACCTTGGTCTTCGGCTGGCCCGCTTCGCGAAGCGCGCGCTTGACCGCGCTCACCGCCTGGGTCGAGCCGAGCCCGACGGGCTTGTCGAGGATGATCCAGCCGTGAAGCATCGCGTCAGCGCCGCGCGAGGCCGAGGCTCATCTGCCGCGCCTTGCCTTCGTTTAATCGCTGGAAGAAATGCTTGCGGCACAGCGCGATATAGCGGTAGTTGCCGCCGATCTCGGTCTGCGCCCCGTCGGCGACCGCGAGGCCGTCGGCATCAACGCGCAGGTTCATCGTCGCCTTGCGCCCGCAGTCGCACACCGCCTTCAGCTCGACCAGCGTGTCGGCAAGCGCGAGCAGCGCAGCCGAGCCGGGAAACAGCTTGCCCTGGAAATCGGTGCGAAGCCCGTAGCATAGCACCGGGATGCGAAGCTCGTCGGCGACCCGGGTCAGCTGGAGCACATGGCCTTGGGTGAGGAACTGCGCCTCGTCGACCAGGATGCAGTCGAGCTTGCGGCGGATCAGCTCGGCGACGACGGCGTCGAACAGGTTGACGCTCTCGTCGTAGGTCGCGGCGGGGGCCGACAGCGCGATCCGGCTGCCGATCGTGCCATGCCCGGCGCGCTCGTCGATCGCCGCGGTCCACAGCATCGTCTCCATGCCGCGCTCGCGATAATTATAGTCGGCCTGGAGCAGGGTGGTCGATTTCCCCGCGTTCATCGCCGCATAGTAGAAATAGAGCTTGGCCATCGGGCGAAAGGCTTAGCCGTCCGCGTTCCGTTCCGCCAATCCTCTCCTGTCGTCGCATCGGGTGGAACGGCGCGGCATCGCGGGCGGTTCAACCTACATCCTCCAGCAGAAAGCGCGCCCATGTCCGCCAAGCACACCGGCCCCGCCACCACCAACGACGCGGGCATCCGCGTCCAGAGCGACGAACATTCGCTGACCCTCGGGCGCGACGGGCCGATCGTCCTCAACGACCATTACCTCATCGAGCAGATGGCCAACTTCAATCGTGAGCGAATCCCCGAGCGGCAGCCGCACGCCAAGGGATCGGGCGCATTCGGCCATTACGAGACGACGGCGGACGTGTCGAAGTACACCAAGGCGAAGATCTTCCAGAAGGGCGCGAAGAGCGAGGCGGCGATGCGCTTCTCGACGGTCGCCGGCGAGCGCGGCAGCCCCGACACGTGGCGCGACCCGCGCGGCTTTTCGGTCAAGCTTTATACCGAGGACGGCAATTTCGACATGGTCGGCAACAACACGCCGATCTTCTTCATCCGCGACCCGCTCAAGTTCCAGCACTTCATCCGCAGCCAGAAGCGCCGCGCCGACAACGGGCTTCGCGACCATGACATGCAGTGGGACTTCTGGACGCTGAGCCCCGAGAGCGCGCACCAGGTCACTTACCTGATGGGCGACCGCGGCATCCCCAAGAACTGGCGCGAGATGAACGGCTACGGCAGCCACACCTACATGCTGATCAACGAGGCCGGCGAGAAATTCTGGGTCAAGTTCCACTGGCACACCGACGTCGGGACGGAGAGCGGCGACGCCTATTTGTCGCAGGACGAGGCCGACGCGCTGGCCGGGCAGGACGCCGACTATCACCGACGCGACTTGTTCGACCATATCGCCAAGGGAGAGTTTCCCAGTTGGACGCTGAAATGGCAGGTGATGCCGTTCGACGATGCCAAGACCTATCGCATCAACCCGTTCGACCTCACCAAGACCTGGCCGCACGCCGACTACCCGCTGATCGAAGTGGGCAAGATCACGCTCGACACCAACCCGGTCGACTGGGACACGCAGATCGAGCAGCTGGCGTTCGAGCCGAACAACATGGTGCCGGGCATCGGCCTGTCGCCCGACAAGATGCTGCTCGCGCGCGGCTTTGCCTACGCCGACGCGCACCGCCACCGGCTTGGCGTCAACTACAAGCAGATCCCGGTCAACGCGCCAAAGAACGAGGTGCACAGCTATTCGCGGGGCGGGGCGATGCGGGTGAAGAACGCGCTCGACCCGGTCTATGCGCCGAACAGCTACGGCGGCCCGCACGCCCAGCCCGAGACCGGCGGCGAGGCGACCTGGTACGCCGATGGCGACATGGTTCGCGAAGCCTATACGCTTCGCAAGGACGACGACGACACCAGCCAGCCGCGCGCGCTGATCCGCGAGGTGATGGACGACGCGCAGCGCGAGCGGCTGGTCAACAATATCGCGGGCCACCTCGCCGACGGGGTCAGCGAGCCGATCCTCGTCCGCGCCTTCGCCTACTGGCGCGCGATCGACCAGGAGATTGGCGACCGGGTTGAAAAGGCGACCCGCGACCTGATCGGCGGCAAGTCGAAAGAAGAAGGGCTCGCCTCGGCGATCCACGAGTCGCAGATGGAACCCGCCGAATAAGGCTCAGGCGGGCCACTCCCCGGGCAGGATCGAATAGACCACCGTGTCACGGACGTGACCCGTCCACGTTACGGTGTCGGCGCGGCGAACGCCCTCGCGATGCGCGCCGAGCTTGGCCATCGCGGCCTGGCTACGCCTGTTGCGGGCGTCGACGCGGAATTCGACGCGGTTTGCGCCCCACGCCAGGGCGCGGCGGAGCATCATGTCCTTGACCCGGCGATTGATCCCGGTGCCGCGAAAGCGCGGGCGATAGTAAGTGAATCCGATTTCGAGCGTGCGGTTGGCCGGGTCGATGCGCAGGAAGCTCGACATTCCGACCAGCTCGCCATCCTGCCACAAGGTGAAGGTCGCGGCATCGGGCCGGGCGAGCAGTGCGTCGAGCGTCGCGTCGAACCCGTCCGGGCCGCAATTCACCGAGTAGATGTCCCAAATCTCGCGATCCTCGGCGCACGCCGCCTTGAGCGTCGCGCGGTGGGCCTCGTCGAAGGGAAGGGCGGTCACGCCGTCGCCGCTCATCGGCGCGGCGAGCGCCTCAGTCATCGAGGTCCTGCGCGACATGCTCGCTTCGCAGCAGCCGGTCGATGTGGCTCCCCTCGTCGAAGCTCTCGTCGGCCAGGAATTTAAGCTTCGCCGCATATTTCATCCGCACCCGGTGTGCGACCTCGCGCTGGAGATAGGCGGTGTTGGTCCGCAGCGCCTTCAGCACCGCTTCCTCGTCCTGCCCGAGCAGCGGCTTCACGAACACCGTCGCATGGCGCAGGTCGGGGCTCATCCGCACCTCGGTCACGCTGACGAGGTGCGACTGGAGTGTCTCGTCGTGCACGTCGCCGCGCGCGAGGATCTCGCTCAACACGTGCCGCATCTGCTCGCCGACACGAAGCAGGCGGACACTGCGGCCCTCGGCGGATTCGGTCTTGCGCATGGACTAGAGCGTACGCGCCCGTTCCTCGACCTCGAACACCTCGAGGTTGTCCCCCGGCTTGATGTCGTTGGTGTCGGCCAGCAGCACGCCGCACTCGGTGCCCGCGGTGACTTCGGACACATCGTCCTTGAACCGGCGGAGCGAGGAGATGGTCGTCTTGCTGACGATGACATCGTCGCGGGTGAGGCGGGCGTGGAGCCCCTTGCGGATCGCGCCGTCGAGCACCAGCAGGCCGGCCGCCTTGTCGCGCTTGCCCGCCGGGAACACTTCCTTGACCTCGGCGCGGCCGACGACCGTCTCGATGATCTCGGGGCCGAGCTGCCCGCCCATCGCGTCCTTCACCCAGTCGGTCAGGTGATAGATGACGTCGTAATAGCGGAATTCGACCTTGTTGCGCTCGGCCGCGGTGCGCGCGTTGGCGTTCGGGCGGACGTTGAAGCCGATGATCGGCGCCCCGGTCGAGGCGGCGAGCGTGACATCGCTCTCGGTGATCGCACCGACCCCCGAATGGAGGATGCGCACCCGGATCTCGTCGGTCGACAGCTTGTTGAGCGCGTTGACGATCGCTTCGACCGAGCCCTGGACGTCGGCCTTGACCAGCAGCGGGAACTGGATGGTTTCCGACGCCTTGTTGGCGAACATGTTCTCGAAGCTGATCGGCGCCGAGGTGGTCCGCTTGCGGTCGAGCACGCCCTGGCGATAGGTCGCGACCTCGCGCGCGCGGGCCTCGTTCTCGACCACCGTCAGCTGGTCGCCAGCGGACGGAACGGCGCTGAGGCCGAGCACTTCGACCGGGGTCGAGGGACCGGCTTCCTTCACCTGCTTGCCATGGTCGTCGATCATCGCGCGGACCTTGCCCGAGGCGGCGCCGACGACGATCACGTCGCCGACCCGCAGCGTGCCGCGCTGGACCAGAACGGTCGCCAGCGGGCCGCGGCCCTTGTCGAGCTTGGCCTCGACCACCGCGCCTTCGGCCGGGCGATCGGGATTGGCCCTCAGTTCGAGGATCTCGGCCTGGAGGTTGATCGCGTCGAGCAGCCCGTCGAGATTGGTCTTCTTGAGCGCCGAAACTTCGACGTCCTGGACGTCGCCGCCGAGGTCCTCGACCACGATCTCGTGCTGCAGCAGCTCCTCGCGGACCTTCTGCGGCTTGGCCTCGTGCTTGTCGATCTTGTTGATCGCGACGATCATCGGCACGCCCGCGGCCTTGGTGTGGTTGATCGCCTCGACCGTCTGCGGGCGAAGCCCGTCGTCGGCGGCGACCACCAGCACCACGATGTCGGTGACGTTCGCGCCGCGCGCGCGCATTTCGGTGAACGCCTCGTGGCCCGGGGTGTCGAGGAAGGTCAGCTTGTGCTTGGCCTTGTCGGTCACCTGGTAGGCGCCGATGTGCTGGGTGATCCCGCCCGCCTCGCCCGACTGGACGTTGGCGCCGCGAAGCGCATCGAGCAGGCTGGTCTTGCCGTGGTCGACGTGGCCCATGATGGTGATCACCGGCGGACGCGGCCTCAGCGTATCCTCGGCGTCGACGTCGGCGGCGGTGTCGATGTCGATGTCGCTGTCGCTGACGCGCTTCACCGTGTGGCCGAACTCGGTCACCAGCAGCTCGGCGGTATCCTGGTCGATGGTCTGGTTGACCGTCACCATGACGCCCATCTTGAACAGCGACTTGACCAGGTCGGCGGCCTTTTCGGCCATGCGGTTGGCAAGCTCGCCGACGGTGATCGATTCAGGGACGACCACCTCCCGCGCCTGCTTTTCGCGCGGCCCCGAGCCGATGTGCGCGCGCTTTTCCTTTTCGCGCGCGCGGCGAAGCGCGGCGAGGCTGCGGGCGCGGCTGTCGTCCTCGCCCGACAGGGCGCGGGTGACGGTCAGCTTGCCGCGCTGGCGGTCGTCGCGGCCGCGGCTCGGGCTCGGGCGCTGCGGCTCGGGCCGCTTCGACGGCGACGGGCCGACCGGGGTGAAGCCGGCGCGGCGCGGCGGCTCGCGATTTTCGCTCGTCGTCGCCGGGGCGGCGGCCTCGGGCTCGGGCTCGGGCGGGCGCGCGGCTTCCTCGGCGGCGCGCTTGGCCGCTTCTTCCTCGGCCTTGCGATTTTCCTCAGCGCGGCGCTTCTCGTCCTCGCTCTGCTCGACCTTGGCGCGGTCCTCGCGGCGGCGCGATTCCTCGAGCGCGGCCATGCGCGCTTCCTCGGCCTCGCGCTGGAAGCGTTCAAGGTCTTCCTTGCGCTTGGCGATCTGCTCGGCCTCGGACAGGCGGCGCTGCGGCGCGGCGGGGCGCGCGGCGGGCGGGGGCGCGACCGGCTTCGGCGCGGGCGCGGGCGCCTGCTGCTGGACCTCGGGCGCGGGCGCGGCGGCGGCGGGCGCGGCGGCCTCGCCCGGCTTGCCGAGGATGCGCCGCTTCTTGACCTCGACCACCACGGTGTTCGAGCGGCCGTGGCTGAAGCTCTGCTTCACCTTGCCGGTCTCGACCGTGCGCTTGAGGCCCAGCGGCGGACGGGTGCCGAGCTTGGGCTTGTCGGTCTGGTCGGTCATGCGTTTCCTTCGTCTGTCGTAGCGTCGGCGGAGCCCGAGCCGCCGGTGTCGGCGCGCTCTAGCCCAGCGTGGGGGTCAATGAAAGCTTGCCACCGGTCGATGGCATGGCGCACCCGCCGGGCGGCGGCGGGATCGGTCAGCGCGACATGTACCACATTTTCGCGGCCGAGCGCCAACGACAATGTGGTGCGGTCGGCGGGGAAAACCAAGCCCCGCTGATCGCCGCGCCCGTTGCGCCCGGCGTCGGCGAGACCGACGCGGAGCGCCTGGTCGAGCTTGCGGTTGCCGTCCTCGCCCGCGTCGGCGGCGTGGACGAGGAGGTGGACCTTGCCCAGCCGCGCCGCCTGTTCGACGCGGTCGGAACCGTTGATCAGCGTTCCCCCGCGCGCCTCGAGCCCAAGCCGGTCGAGCGCGGCCTGGCGCAGCGCGGCCTCGATCCGCGCGCCGAGATCGGCGGGAACGCGGACGTCCTGCTTGAACGCGCGGGCGAGCGCTCCCTTGAGCTTGCCTTTGACGATGGCCGCGTCGAGCGCGGCGCGGCCGACCCCGACATAGGCGCCGCGTCCCGGCGCGCGGGCGCGTACGTCGGGCGCCACCTCGCCGTCGGGCGAGAGCGCGAGCCGGACCAGCGCCTCCTTGGGGCGCGCGGCGCGGGTCAGCACGCAGGTCCGTTCGGGACCCGCGTGCGTCGCCTCGTCGATGTCGGGGGCTAAGACCTCATTGCGCGGAGTCCGCATCGGCGGCCTCCTCGCTGGGGGCGGCGGCGTCATCTTCGAACCAGTGCGCGCGCGCGGCCATGATGATCTCGTTGCCCTGCTCTTCGGTCAGGCCGTATTCGGCAAGCACGCCGCCCTTGTCCTCGGGCCGCTTTGGCGCGTCGGGCGAACGGCGGCGCGGCTCCTGCCGCTTCTTCTGGATCAGCTCGTCGGTCGCCAGGTCGGCGAGGTCGTCGAGGTTACGGATGTTCGCCTTGCCGAGCGTGACGAGCATCGCCTCGGTGAGATGCGGAAGCTCGGCCAGCGCGTCCTCGACGCCCAGCTTGCGCCGTTCCTCGCGATTCGCCGCTTCGCGCTTCTCGAGCGCTTCGCCGGCGCGGCTCTGAAGCTCGGTCGCGATGTCGTCGTCGAGCCCCTCGATCGAGGCGATCTCGTCGAGGTCGACGTAGGCGACTTCCTCGAGGCTGGTGAAGCCCTCGGCGACCAGCAGCTGGGCAAGCGTCTCGTCGACGTCGAGCTCTTCCTGGAAGGTGGTCGAGCGCTCGATGAACTCGCGCTGGCGCTTCTCGCTCGCGTCGGCCTCGGTAAGGATGTCGATCTGCGAGTTGGTGAGCTGCGAGGCGAGGCGGACGTTCTGGCCGCGCCGGCCGATCGCGAGGCTCAGCTGGTCGTCGGGGACGACCACTTCGATCCGGCTCTCTTCCTCGTCGATCACGACGCGCGCGACCGTGGCGGGCTGGAGCGCGTTGACGACGAAGGTCGCGGTGTCCTCGCTCCACGGGATGATGTCGATCTTTTCGCCCTGCAGTTCCTGGACGACCGCTTGGACCCGGCTGCCCTTCATGCCGACGCAGGCGCCGACCGGGTCGATGCTGCTGTCGTAGCTGATCACGCCGATCTTCGCGCGGCTGCCCGGGTCGCGGGCGGCGGCCTTGATCTCGATGATGCCGTCGTAAATCTCGGGCACTTCCTGCGCGAACAGCTTCTTCATGAAGTCGGGGTGCGCGCGGCTGAGGAAGATTTGCGGGCCGCGAACCTCGCGCGCGACGCGCAGGATCAGGCTGCGGATACGGTCGCCGACGCGGACCATTTCGCGCGGGATCTGCGCGTCGCGGCGGATGACGCCCTCGGCGCGGCCGAGGTCGACGACGACATGGCCGAACTCGACCCGCTTGACGACGCCGGTGATCACCTCGCCGGCGCGGTCCTTGAACTCTTCATACTGGCGCTCGCGCTCGGCGTCGCGGACCTTCTGGAAGATGACCTGCTTGGCCGCCTGCGCGGCGATGCGGCCGAATTCGATCGGGGGCAGCGGGTCGACGATGAAGTCGCCGAGCGCGGCGCCCTCCTGCAGCTTCTCGGCGCCCTTGAGGTCGACCTGCTTGAAATAGTCGTCGACCTCTTCGACCACTTCGACCACGCGCCACAGGCGAAGGTCGCCGGTATTGGGGTCGAGCTTGGCGCGGATGTCGTTCTCGGCGCCGTAGCGGGCGCGGGCGGCGCGCTGGATCGCGTCCTCCATCGCCTCGATGACGATGCCCTTGTCGATCAGCTTCTCGCGCGCGACCGAGTCGGCGATGGCGAGCAGCTCGGCCTTGTTGGCGGTCGGGCCGGCGGTGGGGGTGGGGGCAGCGGTGGCCATGATCAGTCTTCCTCTGTCTCGAACTCTTCGGCGCCCTCGGTGACGAGCGGCGCGGTGGCATTGATGAGTTTGTCGGTCAACAACAGCTTGGCCGACGCGATATTGGCGAAGTCGACGCGGCGCTCGCCCTTGGGGGTGGCGATGGTGACGGTGTCGCCATCGATCCCGACGATGTCGCCGCTGACCTGCTTAGCCCCGTCCTGCGGCTCGGCAAACTTGAGGCGCGCCTCGTGCCCGGCCCAGTCGGCATAGTCGGCGCGGCGGGTGAGCGGGCGGTCGATTCCGGGCGAGCTGACCTCGAGTCGGTAGCCGCCCTCGATCGGGTCGGCTTCCTCGAGGATCGGGTCGATCGCGCGGCTCAGCGCCTCGCAATCGCTGAGCGTCAGCTGGCGCGTATCGGGGCGCTCGGCCATCACCTGGAGCGTCGGGTCGCTAGTCCCGCCGGTCATCGCCACGCGCACCAGCGCGAAGCCGGCACCGGTAACGGTCGGCTCGATCAGGCGGGCGATGGCAGTAAGGTCGGCCAGGGCAGTCGGTCCTTCGAAAAGCAAAGCCTCTCGGTGCCGGACCCTTTCGGACCCGGCCTCAGCATCCGGCGATGTCGAGGAGAGAGCCGCGATATAGGCGCGTCGCGCTGGAGTCGCAAGGAGAGTCTGTCAGCGCCCGAGCGCGCGGTCCTCTGCCTTGATCCGGAGCGCGAGCACCGCGAGGTTCAGGATCGAGAAGACCACCGCGACCCACACCAGCCCGAACACCAGCGGGAGCACCGCGATCTCGCCGACCACGACGAGATAGTTGGGATGGTCGACGAATTTGTACGGACCGCGCCGCACCAGCTGTTCGCCGGGAACGACGATGATCCGCGTCGTCCAGCGCGGGCCGAGCGTCTGGAGCGTCCACACGCGAAGCAGCTGGAGAAGCCCGAACAGGACCAGCATCGCGATGTCGATCGGGCGGCCGAGCGCCAGCAGCCAAAGCGCGGCGAGCCAGCCGACATGGACCGCGACGATTAGCGGGTAATGGCGCGGCGCGACCTCGTAGGCGCCGTTCGCCAGCAGCTTTTTCGTGTTCGCTCGCGCGATCGGAAGCTCGGCCGCGCGCTGGAGCGTGACGAAGGACAAAATGGCGATGTGCGGCCAGAGCGGGGTCATCGCGTCAGCAACAGCCCGGCGCAGGTGAAACCCGGCCCGAAGGCGGTCATCATCACTTTTTCCGGCATTCCCCGCGCGATCAGCCGTTCGAGCACGAACATCACCGTCGGCGCGCTCATGTTGCCATGGTCGGCGAGCACTTCGCGTTCGAGGTCAAGGGTTCCGACCGGCAGGTCCATCGCGGTTTCGATCGCGTCGATCACCTTGACCCCGCCGGGGTGGCAGCAGAACCGGTCGATGTCCTCGCGCCGCCAGCCGCTGTCGGCCAATATCTTGTCGATCGCCTGTTCGAGCTCGGCCTCGACGAAGGGGGGGATCGCGCGGTCGAACACCACCGCGAGCCCCGGGTCCTCGACCCGCCAGCCCATGATGCCGAGCGTGTCGGGCCACAGCTTCTCGCCGCCGCCGACGATCGTCGCCAGTGCCTCGCCCTCGCTCGACACCACCGCGCCCGCCGCCCCGTCGCCAAAAATGGCGGTGGCGACGATCGCGGCGGGATCGTCGCTGTCGAGCCGGATCGAGATCGAGCAGGTCTCGACGGTGACGTAGAGCCACTTGGTCCCCGGCTCGGCCGCCGCCAGCCGCGCCGCGGTGGCGAGCCCGGTGACGCCGCCTGCGCAGCCGAGCCCGAACATCGGCACCCGGCGGATATTTTGGCGAAGGCCGAGTCCCGGTGCGATCCGCGCGTCGATACTGGGGGTGGCGATGCCGGTGGTCGAAACGAACACGAAGCCGTCGATGTCGGCGGGAACCAGCCCCGCGCTCGCGATGGCTTTTCGCGCCACGTCGCGCGCCAGCGCCTCGGTCGCCTCGACGTAGAGCGCGGTGCGCTCGGCCCAGCCGTGCGGCTTGCTGTACCATTCGATCGGCGCGACAAGGTTGCGCTGGTCGATGCGGGCATTGTCGAACACGCTCGACAGCTTATCGAACAGGTTCTTGCGGCCGAACATCTCGCGCCCCGCGGCCTTCGCTTCGTCCTGGCGAGCGGCGAAGGGCGGGACGGCGGTGGCGAGCGAAAGCAGTTTTACGCGTGACATCGAAGGCTCCCAACGCCGGGAACCCGATGGCGGGGCCGACCTTTATTCGTTTTCTTGAGCTACGGAGTGTTGGTCGGTGCGGATGCGTTTGCAATATATGGCGGCGGTAGCGTTGCTCGCCGCCTGCCACAAGGGCGGGACGGCGATGGCCGAGGGCCTGCCTTTCACGGTCACCCCGGTCGGCAGCTTCGCTTCGCCGTGGGCAATGGCCTTCCTTCCCGACGGCTCGGCGCTGGTCACCGAGAAGAAGGGGACGATCGAGCACTGGACCGGGCCGGGCCGGCCGCTGGCGAAGGTGGCGGGGGTGCCGAAGGTCGCGGTTGTCGGGCAGGGCGGGCTGCTCGACATCCGCCTCGCGCCCGATTTCGCGACCAGCCGCGCGGTCTATTTCACTTATTCCGAGCCGTCGGCGAACGGCGGCAGCGGATTGGCGCTCGCGCGCGGCACGCTCAACGCGGCGGTGAGGTCGCTCGACAATGTCCGCGTCATCTGGCGCGATCCGCAGGGCGGGGAGGGCGGCCAGTTCGGGGCCAAGATCGCCTTCGCTCCCGACGGGAAGAGCCTGTTCCTGTCGTCGGGGGAGCGCCAGCGCTTCACCCCCGCGCAGGACGCGAACCAGCCGGTCGGCAAGATTCTCCAACTCACGCTCGACGGGCAACCCGCGCCCGGCAACCCGTTCGCGGGCAAGGCGGGGGCGCCGGTGACGATGCTGACCGACCCGCCCGACAACACCGAGGTCGCGAGAAAGGCCGCGACCCGCGCGTTTCGCTGGCCGGGGCCGAACCCGACCCCGGCGGAGACGTGGAGCCTCGGCCATCGCAATCCCTACGGCCTTGCCTTCGACAGCGCGGGACGATTGTGGGAGACCGAGATGGGGCCGAAGGGCGGCGACGAGCTCAACCTGATCGAGCCGGGCAAGAATTATGGCTGGCCGCTGGTGTCCGAAGGGCAGAATTACGACGGGGTGCCGATCCCGAAGCCCTCGACCCGGCCCGACCTTGCTCCCGCCAAGCTGTTCTGGGTGCCCTCGGTCTCGCCGACGACCCTGATGTTCTACGATGGTAAGCTGTTCCCGCAGTGGAAGGGCAACGGCTTCATCGGCACGCTGTCGGGACAGGCCCTGATCCGCGTGACGTTCGACGGGATCAGCGCGGCCAAGGCCGACCAGTGGGACATGGGCAATCGCATCCGCTTCGTCACCGAAGGGCCCGACGGCGCGATCTACCTGCTCGAGGACGGCGACGGCGGGCGTCTGCTGAAGCTGACGCCCGCCGCACGGCAAGTTGAAGTCGGGGGCGCCCGCCGAAGCTGACTCCCGCCGCGCGTGAGGGCCTAGTTGGCGGGCTGCTTGATCCGGCGGAGATAGGGCTTCACCGTTTCCCAGCCATTCGGATATTTTTCCTTCGCCGCCTCGTCGCTGACCGACGGCGGGATGATGACGTCGTCGCCGTTCTTCCAGTTGACGGGGGTCGCGACGCCCTTGCTCTCGGTCAGCTGGACGCTGTCGAGAAGGCGAAGCACCTCGTCGAAGTTGCGGCCGGTGCTCATCGGGTAGAGCAGCATCGCGCGGATCTTCTTGTCGGGGCCGATGATGAACACGGTGCGCACTGTCGCGTTATTGGCGGCGGTGCGGCCCGCGGCGCTGTCGCCGCTGTCGGCGGGGAGCATGTTGTAGAGCTTGGCGACGTTGAGGTCGGTGTCGCCGATCACCGGATAGTCGACCTTGTTGCCGCCGACTTCCTCGATGTCGGGCAGCCAGCGGTTGTTGTCGTCGCTGCTGTCGACCGAAAGGCCGATGATCTTGGTGTTGCGCTTGGCGAATTCGTCCTTGAGGCCGGCCATGTAGCCGAGCTCGGTGGTGCACACCGGGGTGAACGCCTTGGGATGCGAGAAGAGGATCGCCCAGCTATCGCCGATCCAGTCGTGGAAGCTGATCTTGCCCTGGGTCGTGTCGGCGGTGAAATCGGGCGCGGTGCTGCCGATCGAAAGCGTCATGGTTTTCTCCTTCAGACGGCCGGCTCGAACGCCGGCTCGATGGTGGTGGGACGCGCCATCCACTCGGGCACCGGGATGCCCTTCGAGCGGAGGAAGGCGGGATTGAACAGGCGCGACTGGTAGCGGGCGGCACCGTCGCACAGCATGGTGACGATGGTGTGGCCCGGTCCCATCTCGCGCGCGAGGCGGATCGCGCCGGCGACGTTGACCCCCGACGAGTGGCCGAGCGCGAGGCCTTCCTCGTGGAGCAGGCCGAAGGTGATCGCCGCGCTTTCCGGATCCTCGATGCGATAGGCGTGGTCGGGGGCGAAGCCTTCGAGATTGGCGGTAATCCGCCCTTGGCCGATGCCTTCAGTGATCGAGCTGCCCTCGGCCTTCAGTTCGCCGCTGGTGAAATAGCTGTAGAGCGCCGCGCCGGGGACGTCGGCGAGCGCGACCTGGATCGTCGGGTTGCGCTCCTTCAGCGCCATCGCGGTGCCGACCAGCGTCCCGCCGGTGCCGACCGCGCTGACCCAGCCGTCGACCTTGCCCTCGGTTTGGTCCCAGATCTCGGGACCGGTCATGCGGATGTGGGCGTCGCGGTTGGCGACATTGTCGAACTGGTTGGCCCAGATCGCCCCGTTCGGGTTCTCGCGCGCGATCCGCTCGGCGAGCCGCCCGGCGACCTTCACATAATTGTTGGGATTGCGGTACGGGACTGCCGGGACCTCGACCAGTTCGGCCCCGAGCATCCGGAGCATGTTCTTCTTCTCGTCGGTCTGCGTCTCGGGGATGACGATCACCGTCTTCATGCCGAGCGCATTGGCGACCGTGGCGAGGCCGATGCCGGTATTGCCCGCGGTCCCGTCGACGATCGTCCCGCCGGGCTGGAGCTCACCGCGCGAGACGGCGTCCATCACGATCGACAGCGCGGCGCGGTCCTTGACCGACCCGCCGGGGTTCATGAAGTCCGCCTTGCCGAGGATCGTGCAGCCGGTCTCCTCCGACGCGCGCTTCAACTTGATCAGCGGCGTATTGCCGATCGCGGCGAGGACATCGGTTCGGACCTGCATGAGCGCCGAGTTAGGGTGCGGCGCGGCAAAGGCAAGGGCCTATGGCAGGCGCCGGTAACGAAACTGGTGCGGGGTCCGGCCCTGCCGCCGCGCCTTGGCGGCATAGCGCGTCTCGATCCAGCCCGAGGGATAGTCGAGCCACGCGCCCGGCGCGGCATTGACCCAATCGAACTGGTGCGTGTGCCGCTGCATAACCATCAGCAGCCAGTCGAGATAGGTCGGGTCGTCGGTCGCGACACGAAACTCGCCGCCGGGCTTGAGCTTCGCCGCGAACAGGTCGACCGGGCCGTCGTTCATCATCCGCCGCTTGGCATGGCGCGCCTTGGGCCAGGGGTCGGGGTGGAGCAGGTAAAGCATGGTCAGCGCGCCGTCGGGAACGCGCTTGAGCACCTCGACCGCGTCGCCGAGGTGAAGCCGGACGTTGGCGAGCCGCTGGTCGCGGACATGGGTCAGGGCCTGCGCCATCCCGTTGAGGAAGGGTTCGCAGCCGATGAAGCCATGGTCGGGCAACAGGTCGGCGCGGTAGGCAAGATGCTCGCCGCCGCCGAACCCGATCTCGAAATGCAGCGGCCGATCCTCGCCGAACAGCCGTGCGGCGGTGATCGCACCATCTTCGGGCACCGCGATCGCCGGCAACAGCGTCTCGACGAGTCCGGCCTGTCCGGCGCGCAGCTTGTGGCTGCTCGACCGGCCGTAAAGCCGGTTGAGGGTCAGCGGGTCGCCGGGTTTGTGCGCGCTCATCCCCGCGCCGCTAGGCGGCGGGCGCGGCGAGTTCAACCCGTCGTGTCCAAGCGGGAGGCGACGTTCACCTTTGACTAACCGCGCGATGGGAAACTGGCGAAGAATGTCCGAGACGCGGATCCTGTTCGCGTTGATCCCGGCCACGTTCGCCCTGTTCGCGACCGCGTTGCTGGTCGTGGCGCTGTCGGATCGACGCTTGGTGGCTGCCCGGTGGGGGGCGGCGACCTTTGCCATGGCCGCGATCGGCGTGAGTCTCGATTCGCTCCGCCCGCCGGGATCGAACTGGTCGCTGTTCGCGGTCCATGTCGCGGTGGTCGCATGTTTCGCCAAGGCGCTCGCCGCGCGGTTCGGGCAGCCGTTCCCGCGCGCCGCCGGGGCCATGCTGGCGGCGGCGGCAGTCATGCCGACACTGGCCCGGATCGTGGGCGCGCCCCTCGACCTGCGCCACCTGCTGTTTCACGCGGCGATGAGCGGCGCGGTGGCGATGCTGCTCGGCAATTGCTGGCACTGGGGTCAGCGGCGGCGGGTCGACCGGCTGCTGGCCGGCGGGCTGGCCGCGATCCTGTCGACCTACCTGTTCCGCCTCTTCTGGCTGGCGCTGTTCCCGCTCGGCGACTCGCTCGCCGCGCAGCCCGACTTTTTCGCGATTTCCACGAACATCCTGTTTCACGCGCTGATCGGGTTGAGCGGGGCGATCGCCGCGCTGCTGCTGCTAATGATCGTCGGGGCGGACCTGATGTCGTGGCAGGTCGAGCGCGCGCGGATCGACGCACTGACGCGGGTCGGCAACCGGCATGCGCTGGCCGACGCGATCAGCGACGACCGCTCGGGCGCGTGGCGGTGCGGCGGGGTCGTCTCGCTCGACCTCGATCATTTCAAGGCGGTCAACGACCTATACGGCCACGCGATCGGCGACCGCTTGCTGCAGGAGGTGGGCGAGGCGCTTCGCGCCGCGATCGGCGGGGCGGGCCGGCTATGCCGAACCGGGGGCGAGGAATTCGTCCTGCTAGTCGACGAAAACGATCGCGCGCGGCTCGCGGAGCTTGCGCGCGCAGCGTGCGAGACGGTCGCGGCGATCTGCCTCGACGACGAGGCGGCGTCGCTCAAGCCGACCGCGAGCGTCGGCTATCACCCGCGCTTCGAACGCGATTCGATTAACGACGCGATGCGCCGCGCCGATCTCGCCATGTACCGCGCGAAGGCCGCGGGCCGGAACCGGGTCGCGACGCTGCGCGACCCCGGCGACGCGCGTTACGCCAGCGCGTCCTGAAGTTCGTCGACCAGGTCGGTCTTTTCCCACGGGAACAGCTTGCCCTCGGGCTTGCGGCCGAAGTGGCCGTAGGCGGCGGTCGGCTGATAGATCGGCTGGTTGAGGTCAAGCGCGGTGCGGATCCCGCGCGGGGTCAGCCCGCCGAGCTTCTCGATCCGCCCGATGGCGAGCTCGATCGCGTCGTCGCCGACGCTGCCGGTGCCATGGGTATCGACGTAGAGCGACAGCGGTTCCGACACGCCGATCGCGTAGGCGAGCTGGATCGTGCACCGCTTGGCAAGGCCCGCGGCGACGATGTTCTTGGCAAGGTAGCGCGCGGCATAGGCCGCCGAGCGGTCGACCTTGGTCGGGTCCTTGCCGCTGAACGCGCCGCCGCCATGCGGGGCCGCCCCGCCATAGGTGTCGACGATGATCTTGCGCCCGGTCAGCCCGGTGTCGCCGTCGGGGCCGCCGATCTCGAAGCTGCCGGTCGGGTTGATGTGATAGACGGTGTTGTCGGTCAGCAGCTCGGCCGGGAGCACCCGCTCGATCACGCCCTTCACATAGGCCTTGAGCTCGGCTTCCTTGTCGCCCGCGTCATAGCCCTTGGCATGCTGGGTCGACACGACGATCGCGGTCGCCTCGACCGGCACGCCGTCCTGGAAGCGCAGCGTCACCTGGCTCTTGGCGTCGGGCTCGAGGAACGGCGCCGCGCCCGAATGGCGGTCGGCGGCCATCGCCTCGAGGATCTTGTGGCTGTAGTCGAGCGTCGCCGGCATCAGGTCGGGGGTTTCGTCGCAGGCGAAGCCGAACATGATGCCCTGGTCGCCCGCGCCCTCGTCCTTGTTGCCCGCCGCGTCGACGCCCTGCGCGATGTGCGCCGATTGCGGGTGGAGGTTGTTCTCGAAGGCAAAGCTGTCCCAGTGGAAGCCGGCCTGTTCGTAGCCGATCTTCTTGACCGTGTGGCGGACCGCCTGCTCGATTTCCTGTTCGACGCCCTCGGCCCAGTGGCCATCGGTGTCCATGATCCCCTGCCCACGGATTTCGCCGGCGATCACCACCTTCTGCGTCGTGCACAGCGTCTCGCACGCCACGCGCGCCTCTGGATCCTTCGACAGGAACAGGTCGACGATCGCGTCGCTGATCTGATCGCTGACCTTGTCGGGATGGCCTTCGGAGACCGATTCGGACGTGAAGAGATAGGAAGTGCGCATGGAAGTGCCTGAAATCCTTCGAGGTTCTAGGATATAAACGATTGCTTATGTCGCGCTGTAGCGGCGGCGCCCGTGAAGCGCAATCGCGGCGAGGAGCAGCGCCATTGCGGCGAGGATCGGGACGAGGTTGCCGAGCGTCGCGAACAGCGTCGGCCCGCGCGGGGCGGGCAGCGTCGCGTCGATCACACCGGCGGTCTTCCACGGAAGCGAGCTCAGGAGCGCGCCGTCGGCGTCGACCAGCGCGCTGATCCCGGTCGGGGTGGCGCGGATCACCGGCAGCCCCTCCTCGACCGCGCGGAGCCGCGCCTGTGCGAGATGCTGCGGCGGGCCCCAGCGGCCGAACCAGGCGTCGTTCGAAGGATTGAACAGGAAATCGGGGCGGTTGGCGCGGTCGACCACCTCGCCCGAGAAGATCATCTCGTAGCAGATCTGGAGCCCGACCTTGGTCCCGCCGGGCAGCGTCAGCGTCTGCGGCCCGGGACCGGCGGCGAAGTCGAGATCGCCGGGCGCGAGCCGACTGATCCCGAGCGTGCTCAACAGCGGGCGCATCGGGAGATATTCGCCGTAGGGAACGAGGTGCGCCTTGTCGTAGCGACCGAGGACGTTGCCGAGCGGACCGAGCACGAACACGCGGTTCGCCGCGCCGGTGACGTTGACGCCGTCGGAAGAATTGAGCGCCTCGCTGCCCGCCAGAAGCAGTTGGTCCGCGCCGAGGCCGGACGTCGCCGCGAGGCGGTCGCCGACGACGTTCCACTTGGCCGCCGGACGCTGGTCGTCGAGCGGATAGGTGACGGCGGATTCGGGCCAGAACAGCAGGCGCGGCGTCGTGCGCCCGCCGACCGACATGTCGACCAGCGCGTCGAGGTGCGCCTTCGCCGCGTCCGGCGACCACCGCTGGTCCTGGCCGATGTTGGGCTGGACGATGCGGATCGGGAGGGACGGGCGGTCGAGGAGCACGGGCACGGCGAGATCGGCGGCGACGAGCAGGACGATGGCCCCCGCGACGATACCCGCGCCGGGCTTCCATTCGCGTTTCGCCAGCAGCCACGCCGCGCCGCCGATCAGGACAAGCAGCCCCGAGAGGCCGTAGGTGCCGATCAGCCGGGTCGTGTCGCGAAGCGGGATGTCGACCAGCGCGACCCCGACCGGGTTCCACGAAAAGCCGGTGAACATCGTCGCTCGGAGCCACTCGGTCAGCGCCCAGCCGCCGCCGAGCGCGAGCACCAGCGACAGGCGGCTGCCGCCGAAGCGCTTGGCGAGGCCCGTCGCGAGCATCGGGTAGACTGCGAGGTAGAGCGACAGCAGCACCACCGCGAGCCATCCGAGCCACGGCGGCATCTTGGCCTGGAAGGTGAAGGCGGTCGCGATCCAGTTGAGCCCGACGCAGAATTGGCCGAGCCCGAATAGCCAGCCGACGAGTAGGGCCGAGCGCATCCTCGGCGCTCGCCAAACAAGGTCTGCGAGCAAAGCGAAGGCGGGCGGCATCAGCGGCCACATGCCAAAGGGCTGAAAGGCGAAGGCGCTGATGGCGCCGAAGATCAGCGCGGCGAGGAAAATCATGCGCCCGGCCTTAGACGCGACTTCGGCCGCGCGCTACGTCGCCGCGCCGGCTATTTCGCCGCACTCAGGCGCCATACCTTGTTGCCGACATCGTCGGCGACCAGCAGGCTGCCGTCCTTCGCGACCGCGAGCCCGACCGGGCGCCCGTAGGCGCTGTTGTCGACGCGGAAGCCGGTCAGCACCGGGATCGGCTTGGCGGCGGGATCGGGATTGGCGCCCTTGAACGGCACGAACACGACCTGGTAGCCGCTCCAAGGCTTGCGATTCCAGCTGCCATGCTCGCTGATGAAGACGCCGCTGCGATAGGGCCCGAGGCTGCCGAACACCATGCCGAGCGGGGCGACGTGACTGCCCAGCGCATAGTCGGGGGCGATCGCCTTCGCGACCATCGCCGGGTTGGCCGGCTTGACGCGCTCGTCGACATGACCACCGTAATAGCTCCACGGCCAGCCGTAGAAGGCGCCTTGCTTCACCGAGGTCAGGTAGTCGGGGACGAGGTCGTTGCCGAGCTCGTCGCGCTCGTTCGCGACCGCCCACAGCGCGCCGCCGACCGGGTTGAACTCGAGCGCGGTCGGGTTGCGGATGCCGCTGGCAAAAATCTTGTATTGGCCGGTCGCGGCGTCGATCTGCCACACCGCGGCGCGGCCGACCTCCATCGCCATGCCGTTCTCGCCGATGTTCGAATTCGACCCGACGCCGACGAAATAATAGCGGCCGTCGGGGCTGACCGTCAGCGACTTGGTCCAGTGGTGGTTGTAGCCCGAAGGCAGCTCGGTGATCAGCCGCGGCTTGCCGGTGATCCTGGTGTCGCCAAGCTTGTAGGGCAACGCGATCAGCGAGTTGGCGTTGGCGATGATCAGTTCGCCGTTGCGATACGCCATACCGAACGGGCTGTAGAGATACTGGCCGAGCAGATCGATCTTCTGGTCGGCGATGCCGTCGCCGTTGGTATCGCGCAGCAACATGATCCGGTCGGGGCTGCCCGAATGCGAGCCGGCCTTTTTCATCAAAATGTTCTGAATCGTGCCCTTGACCGTTCCGCCGGTCTTGTCGGTTCCCGGCGCGTCGGTCAGCGCGACCAGCACGTCGCCGTTGGGAAGCACCAGCAGCGAGCGCGGATGGTCGAGCGGCCCCGCGAATTCCTCGACCTTGAGCCCGGCGGCGGCGGTCGGCATCTTGCCCTGCGGCCAGCCGTCGGCGTTGGCGACGTTGACCGTCGGCAGCAGGTTCTTCTGCGGCGCTTCGAGCACGGGGTTCGGTCCCTGCGTCTGCGAAAAGTCGAACGGGGCGGGGGCGGGCTTGCTGTTGCAGGCAGCAAGCGCGACGAGCGGAAGGGCGAGGAGGAGCGTGCGCATGGCGGGGTAACGCCGCGCGCGCCGCTTCGGGTTCAATCGCCGGTGACGATCTCCGGTTCAGGCGCATGGAGCCGAAGGCGGCGCATCGCCTTGCCGTCGGCCTCGACGCTTTCGATGCGCCATCCCGACGGGTGGGCAATGCTCTCGCCCGGGGCCATGATCCGCCCGGCGAGCAGGAAGGCGAGCCCGCCGATCGTGTCGACCTCGTCGTCCTCGGCGACCAGCCGGGCGTCGACGTCGCGCGCCACCTCGTCGAGCTCGGTCCGCGCGTCGGCCTCCCACAGCCCGTCGTCGAGCAGCTTCAGCCCCGCGGCCTCTTCCTCGTCATGCTCGTCCTCGATCTCGCCGACGATCTCCTCGACCACGTCCTCGATCGTCACGAGCCCCTCAGTGCCGCCGAATTCGTCGATGACGATGGCAAGGTGGACCCGCTCGGTCCGCATCCGCGCCAGCAAGTCGAGCACGCCCATGCTCTCGGGCACGAACAGCGGCTGGCGGACGATTTCGGCCACGGTCGGGCTGAAGTCGTTCTCGAAATAGGCGTTGAAGACGTCCTTGATGTGAACCATGCCGACGATCTCGTCGAGGCTTTCGCCAGTCAGCGGCAGGCGGCTGTGCCCCGCCTCGGCGAAGGCCTTGGCGAGCTGTTCCATGCTGCTGCTGCTGGCAGGCGCGGCCATGATCTCGCCGCGCGTGACGCAGATCTCGCCCGCGGTGCGGTCGCCGAAGTGGAGCAGGTTGCGAAGCATCTGCCGTTCGAGCGGGGAGAGGTCGCCCTTCTTCGGCCGGTCGTCCTCGGCGTCGTCGATCGCTTCCTCGATCTGGTCGCGAAGCGTCGCGCCATGTTCGTCGCCGAACAATAGCGAGCGCATCCCGCGCCACAGCCGCGAGCCGCCGTCGTCGTCGTGCCGGGTCGCCATCAGCGCGCCTCCCCGGCGTAGGGGTCGGCGATGCCGAGCCGGGCGAGCGCGCGGGTCTCGCGCGCCTCCATGTCGGCGGCTTCCTCGTCGTCGTGATGGTCGTAGCCAAGCAGGTGGAGCGTGCCGTGGGCGATCAGGTGGGCGGCATGGTCGGCAACCGCGATGCCCTTGTCGGCGGCCTCGGCCTCGCACACGCCGCGCGCGAGGATGATGTCGCCGAGCATCGGCGGGGTCATCGGCGCGGCGAGCTCGGCGGCATCGGCCATCGGGAAGCTCAACACGTTGGTCGGCTTGTCCTTGTCGCGCCACTCGGCGTTCAGCGCGCGAACTTCCTCGTCGTCGCCGAGGCGGATCGAGATTTCGGTCGGGGCCTCGCCGGTGGCGAACTGCGGAAAGGCGGACTCGGCGACCGCCGCCGCCGCGGCGCGGCGGGCGAGATCGTCCCAGTCGGTGCTACTGTCCCACTCCGGATCGGCGTCCAGGATGATGTCGAGCGTCACCGGCCCGGCCCCTCGTAGGCCTCGACGATCCGCCCGACCAGCGGGTGGCGGACGACGTCGGCGGCGGAAAAGCGGACCATGGACAGCTTGGGAATCCCATCGAGCTTGGTGACCGCGTCGGCCAGCCCGCTCTCGACCCCGCGTGGAAGGTCGGTCTGGTTGGGGTCGCCGCACACCACCATCCGGCTGTTCATGCCGAAGCGAGTGAGGAACATCTTCATCTGCTGCGGGGTCGTGTTCTGCGCCTCGTCGAGGATGATGAATGCGTCGCTCAAGGTCCGGCCGCGCATGAAGGCGATTGGCGCGATCTCAATCTCGCCGCTGGCGATCCGCCGCTCGACCTGCTCGGTCGGCAGCATGTCGTAGAGCGCGTCGTAGAGCGGGCGAAGGTAGGGATCGACCTTTTCTTTCATGTCGCCGGGAAGGAAGCCCAGCCGCTCGCCCGCCTCGACCGCGGGGCGCGACAGGATCAGCCGGTCGACCTGCCCGCCGATCAGCATCGACACCGCTTGCGCGACCGCCAGATAGGTCTTGCCGGTGCCCGCCGGGCCGAGCGCGAAGATCATGTCGTCGCGGGCCAGCGCCTCCATGTAGCGGGTCTGGATCGGCGAGCGCGGGACGATCGTCTTCTTGCGCGTACGGATCATCACCTTGGGCGGGCTGGCGACCTCGTTGTGGATGATCCCGTCGAGCGCGGGCTGGTCGGCCATGCCCAGAAGCGCGGTGACCGCGGCGGCATCGACGTCGTCGCCTTGGTCGAGCCGGTTGTAGAGCCCGACGAGCACGTCGCGGGCGCGAGCGGCGGCCTCGGCCTCGCCGTCGATCATCACCTTGTTGCCGCGCGCGGCAATGTGCACGCCGAGCCGGTCCTCGATCATCACGAGGTGGCGGTCGTAATCGCCGAACAGCGGGCCGAGCAGGTAGGGCTGGTCGAATTCGAGTTCGAGCCGGGCGCGGTCGGCAGTGTCGACCGCGTGGAGGTCGGGACGCTTGGCCATCAGGCGTTGCCGCCCATGACGGTCAGTGATTTTCGCATTCGCCCCGTTCGACTCCCTGTCGTTGCACCGGCCAAGATAGGGGCGCGGCGGCGCGGCGCAAGCGGACTTTGACGGGGGCGGGGCGGGCGGCCTAGGCAGGCGTCATGTCCCGCGCCCAGCCCGC
This sequence comes from Sphingomonas sp. ASV193, assembly GCF_040203355.1. Taxonomy (NCBI): domain Bacteria; kingdom Pseudomonadati; phylum Pseudomonadota; class Alphaproteobacteria; order Sphingomonadales; family Sphingomonadaceae; genus Sphingomonas; species Sphingomonas sp. ASV193. Next base: position 138,089 of record NZ_JBEHBW010000006.1, read on the forward strand.
CACCGCGCTCTCGCTCGCCTTCGCCGACCTGTGGCGGCCGGCGATGCTCGGCATCCTGGCGCGGGTGCTGCTGATCACGCTGGCGGTCTTCGCGGTCATCTTCGTCGTCGCGGCGTGGGCGCTCACCGGGGTCGATCCGTGCGACTGGCTAGGCGGCGAATGCCCGCTCGACCCGTGGAGCGGGGGCGTGGCGTCGCTCGCGGCGACGGTGCTGCTCGGCTGGTTCCTGTTTCCCGGGGTCGCGATCGGCGTGGCGAGCGGGATGGGCGACCGGATCAGCGCCGCCGTGGAAGCGATCCACTATCCCGACGCCGCAGTCCGCGCCCGGCCGCTCAGCCTCGGGCGCGGGATGAGCCTCGCGCTTCGCTCGGGCGGGCGACTAATGCTCTACAACCTGATCGCGCTGCCGGTCGCGCTGCTGCTGCTGGTCACCGGCGTCGGCCCGTTCATCCTGTTCGCGCTGGTCAACGGCCTGTCGCTCGGGCGCGATTTCGGCGAGCTCGCGGCGGGACGTTTCATGGCGGGGCGCGAGCTGCGCGACTGGCTGCGCGCCAATCGCTGGGCGCTTCGCGCGGTGGGGCTCGCGATCGGCGGGCTGCTGCTGGTGCCGATCGTCAATCTCGTCGCCCCGCTGCTCGGCGCGGCGGCGGCAGTGCATCTCTACCAGCGCAGTGTCCGCGCCTAGGCGAGCACCCCGCCGAGCGAATTGGGCAGCGCCTGCTCGACCCTTACCGTCACCATCTCGCCGATTCCCGCGCCGGTCTCGGCGAAGACGCTCTGGAGCCAGGGCGACTTGCCGATCATCTGCCCGTCCTTGCGGCCCTTGCGGTCGATCAGCACCGGCACGGTCTTGCCTACCGTCGCGCGGTTGAAGGCGAGGCTCTGCGCCGCGATCACCGCCTGGAGCCGCTGAAGCCGCTCGTCCATCACCTCGGGCGCGACCTGCCCGTCCATCGTCGCGGCGGGGGTGCCGGGGCGGGGCGAATATTTGAAGCTGTAGGCCGAGGCATAGCCGACCGCCTCGACGATCTTGAGCGTTTCCTCGAAGTCGGCGTCGGTCTCGTTGGGAAAGCCGACGATGAAGTCGCCGCTGATCGCGATGTCGGGGCGCGCCGCGCGGACCTGCTCGATCGTGCGAAGATAGCTTTCGGCGGTATGGCTGCGGTTCATCGCCTTGAGGATCGGGTCGCTGCCCGACTGCACCGGCAGGTGAAGGAAGGGCATCAACTTTTCCACTTCGCCATGCGCGGTAATCAGCGCGTCCTGCATGTCGGCGGGGTGGCTGGTGGTGTAGCGGATCCGCTCGAGCCCATCGATCCTGGCGATCGCGCGGATGAGGACGTCGAGCCCGCCAGCATAGGCGTTGACGTTCTGCCCGAGCAGCGTGATCTCGCGCGCCCCGCTGTCGACCAGCGCCTCGGCCTCGGCGACGATGTCGGCGAACGGTCGGCTGATCTCGGCGCCGCGCGTGTAGGGGACGACGCAATAGGTGCAGAATTTGTCGCACCCTTCCTGAACCGTCAGAAAGGCGCTCGGCCCGACCCGGCGGCGGGCGGGGAGGGCGTCGAACTTCGAAATCGCCGGCATGTCAGTGTCGACCGGACGCGCGCCCCCCGCCGCCTCCGCGACCATGTCGGGCAGGCGGTGGTAGGCCTGCGGGCCGACGACCAGGTCGATCAGCCCCGAGCGAGCCTTTGCCTCCGCCCCCTCGGCCTGCGCGACGCAGCCGGCCAGCGCGACCATCGGCTTGCTGCCGTCCTCGCGGCGCAGGCGACCGACGTCGCTATAGGCCTTTTCGGCCGCTTTTTCGCGAATGTGGCAGGTGTTTAGCACGACCAGCTCGGCATCCTCGCCCTCGGCCGCCGCGCGCATCCCCTGCGCGCCGAGCAGCTCGGCCATCCGCTCGCCGTCATAGACGTTCATCTGGCAGCCGAAGGATTTGACTCGAAAGGTTTTTGGAAGCGCGGTCATGGTGCGCGCGCCCTTAGCCCGATCAGCCGGGAAGCGCGAGGGCCTTGCCGATCGCCGCGCGCGCCGCCGCCGCCAGCGCCTTGCGATCGTCGCCGGGGACGATCGGTTCGAGCAGGCGGACGCGGACCGCGATCGTCCCGCGCCGCCCGAGCACGCGCATGACATTCGCCATCCCCGGCTCGGCCCCGTGCCAGGCGATCTCGTCCCTCGCCGCGCCATAGTCGATCGCGACCGGGCGAACGACGTCCGCGGGCGCGGGGGGCGCGACGGCGGACAACAGGGTCGGGTTGAACGGCAGCAGGTGGCGGCCGTCGGTGGTCGTTCCCTCAGGGAAGATCGCCAGCGCCTGCGGCCGGTCGAGCGCCGCGCGCACCCGCGCGATCTGCCCCTTGGCGTCGCGCCGCTCGGCGCGCTCGACATAGAGCGTCGCATTCTGGTCGGCGAGCCAGCCGACCAGCGGGGTCGAGCGAATTTCCGCCTTCGACACGAAAGCGCAGCCGAGGCCGCCGAGGATCAAGATGTCGAGCCAGCTGGTGTGGTTGGCGACCACGAGCTGGTGCCGACCGAGCGGCGCGCCGTCGGTATCGACCCGCAGGCCCATCACCCGCCCGGCGCGGCGGAGGAAGCGGGTCGGCCAACGCGAGCGGCCGGTCGTCCACTTGGTTAGCAGGTGCGGGCCGACGTAAAGCGCGAGCAGCCCCGCCAACGCGGCGATCCGCGCCCAGGCCCGCCAGCGAACGGAAACCCCCACGCGCGGCTCAGCGGTCGCGGTTAACGGCGACGCCGTACAGCTCCATGCGATGATCGACGAGGCGGAAGCCGAGCTTCTCGGCGATCCGCCGCTGGAGCTCTTCCAGCTCGTCGTCGACGAACTCGATCACCTTGCCGGTCTCGACGTCGATCAAATGGTCATGGTGCGCGTCCGACGCGGCTTCGTAGCGGCTGCGGCCATCGCCGAACTCGTGCCGCTCGAGGATCCCCGCCTCCTCGAACAGGCGGACGGTTCGATAGACGGTCGCGATCGATATGTTCGGGTCGACCGCGGCGGCGCGGGCGTGGAGCGTCTCGACGTCGGGATGGTCCTCGCTGTCGCCGAGCACCTTGGCGATCGTCCGGCGCTGGTCGGTAATGCGCAGCCCCTTGTCGGCGCAGAGTTGCTCGATGTCGATCGTCCGGTGGCTCATGCCGGCAACGATAGTAAGCCGATCGGCGAAGCACAACGGGAGCGAGGCGGTGGCGAAGCCGGCTCGTCGCCCCTAGGATGCGTTGATGGACCGACCCCGCAACATCGTCATCCTGACCGGCGCCGGGATCAGCGCCGAAAGCGGGATCCGTACCTTCCGCGCCGCCGATGGGCTGTGGGAAGACCACCGGGTCGAGGACGTCGCGACGCCCGAGGCCTATGTCCGCGATCCCGGCCTCGTCCACCGCTTCTACGATGCGCGGCGCGCGCGGCTGGGCGAGGTCGAACCGAACGCGGCGCATGCGGCGTTGGCGCGGCTCGACGCCCAATGGCCGGGCGAGCTGCTGATCGTCACCCAGAACGTCGACGATCTCCACGAGCGCGCCGGGGCGAAGCGGCTGCTCCACATGCACGGCGAACTGAACAGCGGCTGGTGCCTCGCCTGCGACGAGCGGTTCTCCTGGGACGGGCCGATGGGGCCCGGCGCGGCCTGCCCGGCGTGCGCCAAGGTCGGCTCGGTCCGCCCCGACATCGTCTGGTTCGGCGAGATGCCCTACGAAATGGAGCGGATCGAGGCGGCGCTCCGCGACGCCGAACTGTTCGTGTCGATCGGGACGTCGGGCGCGGTCTACCCGGCGGCGGGGTTTGTCCAGACCGCCAAATATGTCGGCGCGCGAACGCTCGAGATCAACCTCGAGCCGAGCCAGGGAAGCCTGCTCTTCGACGAGCGGCGGTATGGGAGGGCAACGGTCGAAGTCCCGCGCTGGGTCGACGCGATGCTCGCCTCGAAATAGCTTGCTCCGCCGCTCCCCCGCGCGCAGGTTGATTCGCAGGGGGAGCGATGGCCGACATATTCAAAGGGCCGCCGCACGGCTGGTCCGCGCTGGTTTGGGAAGTCGGCGTCGTGGTGGTCGGCGTCCTCATCGCCCTATGGGCCGGGCAGGTCCTCAGCGACTTCAACGATCGCGAAAGGCGCGAGGAAACCCGTCAGGTGCTTGGTGCTGAAATCAGGCTGGGACTTGCTCACCTCGCCAAGCGTCAACACAGCGAGGCGTGCGGGGCGCGCCGACTCGCCGAGGTCGAGCATTGGCTCGATGAGGACGCGCGCGGGGCGAAGCCGCTTCGTCCGACCCTGATCGGGCGGCCCTATGCGCCCTTGCTGGGGAAAGACCGCTTTCTATCCGAGCAATCGGCCGGCCGGCTGGTCCTGCTCTCGAACAAAGACCGTTCGCTGATCGACGAGATTTACAAATCGTTCGACGATTTCAACACGGCAAACACGCGCGAAATCTACGACTGGGCGCAACTCCGCTCGCTCGCCTCGTCGACGGCTTCGCTCGACGGCGCCGAACGGTCCCGACTTCGCGGCGCGATCCAGGATGCCCGCGCCGCCGATCTCATCATCAGACTCGATATGCTTTCCGTTGCCGGGCCGGCTGCAAAGCTCGGCCTCAAACCGGCCACCGACGAATTCCAGGACGACGTCGATGGAACCGTGTGCCTGCCGATGAACCCGTCTTCGGATCAGCTTAAGGCGCTACAAACCGCGATCGACGATATTTAGGAATGTCGGGCGTCAATCGGCCCAGTCGAGACCGATGTCCTCGTAAAGCCCGCGGTCCTCGCTCCACTTGGGGGCGACCTTGACGTGGAGGTAGAGGTGGACCTTGCGGCCGAGATGCTCGGCGATCGCCTCGCGCGCGGCGCTGCCGATCGCTTTCAGCCGCGCGCCGCCCTTGCCGACGACGATGCCTTTCTGGCTGTCGCGCTCGATCAATATCTGCTGGTGGATCGCGGCCGACCCGTCGGGGCGCTCCTCCCATTTTTCGGTAACGACCGCCGCCGAATAGGGCAGCTCCGCATGGAGCTGGAGATAGAGCTGCTCGCGGGTCAGCTCGGCCGCGACCATCCGGTCGGTCGCGTCGGTCAGCTGGTCCTCGGGAAAATGCCACGGGCCCTCGGGCATCGCCGCTGCGAGGTGCGCCTTCAAATCGGCGACCCCGTCGCCGGTCGCGGCGGAGACCATGAACACCGCCTCAGGCTTCAATCGGGCGTGGAAGTCGGTGGCGAGCGCGAGTAGCGCGTTCTTGTCGGCAAGATCGACCTTGTTGAGGACGAGGATCTTCGGCTCGCGCCGCTCGGCGAGCCCGTCGACCAGCTGCGCGACCTTGCCGCCGGTCTTCGCCGCCGAATCGATCACCACCAGCAGGCGGTCGGCATCCTCGGCGCCTTCCCATGCCGCCTTGACCATCGCCCGGTCGAGCCGGCGGCCGGGGGCGAAGATGCCCGGCGTGTCGAGCAGCAGCATCTGCGCCTCGTCCGCCAGCGCGATGCCCATCAGCCGGGCGCGCGTGGTCTGCGCCTTGGCCGACACGATCGCGACCTTCTGCCCGACCAGCGCATTGACCAGCGTCGACTTGCCCGCGTTAGGCGCGCCGAGCACCGCGACGACTCCGCAGCGGGTGGTCATGACAATTTCTCCAGCAGCGCGGCGGCGGCGGCGGTCTCGGCCTCTTGTTTCGACGCGCCCTCGGCCTCGGCCTCGCCGTGGCTCCTCAGGCTGACCCGGACGCGGAAGGTCGGGGCATGGTGCGGGCCGCTGCGCCCGACCAGTTCGTAGGCGGGGACCCCGAGGTTGCGCGCGGCGGCGAGCTCCTGAAGACCCGACTTGGGATGCACCGGGGCGCGCTTCTGCCCGTCCACGAACGGTGCCCAGTGGGTGCGCACGAAATCCTGCGCCGCGTCGTGCCCGCGATCGAGGTAGAGCGCGCCGAGCAGCGCCTCGACCACGTCGCCGACGACATTGTCGCTGAGGCTGGCATTGTCCTCGCGCGCCTGCCGGCCGAGCCGGATCATCGGCGGCAGGCCGAGCGCGCGGCCGACCTCGGCGCAGGTCTCGCGATCGACCAGCGCATTGTAGCGGCGGCTCATCTTGCCTTCTTCCTCGTCGGGGAAGCGCTCGTAAAGCAGCCGGGCGATCGCCAGCCCGAGCACCCGGTCGCCGAGAAACTCGAGCCGCTCGTAGCTTTCGCGCGCCGCGCTGCCGTGGGTCAGCGCGCGGCGGTAGGGGGCGGGGTCGGCGGGAAGCGCGCCGAACAGGCGGGCGAGGAAGGCGGCCTCGTCGCTCAACTGTTGTAGCTGCCGCCGATGCGGTTGGCGCGAAGCGCGCTGAACCAGCTGATCGGGTTGAACCAGCTCGACGAGCCGTCGGTCGACCAGAAACGGATCGTCGCCTTGCCGATCAGATTGTCTTCGGGGACGAAGCCCAGCCCCCCCTCGGCGACCGGAACGCGGCTGTCGGCGCTGTCGTCGCGATCGTCGCCCATCATGAACAGGTGACCCGCGGGGACGGTGACCTCGGCGAAATTGTCGGTCGGCGAGACGTCCGAGCTGTTGAGCGTCAGGTAGCTGACCCCGTTGGGCAGCGTCTCGCGGTAGGCGGGAACCTTGCACGCGGCGGTCCCGTCGGGATTGAGCGTGGGGACCGACAGTTCGCCGGGGACGCACGGGCTGTTCGGGCTGACCGGAAGCGCGACCGGGGCGAGGGCCTCGCGCTTCAGCGGCTGGCCGTTGAGGAAGACCGCGCCGTTGACCACCGCGATGCGGTCGCCGGGGAGGCCGATCGCGCGCTTCACCCAGTCGGCGCCGTTGGGCCCGCGAAACACGATGATGTCGCCGCGGGTCGGCGTCCGGGCGAAGAGGCGGCCGCTGATCGGGGGGAAATCGAACAGGAAGCTGTATTTCGAATAGCCGTAGTTCCACTTGGTCACGAACAGATAGTCGCCGATCCACATGTTGGGCAGCATCGAGCCCGAGGGGATCGAGAAAGGCGCGACGACGAGGCAGCGCAGGATCCAGGCGAACAGCGCGACCTGGAGCCAGCCGCGCCAGCCGTCCTTTTTCTTCGCGGGCGGCTCGGCGGTCGTCGCGGGCGCGGGGGTGGTGGCGTCGTTCATCGCGCCGGGCTGTGGGCGAGGGGCGGCGGGGCGTCAAGCCGGGTGGCGAATCGGATGCCGGCTGCGCTAGAGCGCCCGACATGCAGACCCCCGACCTCGCCGCCGACTGGAAGACGATCGATTCGCTTCCCCGTCCCACCCTTGCCGAGCTGTTCGCCGGCGACGAGGGGCGGGTCGGCAAGCTGACCCGCGACGTCGCCGGAATCCACTTCGACTGGTCGAAGACCCACCTCGACGAGGCTGGCCTGGCGGCGTTCGAGGCGATGGCGAAGAAGGCCGACTACAATGCCCGCCGCGCCGCGCTGTTCGCGGGCGAGGTGGTCAACCCGAGCGAGGACCGCCCAGCCACCCATGTCGCCGAGCGCGGCGAGGGCGCGGCGCACGACAACGACCTCGCGCGGCGGCGGCACCGACGGATGCGCGAGTTCATCGACGCGGTCGAGGGCGGGGCGTTCGGCGAGATCGAATCGGTGCTCCACATCGGCATCGGCGGCTCGGCGCTGGGCCCGGACCTGATGATCGACGCGCTCGGGCGCGAGTCCGACCGGTTCGAGGTCAGGGTGCTGTCGAACATCGACGGCGAGGGGTTCGACGCGGCGGTCGCCGGGCTCGACCCGAAGCGGACGCTGGTGGTCGCGGTCAGCAAGACCTTCACCACCACCGAGACGATCACCAACCTCGAGACCGCGATCGAGTGGATGGTCGAGGGCGGGGTGGAGGATGCCTACGGCCGGCTCGTCGCCTGCACCGCCGCGCCCGACAAGGCGGTCGAATTCGGGATCGACGAGACCCGCGTACTCCCGTTCGGCGAGGGCGTCGGCGGGCGCTATTCGCTGTGGTCGTCGGTCGGGCTGTCGATCGCGATGGCGCTCGGCTGGGCGGCATTCGAGGAAATGCTCGAGGGCGCGGCGGAAATGGATCGCCATGTCCGCAAGGCCGAGGGCGAGGCGAATATCGCGCTGCTCGCGGCGTTCGCCGACCAATATTATGTGATGGTCCGCCACTGCGAGACGCGCGCGCTATTCGCCTACGACGAGCGGCTTCGGCTGCTGCCGTCCTACCTCCAGCAGCTGGAGATGGAATCGAACGGCAAGTCGGCCTCGATCGACAACCGGCCGCTCGGTCGTCCCTCGGCGCCGATCACCTGGGGCGGGACCGGGACCGACGCGCAGCACGCGGTGTTCCAGCTGCTCCACCAGGGCACACACCTCGTGCCGGTCGAATTCATCGCGGTGATCGAGCAGTCGGACAGCGTCGACGAGCGTCATCACCAGATGCTGCTCGGCAACGCGCTGGCGCAGGGCGCGGCGCTGATGGCGGGGCGGCACAGCGACGATGCAGCGCGCAATTATCCGGGCGACCGGCCGTCGACGACGATCCTTCTCCCCCGCCTCGAGCCGCGGCACCTGGGCGCGCTGATCGCCTTCTACGAGCATCGCACCTTCGCCAACGCGGTGATCATGGGCAACAACCCGTTCGACCAGTTCGGGGTCGAGCTGGGCAAGGAAATGGCCAAGTCGCTCGACGATCCCGAAGGGCGCGAAAAGCTCGACGCGTCGACCAAGGCGCTGCTCGAAAAGGCGGGGCTATGAGCGACTATGACCTGTTCGTGATCGGCGCGGGCTCCGGCGGGGTACGCGCGGCGCGGATCGCCGCGAGCCACGGCGCACGGGTCGCGGTGGCCGAGGAGTTTCGCGTCGGCGGCACCTGCGTCATCCGCGGATGCGTCCCCAAGAAGCTGCTCGTCTACGGCGCGCACTTCGCCGAGGACCTCAATGACGCGGCGATGTTCGGCTGGGATGTGCCCGAAAAGCGGTTCGATTGGGCGGTGCTGCGCGACAATGTCGCCGCCGAGGTCGATCGGCTCGAGGGCGCCTACGGCCAGACGCTCAGCACCCACAAGGTCGAGCTGATCCACGAGCGCGCGACGATCGCCTCGCCGACTTCGGTGCGGTTGGCGAGCGGGCGCGAAGTGTCGGCGGACAAGATCCTCGTCGCGACCGGCGCGCGGCCATTCGTTCCCGACCTGCCCGGCGCCGAGCATGCAATCACCTCGAACGAGGTGTTCGGCCTCGAAAGCCTGCCGCGGCGGATCGTGATCGCGGGCGGCGGTTATATCGCCAACGAGTTCGCGGGGATCTTCAACGAGTTCGGCAGCAAGGTCACGCTGGTCAACCGCACCGACGTGCTGCTTCGCGGCTATGACGAGCAGCTGCGCGACCGGCTGGTCCAGATCTCGCTGACCAAGGGCATCGATTTCCGGTTCAATTCGCAATTCTCGTCGATCGAGCGGCAAGCCGACGGCTCGCTGCTGGCGAAGATGGACGGGTGCGACGACCTCGCCACCGACGCGATCCTGTTCGCCGTCGGGCGCAAGCCCAATGTCGACGGGCTCGGGCTCGCCGAGGTCGGGGTCGCCTTGGGCGAGCGCGGCGAGATCAAGGTCGACACCCAGAGCCGGACCAGCGTGCCGAGCATCTTCGCGGTCGGCGACGTGACCGACCGGATCCAGCTCACGCCCGTCGCAATCCGCGAGGGTCACGCCTTCGCCGACAGCGAGTTCGGCGGCAAGCCGTGGACGGTCGATTATGACTGCGTGCCCCACGCGGTCTTCTCGCATCCCCCGCTCGCCGGGGTGGGGATGACCGAGGGGCAGGCGCGCAACACGCTGGGCGAGGTCAAGATCTTCACCTCCGACTTCCGGCCGATGAAGAATGTGCTGGCGGGGCGCAACGAGCGCTCGCTCTACAAGCTGGTGGTCGACGGGGCGACCGACGAGGTGGTCGGAATCCACATGATCGGCCCCGACGCGCCCGAAATCCTCCAGGCGGCGGCGGTGGCGGTGAAGGCGCGGCTCAAGAAGGCCGACTTCGACCGCACCGTCGCGCTCCACCCGAGCATGGCCGAAGAACTGGTGCTGATGCGATGAGCGAACAGGACGCGGTCATTATCGGCGGCGGCCACAACGGGCTGACCTGCGCCTATTATCTCGCGAAAAAGGGGATGAAGGTCACCGTGCTCGAGGCGGCCGACAAGGTCGGCGGGGCGGCGGTGACCGATGAATTCCATCCCGGTTTCCGCAACTCGGCGGCGAGCTACACCGTCTCGCTGCTCCAGCCGCAGGTGATCCGCGATCTCCAGCTCGAACGCCACGGATTGAAGGTCGTCCTTCGCAAGGTCGACAATTTCCTTCCCGGGCCGGGAAAGAGCTACCTGCTCGGCGGGCGCGACGGGCTGACCCGCTCGGAACTGGCGCGGCACCATCCCGCCGACGGCGCGGCCTACGACCGCTACAATGCCGATCTCGACATCGTCGTCCGGCTGGTGCGCAAGTGGCTGCTCCGCGCGCCGCCGCAGTCGGGGGCGGGGCTGCGCGGGCTGCCGGTGCTGGCGAGCCTCGGCAAGGACCTGATCGGGCTCGGCAGGGACGAGGTCCGCACCGTTCACGACTTCGCGACCAAGAGCGCGGGCGACATTCTCGACCGCTATTTCGAGGGCGAGATGGCCAAGGCGCTGTTCGCGTTCGACGGCATCGTCGGCAATTTCGCCTCGCCCTACACGCCGGGCACCGCCTACGTCCTGCTCCACCACTTGTTCGGCGAGGCGGCGGGCGTGCCGGGCGCGTGGGGCCATGCGATCGGGGGGATGGGCGCGATCACCCAGGCGATGGCCAAGGCGTGCCGCGAGGCCGGGGTCGACATCGTCCTCAATTCGCCGGTGAGCGAGGTGCTGGTCGAGAAGGGCCGCGCGGTCGGGGTTGTCGCGGGCGGCAAGGCGTGGCGGGCCAAGCAGGTGATCGCCAACGTCAACCCGCGGCTGCTGTTCACCAGGCTGGTGCCGGGCGGCGCGGTCGAACCGCGCACCGCCGACCATTTCGCGCGCTGGGGGTGCGAGAGCGCGACCTTCCGGATGAACGTCGCGCTCGACAAGCTGCCGAGCTTCACGTCGCTGCCGGGGCGCGGGGATCACCTCACCGCCGGGATCATCATCGCCCCGTCGATGGCCTATATGGAGGCCGCCTATGCCGACGCGCTCGCCAACGGCTGGGCGCGAAAGCCGGTGGTCGAAATGCTGATCCCGACCACGCTCGACCCGAGCCTTGCCCCCAAGGGCAGGCAGGTCGCGAGCCTGTTCTGCCAGCATTTCCGCTACAAGCTCCCCGACGGGCGAAGCTGGGACGACGAGCGCGAGGCGGCGGCCGACGCGGTGATCGCCACCGTCGACGCGGTCGCGCCGGGGTTCGCCAAGTCGGTCATCGCGCGCCAGATCCACTCGCCGCTCGACCTCGAGCGGCGGTTCGGTCTGATCGGCGGCGACATCTTCCACGGCAAGATGGGGTCGGACCAGCTGTTCAGCGCGCGGCCGATGATCGGTGCGGCCGACTACCGGATGCCGCTGCCCGGGCTCTACCTGTGCGGGTCGGGGGCGCATCCGGGCGGCGGGGTGACCGGCGCGCCGGGGCATAACGCGGCCAAGGCGGTGCTCGCCGACCGGCGCTGGCGGCGCGCGGGGTGATGAGGCCGCTCGAAGGCATTCGCGTGCTCGACCTTTCGCGCGTGCTCGCGGGACCGTGGGCGACGCAGTTGCTCGCCGACCTCGGCGCCGAGGTGATCAAGGTCGAAAAGCCCGGCGCGGGTGACGATACGCGCCATTGGGGCCCGCCGTGGTGGGGCGAGGGCGACGAGCGGGTCGCGGCCTATTTCCTCGCCGCCAATCGCGGCAAGCGATCGGTCGCGATCGATTTCGGGACGGAAGCGGGCGCCGCGCTGGTGCGGCGGATGGCGGCCGACGCCGACGTGCTGGTCGAGAATTTCAAGGTTGGCGGGCTCGCCAGGTTCGGGCTCGACGCGGCAAGCCTGCGCGCCGCCAACCCGCGCCTCGTCTACGCCTCGATCACCGGTTTCGGGCAGGACGGGCCCTACGCTGCGCGCGCGGGCTACGACTATATCATCCAGGCGATGGGCGGGCTGATGAGCCTGACCGGGCTGCCCGACGGCGAGCCGGGGGGCGGGCCGATGCGCGCGGGCGTCGCGGTCGCCGACCTGTTCACCGGCATGTACGCCGCCAACGCGATCCAGGCGGCGCTGATCCGGCGCGCGCGGACCGGGGAGGGGGCGACGATCGACCTCGCGCTGTTCGACGTGCAGCTGGCGATGCTGGCGAATCAGGCGTCCAACGCGCTGGTGGCGGGGCAAGACCCCGGGCGGCAGGGGGCGGGGCATCCCAACATCGTGCCCTACCAGCCGTTCGCGGCGGCCGACCAGTCGATCATCATCGCGGTCGGCAACGATCGCCAGTTCCGCAAGTTCGCGGCGATCCTCGGCCGCCCCGAATGGGCCGACGATCCCAAGTTCGCCACCAATGCGGCGCGGGTTGCGGCGCGCGGCGAGCTTGTCCCGATGATCGAGACGGTGGTCGCGACCCAGCCGGCGGCGCATTGGCTCGACCGGCTCGAGGCCGCGGGCGTGCCGGCGGGGCCGATCAACGGCGTGACGCAGGCGCTGGCCGACCCGCAGGCGGTGCATCGCGGAATGAAGCGCGAGGTCGGCGGGGTGCCGTTGGTCGGCTCGCCGCTGCGGATCGACGGCGCGCGGCAGGACGCGCCGACCCCGCCCCCAGCGCTCGGGGCGGACGGCGATTTGCTCGGCGAATGGTGCGATCCCGACGAACTCGCGCGGCTGCGCGCGGCGGGGGTCGTCGGCTAGGCCTCGACCTCGCTGTCGCCGTACTTGCTCTTGATGAAGCGGCCCTGCGTGTCGAACGCGGCGACGTCCCCCGCGGCGATCTGGTCGCACACGTCGCCGAGCGCCTCGCGCCCCGCATGGAGCGCTTCGGCCAGCCGCTGGTCGACCGACGCATCGCCGCCGTCGCCGACTGCGCGGCGCTCGGCGGGGACGCGCAGGTAACGGTCGATCAGCCCGGGCAAATGGGTGCCCATCAGCCGCCGCGCGTCCTGCGCCGACGGATCGAGCGGGGGCAGCCGGTCCATCGCCGGCTTGAGCGCGGGAAGTCGGGCGAGGATCGCGTCGACCTCGGCCTGCGCCGGGGCGGGAAGCGCGTGGCGGACGCGGAACAGGTAGCTGTCGAATTCGTCGATCAGCCGCGCGTTGCTGAGCTCGGGCGTCAACGTCGGGGCGGGGGGCGCCTTGGCCTTGCCGAGACCGAGGATGGTGCTGCCCGCGACCACGCCGGCCATCGCCAGCGCGGCGAGCACGAACAGGAAGAAGCCGATCATCCCGATCGGCTTGATCAGCCCGATCACGAGCATCAGCCCGGCAAGAACGAGGAGCCCGGTCGCGATCCGCTTCAACCCCGTGCCAAGCCCGGCGTTGAGCCGCTGCCGCTCGCGCCGCGCCGCGTCGCGCACCGAGCCGTCGCGCTGGTCGAGCTGGCGCATTACCGCGTCGGCGCGCGCGATCCGTCCGTCGACCTTGGCGCGGCTTCTGCCCGCGTCGTCGAACGCGGCATTGGCGTTGTCGAAGATCCGGCCGAGTTCAGTGGGGTTCATTTGGCCTCGATCGCCTCGAACGGCGAGGCGTGCGATTCGAGCCGCGCCTGCGCGACGCCCTCGGCGCGGGCGATATAGCCCTTCGACTTCTCGACCTCGTTGCCGAGCGTCGTCACGGTCTGCTTCATGTTGGTCAGCGCGGCGAGCTTGAACGCGTCGATCTGGTCCATCGTGTCATAGATGTTCTGGAACGCGCGCTGCAGCGTCTCGAGCGGGATGGTGGAAGAAGCCGCCTGCTCGTGGATCGCGCCCGACTGCTGCTTAAGGAGCGCGCCAGTGGTGTCGATCATGCTCGCGGTGGTGGTGTTGAGCGCGTTGACCTGCTCAAGCACCAGCTTCTGGTTCGACATCGCCTGCGCCACCGTGACCGCGGTGCGAAGCGCGGCGACAGTGGTGGTCGAGGCGCGGTCGACCCCCTTCACCAGCTCGACATTGTTCTTCTTGACGAGGTCGAGCGCGAGATAGCCCTGCACCGTCACCGCCATCTGGGTAAGCAGGTCGGTGGTCCGCTGGCGGGTGTAGAACAGCGCGGTCTCGCGGATCGCCTTGGCCTTGGCCGGGTCAGTCGCGTCGAGTTCGTTCGCCTTGTCCTCGAGCTTCGCGTCGAGCGTCTTGGAGATGTGGATCATCTGCTCGAGCTTGTGCATCGTCTTCCACAGGTTCGCGCGCTCGGTATCGATCGCGGCATTGTCCATCAACAGCTCGTCCTTGCCGTTGCCGAGCCGCTGGAGGATCGCCGAGATGTGGGTCTGGCTGCTGCGATACTTGTCGAAGTAGTTGTTGATCTTGCTTCCGAAGGGGATGATCCCAAGGAATTTGCGGCCGGTCATCCCCTTGCCTGCTTCCTTGGGATCGAGGCTCTCGACCGTGCGGCGAAGCTCGGTCAGGTCGGCGCCGATGCCGGTGTCGCTGTCGATCGCCTTCACCGGCCGGTCGAGGAAGCGATTCGACGCGCCCGCGGCCTCGGCGATTTCCTTGCGCCCCATCGCCGGCAGCAGGTCGACCTTCTTGCCGAACTCGGGGCTGTTGCTGTCGAGCGCGGCGAGCTCGTCGACGAAGCCGGCGACCTTGGCGTCGAGCTGGCTGGTCTCGGCATCCTTCAGCGGCACGAGCCCCGCCGCCTCGTGGATCGCGACCGGCTGGAGCGCCTCGGGCGGCTCGAGCTTGATGCGGGTCGCGGTCGCGGTGGCAACGGGGGCGGTCGGCGTGTCGTCGGCCATGATCATGCTCCAAGAGATACTTCGACTGTATTATAGGTCTAAGACGCCCCTTCGCAAGGGCGGGATGCTTAAGCCGTCTTAACCAAGCCTCTGAACGCTTCGCTCACCTTGAAGCGGCTATTGCGCCGAATTGACCCCTATGGCCAACCGAGGTTTTTCGATGATCCGCTTCCTGAGGCGACTGTTCAACGACCCGCGCGGCAACGTGTTGGTGATCGCGGCGGCCTGCCTGCCGCTGATCGTCGGCGCCGCGGGCCTGGCCACCGACACGATCCAGTGGACGATGTGGAAAAGACAGCTTCAGCGCGCGGCCGACTCGGCGGCGATCGCGGGTGTCTACGACCGCATCGCCAATGCCGGGGCGACGACCAACGTCTCGAATGCGGTCAACCGCGACCTCACGCTCAACAACCATGTGTGGATGGCGCTGAAGAGCGGCTATCCGACCTTCAGCTATCCGGCGAACAGCGGCGTGTCCGCCAACCAGGTGAGCGTCACGCTCGCGATCCAGCAGCCGCTGACCTTCAGCTCGATCTTCCTCACCAGCGCGCCGACGATCACCGCCAGCGCGACCGCGGCGGGCGTCGGGCTCGGCGATCCTTGCGTGCTCGCGCTCAGCACGACCGACAAGAATGCGGTCAACTTCAGCGGCAACGCGACGATCAACATGCCCGAATGCCCGGTGTTCAGCGACTCGGCGAACGCCAACTCTGCGGTGGCGCAGGGGAGCTCGAACGTGACCGCCAAGTCGATCGGCGGCGTCGGCGGCATCCAGCAGTCGAACAACTTTCACGTGACCGCCTACTATCCCTATTCGACCGCGATCCAGGATCCCTACGCGGGGGTCGACGTCGATCCCAGCGACATGAAGTGCGCGACCGGGAGCGCGGCGACGCTTGACGAC
>NZ_JBEHBW010000007.1:0-135398 GCF_040203355.1 Sphingomonas sp. ASV193
CGAGTTCGCGATCAGGGTAGGTGATCCCACGCGCAACAGTCGCCATAGCAAACCCCCTGCCATGCCCTGTGACGGCTGCTTCATACAGGAAAGTTCGGTCGAATGCGAATGTCTGCTTTCGACCCAAAGCGGACCTTCGTGGGCCTCGTATGTAGCTCACTCGACGAGCAGCGTGGCACCAGTCAAACTGTCGGCGATCCGACATTTTTTCCGACGAGTCGAGAATACAGAAGTCAGGGTTTTACGTTTCTCGGGTCGAAATTTGAATCGCTCCTTGTCGCGTAGCTTTGGGTACAACCGAGTAGTGGAAAAGGAGCGAGCCTCCCGGAGCTTAAACTCCGGGGGGCATTCGATTCGGTCGTCTCAATATGTGCAACCGGAGAACGGAAAAGCGATCTCGCTTAGCGACGCTGGTGCGACCCGTCCGACGAGCGACGGCGGGCGGGGTGCCGACTCCAGACTTAGCGCCTTTCACTTTAATCGAACGATGTACTCGTCTCTGCCGACGCCCCGGTCCACGGAAGACCTTGGAACTGTTCGATAATCTTGCCTGTGGGGTCCCGAATATGGTAATATCGGTACCTTGCGAGATTGGAGTCGAACGACCTGTCCCGGCTTCAGTGGACTATTGAAGCAACATGACAGGGACTTGCGGTTATGTGTGGGGCAAAAAGCGAAACCGCCGATTATTATCGTGAACGCGAGGCAGCCGAGCGCGCCTTAGCTGAACAAGCGACAACGAAGGTTGCGCGAGACATACACTTTGAAATGGCGGGAAAGTACGCGGAGCTTGCGAAGCGGCTTGAGCGCGGGTTGCAATCGCCCGGCAGCGTCTTATCCCAGACTGATGGAACGCGACGAGCTGGCCGACAAAATGCGCGCGAGGATAAAGCTCTGCCGCAACCTCGCCGCGACAACGGCTGACGAACGAACGGCGGCGGTCCTCCTCGAAATGGCAGACGAGGGAGAGCGCGATCTGGCTCGCTTCAACGTGGAGGCTGCCAAAAAAGCGGGATTGACGAGTGATCGTCATCAGGAACGCTTCGCCACAATGACAGCTTTCCACCCATATCGGACATTGCGACCAGCGGAAAAGTCCGACGAATGTCCGCAATCGTCCGAAAACGGCCATTTGCCGGCGCCGCCTTCGCGACGCCGGCGTTGGGCTCAGACTTCGGTACTTTCAGCGAGCGCGAGAGCGTCCTCGATATCGACGCCAAGGTATCGCACTGTGCTCTCAATCTTGGTGTGGCCGAGTAGGATTTGCACAGCTCGCAAATTGCCGGTCTGCTTGTAGATCAATGCAGCCTTGGTGCGCCTGAGCGAGTGCGTCCCGTAATCCTCGCGTCGTAAGCCGATCCCGGTCACCCATTCCTCGACCAACCGTGCATACTGGCGCGTGCTGAGATGATCAGATCTATCAACCCGGCTCGGAAACGCGAATTCGTCGAGACCGCCACCCCGTCGCTCTAGCCAGGGAAGGATTGAAGCACGTGCTGGCTCCAAGATCTCAAATTGGACCGGTCGCTTGGTCTTTTGCTGGACGACCATGGCCCGGTGTCTAACGCGACCGCCGGATACTAAATCGTGGATCTTCACTTTCACGAGGTCGCAGCCGCGCAGCTTACTGTCGATGGCTAGGTCGAACAGGGCCCGATCGCGGATCCTGTGATCCTGGTCGAGCATAAAGCGTACAGCCCAAATCTCTTTTGGTCTGAGCGGACGCTTCGCGCCGAGTTTCCGACCGACATTCCAAGCAGGTCCATGATCGTCGCCATCGAAGGAAGAATGTCCCATCGCTGTCTCTCCTCCGGCCTTGATTGGCCATGGCAACAACGATTGAGACCGGCTCATAACGGCCGAAAGCAGACGGTCCGCTCTAGACTTAAATTAGCTTAGAGCGGACCCCGAATTTCAGGCCGCTCCCGCCATGCGGTGAACATCGGCTGCGGCCAGCCGCGTTCCGCCGATAGCCCAACTTCCTTCATCGATCTCGTGTAACCGCACCCAGGTGACGCCTCGCATGCCCTCGCCTTCAACGGAGATCATCGCTTCGGTCACCTTGTCGATCAGCTGCCCCTTCTGCTCGGGCGTGAAGACGTTTTTGATCACTTGGATATCGACGAGCGGCATAATCTTCTCCCTGCTATTCAGCGCGGCCACCGATTCGGGCCGCGTGAAGCTTTTGCCGGTTTCCAAAGCCGGGCCTCCAGTTCCCGATTTGAACTGATTCCGATTCAGTTTCTGTAGTTGACGTTCTCTCCAAGCGGGCGGAGCCTGGACGCATGGCATCGGAAACCTATGGCCAGTTCTGTCCGATAGCGATGGCGTCGGAGATCCTCGCCTCAAGATGGACGTTCGTCCTGCTTGGCGAGATGCAGTCGGGCTCGACCCGTTTCAACGAGATCAGACGCGGAGTGCCACGCATGTCGCCGGCCTTGTTGTCGAAGCGCCTCAAAGAACTGGAGAGACACGGCGTCATCCGCCGCGTTGAGTCAGGTCACGGCACCGAGTATCGACTGACCGACGCCGGCCACGACCTGAAGCCGGTGATCCACGCGCTCGGCGAATGGTCCATGCGATGGGTCGACCACGAATGCACGCTGGCAAACCTCGACGCGCAATTGCTGATGTGGAACATGCGTCGGAAAATTGACCCGAAACCGCTTCCGCCGCGACGGGTCGTCGTCGAATTTTCCTACCCCGAGCTGCCGAAGGACAAGCGCCACTATTGGCTGATCGTGTCGCCATCGACCGGGGCCGACCTTTGCTCGATCGATCCCGGCTTTGATGTCGACCTGTATGTCACGGCCGACCTGAAGGCGATGACGTCGGCTTGGATGGGCATGTCGAGGATGGCCGATGAAGTGGCCACCGGCCGCATTCTGCTGGAAGGCGATCCCGACCTCGTCCGGACGTTTTCGGGTTGGATGAAGCTGAGCAGCTTCGCACCAGCAGAACTTACCTGAGTTTACGCAGTAATTTGCCTGTCGAGAGATTGGTCGATTTGCCTGGGTCAATCGAAGACGATCATCCGCCGCACTCTGCGATCTTAGAGCCCAAGCAACCAGACTGGAAAAGCCGCGACCGCAATCGCGACGATCTGGGCCCCTAAGACGGGCAGGCCTGATTTCAGGTCGCGCCTAAGCCACCGGCTTGCGAACCAAAGCAGAAACGGCAGCTGCCCGGCAATCAACAATTGCCAGATGTGCGCAGAGGTGCCTTCGTCGGGCTCGCGACGCGTATGCCCCGTAGAAATCGCCATCAGAACAACACACAATGCCAGTAGCGACATCAGCACCGGAGCGTATCCGCTTGGCTTGCGGGCAAGAATCCCGAGTGCGCGATGATGCTTACCCATGGCCGTCATTCCTTCCTTGACGCTGTAAAAATGCTCGATGATGGCACCCTTCCCAACGTCGAGACCATCCCTCCAACGCCTCCGGTCGACCAGGAACTCGCTCAACTCGTCGCCATAGCGCGCTTGCCAGGCTCGTGGGTATAGCCGGACGAGCCAATGATGCTTGATGTGCTTCACAGGGCAGCCAAGCGCGCCGCCGACCGTCTGACGACGAGCTTCATCGCCTTGCACTTCGCGGTAAATGCGCTCCGCCCTGATGCGGTCAACTGATAGGGCTTGCGCCGCTCGTCGAAGGGAAGCGGCTCGATCCAGCCTTGCTGCTCCAGCCGGGTGATTGCACCATAGAGCGTCCCTGGTCCTAATCGGCTGCCGGACATCTTCTCGATGTCGTCTATCATCGCATGTCCGTGCTTCGGACCTCCGGCAAGACTAGCTAGGACAAGATATTGAGCGTCGGAAAAGCCGGTGTCGGGCAAGATCGGACTCCCAATTTGAATTGCTACGCATGGCGTAGTAACACGAAGTTTGACCGACCACAATTTTCCTGACGCTAATATACTCTCTGCGACCGTTGCGTCGAAACTTGGGATCGCTCAGCTTCGGGCGCGGAAAGGGCCAAAGGTGGGACTGCAATGGTGATACCCGATAATGTCGGCGCATTCGCGATCGTGCCGAGCAACGATCTTGCTTTAGCCATACCGTTCTGGGAACGTCTCGGCTTCGCGCGGACCGGCGGCGAGAACACTTACGTGATTATGACCGGTTGGGGGTGCGAAGTGCACCTTACGCAAGCAGGGCAAGGGCCCTGGCGTGTTCCGGAAAAGCATAATCCCTTCGGTGTCTTCATACGCACGCCCCGAGTTGCCGAGATCGCAGCGCGGGTCGATGACTTAATCATCAGGCCTGGCGGCATTCTAAGGCACCGTGAATGGGGACTTTATGAAGTTGGGCTTGCCGGACCAGATGGTTTGCTGGTTCGCATCGGCTGGCCATCGCAGTTGATCGAGATCTGACCGTTCGTCATACATCCTCGACGTATAAGGGGCGCAAGTCCAGAAACCTGCGTTATAGCCCGGTAGCCAGTTCAGGCCAGCCGCGAATATCGCGAAAATTGCCCCTCATAGCGTGAGCAAAAACAAGCAATGCTTTTCGTCTAGCTTCGGCTAAATTGTAGAAGATACAATGGGACGTTCGCATGGACAGGGCCATTTCACTTGAAGCAAGGCGAATCGATTTGTCGATCGAGCCACCCTTCAGGCTCGGACCAGTCGAAGTTTGCCCTTCTGCCCACGAGATCGCGTGGCAAGGCGGACGGAGACGCATTCAACCGCAAGTCCTGAAAGTTCTCGTCGCACTTCACGACAAGGTCGGATGTGTCGTAAGCCGAGACGAGATCGTCGATCGCTGCTGGGACGGTCGGTTTGTCGGCGATGATGTGATCAATCGCTCGGTGCTTTTGCTACGGCGTCTGGGTGCTGAATGCGGTGGGATCAAGATCGAAACGATCCCGCGTGGTGGCTACCGACTACTCGAGTCTTCCGTACTTCCTTCAGTCTCGACCGGGTCACTTCCACGATGGAAGAGCTGGGCAGCTGTTCTCGTAATTGTAATGATCGTTGGCTTTGTTTCGGGCGAGAGACTGTTTCGTGCGAAGCGAGTTGCGGCGGCTCCCGAACTCGGGCCTCTCAAAATCGAGCTAATTCCGTTCGACACTGAGACAAACGATCGCAAGTTGCGCACCCTAGCCGCTGCGACCCAGGACGCGATTGCCAATACGTTGGCCTATGGCGCTTACTCGGTCAGCGTGGCCGATCCAGCGAAGGCAAGCCGACCATCGGCGGATTTCCTTGTCACCGGTCATTTGAACGAAGTCGGCGGGTCAGTAATTGCGAGCGTGCGCATGGTCGAAACTAGCCACCAGACGGTCGTCTTCGCGCACCAGTTTGTATCGAAGCTCTCCGCAGCGGACTCGCTACCGCAAATGGCCGGCGGCCAGTTGGCGGCCAAGATTTCCTGGACCGCCCCATTGGTTGGGCTCGAACGACGTCACCCAAGCGATCCGGCGATCGCGCGGCAGCTGTTCGAGCAGGCCGCTACAGGCTTAGCCGACGCGGGAAATCTGAGCGATTTTGAAAATTCTCGACGTCTCGCGCGCGCTGCACCCAATTCAGCCCTGGCCCAGCTGACATTTGCTTACGCGGCGGCATTCGTGCTCGAAGAATTATCTCCGTCCGATCGAGCGACCGCAGTGCGCGAAGCGCGGCTTGCCTCTGCAAGGGTCGAGGCGCTGGCGCCCGAGTCGGGAGAGAGCTACGCACCATGGTGCCTACTCCATAGCGAAACGCTGTTCGCCGATTGCGAACGCCGACTGGAGAAAGCGCGGCAGATCGATCCTGACGCGCCCTTCGCATCCTGGTTTCTGGCGGACATCGTTCTCAACCCTGTCGGCCGAAATGTCGAAGCAGCGGAACTGGCGCGGCTGTCGTTGGCGCGTGATCCATATATGGTGAATAAGATCGGCTTGGCACTTCAACTCATGGAGGCGACCGGTCAATCGAAGGATGCGGACAGGCTGTATCAATCTTCGCTCAAGTGGTGGCCGCAGAATCCGTGGATAAGGTGGGATCGATTTGTCGGAATGATCCAAGCCGGACATTTTGCCGAGGCTAGCCGTTTCAATGATCAGAACCATGTCGAAAACGGTTCCGCGTCGATACTCCATGCGATCACGGAAAATAATTTAACGGACATGCGAAAAGCATGTGAAGCCGCAAGAGGGCTTGCGTCACACATCTGCATGACATCGCTGGCGCAGAGGGGGCAATATGATGCGGCCTACACGTTGGCTTATCGACTCTATCCGACACGTTCGGGACAAAGCCAGGCGCAGGTCGATTGGTCGTGGCTTTCCAATCCGAATCCTACGCCTGTCGCCTTTCTCACGAGTCGTGCGGCAGCTCCGCTTCGTCGCGACCCTCGCTTTTTGACACTCGCCAAAAATCTCGGGCTGCTCGCCTATTGGCGAGGCGGGAAGATGCCGGATTTCTGTGTGCGCGACCACGAAGAAGAATGTCTCAAGATACAGCACGACTAGCCCGGAGACAGACTAAGAACGACGGTCGAGCCACCGGTTGAATAGCCGGGCCGCCCAACCTTCTGTTTCGGCGGGGCAGCTTGATCGTTCGGCGAATGGGCATCGCCGCACAGCGTTGAGCTCATTGCCATGATCTAGAAATCAGGAAAAAATCAGGTCTTCTCCATCGCCGGGGGGAACCACTCGAACCAACGTCGAAGCGCGTCGCGAAGTCAGCCTTCTGGCCGAGCCAGCGCCGTCTTTTTTAGATGTAAGGGGAGAGTTTGTGATGAAAATTGACCTCGTCAAAGTCGCCAAACTGTCGGCGGGCAGTCTTCTAATGATTGGAACCGCAACGTTCGCCTCGAGCGCTAATGCCTGCGGCGGCGATACGCTCATCCACGCGACAGCCGCTTCGCTCGATCAACACGCTTCGGATCTCTTCCACCGAGCCGATTATGACCAGCATTCGATTGTTGGCTTCTGGTCGTTCACAATGACCCCAACCTCCGGCCCGGGCGATTTCGGGTTCCAGCAATGGCATTCGGACGGCACCGAATTGATGAATAGCGGCGGGCGTGCGCCGGCTAGCGAAAACATCTGCATGGGCGCATGGCGCTCAGTCGGCCCAAATCGCTATCACCTCAACCACCTGGCACTGAGCTACGATCCCACGTCCGGCCAGCTCAATGCCCGCGTGAACATCAAGGAAGATGTGTCGGTCGACGCGACCGGAAACAGCTATTCGGGCAGTTTCACCCTGGACGTTTACGACCCCACGGGGAAAACGAAGGTCGCTAGCCAGCAAGGCCAGGTGACCGCGCAGCGCATCCACGCAAATTAATAGGGGGGCCTCGATGCGGCGCGGTGCGAACTGCGCCGCATCAGGTTTTTGTCGGCATGATTAACTTGCGCGCGCTCGTCGTATCGCTCGTCCTTTGCATGGCCTTCCAAGCGGAACCGGCGTCAGCTGCACAAGTGGGCTGGTTTCAGGGAACAGTTGGCTCCCCCGCGCTCCCCGTTTCCAATGGACCGGCGACGGTCATCGGTGGTCCTGTAGCTGCGCTGCCAGTTCCATCTTTGTGGACCGGTCTCATTGCTCAGGAGGGC
The DNA here is from genome assembly GCF_040203355.1 of Sphingomonas sp. ASV193. Lineage (NCBI taxonomy): Bacteria > Pseudomonadati > Pseudomonadota > Alphaproteobacteria > Sphingomonadales > Sphingomonadaceae > Sphingomonas > Sphingomonas sp. ASV193. The sequence goes on from NZ_JBEHBW010000007.1 coordinate 7,545, forward strand.
GAAGACTTCGAAATCGTAAAGCTTCGCTACGCCGATGTCAGCGAGATTGTTGGCCTGCTGACCGGCAATCAGACTGTGCGCTCCAATGACGAGTTTAGCCCGCAAGAGCCGAATTTCGGATCGAGCGGGGTGGTTGGCGGCGGCTATTTCGGCAGCGGCGGCGGTCTGCCGACGGTGCCCATACTGTCAGCCTCCAATGGAGTGCTTGTCAGCAGCGACTCGGTTGGGCAAGCGGTCGACGGCACCATCGGCATCGATCGTCGGCTCAATGCCATTATCCTGAAGGGCGACCCGCTGCGGGTCGCCCGTATTCGACATGAGATCGAGTTGCTCGATGTGCCCGTGACGAGCGTGGTTCTCGAAACGCAATTCGTCGAACTCAGCGAGACGGGCGCCCGCAACCTGGGTCTCGATTTCAATAACGCTAATGGTCAAATTGGCGGTGCTAGCGTGAGCTACGCCCGCGGCTTTCCCGGATTGTCCGACACACCTCGTCTCGGTGGCGTGACCGCAGCCTTTCAGGTCGCGCTTTACGCACAGATCGCGAAGGGAGAGGGGCGCATCGTCTCCAAACCGCGCATCTCCGCGCAAAGCGGCGCGACAGCCAAGATCGTTACAGGCGACGCGTTGCCAATTCTCACCTCTATCGCGCTTTCGGGCGTAAATGCCGTTCAACAGCAGGTGGCTTACGTCAATGTCGGCGTCACTCTTCAGATCGCCCCAAGAGTCAGCGATGATGGATTTGTCACCGCTCATATTTTCGCCGTGGTTTCGAGCGTAACGGGTTTCTCGCAGGGCTATCCTACGATCAGTCAACGCGAAGCGTCGACATCGGCGACCGTTCGCGATGGAGATACGTTCATCATCGGTGGCTTAACCGAAGAAAGTCGAATCACGAACAAGAGTAAGCTACCGTTACTTGGATCGCTCCCCTTGTTCGGTGCTTTGTTCAGCGTTGAGCACACGAGCAGCACGAAGCGCGATCTTTATATCGTCGTGACACCACACATCGTCACGACGGGACGGGCGCCGGTCTGAGGAACTAGGTCCGTTCGCGAGCCCACGCCCGCTCACGGGTCGTGAACGGACGGGTTAGGAAAGTAACTGACGTGCAGAGTAGATCTGAACAAGCGACCGCTCTCGGATCGACCAAACGCTTCGCTGCATGACCGCAATGGGCGCATTTCGGACTCAGTATCGAATTGTAGTTCGATACTCGTGAGACGTCTGATCCGTGCCAATTTGCGATCGTCAGCGTGCGGATCCTCGCCCCTGGACCGGTCAACCGTTAAGGAACGGGAGCTTCGGTCGAAAGCGCCGGCATTCTCTTCGTCAAGACGAAGCCAATCGACTCTCGGAAGTCGCAAAGGAGCACTTGGCAAACATCCAAGCGCTAAGACCTGCCAAGTCTATCGGACACTCTGCGTACGAGCCCTTGCGATACGTGACTGGTTCCATCGCCAGAGCTTATTGCTCAGCCAGCCGGTTGGCGGGGCGATCGGCTTGCCTCCGTGCGGCTAGCTAGCGGCCGGAAGTTTCGTAGCAGAGTTGCCGTCTGGGCTAGGTCAGGCTGGCGGCCTACGATTCCTCTGCGTGCCTCCGAGCGCTGCGCCGAGACCTACGCCGATCGCGATGCCTACTGGAATATTTTGTATCGTTACGCCGATTCCGGCGCCGATAGCGACCCCAATAGCAATGCCAATTCCCACGTTCATGGTACCTCGCTCCCTCATTATCTATTAGCGGAAACTGGCTTTCCCTGTTGAAGTCGAGCTTTGCGAACCCGATGCGGCTCAAGCGGAGCGACCTTCCCTGTCTCAACAAGGCGGCTCGCCTCGGAGAACAATGATGCCAAGTGGTGCCTTTCACCGATATCACCCCGGCCAGGTGCCAAAGAGGCAACTCATGGCGCGTGCCGCGGCCACCGCAGTTTTGGTGATAGGAATGTCAACCGCAGCCTATGCGGGGCCTCCCTATCTCACAGACGATCCAGTTCCGACGGACTATCGTCATTGGGAAATTTATGTCTTCAATGGCGGCGAGCGGCTTGGATCGGCGTTCGATGATGATGTTGGGCTCGATCTCAACTACGGCGCCACAGAAAACGTGCAGCTCACGGCAACGATACCTACTTCCTTTGCGCGAGAGTCCCGGGGCGCCGAACGCTTCGGCACAGGCGATGTCGAAGTGGGAATCAAATATCGCTTCGTGAAGGACGAAAGCAACGGTCTGTCTGCGTCAATCTTCCCGCGCGTCATCCTGCCGACTTCAAGTTTGGCTACGCATGATAGGGTCAAACTCTTGCTTCCCCTGTGGATTGGGAAAGACTTTGACGGAGGCACAAGCGTCTTTGGGGGGGGCGGGTATGAATTTAATCCTGGACCTGGCAACCGTAATTTCTGGCAAGCAGCCGTTGCCGTCACCAAGGACGTGAGCAAGAAGGTTTCGCTGGGTGCTGAGCTTACGGAGCAAGGTCCCGACGCGAGCAGCGGCACATCACAGACCCGCGCGGGCCTCGGCGGCATTGTCAAACTGAGCGGACCCAGCTCATTGCTTTTATCAGCTGGGCCCACATGGTCCGATCATAAGTCCGGTTACCACTTTTACGCCGCGCTGGGCCTCAATTTTTAGAGGCTACATTCACGCCCCCGAGGCAAATCGGCGTCTAAGGCTTGACGCTAGCCATCCGCCGTCGACCACCACTGCCAATGGAGAATTTCGACCTAAATCGAACGACTAGTCTGGCTGCTCAACAGCTTTACGCCTTTGCAGAGACTTTGCGGCGAGTGAGCTCAGCGCTGCCCAAGCCGCGCCAACGCCCCAGCCGAACAGCACGTCGCTCGGCCAGTGCACTCCGAGATAAATTCGCGAGAGGCCAATGAGCACAACCAATGTCACTGCTGAACACAATAGATAGACTTGGAGCGCCCGGCCTTCGACCGCTCTGGCTTGGAGGATTGCAAGCGTCAGATACACAACAGCGCTGTTCATCGAGTGCCCGCTCGGAAAGCTCGACGAGGATACTGAAACCAGATGCGGGACAATCTCCGGCCTCGGGCGAAGAAAGAGTGTCTTTAAGATCAAGGATAGGCCGATTCCTAGGGCGGACGATGCCGCCACTAGCGCTGCCATCGCTGGCTTCCGCGACGCAATTAGCGCGCCGCAAACCACAACAACAATCAGAGTAAGAGTTGTGCCGCCACCTAAATTAGTGATGCTGAGCATCACACTTTCCAGCCAATGGGGCCCAATTGGGATAGCAAGATCCCGCTGACGCCGCATCGCGAGGAGGATCGCACGATCAAAGGCGAAATTGTCCCCTTCGAAAACCTCCGAAGCAAGCCAGAGAAGGCCGATGGCTGCGATCGCCATGACCAGGAAAAGTATCAACAGCTTGCTGTCGAGACGGTGGCGTCCGAACGCCCCCCCACTCCATCTAGCGCGAAGGGGGTTGCCTTGAGGAACCCAGGGCTGGCCAGTGACTCTGCGTTTGTTCATCGGCTCAATCCTCTGTCGCCGATCTCAAAAGGATCGAGAAATTGGTGTCCTGTGGGCATCGGCCCGAAACTGGTTCGCCCGACGGAAGTCTCTCGACACATGCCCTAACCCTCCTTGCGCGAAAGCAAACTCGTATGAGAGGGGCTGAACCATTCCCTGAGATCAGGCGTGGTCAGTAGCGTCTTCGCCGGGATGGGCTCCAGCCTTTTGCGGAATAATTGCTATCAGGAGCACGATCGCCGTGAAGAGCGCGATGGTCGCGAGAGGCCGCGACAATGCAAGGCCTCCTTTCGCGATCGGTTTGTCCAAGAAGTCGCCAACCGTCGCGCCTAGCGGCCGGGTAAGCACAAATGCCGCCCAAAAAAGGCCCACGCGCGAGATCGAAGTGAAATAGTAGCATGCAGCCAGGACGAGGAGCGCGCCACCAAACACTATCGCCGCGCCGGAATAGCCTAGGGCACCGTCCGCAAACCAGTCGCCCAATGCTGTTCCGAGTGTCTGCGAAAAGGTGATCGTCACCCAGTAAAACGTCTCGGCACGCGCGGTCGTGATTCGATTGACATCGACAGTGCCAAGCGCGCGATACCAGCTAAACAGACTGACCAAAACTAGACTCAAAAGCAGGATCGATCCTCCGGGATACCCAATGCCGAGGGACCGGGTCGAGAAGTCGGCAAGCGTGGTTCCAGCTGTCGTCGAAGCCACGATGGTCGCCCAGTAGAGCCAGGCATTGAACCGTTTCGACCGCACCTGGAGCCAGACGAGCAGAATTAGGGTTATCCCGAAAATTGCAGTTCCCACGAGGTAGCCGTTAATGCCGGAGCTCCCGGCCTTTGCGGTAGTCTCGCCGAGCCAGCTCATGCTGACAGCATCGCCGCCCGTTTCACCTAAGGTCGTTGCCAATACCTTTATGATCCAAAAGCCGAGCGTGACGGCCGGCACCTTGCTGATCATTTCGCGCACGCGTTCGTTCATCCCTGACTCTCCGTTCCTAGGCTATCGCTACAGGAAGATTGACGCGGGCTTCGAGACCCGGTCCGGCGTCGCCGAGTATCAGGCTCCCGCCGTGAAGCGCTGACACGGCGCTCGTGAGATTTAGTCCAAGGCCAAATCCCGGTGTAGAACGACTGATATCCAAACGCTGGAAACGCCGCTTGACGCGATTACGTTCGTTTGCCGGAATACCTTGCCCATTGTCCGTCACGCAGACCATTGCCATGCCAGCGTGCTCGGTGAGCGTGAGCCTTGTGATCGTGCCGATCGGCGTGTGGCGGATCGCGTTGTCCAAGAGATTTGCAAATGCTTGGCCAAGCAACTGCCGATCGCCGTGCAGCTTTATGTTCGGCGCTGCCGAGCACAAGAGTATTCGGCCATTATCCGAAAATGATGGTTGGTAAGTTTCGCCAAGTTCGACGATCAACTCGCTCAGATCGACCTTAGCGAAATAGCGGCGTGTTTCCCCACTCTCTACCTCCGCAATGCGCAAGATCGCGGCAAAAAGGACCAGCAGCTCATCAACGCGCTCGATTGCACCATTCGCGAACGTGTCCGTTGGGCTCCGCGCTTCGAGATAGTTCCGGAGACGAGTCAACGGTGTGCGGAGATCATGCGCTATATCGCTAGACACCTGGCGCAAATTCTCGATCAAGAGCTCATTACGATCGAGCATCTTGTTTAGAACAATCGACAATTCATCGAACTCATCCTGTCGATCGCTTACGGAAACGCGCTCGCGCGTGTCGCCAGCGATAATCTTGCGCGCGCCACCCGCAATCGCCTGCAAACGGCCTCGCAGATAGCGTCCCAGTAGCGCGCCGCCGACAGCGCCGAGCATCAGAACCACAATAAATGCTGCGACGAAGCTTGTTATGACAATCGCGTCAATTCGCTCCAGCCACTCCCGGTCAGCGGCCACAATAAGGCGCAACTCAGGCGATAGGTCGCGAAAGACGGCGCGTGCCGTGTCAGGACCCTCAACTGGATCGCGGAAGACTACATCCCTGACTCCCGGCGGCCCTGGCGTGGTCGCAAGATGTCCGGCGAGCCTTTTCCCTCGAGAGTCGAACAATGCGTACATTAGCTTATGCGACGAATGGCCGGTCTCTCGCTCGGCAATCGCAGTGCGTAACTCATCCGGGCCGTCGGCTCGATACTCAGCCGCCAAGGCGTCGGCTTCATCGCCGATCATGGAATCCATCTGCTGTCGGAACGCAAGATGCATCGTGATAAATACGAGGACGCCCAGTATGGCGACGCCGGCAGCAAAGGCCGCTGACCATGCGAACCCGATGCGGTAAGCGGCGCTTCGCACCCACGGCCTAGCCATCGCAGCGCATCCGGTAGCCCGCGCCACGAACAGTCTCGATGAGATCAACGCCGCCGTGACCACTAAGTTTGGCGCGGAGTCGGCTGATATGGGTTTCGACAATGTTTGTTTGCGGGTCGAAGTGATAACCCCAAACTCGTTCCAAGAGCATCGTCCGCGTGACCAAGCGTCCGTCATTCCGGAGCAATTCTTCCAGAAGCTTGAATTCGCGCGGCTGAAGCGGAATGGTCGCCCCTTCGCGAGTCACCTGGCGCTTTAACAAGTCCATGCGTAGATCGCGGCAGGTAAGACTCGTGAGTTCGTTGTAGATTGGTGGCCGGCGTCCGAGTGCATTGATTCGCGCCGCGAGTTCGGAAAAGGCGAATGGCTTGACTAAATAGTCGTCAGCCCCGGCCTCCAGACCCTCGACCCGGTCCTCGATGCTTCCAAGCGCAGTAAGGAGGAGAGTGGGAGCGACCACTCCGCCCGAGCGAAGTCGGCGAAGCACGTCTAGTCCCGCCAGAGATGGCAGCATCCGATCGAGAACTATTAGTTCCACGGGCTCAGTCAGGCCGAGATGAAGCGCGTCATCGCCATTAACTGCTCTAAGCACGCGGTGGCCGAGTTCGACGAGCCCACGCTCGACAAACTCGGCCGTTTCCTCGTCATCTTCCGCGAGTAAGATGTTCAAGGTCTGCCTTTTCCGTAGCAGGATCAGTCGTGATCGACTTTGCCCTCGTTGCTGTTTTCGACAACCTTACCAGTTTGACCGTCGATCCCGATTTCCTGGATATGACCCTTTTGCTGGATGTCGAAGGACCAGCGCCAGACGCCGCCTTCCTTTTCATACTCGGCGTCCTTGATCTTCCCCGGAGCGAGCTTGAGGGCGATGGCCTCGGCTTGCGCCTTGCTGATCTTGGGCGGCTGTGCCGCGGCATGGACAGCGGCAAGAGGAATGGCGGCGGCGGATACCAAAGCGGCAAAAATGAGCTTGTTCATGGTTTGCTCCATATGTCGACCCAAGGGGTGGGCCGCCATCCTTATGACGCAAGACACCACACGAGTTGCTTGCCGTCACATTACAATTTCCCAACCTAAGTACAGGTCAGGTGTCGTTGCCGTTCAGGATGAAAGTAGCCGGAAGAGAAGGCGTTAAGCTTGAGGCGCTGTCGGAGCATGGGCCGGTATCGCGGAGCGTTCGAGATCAGCAAGGATGTACGCGAAGGCGCGCGACCTATGTCTTAATCTGTCAAAATTTGACGCGCAAAACTGACATACGAAGTGCCTAGCGACCGCCTCATTCAAAGGAGGTCTTGTGCGCGACACTACGAAGCAAGCCGTTACGGCGTGTTCGATCCTCGCTCTTGCCGCGCCAGTGAGTGCGCAGCCTGCCGCTTCGCGCACGGAAGGGCAGCAAATCGTAATCACGGCGCCAAGAGCCGCCAAGACTGCGCGCCGGGAGCAGAAGGATGCGCCCAATCTGGTCAACGTCCAGTCTGCCGAGACGATCGCCAAATATCCGGATTACAACGCTGCCGAGGCGCTCGGTCGGGTGCCCGGCGTGTCTCTGTCGATCGATACCGGCGAAGGCCGATTCGTTAATATCCGCGGGCTCGATGGCAATCTGAATGGCGCAACCTATGGCGGTGTGGTGTTGCTCAACACGCAGGCTGGCGGCACCTATTTCAACGCCTCGGGGCGCGCCGTCGAGTTCGACACCGTGCCGATAGGCGCCGTCGACCGGATCGTCGTAACCAAGACCGGGCTACCCGACAATGAGGCCGAGGGGCTCGGCGGATCGGTCGAGCTCACGCCGCGCACCGCGCTCGGCCGTGACAGGCCGTTCCTCGACCTCCAGCTTGGCGGTGGCTATCAGAATTTACGGAAGACTGGCCTCTACCGCATTGATGCGACGGTCGGCGGTGGGCTCGGCACGAACGCCGACGGCCGTTCGCTGGTCAGCGGCGTGCTCAATCTGTTCCTGCACGATGACAAGCGAGGCATCGACGATATCGAGGCGGCCTATTCCGATAGTCAGCCGGCGATTCCGGACAAGGCGTTCAATGCGCTCGAGCTGCGGCGTTACCAATATCATCGCCGGCGGTTCGGCGCGACCAGCGAAGTCGACCTAACGCCAAGCGAGCGCCAGCGCCTTTACTTTCGGGCCAGTGTCGCCGGCTACGTCGAGCGGGTCAATCGGCAGCGGCTTGAGATCGACGGGCTCGACGGCAGCAACGGTAGCGGAATTATCACCGCAGCGCCGGGCAACACGAACGGCTTCTTCGTGCCTGACGCATCGGCGGTAAAGACGCTGCGCGACGAACAGGAAACACACCGCAACCTGCTGCTTCAGCTCGGTGGGGTGCATGATCTCGGGATGCGCGGAGCGAGATTCGACTGGTTCGCGGCGCTTGCACGGTCGACCTACAACAAGCCATTCGACCGCAACACGACATTTTCCGGTCCGGGCGACGGCGACAACCCGCAGTCGACCTTCCCGATCAGCTACGACAACACGACTGACTCCAATCACCCGACCTATTCGTCGGGCCAGGTCGACCTTGCCAACCCGGCGAATTACATCCTAGCCGGCATTCGCAATTCGAGCGAATATGATCGTGACCTCGAGCGTAGTGTCGCGGCGAACCTGACCCTGCCGTCGATCCTGAAGGCCGGAGACGAGTTCAAAATCGGTGCGAAGCTTAGATTTCGCCACAAGTTGGCCGAGACAAACTCGATCCGCCTGAGCGGTGGCGGCCAGCCGTTCGCTAGCTGCGCCGACAACGGCACGCTGCTTTTCTATGGCGGGCGTTACGATATCGGGCCGATGATCAACCGCGACTCGATCGCAAACGCGTTCGGGCCCGCTATCGCGCTTCCTCCGCTCGGGTTCGCGGATGCCGAGTATAACGATCGCGAAGACGTCAGTGCCGCTTATGCTGAGTATCGCACGGAATTCGGTCCACTATCCTTCCTTGGAGGCGCGCGGATCGAGCATACGCGGGCGGCCTATGGTGGCTTCGTCACGACAGGCGACACGACCGCCTACACCGAAGTCAAACATGGCTACACCAACGTCTTCCCAACGATCCAGCTGCGTTACTCATTGTCGCCGGACGTGATTCTCCGCGGCACCTATTCGACGGCGCTTGCACGACCGGGTTTCCTCCAGACCATTCAAAACGGCACGGTCGACCTCGGCAACCAGGTCATTACGAATGGCAATCCGAACCTCAGACCGACCTACGGCAATAATTTCGACGTCTCGCTTGAGGCGTATTTGCCTGACTCGGGCATCGCCTCGATCGGTGTCTTCGACAAGGAATTCCGCAATTACATCGTCGCACGAAGTTTCTTTGCTCCCTATGCGCCAAGCGGCACGACCTCTCCGTTTCTCTATCAGTCGTTCGACAATGCGTCAGGCGCCTACGCTCGTGGGATCGAAGCAAGTCTCGTCGATCATTTTCGATGGCTGCCGGGGGTATTGAGCGGGCTAGGGGTCGACGCCAACGTCACATACGTCGATTCAGGCGTGTCTTTGCGGGCCGGTGAGGAGAAGCGTTTGCTGCCCGGCACATCGCCGTGGACCGGCAACCTCGCCCTCACCTATGAAAGAGGCCCGATCCAGCTGCGACTTGCGGGAGAGTATGTTGACCATACTCTCTTCGGTGTGGGGAGTGGCCCCGAGAGCGATATCTATCAAGAGTCTCGAGCGACGCTCGACTTCTTCGGTGATTACGACGTCTCCAAAAAGGTAAGCCTTTACGTCACTGCCAAGAATCTGCTCAACACGCCGCTCAAATTCTACGAGCGGTCGCCGAACCGGCCGATTCAGCGGGAATATTATTTGGAGACGTTCGAGGCCGGCGTGAAAATCCACCTGTGACGATCGGACGGGATGAATCAAAGGAAAGGATGCGCGTGAAGAGGGCTTCTATCTCGAGCTGGCTGATCTGCATCGCTGCCAGCATCATCGCATCGTCCACTGCCGAGGCAGCACCGCGAATCGTCGACCGGATCCCGTTGGCTGACGGCGGCTGGGATATTCTGACCGTCCAACCCGAGACGGGACTGGTGTTCATCTCGAGAAGCGACGGCGTCGACCGGGTCGACCCGCGCCGGCGGACCGTTGTCCATCAGTTCGTCCATGGCGATCATTTTCACGGAGTCGCGACTATTCCCGGCGGTACGCTGGCGCTCGCGACCGAAAGAGCAGGCGAGGGCCTGCTGTTCGATACGCAGAGCGGTGCGATCAAGGCACGGATCAAGTTGGACCCCGACGCTGATGCCATCGCATACGACCCTTCCGACAAGGCCTTCTGGGCGGCCAATGGCGATTCAGGGACGATCGCCGAGATCGATTCAACCAACGGTCGGCTGCTCGGCAACGTCAACGTCGGCGGCAGCCTCGAATTCATGACGCTCGACGGCGCGGGCCATCTGTTCGTAAATGTCGCCGACAAGAGCGAACTGGTCGAGGTGGATACCGCCTCTCGCAAAATCGTTCGGCGCGAACACCTCGTGGGATGCGAGCATCCAACCGGCATCGCGCCGGTTGGCGACGGACTTTTGCTTTCCGCCTGCGCCAACGGGATTGCCCGGCTCAGCCGCTCCAGCAGCCTCGTCCGCGCGGGCGACCTCGTCATCGGGCCGCGACCTGACGGGGCGTTCGCGGACCCGTCCCGTCGGCGCGCCTATGTGCCAAGTGGCGGAGACGGCTCGCTCTCGATTATCGATACGACCCGTCCGGCTCCGAAGGTTCTCGCCAAGCTTTTGACCGAAGTCGGCGGGCGAACTGGCGCCGTCGATCCATCGAGCGGCCGAGTTTACATTGTCGCTGCAAAATTTGGCGCGCCATCGTCGCCCAATAGCCGTCCCGCGGTTGTCCCTGGCACTGTCGAGCTGCTGGTCGTCGATCCGGAAGTCCGCCCGGCGAATTCGACGGTTGCGCCCTAGTCAGGCCCAGGAGCCGCTTGGCCTCGGTCGACAGTCCGCCGAGCACTTTCTCTTGCAGCCGCTAGGCGATGGCGCGAGCGATGAGGTCATGCTCGCGCCCAAGAATTGCCCCTCCGGCCCGCAAAATTGGTGAAGTCCGATGCTCGATTGGAGCAAGCACTAGAAGCCCTCCGGAAAACCGGAAAGCAAAGCGTGAGGCCTAACTAATGCGGGTTTCGGCGAACGCTTTCCGTAGCGCCAAGCGAGCCTCGCGAATAATCTCGAACGCTTCCTTGACAACGTAGACCCCGATCGCGGCGCCGACTGCAAGATCGACGAAGCGAATACCGCTAACAAGGACGATCACTCCCGAGGCGATCACTGCAATGTTTGCAATCACGTCGACCCGGGTGAAAATCACAGTCGCCCGAACATGGACTTCTTGGCTGCGTTGCCTGCTGAGAAGGTGCAAGACAGTCGCGTTGACGACAAGCGCGACCGAAGCGATGACGATCATGATTGCGCCTTCAGGCGGCGTGCCAGCAAACAGCCGGCGGCCGGCGTCGGCGAGGACGAGGATACCGAGCGCGAGTAGTAGGGCACCGCTGAGGCGCGCAGCCGACGCCTTGAACAGAGCGCTGCGCCCGCTAGCTGCAAGCGCAATGGCATAGGCAGTCGCGTCAGCGAGCATGTCCAGTCCATCGGCAATTAGACCGGACGAGCGCGCGACAAGACCAGCCGAAACGCCTACGATGAACATCATGGCGTTGAGGCCGAACGCAATTTTCAGAACACGACGCTCTTGGGGCGTGTCGGCGTCGGTCGGCTCGCACCCGCATTCAGCCATTTGACCTCTCCTGCCTAAACGCTTTGGCAAAGGGGGCGCCGGTAATGATCAAGCCGCCCGACCCGTCGCGCCAAGAAGCAGGATTAGCGCGCCGAGGAACCCGCGATAGGCGACAAAGGGCCATGCTGACATTCGCTCGAGGATCCGCATAAGGGCCCAGATCGCAGCATAAGCGGAAAGTGACGCTACCAGGAGCCCGACGCCGAGGACGGCCCAGCCATGAAACGGCAAATGGGCTTGATGCAGCGCCCATAATTCCTTGATTCCTGCCAACGTGATCGCCGGGAGGCCGAGGAGGAAAGAGAAGCGGGCGGCTTCCTCGCGCTTAAAGCCGAGGCCCAATGCGGCGGTCAGGGTCGATCCGGAACGCGAAACGCCAGGGATCAGCGCTCCGACCTGAGCCAAACCGATCAACAACATGTCGTGCAAGCGAGCCTGCTCGAGCGTTCGCGTATGACGGGCGAGAAGTTCTGCGCCGGCCAGCAGCGCTGCCATTACAAGGCAGGCCGCTCCGACAACATTTAGTGAGCGCAGAGGCGATGAACACGCGTTGAGCAAGGGCGCGAGAGCGATCCCCGCTACTATGATTGGCATTGTGGCGAGAACGATCCCCAAGCTCAGCCGCAGGTCGCGGTTGGCGAAATCGCGACCCGCAATAGCTGTCGCCGAGCCGACGGCGAGCGACCGAACGTCGCGCCAGAAATAGCTGACTACGGCGAAAAGTGCGGCAAGTTGCATGGCTGCCGAGAAGGCCGATCCTGGATCGCTCCAGCCGAGCAAAGCCGGCACGACCCGCATATGCGCGGTCGACGATATCGGAAGCAATTCAGTGGTTCCCTGGACGATCCCGAGAAAAGTCACTTTGGCATAGCCTAGGCCGATGAAGCCAGTGTCCATGTTGCCCGTACAAACTCCCGGCATGCTCGTTGCTCCTTTGACTCAATTGGCGAGGCTTTTGCACGTGCATCGCCGCGCGGCGGGCCTCAATCGGAGGCGACGCGATCTAGCCGACGCCCGGTCAGAATTGCTAGGTTGCCAAGGGTGAGCGTGGCCGCCGATTCATATTGAAGCCGACCACCAGCGCGAGGAATGCTGCCAGCTGCGCGAGCACCACCTGCAAACTCGGCTGCAGCCCAACCCAGTCGATACGCGGAACGTTGGCCAGCGGCGTAACCCCGAGCAGGCCAGCCTCCTGCAAGGCGGCGATGCCCTTGCCAGCAAGGACCACAGCCAAGACGGCCATCAGGATTGAGCTGTATCGGAAGAATTGGGCGATCGGCAGCTTGGCGCTGTAGCGAAGCATCGCCCAGGCAATGCCCGCGAGCAGCGCGGCACCGACCCCGACGCCCGCCAAAAGCGCTCTTGGCGAATCCTCCCACATGGCGGCGTAGAACAGGATCGTCTCGAAGGCTTCGCGGTAGACGACGATAAAGGCAAGCGCGAACAGAAACCAACCCGAGCGCTCGTTGAGCGCCCGGTTGAGCTTGTCGCGGACATAGCGTTGCCAGGCGTCAGCCTGCGCCTTGCCGTGCATCCAGATACCGACGAACACCAGCACCAACGCGGCGAACACACCGCCGAATCCCTCGGTGAGTTCGCGGCTGGCGCCGCTGAACGAGATTAGGGTGGTGGCGACAAACCAGGTGAGGAGGCCGGCAGCGAGCGCCGCGACCCAGCCGCCATGGACATAGCGCAGTTCGTCGGTGCGCTCGGCCTTGCGCAAAAAGGCGATCATCGCGACGACGATCAGCAGCGCCTCGACGCCCTCGCGCACGAGGATGGTCAGCGCGCTGAGGAAGGTCGAGACCGCGCTGCTCGCCTGGGGCGCCAACGCCTGTTCAGCAGCCGCAAACTGACCGTCCAGTGCCTGAGCCCTGGCCTGTATGTCGGCCACGGGAGCGCCTTGGCCGATCGCGGCGCGATATTCGCCCAAGCTGCTCTCGATCCGATGCATAAGGGCCGGATCGCGGGCCGTAAGGATCGGCTCGACCGGCTCGAACCCGTCGAGATAGGCCGACAAAGCGAGCTTGCGGGCGTCATCGCGTTGGCCGGCGGCATAAGCGCTTACGCTCGCCGCGAGTTTGGAACGGGTGAGCGCGAGGCTGTCTCCGCTCGAGGGCTGAATCGCGGAAGGCGTCGAACGAAGATACGCAATCACCGCGATGGCTTTGTCTTCACCGATCTGCTGAGACAGCGCCGCTGGGGTTAGGGTTGCCAAAGCAGCCAGACTGGGAATTCGGGCTCGCAACACCGGGTCGCCTTCCCAGGTCTGTTTGCCCGCGGCGACGAGATCCGCCGGATAGGCAAATGTGCCGACTTTGAACGCCAGATTCCACCGGTCTTGCGCCGGTAGGTGGGCAAAGCTTGGCATCGGAGTGCCGCCAATTCCTTGGTCGATCACTTGTTCGAGAGCGAACAAGCTGCGCTCGCTGGCGCGGTTCCTATCGGTGAAATTCACCGGCTTGGGATCGAGACTTGCCGCTGCAGGACCATCGCCATGGCCCGCGACACCGTGGCATGATGCGCAATTCGCCTGATACAGCTGATTGCCCCGATTAAGGTCGGGCATCTGGGCTGGTGCGAAGGGCACCGGATAAGCCTTGAGCAGATCGGCGCCGAGCTGGCGGGCGCGCCGCGCGATTTCGGTGGCCGGCGCCTTTGCGTCTACCTGGGCACGGAGTGCAGCAGCCTGAGTCAGCAGGGCGGACTGCGAAGGCGAGCCATGCAGCGTCTTGAGCTGCGCCTCAGCGGTCGCGGTAAACTCGCGCATTTCGGCGAACTCCGAGGCGCTGAGGACGCGCCCGTCACGGACGGCGCCAGGATAGTCGACCGCCACGTAATCCAGGAGCCGCCAGCTGGTCTGAATCGTGGACGAGGTGTTGGGAGTGTCGGCAAACGTAGGTGCCGTGAGGCTCGCGAACAGGATCAAGGCTGCAAGCCGCAGAAGGTCGAATAGCATACGCATGAGTGCGAAATAGCCTTTTGCGAATGATTCGCAAGAGATTCGCTCCGCTACGTCAATAGCGGCCGGCGAGTCGTCCCGGTCTGATGTGGTCAGAATCTCACTGTGGCGGGGCGATCGCTATACCCCCTGCGGCCGAGACCGGGGGTATAGCGATCGCTTCTCCATCTCGAGATGCTGACCAAAGCTGGCGATTACGTCAGTCGGAGCGGTGTGGCTCGCTGTCGCCTAGCCCACGATCTCGGGACGTAGTGCTCCCAGCGCTTTACCGTCGACCTTCTCTGCCAAAAAAGACTCCTTCTCGATTTCCGGATTGAATCTCACACGATGGATGCATTAACAGAAAAATAATGTTGAATTTCAGATGGCAAATTGTCGCTTTGAAATTTCCTTTTTTGCTTTGCGGAATTTAGCTTACAAACTTGTAATTCGACTCGGCGTCAAAAAGGCGAGACCTTATGTTATCCGATTTCAAAGCATTCATTGCTAAGGGTAACGTCGTCGATCTTGCAGTCGCCGTGATCATTGGCGCGGCGTTCGCAAAGATTGTTACAAGCCTGACGGACGACGTCATCATGCCAATTGTTGGCTGGCTTTTCGGTGGCATGGATTTCTCTAGCCATTTCGTCCGGCTCGGTCCTATCCCGGCCAGCTTCAAGGGCGATCCAACCAAATATGCCGATCTGAAAACGGCTGGGGTCGCGATGCTCGGTTGGGGCGAATTCGTTACGCAAGTCATCAATTTTTTGATCCTGGCTTTCATCATTTTCCTCATGATTCGCCAGGCCAGCAAGCTCATGAAAAAACCGGACGTTGTGCCCGCGGGACCGACCGACATCGAGCTGCTGACCGAGATCAGAGACGAGTTACGGCGGAAGGGCTGACGCCGCCTCGGACTGGCGGGTATTTAGATAGATGAGTTCGTCTGATTCGCCTGCGTAGTTCATCTCATTCTCGGAGGCAGTATGGGAATCTTCGACAGCATGCTTTCGCAGATCGGCACTGGGCTCGACGTCGAAGAGACTAGCAAGCGGTTGAACACGCCTCCCGAGGTCATCCTGGAAGCGATCGCTGCGCTTGGCAGCGCGCTTTTGAAGCGAGGCGACACTTTGAACATCGCCGCCGCGTCGACAAAGATTCCGAGAGCGAAGCTCGCCGAAGTCATTGAACAGCTCGGCGGCCCTAACGGTCTCGAGCAATTTGCCGGGTTGCTTGGCAGGCCCTCCAGACGAAACCCGCTCACCGATAAGCTCGACGATTTTTATAGAAGCCGCCCGCACAAAGCTGCGAAAGGAGCAACACCGTGACCGTCGCTAAAACAATCGAGATCGTGTCCAGCTCACCCAAGGACATAGAGGATGCAGTCCAGTCCGGCATCGCCAAGGTTGGTGAGACAGTGAAAGGAATCGAAGGAGCGTGGATCAAGGACACCAAAATCGTGGTCCGCGATAATCGCGTCGCCGAATGGCGGGTCACAATGGCGGTCACATTTATCGTCGCTTAGGTTGAATTGACAGCGGTACGGATGATCAGACCTTAGAGTGAAAAGGAGCGTGACATGGCTGAGGACTGGCTCTCGGATGTGCTAAAATATGATCCTAAGGCGGATCACGACGTGGTGGCAGGTATCGTTCGCCATTGCGGTATCGCGCTTCGCAAACGAGATTCTTCTCTAGTTTCTTACTCCGATCCCCAGGAGTTGGCACGTGTCCGCGAGAGCTTCCTCAAGAAGAAGCTCGCGCTCACCGATTCCGACGACCATCTCAACGCCGCAATCGCCGCCGTCGGTGAACGAATGAAAGGTGACCGTACCAAAAACCGCGTCACCGTCTATTATCTCCTGACTGATCATTTCGATCGACACGACCTCTTCCGCAAGAAAGCAGCTTCAACCTTACAAGAACGCTCCGTTCCGCCGCACGCAACGGGCGGAGCTGCGATGGGGGCTGCCACTGCAGCGTCGGCGTCTACCCTGTTGGGCGCTTCTGGCACTTCCTCCCAGCAGCCCCCATCGCCCTTGTCCGACGCCAGACCCGAATTAGGTCGTACTCCGGAAAGCGGCGATCCGGCCGGCGGTGAACCTGTCGCGTCCGCCCCCGCGTCTTCGATGGCGGATCGCTCGACCGTCGCTCCTGCGGCTGCAGTAGCGGCCAGCGGTGTGTTCGGCATGCGGCACGCTAATGACGAATCCGACACGGGGAACACTGCATCTCCGCGACGTGATCCAGCCTATCTTGCCGACGAGCCCCGTCGGGGTAATTCTTGGTGGCCGTGGATTATCGGTGCGCTCGTACTGGTTGCCCTGTTCCTGATTATTCGTAGCTGTTCCCATCAAACACCCTCTTCCGGCCTTGGGACGGCTGCTAAAACTGCGACGCCAGCTGCGGTAACATCCCAAACTGACGCAACTAGCAACAGTGACGAATTCAACATCGGCGCCGCACCTACCGCTTCCGAAGCTGCTGCTCCGGCTGGCGCTGGTGTCGTCGCGGCCAGCAGCAACGGCGTTCCTTCGCTTAAGGTCTATTTCGACCTCGGAAAGTCCGCCGTCAGCCGTGACCTCACCACTGCCGCCACGGCGCTCAAGACTTACGCTGCCGCCAATCCCGCCGCCAAAATTGTGGTGTCGGGTTACAACGATCCCTCTGGCAATGCCGCCGCCAACGCCGAGCTGTCCAAGAAGAGGGCTCAGCAGGTCGCGGCGGCGCTAGAGCAGGCCGGAATTCCGCACTCCTCGATTCTTCTTGAGAAACCGCAAAGTCCGACCACCGGGGCAGTCAGCCCAGCCGAGGCGCGACGCGTGGAAGTGACGGTTCGGTCGTAGGAATGGTTTTTATCATTTTTGAGAGGAATGAATCATGGGAGTTTTAGATGGAATGCTGAGTCAGCTCGGCGGCGATGCCACGGTAGATAATCTGGCTGCGAAGTTTGGCCTTCCCGCCGATAAGGTGGAAACCGCAATGGCGGCCCTCAGCCAAGCTCACCAAGAAGAAGGGGACACCGTTCAATCAGCTGCGGCATCGACTGGTTTACCACCCGAAAAGCTGTCGCAAATCGTCGACCATATCGGCGGGGAGGGAGCTCTCGGCCAATTTGCCTCGCTGCTTCAAGGCAATGAAGGTGGAGAAGGCATGCTTGGACGCTTTAAAAACATGCTTTAGCCAAGCCGGATTATTTTTTTGAGCCGTTGAGTGCTCATACGTGATTTAAGCGCGTAGGCCGTGGTCAAGGATTACTTGCGTTGCCTAGGCGATGATTATCGTTGGCCCGTTACTTCGGATTGTTACTCCCTAAGGTCCGCACTCGATTTGAGCTCTACCCTCAGCGGACATTACGACCTGGAAAAATGGGCGATCAGGTCCGCCTGATCGCCCCACAGCCGACATTTTCTTAATCAGGCCGGTTTAGCACCTGGTGCTCCGCACTTCGCGAATTTGCCCTTAGCGTTCTTGCAGCGAACAGCTTTGGCTGTGGCCGAGGACGCCATCGTGGCAGCAATGCCGGATGCGCATGTGGTGATTGGCGAGCTTTCACCAATGCTCGGCGATGCAGACTTTTCGGCGGCCCAGTCCCTTGTCTCGCCGACTTCATGCTTGCCAGCCAAATCGAATTCCTGACGAGCGGACCCGAGTGGAAAGAGCTTATTGACGGACGAGCTAATCTCAATCTGTGGCTCGCCCGCATGGCTACACGGCCGAGCATGGCGCAATCGTCGATGCAGAGCCTTCAACAGATGGTAGCTCAGCCTGACGCCGCTACTTTCGCGGAAGGGTGAATTCGCAGCGGTGAGCTACCGAAATTCACACGTGGCACCCGACGGACTCCTCTTGTAGAAGCGGAGCGGGGCAGCGTTCGACGGAGATAGCTCATGCGCCCCGCCACCTTTCCTATCACTCTTGCCGTCATTTCGCTCGCGACACCGGCCTACGCGGGAACCCACGGTTGGAACCAGGCCAGCGGCATTGCGCGCGACGGTCTTGTTCTCGTCGCCCTCGGGCTACCCGCGATCGAGGGCGACTGGCAGGGAGACAAGCAGGCCGGTCTTTCGATGGGGGCGGCCTTCGGCGCGACCGAACTTCTGAAATATTCGATCCCTGAGCGGCGACCCGACGGCAGCGACGATCACAGCTTTCCTTCCGGACACACCTCGGTCAGCTTCGCCGCGGCCGCGACGCTTGAGAAGCGCTACGGATGGCAGGTCGGGATACCCGCTCATCTCGTCGCCGCGTTCGTCGGGGTCGCGCGGGTCGAGGCGCGAAAACATTACTGGCACGATGTCATCGCCGGCGCTGCCATCGGCGAGGCATCGGGCTGGTTACTGAGCTCGAAGCGCAATGCGCGCGTCCGCTGGATGCCGTGGGGCGATACGCATGGCGGCGGGTTCGCGCTTGCATCGTCGTTCTAGGAGAGCATGAAGGCAAATTTAGATTTTCTGCCTCAAACTACTGCTTTGAGAACAGCCTGCGTCGACAGAATGAGCATGTTACTCCGATTAGGCGCGTTCAGCGCAATCCTGACGCGCGCGATCCTCGATGATCCGCCTCTGCTCGGCGATCTCACTTTCTTCGCGTTCTTCGAGCCCGGCGAGTTCGCTCCGCGCGCGCTTCGAAGCGATCAGTAGTTCATCGAGCTTGGCGTGCAACGCAATGTCGCGCCGTCGGTCTTCCGCTTCTCGCTCCTTCTGACGATTGAGGACCATCTGGGTAAGAGTGATGGCGATGATCGACAGCGCGGCGGTGAGGAGATTCTCGCTCCAATCGAGCGCGAACCAGGTCACGCAAAAGGCGATAAAGCCTAACTGCACATAAGGATGGGCGGCGAAGTCGCTTACCCACTCGGAGAGGCGGCAGCCGAGCTTATAGACGGCACTTCTTTCGGGCGTTTCGCTACCGCTTGTCGCCATCGCCGTTCTCCCGGTCACGATGCAAGAACGTCGAAACTAGGCGGTAGTTTCATCCGCGATACGTTTGAAGGTCACGTTAGCATCCCCGTTGCAAGTAGCGTCAGCTAGGCGCACCCTTTGCACCTTACGACTCGGGAGAAGCACTATGCGTATCGTCCTATTTGTCACGGCCATCGCCGCATCTTCAGTCTTTGTTGCTCCGGCATCCGCCGCCGAACGACATTACGATTGTTCGAAGGCGGGCAACGCCAACAAGGCAGCTTGTAAGGCGGCCGCATCTGCTTCAGCCAAGCCAATCGAAACGAAAACAACGTCGGTCACAACCAAGACTACAACGCGCCATTACGACTGCACGAAGGCGGGGAACAAAAACAAGGCCGAGTGTCGAGCCGCTTCGACGCAGACGGCGAGTGGGTCTGCTGCTGGCGCGGTGAAGACTACGACGACTGCCACGGCGACCACGACCGACTGCACTAAGTGGTATAACAAAGTGCGGGCGACCTGTCGGTCAGCGACCACTGCTGCAGCGCCAACTACGACTGTTCGGCCCACGCCGCGCCCGGTCACTGTGCCGGCCGCATCGAGCGAGAACACGAATCCAGCCGGTGCGATCGCTCGCTGTAAGGACGGGCTGTATAGTCACGCAGCTCATCGAAGTGGCGCTTGCTCGCGTCATGGCGGCGTCGCGTCCTGGAGCTGATTCTGGCCGGCAGATGATTGTCGACTAGGTAATGGCCAATCAAATTTCGTGGGAGCAAGATCATGCATTTTGTCGTGATGATCGTCGTCGGTCTCATCGTCGGCCTCTTGGCCCGCTTCATTTATCCCGGCGCAGTCCACATGACGATCCTGGGAACAATCGTTCTCGGCATCCTAGGTTCACTCATTGCGGGTGTTGCGGCACGGGGACTTGGTCGAGCAGGGCCAGATCAACCCTTCCACCCGGCTGGCTTCATTGGCTCGCTAATCGGCGCACTCGTGCTGATATTTCTCGCGATCCACGTGCTCCATATGCATTTCTAGCTTCAGGGATCGTTGCATGAAGGTGTCCAGAAGCTGTGCAATCGGCGCATTGATGATTTCTATTCTGCCCATTCCAGCGTCAGCTACTTGGGAATGTTTTGATTCACACGGAAAATTCGTAAGGTGCGGCCCGGTAAAAAACAGGGTCAGCCGTTGCAGTAGTGAAAGGACCGGTGTGCGTAAGTGCGGCGCGGGAGTAAGAAGGCAAGGCCAACCGTTCAGATAAGCCGGCAACCGCGATGTATTTGGCACCAGCCTTGGCTACTAACAACACCCGTCTTGTGAGCTCGGTGATGCCCTTGACGTTCGTCAAAGCAAATGCCCATTTTTGACCCTTTTGCGGGGATGGTCCGATGTCGCCAAAGCTTCGAGACGGCGAATTCGGCTCCGACTTTCGGGCAGGCTTGACGGTTGCCGCCCTATTGATCCCCGAGGGACTTGCCTATTCAAAGATCGCAGGGCTGACGCCGTCTCACGGCCTCATTGCGGCGCTCGCTGGCCTCTCAATTTATGCGTTCGTCGGTCGCAGCAGGGACGCGGTTGTCTCCGCGACGTCGGCATCGGCAGCCGCCATGGCTGCAGCAATCGGCCGGTTCCCCACTTTTCCAGCAAGCGAAATTGCATTGGTCGTGGGAACGTTGGCCGGCTTGCTCCTCCTCACCTTCGGCGTCGCCAAGCTTGGGCTTCTAGCAAGCTTCGTATCTCGACCGGTTCTTCGTGGCTTCGCATTTGGGCTGGCAATCGCCATCGTGACTCGCCAACTACCAGCGCTGTTGGGGCTTCCGGCGTCGAAGGGAGGCTTTCTGGCACAGCTAGTTACGCTTGCGGCGCAGCTAGGCGACATTCGCCCCTTGAACGCCGCAATTGGATTGGGTGCGTTAGCTGTCATCTTGATATTACGACTACTGTCGCCAGCAATTCCTGGATCGGCCGCGGTGCTTGCGCTGGGAATCGGAATCGCGAGTCTCGTGAACCTTTCGGCACACGGCATCACAGAGGTCGGACGGATAGATCTTGCTTTCGTTCTTCCCGGACTTCCGCATCTCGACGCGCGCTTGGAATTAAGTCTGCTTCTTGCCGCAGCGCCTATCGCATTGATCATATTTGCCGAGTCCTGGGGTTCAATTCGCGCGCTGGCTCTTCTCCGTGGCGATCCGGTTTCTTCGAACCGCGAACTCGTTGCTCTGGGACTTGCGAATCTCGGGTCTGCGGCGCTCGGTGGTCAGGCCGTGGGCGCTGGCTTTTCTGCGTCCTCGGCAAATGCCAGCGCCGGCTCTACCAGCCGGCTCGCGGGCGGATTCGCAGCAGGAGTCCTCGCGCTCTTGCTTCTTGTTGCGACCCCTCTCCTTGCTCGCCTACCGGATCCCGTGCTCGCGGCAGTCGTTGTGGCGGCTCTGGTCCACGCGCTCGATCCCCGTCCCTTGATCAAGCTCTGGCAAATCGAACGAGATTTCTGGATTGCCGTGGCTGCGGCCCTCGGGGTGCTCGTGAGCGGCGTCCTTTGGGGTTTGTTGGGAGCAGTTTGCCTTTCGGTGCTGGCCATAGTTCGGAGGTTAGCGACGCCGCAAGTGGTCGAACTTGGCCGACTGGAGGACAGTGACGACTTTGTAGAACTTTCTCGTCACGCAGACGCTCACGTTCAGCCCGGCGTGCTGGTCCTGAGACCCGGTGAGCCGCTTTTCTTCGCCAACGTCGAATCAATAATGATGACGTCCGAAGCGCGAATTCTGACTAGCGAAGCAAGGCTTCTCGTCCTGAGCCTCGAGGAAAGTGATGACCTAGACTCGACGGCCATCGAGACACTCGGCGAATCTGCACGCCGCCTCAAACAGAATGGCCGTGAACTAAGACTGGCTAGAGTTAAGGATCCCGTGCGCGACCTACTCGTCAAGGGGGGCAATGCAACCGCGCACTTGGCCGCGAGCGCAACCCGTTCCGTTGGGGCTGCGTGCTCGTTCGAGTTCGATGAAGGGACGCGATATGAGGACTAGCCGTGACCCCATTTTGACGCCGTTAGCGATTAAGGATCTCAGGCCGACGCAGATAACCGTGGGCTTTCGCGAAGTCGAGCAGCGACGAGCCAAGATGCGCGAGATCGCTGACGAAAAGGTAGGGAGTTACTTAGGTCGTCATATGATCCCTGTCGTGATCGGCCCGAAGAAAAAGTCCTATGTTATCGACCATCACCACCTTGCTCGAGCCCTGCTTGAGGAAGGACAAGAGAGGGTGCTTGTCACGCCCGTTGCTAACCTCCACAGGTTAGCCTTGGAAGATTTCTGGCGGTTCCTCGATAACAGCGGCTGGCTTCATCCTTTCGACGAGAACGGTCGGCGCCTGTCTTACGATGAGATTCCAAAACGCATTGCAAAGCTTCGCGACGATCCTTTTCGTTCACTCGCCGGGGCTGTCCGTCAAGAAGGGGGGTACGCGAAGGAAGCGAAGCCATTTACGGAGTTTATCTGGGCCGACTATTTTCGCCGCCATTTTTCGGCAAAACAGCTCGATCATCATTGGGAAGCGTGCCTAGCGAAAGCACTCATTCTAGCTAAGGCTCCTCACGCGGACTTTCTTCCCGGCTGGTGTGGACCGGATTAAAAGCTGACCAACCTACCGATTGAATTCATCGAGCGGAATTTCGTAATCTCCTGAGCACTTTCTCCCACTCTCGGCAGTGAGGGGATTCCTTTTGCCCTGAGAGAGGTGCTCAAAATCTGCGGCAGGATTGGTCGTCCGTGGGTCTCGCGAGGCCGCTTTGCATCCCCGAATGATGAATGCCAGCGCAAACATCGGCACAATGATTTGGATCAGTTCGCCTTCTTGGCGGAAAAGGAGCTGACTTGCCGCATGCGTCCACGCGACCGGAGAGCTGTGCAAAGGTCGCCAATCAGCGAACATTCGCTCTGAACTTAGTGGCCAGAGGTAAGCAACCGGCCTCCCGCTGTTCGTCAGCATATCGAGCAAGCCATGGCTCGCCATCGCCAGGCCAATCGATACGGCGGCTGCTAACCGTCCCACTCCCAGTTTTCTGTGGAAAGCCGCAGCGACCAAGCTCGCTGCCAAGGCAGCGAACAAGGAATGTGATGCGCCGCGATGCGCAAAAATCGAAGTCGTTGCGAGTCCCCACGTGTCCGCCCAAATCGGGTTGGTAAAACCATCGAGGTCTGGCGCCGCCGCGGCGATAACACACCACAACAATAGGCGCCGAGGAACTGGCCCTTGTCCGATAGCGAATGCCGCCGCGATCGGGACCAAAGCATGAGTCGAAGTCAGCGGCAAACAACCCTCCCGGTCATCAGTGGAAACTTTCGTTATATCCATCTCCGAAGACCCGCCAATCAAACACGTCTTCAAGACATCCGCAGGGATGCGGGCTGCTCGCTCTCTATGCTTTGCGCTCTTGCCATCCCTTTCGAGCTAAAGCACCTCCTTCCGGCTTCGGTATAGGCGCGCCACCGTAATTGGGCTGTTCTTTCGGGGGCGCCCCCTTGTAAGATGGCGGGAGGACGGCTGCTCGCGGCGATTTGCATTCAGTGATGAACCTTGGACTGAGGGAGCTCGAAGCCGGCTTCGCAAGCAGCCCCCGGGCGGTTGCACACGCCCAGGGACTGCCGGCTCTCAAACGCGACGAGAGCGCCGCCAATCACCATATCGAAAGCAGAATGAAAAGAGGCAGATGAGGACCGCAGTGCCGCGGGCCGAATGCATTGGGCAGCCTTCGGCTTACGTCCGAAACGTACGCGACACGCCCCTGCCCTTCGCTGGGAGGCTGGCTGGCAGGAGCGTGCCTCCGATATGCTGTCGTCGATGAACTGTCCTTCAACATTCGACGAACCGCATAGCGTCGTCTTGTCGACATATCTTCGGCCTGCGAACAGGAGGGATGAATCGCGTAGAATTGGCTCAGAAGATTCGTGCTCGCATCGAACTTTGCCGCAATCTGGCGAGGACGACTGGCGATCCTGCCACCGCTGCCGAACTTAGGAACATGGCCGACGAGGGGCAGCGCGACCTGGACGCGCTCGAAGCTCAGGGCCGGGGTGACGAACCTCTAGATTGAGCCGCGGCGATCTCGCGCTCCCGCTCATCTGCCCTCAAGTCGTAGCCAATCGCTAAGCTTTCAAGGTGACGGCGAGTTTCTTCAGTGGCTGCTTGGGCAGCAAGGTTACGCGTGGTCTTGGCCATGTCGCGGTAGTGCTGAACCTGAAGCATGGACTGCCTATACGCGATAAGCCTGGATAAGTCATCACACTGGCGGCAGGAGTGTGTTCAATTGGGTGAAAGAAGACCGTCCGATAACGAACCATTGCGGACATTCTGCGCCGCGCCATTCAGTTTCAGGCTGGGAGCGCCGATCAAATGTCCTTCATCGTGCAGTCTGCAATCACCTACGCAGCGGCAATCGTTCTAGGCACAATCGTGCTGACTCGAGTCGGCAACGGCTTTTTCACGATAGCTACGATCTACGGCCTTATGGGATTGCCTTTCGGCCTACTTGCTGCGGGAGTTTCTCGACTCTCCGAAAGGTCGTCGGCATGGCCGGTCCCGCCCTGGCGCTGACTTTGCTGACTGGCGCGCTTTATTGGGTGGCGCCGAACAAGCAAAACGCGTCGGTAGGACTTGCCTTGGTCATCCCATACGTGGCCGCATTCGCAATTGTTTGGACATTCCTTAGTTGGCGCTATCGCGGCTCTTGAAGGAGCTCGTAACAGTCAAGGCCGGCGCTTTAGTACGTCAGTCTAGGCACAGCGCCGATAGCTTCTGAGGTCGAGGGGTGGCGTGAGGAGGGAGGCGGGAATCCTTGCGAGCTTCAAGCCCCATCGCCCTTGCTGGATCCCCACGGCAAGACAGTCACGGCCCGGATGGTAATAGGGGTCCAGTTGAAGATCGAGGTCCTGACTGACTCGAACGTCCATGAACGGCCCATCGCGACCCAATGTGATAGTCGCAATCGACTCCGTCGTCATATGCTCTCCGTTTCTCGCCACTCGATGGGAGGTAACCTGGGCGTCGACAATGGTCGGCGGAGGCATTCCGGTGAAGGCAGCAAAGACAAGAAGTGCTCGGGTGACCGGAACGCCGGCTGCCACGCAAAATAGCGGGATTGCGACGTGGGTAAGGACGCGCTTCCACTGAGGATCGGTATCGGGGGCGGCACATAATTTCGAAAGCCACAGACCGACGAAAAGCGATACAGTTACGCCGGCGAACCTTGCCGCTAGAGGAACGCTGCCAATCAGGGCCCCCTGATTGCCGATTACGCTAAACAACAAGAAGAGCCCCAACAGGATGAGGACGAGCGGGCTCGCGCGTCGCGTTTCCTTCGCGCTCGCGTCAGGGCGTGACGGACGAGTGAGGTCCGCCGGTGCGTCACTCGCTGAGCCGCGCAACGCATCCCAGCATTCGGCGCTGATGGTCAGTTGGCCCACGACCGGCTTCCCAAAATCCAGTCGCACCCGATCCCCGAACCAGCCGGGCAACGGCCCACTTGGCGTAATGTCCAGCCAGGGAATGAGCAGAGCGCGCTGGAACGGCGCAAAGATACGAAAGGTCTCCAGCAACAAGCCTCTCGACGTCGCCGCGATTTTCAAGCGATAGCTTACGCGCGCGTTCAACCGTCCCATATAAGCGACACGGACGATCATGGCTGTCCGCGGCTCGGCGGTCCCGTCGTCGGCGTACCACGACTGGAGCTTGTACCACCCTGTCACCAACCCATTGATTGTCGTGCCAACGACCCAGATTGCGATCATGACGACGGCTGTCACCGCCAACATGACGTAAAACTCTTCTGGCAGCCGAGCCAGCATCAGCGACCCTTCAGACGGTACGAGTAGCTTTCCCTGGACGATATTCCCCAGAGTGTCGTGTCCTCGGTGATCTCGATGGAATCTCGGGAAAACGAGCCATGTCGATCGGTGACGATGTTATGGATATCGCCGTCGGGAGCGTCGCATAGCATGCGTACCGTGAACTGCCCTTCGCCGATTTCCACATGCTTGTCGTGGCAGTGCGATCCCTTTTCCTGGCCGACTGCCGCTTCGAGCTTTTCGCGGGTCGAGACATCGATGTCGGTATCGAACTCGTCACTATGGGTGCTGTTGTCTTGATCGACCTCGTGCGTGACGTGATAGGTGCCGGCGACAGGGAAATTGTCAGAGGCACTTGGGGAAGACGAAGTGCCGCGATTACAGGCCACCGACAGGGCCGTCAGAACGCCCGCGATCGCAATCTTGAGACGCACTCGTTACCCCCAGTTGGCCCCGAAGCATAATACATCCCGAAATTTGGCTTTCCACCCAAACTAGCCGGTCAGGCGCATTGGCGGCTTTAGACTCAATTCTGACTTCGCACGACATGCGCTCATGTGATACGAATTGCTTGAGCAGGAGGCCAGCGTGCTTGGAGCCTACATCGCAATTATCATCGGCATAATTACCCCACTCATACTTGCTTTATTGTCGAAGAAGAAAGCCGACAGCTGAACATTCACCGCGTGAAGAAGCGCGACAGCTCTCCACCCAATCGGCCATCAAATTCGTGTTCCTGCAACAGAGAGCGCTTGAAGGAGCGGTGGCAAATTATGCGTGATGACCCTAGCGTCGGCGCGTTCGCCATCGTCCCGTCCAACGACCTGAACCTGTCCACCGCATTCTGGGAACGGTTGGGTTTGTCCGCACTGGCGGTGAGGACGCTTATCGGATCATGACGGGTTGGGGCTGTGAAGTGCATCTGACGCAAGCAGGCAGCGGCCCGTGGAGCGTGCCCAAATACAATCCCTTCGGGGTCTTTATCAGGACACCGGACGTGGAGGCGATCGCTGAATTGGCACACGACCTTGTGATCCGACTCGGCGGTGTCTTGAGACACCGGGAATGGGGCATTTACGAGGTCGGAATTGCTGGTCCGGACGGACTACTGGTGCGCGTAGGTTGGCCCTCCAAACTGATCCAGTGAGTGCCCGCTTTCCACCCAAACCCGCCTTCCGGGCACTTCGACCGCACTCGACCCTTTCCGGACGTTCCACTTTTACGCGAGCGTCGCTTACGTGTGGGAACTGGCCGAGGGCAACTTGTTCAGCATTCGACGCGGCGGCCTTCTCATCAAATGAGGAAGCCGCCGCGACGTGTAGCATCGCGACGCCTTGTATTTCCGGGGTGTAGCCTTCGACCCGATCCTACTTCTTGTCAGGAGTCGTAACCTTGACGGTCGGCACCTTCACTTCTTCGGTTTTCGACCCGACCTTAACGTCCGGGCCTTGAACGTTATAAGCGGGAAGCTGTCCACCGCTCGTCTTCACATCGACTTTCGGCATTTCAGCCTGCTTCGTTTGATTCACCTTGCACGCCGACGTCCCCAGCAACGCGACGACGACCATGGTTTGAATCGCCAACTTCTTCATCAAGTGCTTCCTTCTCTATCCTAGCATTCGCGAGGAACATCTGCGCCTTTGTCGAACGAACTTGCTCCGCGCATCAGTGATTTCGCGCCACTCCGGTCCAGCGTGGCCGACGCGCAAACAGTCGCAGGCAAACATGCCGAACACAACCGATAAGAGCTGAAATATCACCTTGGGTGACGGCGAACGGGAGTTGCACTTCCAGCTCGCCGCCGAGGGTGACCACGCACGCCGTGGTCACACGCACAAGCTCTCGTCCGAAGCCTCGCCTCCCTTCCATCCGCCGAGAGCAATGGTCCCTGCGCCAGCAGACATCTCGGCGCTCTCTGTCGCAAAATTCGTGAACGAGCGGGACATTTCCCGTTAATCGCGGCGTTCAGGCCTTAATTTTTAGCTCTTTCTGCAATTCTCTCACGTTCTCGCTCAATTTCGTCCTCTTCACGATCCTCGAGGCCAGCGACTTCGTTGTGTGCCCGGTGCGAGGCAATCAACAATTCGTCGAGTTTTGCATGTAAGGCGACGTCTCGACGTCGGTCCTCCGCCTCTCGTTCGTTCTGGCGATTAAGGACCATCTGCGTCAGCGTGATTGCGAGGATCGACAGGGCTGCGGTGAGGAGGTTCGTGTTGAGATCAAGCACAAACCAGATCACGCAAAGGATGATGAAACCGATTTGGACATAGGGATGCGCGGCGAAGTCGCTCACCCAAGCAGACAGTCGACAGCCTAGCTTGTAGAGCGCGCTCCTCTCCGGACGCTTCGTTGAAGGGGCATCCGGCATCGCTAGTCTCCCGGCTCAAATGAGCCGTCAAACACTTAGAGATCGTGCACCGCTATGTCATCAATACGATTGCGGGACCGTTTCCGATGATTGCGCCTTCGCCTCTTCCAAAGCTTATATAATCTCAATGACAGTGATCCGCTCTTGTGGTCGGCGATACCGCGGTGCACGCATCGCCAATGCGAAAGCCTGAGCGGCGCGAGAATGAAACAGAAATGGAGTTTTGGGCCAGAATCGATGCCCACGACGATCGACTTTTCAACGACCTGTCCGGCTGGAGTTGCTTTCTCTTCCTGGCTTTGGGGGTTGCGATCTTTGTCGCCGTGTATCGAATTGTCGCTTGAATCGAAGGACGGCTTTCAACCGCGATAAGCCAAGCTGTCTGGTTGCCAGTTGGCAGTCTAGATTGAACTCTCAAGTGCTAGATTAACGGCGAAATAGGAGACCGCGACCTCAACTCTATTGCGCCACTATCCCTCTGCCTCGTAATAGGTCGCGGAGCCGGGATTCCACCGGCTCGAAGGAGAGAAAAATGCTGCGCATCATCATGCTTGCTTCTGCTGGTTTGGCGCTGACGGCCAATGCCGCTGCTGCTCCAACAACGGCCGCTAAGGCCTCTCCAACGGCCAAAGCTGCGGTCGCGAAACCCGTTCAATGCAAAGACGCAAAAGGTAAGTTCATCAAGTGCCCGGCGCCTGTCGCCGCCGCGGTGAAAAAGTCTGCCGTCGCCGTCGTTGCGAAGCCTGCGACGCCTGCTGGCAAAGCGGCCGCAAAGTCGAAACCGTGTCGCGACGCCAAAGGTCGATTCACAAAGTGCTGATTAAGTGAAGGCAATGGGTCGGAAGTGGACCGTCCGCTTTCGACCCATTGCGGACATCAGCTGCAACCGCCAGCATCGGCAAATGAGTTCCAGCAGTCTGCTTGATGTCCGCCTGATACAGCGAAGGGTGAAGACACTCGCCGAGAAGCTTGGTGAGTCGAGCTTCACCATCGCAACCAGTTCTCACGAGAACGGATCACCTCACATCGAAGTCGACGGTGCATATCACTTTATAGTTCGCGAGCGCGGCCTTGAAATCAGTCGAAAGCAGACGGACGACCTCGATGAGCTTCTCTACTGGATATTCGAGGGACTAACGGCTCGAATGTCGTGGGACTTCGAGCTTCAGCATCGACGGCCATTCGAGGACTCACGACGGCAAGCGTTCACGAAGCAGCTTGAGCTACTGGCATCGCTCTCCTCGGAATGGGCGGTGAGGCAAAGGCTCGAACAGGAGGACATCCTAAGGCTTCATCCGTTCCGCGACGGCTGATGTCCGCTTCCCACCCAAACTCGCCGTCCGCGCCCTCGGACCGCCAACGCCCCACTGCGGACGTTAGGTTCCGGCTGGAGGTCGAAACCCTTGTCGGTTGAACGCGAACCAAAGACCCGCAGTTATTGCCCCTGAAATAGCCCCGATCCACGCGTTCCTCGGCACCCAAGCCAGCAATAGCCAACCTAGTCCCACTCCAGCTAGGATCACCGCCATAAGGGCAGGAACAAACGAAACACGCCGTTTCAGGAGCAGCCAAGTGATTGGTAGGAGAAGAAATAACCCCAGGGCTGAGAATCCGAGGACCATTAAGAACAGGAGAAAAACTGCACCCGGTAGCCCCGAGCGTGCCGAATTGGACAGCAGGACGACACCCATCAGCGTTGCAGTGATCGCAACGCTTGTGATCCCCAATGGGATCAACGTCCTACCTATCCGTGCCACTCCAGCATCTTAGCGTGCAAATATCCGCTTTCCACCCAAACTCGACGTTCAGGCGCTCCAGCCGCTAACGACCCATTGCGGACAAGCGACCATGCGTTATTCCCACCGCATGTTGGCTTTTCTCGTTGCCGCGGTCCTCGGTTCTGCCCCTCCCATTGCGTTCAGCGTGAGGGATGACCCAACCATTGCGCTCAAGGTGAGGGATGACCCAGCCTCTCGACGGTTCGTTTTGGAACTTAAAAACACCGGTCGAAAGACCTTGTGTCTTCCACCCGATTACTGGCCGAATAGGCAGGGCTCCATCTCGGAATCCAGCGTGCCCATCTCGGTGACCATCGGCAGTCAGAACTATCCACTTCGAACCGGTATCGACGACTACTTTGGTGCGCGGGTTGAGATTGCGTCCGTGCGTCCCAAAGCCACGATTCGCGCTTTCTTGAGCTATGAAGCGTTCAAACTGCCGGAGAGTGCAGTCTTCGCGCCCAAGCAGTTGCACCTCACTCCTTTTGCCGTGAGGTGTTAGCGAGTCCGCTTTCCACCCAAACTCGCTATCCCGCTGCTTCGGCCGCTAACGACCCAAAGCAGACACTAATTATTCTCGATATTCGGCAACTGCCAACGCCGCTTCAAGCGCAGCCATTCCCCGAAGCGGGAAACCTTCCAAACTACCAAAGTGGCCCCATCGTTCGCGGTAGGTAGCATCATCGAACTTTGCCCTGACGGCCTGGGCCATCGTCAACGTCGCCCGTCCAAAGTCATCGCTACGCACAAACGCTTCGAACGATACGGGCCCTTGCCAACGCCAAACCTGCCTGCCGCTGTGGCCTACTTGGTCGAGGGCGGTTCCCCCGTCTCGAATGGTGATCCGGCAGACTCGATACGGTTGCGGTGGCCTAGTCGCTAACCCCGAAGGCTCTATGGCGAGACCCCATATCTGCGGTTCGCAGTCGAACAGAACATCAACATAAGACGAGCCAGTCACTAGACCGACTGCTGCCCTGACTATGTCTCCTAGTCCATCTGTCATGTAGCCAAAGTTTGGCACACTGAATGCCGCGTCGCCGCACGTCAGCCTAAAGTTCGCCCACCCCGAAGTTCCCAACTCGTAAGCCATGGAAACTGGTTGTGTTTGAGGCGCAATCGAGTGGTCAGACAGTCGTGACATTCGGGAAGTATGGCTCGGTGTAGGATTAAGGCAATGTCCGCTTTCCACCCAAACCTGCCGTCCAGGCGCTCGGGGCGCTAACGACCCATTGCAGACATTAAGAAGGCGCTGCATGGTTGGGTCATGCGCCCCTCAGTCATCGCGGTTCTAGCGGCATCAGCGACGCTCATTCTGCCACCGTCGACTGTGGTGGCGTCACCTTACCACGACCGGACCATGCATCGCTTGAACGTTAAGCGTGCTCAACCCTACAGCCGCGCCCGTGCGACGCTCGCACGGCGAGGCTGGCAGCCCTTCAAGACAAAGCGGGACCATGGCGAGGCCGGTGATATGGAGGCGGCGGGGTGGAACGAGGTAAACTTCTGTTCCGGGACCGGGCTGGCCTTTTGCACCTTTATTTGGAAGAGGGGCGCGCAATGCGCTCTGGTCACGACTGCGGGCGAGTATCTTCCGCAGCGTGGCGCTCCAAAGGTGTGGGATGCAGAAGTCGGTAGCTGCGCGAAAATCCGGAGCCGTGTCTAGCGTCCGCTTTCCACCCATAGCGGACGCTAAAGCTACTTCTAAAGCTCGTGTCGACGCCTGGGGACTTTATCTGTCTATTCGCTCGACGTCCCGTAACTCACTCTCGAGGCGGCCAAGCGCGAAAAGGAACGTCGATACCGCCGACTGGTGAAGCCTCAGTTCGCGGATGAGTTCGGGCCGATCGCGAAGCGCGGCTGCGCCTTCGCGGGCCTCTACCGGGGTAAGGTCGGCATTGCAGGACGCGGGAAGATGAAGAACGCCTTCTTTGTCGTAGAAATCACCACAGGCGGCGCGGATCTTTTCCTGGGCAGAAAGCGGAATCGTTTCGCGCACGTCGTCCCGGTACTGCGTGTGCATCGTCGCCGGATTGACTTGTGAAAAGTCGTATTGGAGCACCCGCGCAACCGCCTTGCGCAGAGCCGGATCGTCGATCTTTTTGACTTGTTCACCGCCCAGCACCGTCGACAAAGCTTGCGAGTCGCCTGTCAGACCGGCGACCTGGCTGGCCTGATAGGCGGCGATGACAAAGTTGCGATCACTGACTTTCGGGTCGCCATTCCATGCAGCGAGAGCGACATGAGCATTCCGGCTTGTAGTCGCATAATACTCCTGAAATGCCTCGCTCGTGCTCATCAGCGCGACGCATTCAACCCGCACCTGTTCGAGCAGGCGTCCGATTTCGCGACGCTCTTCCTCGCTCTGGCGCCAGTCGTTGACCCATGTGCCGATGAAGACGCCGACGACGACGATCGTCAATTCGATGGCAATCGCCGTCCAGTCCTGCGCCCTGAGTCTGGCTACCGCTCGTTTGAAGATCATTCCTCAAGCCCCCGCGAAGATCGGACGAGTAACCGTCGCCGACCGCCAATGCCAGATGCGTTACAATCGGAGCTATGTTTGGGGCAGCGAACGTCCGCTTTCCAACCATCCCCACCATCAGCGTGTACGCAATCCGCCTTCAGACCACGCAATGGAAAGCATGCGGAAGCGCGACTGTCCAAGCCGCTGCGTTAGGAAAAGAGTACCACCAACCGAGTCCGGCGCGCCGAGGTAAAAAAGCCCCACGATTGGTTTTGCTGACGTCATCAAAATTACTGGGTGCTTCCTTTCACCGGGGCGATAGCGTGCCACGTCCGTGATGCCGTCGCTGCGGACCCACAACCCCACCCGCCAGCCGTCGGCCGCGAGCGATGCTGATCCAACGAAGCGATGTCGGGGCCAGTAAGGATGGGCGGGCTCTGGATCGCTCGGCACCATCTGATCTTCGCGAACAGAAAGTGATGGCCCGCCCCGAGTCCAAAGCATAGTCCCGTTTTCCATCACCAGCGCTATTCCGCCATACAAGCCTACTATGGTCGGCGCACAAGTCCCACTCCAGCCGATCTCCTGCGACATCGGGCGTCGGAATCCACCATTCACATTGGACAGTCCGACCTCGGCGAAGTCGCGCTCACGAAGCGGACTAACGGCTGCCGCTTCGGCAGTCTCGGCCGCCGAACATGGCGAGCCAGCCGCAAGGGCAATTGCAATGAGTAGCATCACACCTCATTTGGCGTAGGGACAAACGGAGCGCAGACTTGATTGGCAGGGCTAGCTGCCACCTTCTAGCAAAAGCAGTCTGAGGCGTGTTTAGGCACGTCCGCCGGTTCGATCGGCCACCCAAGCCAACGCGAGAAGGGTCGGCACCCAGAATGGGAAAACGCCGTAGAGCGTGTCGCTGATTGAATGGGCGCGACTCTCCACAAACGCGAATATCTGGCTGCAAAAAGCGAACGCGAATGCCGTCGCAAGCCAGCCAAAAATCGACACAGGGACAAAGAGCAGTCCGGCAGGTTTGAACCAACGCATGAAGACCTCCTCACAATTGAGGCCGAGATTACGTCAACCCGCGCCAAATGTCCGCTGTCGGTTGGACAATCGCATAGCCCAGGAGTTCATCAGGCCGGCGGCTTGCGATCGCCTCGAATAATGCCAAGCGCCGCTCCGATGGCTACTCCAATACCCATGCCCAAGGGGATGTTATGGAGCGCCACGCCAAGACCAGCGCCTATTGCCACACCCACGCCCATTCCCAGTGCCAAATTCATTGCGCCCTCCGCCGTCTTACAAAAAGGGCGGCCCCAAGGGACCGCCCAGTTAGGGTGGCGCACCTAGACCATTGATGCGCTAGAGGAAGAATATGCTCAGCTCAAAAGCGATGGCAAGTGCGCAAAGCCGCTGCGAATTGGCGAGAGCGGTTTGCCGCGCCGTCCTGTTCATTGGCAGGCTGGTTGCGGCAGAAAGCGTCGGAGGGCTTTGTCAGAGTAAATGCACCGGTCGGTAAGGAGTGACGGGTAGGGGAGGGGCCATGCCCGTCCTCGTGCTCCTGCCTCGCCATTTCGCTACTTCAAGTCCTCGCCCGAGGTGATCCGCCTGGCGGTGCTGATGTATGTGAAGTACTCGCTGTCCTTGCGGAACGTCGAGGAACTGCTCCACGAGCGAGGGATCGACATCAGCCACGAGACAATGCGCTACTGGTGGAACCGCTTCGGCCCGGTGTTCGCCGGGGACATTCGCCGGCAGCGGGTCAGCGCGATACGTGGGTATCGCCATTGGCGCTGGCACCTCGACGAGATGGTGGTGAAGATCAACGGCGAGACCCACCACCTGTGGTGCGCGGTCGACCACGGGGGCGAGATCCTCGACAGCTATGTCACCCGAACGCGAGACAAGGCCGCAGCGCTGGCCTTCATGAAGAAGGCGATTAAGCGCTACGGCAGGCCCGAGGCGATCACCACCGATGGCTTACGCTCCTCTGGTGCCGCGATGCGCGAGCTTGGCAATGCCGACAAGCAGAAGGTTGGCCGCTGGGCCAACAACCGGGTCGAGAACAGCTACCTGAGCTTTCGACGACGAGGACGATCGATGCTCAAATTCCGACGGATGAAGACGTCGCAGAAGTTCGCCTCGGTCCACGCCAACGTCCACAATCACTTCAACCTCGGACGCCACCTCGTCGATCGCCCGCCCTACAAAACCCTCCGCTCCGCTGCACTGGCCGAATGGCTGCAACTGTTCGCCTGAACCACCGCCTCAAAAGACCAAGCTGCGCCCAACCGGAGAAAGGTGCGCATTAGACTGACAGCACATTTATGGCCGGCGCCGGATTGACCAGATGAGCGCCGACACGCTCGTGATGAGGGCCGCCAGCGCGACGAGGGCGTTTGCATCAAGAATCATCATTCATCAACGTTCTACCTTTGTTCTCTTGTAGGAAAGTGATTTTCGTTTTCGGAATTTCCCATTTTTCAAGGGCCGATATGGTGGGCACGACGTTTTCTGGACAGCAACGCGGCACCGTCTGCTTTTCGAGGCGCATTCTAAAAATGGCAGACGCCGCGGCCGAGCCTTTGCCGGTTGCATCTGTTTCGGATTAGAGGGCAACGCGGGAGAAGTGCGGCTCAGGTGATGTTGAGCCATGTTCGGCGCGATCCTCTTAGTGCTCCCTGTGGCTTATCTACGGCCTCAATTGGTTGTCCAAGCACACGCTAGCGCGAGCGTTCAAATTATGCGCGGAGAAGAGGTGTCGATGCGAGACTGGGATCCAATCGATAATCTTGCACAGCACGAAATTCTATATCGTGAGGCAGACGGCCGGTTAGTCGTACTAAGACTAACTGAGTTCGAATAACTTGACTGTGTAGAGCGAAACGATCGCAAATCCGGAATTCTGCAAAATCGCACTGACTTTCGTTTTTGCTGACAGTGAGGATCCTGCCGCTTTATAACGTGGCAAATACGAATGGACCGTTGGGCTAAAATCCGTTTAAAAATTGCGGTTTGGCGACGCTTGGGCCGTCGCGAAGCCGTTATTGAGAGGTAGGCACAGCTACCGGGCCGGGACAATGTTTGCTGAGTTTGACTGACTGATGACCTTCCTATGATGACGCCGCGATTAGGCCGTCGACATTCTTTTCAGCCCGCCTCGAGCCGTTTCTGAAACCATGATCAAGTCAACGTACGGCTCCTAGCCGTACGGAGTGCCTGATTTGACTTGTTCCCGAATCGTTCTCCGCGCGCTAGCCCTAGGGAATGTCGACCAAGCACATCCGCACAACCGCCGACCTGCTCCGCTTTGGCGCGGGACTCACCGTCCAGTGCAAGTGCTGCGGGGCGGCGCGGACGCTCGACGGCTACGAGGCGGCCAAGCTTACCGGCGGGGTTGCGGCGATCGCGGATCTGTCGCGCCGGCTGAAATGTGCGCGCTGCGGCGTGAAGGCGGCGAAGTTGACGATTTCACCTCCAGTTTGAGCCTTTTCGTTTCGGTCCCTTAATCGAGGCATGAAAGACAGCAGGAAGGTTTTGGGTGGAGAAGCTTGATGCGAACCAAGGTCGAACGTTGGGGCCGAGTACTGACCGTCGCGACTGACCAACACGGCACCTTCCTCATCGCGGACGATGGTAGAAGGGCTGCTGCCTCGAGTGACCATCAGAGCGTGCTCAAGTTGCTAGCCGATGAAGGTTGGCGGGAGCTCATGTCTGCCGGTCGGCCGACGATCTCGGGTGTTGACTGAGCTCAGACTGGGCAACCAGAGCTGCAATCCGTTCGATGTGTACCTGACCGAGATCCATCGGGGGCGTAATGACTCATTCAGGCGGATCGCGTATGAGCAGCTCATGCTTCAGGTCCAGCATTACCGCGACATGGCCAAGACCACGCGCAACCTTGCTGCCCAAGCAGCCACCGAAGAAGCGCGTCGCGACCTCAACAGCCTCGCGATCAGCTACGACTTAAGGGCCGACGATTGCGAGCGCGAGATCGCCGCGGCTCAATCTAAAGGTTCGTCACCCCGGCCCTGAGCTTCGAGGGCGTCCAGGTCGCGCTGCCCCTCGTCGGCCATCTTCCTCAGTTCGTCGGCAGTTGCCGGATCTCCAGTCGTGTTCGCCAGATTGCGACACATCGCGATGCGAGCACGAATCTTGCGAGCCAATTCTACGCGGTTCATCCCTCCTGTTCGCAGACCCTCGATATGTCGGCAAGGCGACGCAATGCGGTTCGTCGAATGTTGGGGGACACTTCACCGACGGCAGCCCGTAGAATTGAGGCTTCTCTAGGCTACCGTCCCCGAGTGAACTTAATGGTTTGTCGCGCGCACGCGGGGTATGTTGAACGCTCCCCCCGCGTCGACACGCAACACTACAGATTCAAACCCGATCACACACCGCCGTGCCCATCGGCGCATTGACGAACAAGTGTGTGTCGAGTCCGGGAACCCAATGACTGATTAGGCACCAGAGCGATGGGCCTCCTGTTGCATTCGCCGGCGAACTGAAACCCATCGCGGCGAAAGTGACGATGCCAAGGTAGACACGAGCCTTCTTCATTTTTCTTCTCCTCACTGATGGAGGAGTTATCTGCTCGTTAAAATAACCCGAAGTTGACGAACGATCCTGTTTGGATGGGACGGGCAAGTTGTGCATCCGTAATGGATGCGAATTCTGTCCGTAATGGCGATCAGGAGGTTGAGCGCGAAATTAACAGCCCTATGTTGAGCGAGCTCGGTGCGGTCGTTTGGCCGCTGTTCCAGTCGCATGGAGAGTCGAGCAATGTCGATTTACCCACACCGTGCTGTTTCGGTATTCGCCGATCGGTTCGATAAAGTCGCCGTTGCCACCGCGGTAGACATGATCGAGTGCCGAAAGCTGCGTCTCGGTTTTTTTGAAGGGTATATGTTCGGCGAAGCGGCGTGGGATATGCTCCTGGTGCTATTCGTCGCTGAAAGCCGCGGGGTGCGGCTGAAGGTGTCTGATCTGACCTTCGAAAGCGGTGCTCCCCCCACTACAGCGCTTCGCTGGTTAGGCTTTCTAGAAGAACGCGGATACATTGGGCGGACCCCAAGCCCAAGCGATGGTCGGGTATTTTTTGTGGATCTGACCGACCTCTCGATAAAAAAAATGGAAGGCTATCTGCAGACTGCGAAGACACGTGTTCTAAATTTGGACCCAACCCGGGGGTAAATGAAAAAATAACAAGATGGACTTCAGGGGTGGGAGCGGTAAAGCGGTCCTGCTCGGGAGTTTTGTCGCATGAGTGAAGTTGAAGGTGGGTCGCGTCCTTCGTCGACGGCTGTCATTGAGGCAATCGGTCACATAACGCAGGCCATTGAGATCCTCGATCGGGAGCGCGCGAGACCGGACATCGCGGCGATTCTGGATGATGCGCGCGAACGACTGAGAGCGCTCGGTTCAGGATCGACCAACGGGTAAAGTCCACGCTGGTTCAATAAGTCTTTGTCCGGTCGACTGTGATGTGCAATCTGACTCAGCCGAATCACTCCTTATTTGCGGGAGAACTCGGCGATGGCCAAAGTATTGAAGTCCGGACCCCAGTCCCGCAGTCGCGAATGGGATCGACCGGCTGTAACGGCGGTCAAGCTTTCCGAATTCGAGCTTCATCGCATCAGATCTGCTGCAGATCCGAAGCGCGAGCTCATCCGCGTGTATCAATCGCGGACGCCATTTTTCGAGTAGCGTGCCGACGCTGATGAGGGGGCGGGTCCGCGTGGCTCGCCCCCATTTTCATGTTTTTGCTCAGCGCGATGTCAAAGCGTCATTCATCGTTCGCCCTGACCGAGCTCCTCTTCAATCATACCTAGTGCCCGCTTCAAGTCGGACGCCACGTCGGTCAGATCGGGATCCGACTCGATCAAGCCGATGGCCGCCATGATGCGGTCTCTCACTTCCTCGAGCGAAATCTTTTGGACTTGCGGCCTTACCCACGCCTTCTTTTTAGGGGCTTCATTCTCGTCAGTCGGCAAAACTCATTCCTTTGGTTCGAAAGACAGCTGGTTGCGAAGCGGTATAGCCGATCCATGGGCAGCGAAGGGTACGTCTTTCGATTTGCCGAGCCCGCAACGCATTGCCCGGATCTCTTCAATTTGTCGAAAGGAAAAGGCGACGCGGACGTCAGTCATTTTTCGCTGCCCTTCGCGAGCAAACGAGAGCGGCTATCCCGGTGAATGCACAAACGGCGACCATCGAGAGATCGCTCATTGTCGGCGTCGACGACAGAGACCTCTTTTGTGACAGCACGATGACAGGTGCGAGCATGATCATAAGCCCAGCCAGACTGCACATGAGGCACAATTCTCGTCGCATCGGACTCTCTGGCGACGGGGTAGAAGCTGCGCCTTGCTGCGGACCTTTGTCGGCGGGATGCGCGAGAAATCAAGCATTACCTAGGGTAAATAAGTTGGGAACGACGATTTTGGCAGCCGCAGAGATCGCCTGATTGCAAAATAGGAATTCGGCTGCTCATTTCGTGGGGACGGCGGGTCGACTCGGCAAAGGCTCCTCCCGCCGTCACCTTCCAGTTCAACTCCAGGAAGCGACGCCACCATGACGCGAGCACGCGCCCGAACGGTGGGCGGCGTGGCTGTACATCCCGTCCTTACAGCGCGCGATTGTTATTCTCTGACGAGGCGGCGGCGGTCGCTCGCGGCGAGCAGAAACTTGATCGTCTGCGCTTGGCGATTGAGCGAGCTCAGCAAAGAACGCACAGCTGCGGCGTCGTTGGGCGCACGAGCAGCTTCTTCATCCCAGCGATTCATCACGCTGGCTTAGCTAGCTCAATCGGGAGCGCCAACGTCTGGCGAGATAGCGACGCTTTGCATCTGTCGATCGATCAGCAACGAAACGATCAAACTCGTGCTGACGCAGAGAGAAAACGCTGACGCAACAACGACACCGAGCATTGAACCCTCCCACAGGCGAGCGATCGTTAACACGGAGCGCTCACGGACCGAAAACACTCTAGGCTCTTACTCGTTCCCTCACGAATCCATTGCTTCCCGAAAGCCTTGAGGGGTCGTGATCAGTGGACCTTGCCGAGGGGGGAACCCGAGCGCTGCGCGTTGCTGATCCCAACGGAGCGGAATAGCATCCATCAGCAGGGTTCGCCGTGTGACTTCTGCCGGTTGCGTCCCGTCGATAATCGCCATTTGTATATCCGGCGCAAGGTAATTGAGGCGCAAAATTCGATTGAAATAGCCGGTGCTCATCCTTTGACCGGCCGCGAGTTTAGTAATTGGAACGGAACGGTTTTCAATTACCAAGCGGTGAAACTCGGCTGCTTTGATGATGAGATCTTTTAGGTAAGGGTCAGAACGGTCCTCAAGCTGAGCGCGCGGTTCGATCCCAATCGAGAATATGCGTTTACCGCAAAGCAAGGTGACCGGGACTTCAACAGTGTAGATGCGGGACGAGCTTTCCGTTCCCCCTGAGATCAAAGATTGAAAGCTACCTGATCCGTCCCAGCGCAAGAAGCGGATTAGATTTGGTATGCACACCCGCAGCTTTAGACCAGCTAGATCGATATCTACGCGAGGCAGAACGGTCGCAAAAATTTCTCTAAGCGGAAGGCCACTTGCGCTTTCGACCCGCTTCGCAGCGATGTTCCCACGTCGTAGCGCTTTGACAATTTTGTCCGAATACTCGTTTCCAGATAGTACGGCATTTGTGAGTTCTGCGCGGTTGCGGAGCAAGGCAACGAGACCGGCCTTCGTCATTTCCTCCGCACGATCCGCGTCGGCCATAAGTTTTTTAGGACCCTGCCCTCGAGCCCACCCGGCGCTGATCGAGCTATAATAGCGGCCCCTAAGCGCCCGCCCTTGCCCCCGTGAATTACCGACCATTCGTCGTCCGTATTCGTCGAATAGGATATTGATCAGGAGGTAGCGGGCGGGGTCGCGCTCGCGCGGTGCTCGTTCGGACAAGATCCTCTGGACAAGCTGCCATTGCTCGAATGACACAAGCGGTTCGACTTCCGCGCGCATAAGCTCCCCGCGATAGAGCATTCGGCCGCAGTAAATCGGATTTCGCAGTACATTCTTTAAGACGCTGTATCCGACTGGGCGGCCCCCTCGAACGTGACCCGCCTTGCTTCTCCATATCCGTGTGACGAGGCCACGCATCTCAAAATCTTTGATGATCGTGGCCATGCGCTCGAATGGATATCGAGCGAAGGTCTCTTTCACGAGATCGCAGCGATCGGCGTCTACAACGAGCCGGCTCCCTTCTAGGCGATATCCCATCGGAGGCAGCCCACCGGTGAAAAGTCCCTTGCGAGCCAGGGCCGCCTTTTTGTCTCTGACGCGCTCGCTCATGAGTTCCCGCTCGAATTGCGCGAACGTGAGGAGAATGTTGAGCACTAGGCGTCCCATGCTGTCGGACGTATCGAATGTCTGTGTGACGCTCACGAAGCTCGCGCCATGCTGCTTCAGCACATCGAGCACCCGCACGAAATCGGTAAGCGAGCGTGTTAGTCGATCCATTTTGTAGATTACGATAATGTCAATTTGACCGAATTCTACGTCCTTCAACAGTCGCTGCAGGCCAGGCCGTTCAAGCGATCCACCCGAATAACCGCCGTCTGAGTATTTTGTCGGCTGCAGAACCCAGTGACGATGCTCTTGGCATTTGATGTACGCTTCACAGACACTCTCTTGGGTGGTGAGTGAGTTTACCTCTTGGTCCAGACCGGCGATGGTACTTTTGCGCGTATAAATCGCGCAACGGACAGAGCGTTGGAGCTCGATCATTGCTTCCTCCTCAAACGGTCTGCCGACGTGCCGGAAGTAGTTGAGGCGTCACTGAGCCAGATTCCGGCTAGTCGAGATGAGGCGCTTGGCGCAATGCAATATCACATCGGCTTGCTCACCGGACCAAATTTCTGCTGCGCACTTCGCGCGGCTTAGCAGTCGCCGGCGAGTCACCCGTGCGCTGTGACGCCCCACTCGCCGATCCTATATCGCATGTTTAAATCTTGATGCTTGGTGGGCGAATAACTCAATCAATCGATGCCTTGGCGCAACGTCCGCTTTCCACCCAGTGCAGACATTCGCGCATCTTGTAGGCTGATCTTGCTGCCGACAGTGAACTTCAGTGGTCTAAGACCTATCGTCATGCGCCGCTCAGGCGGGGCGTCGTACTCACCTTCTATCTGTTCATCCGCCTTCCATCGTCCTTGGTGGGGCGCTGTGGTAAGCAGCACTGTGCCGATCGCTTCTTGATAGGAATCAAATGACGAGAACCGTTCGTCCGTTTGGCCGGCTGGGCGCCGCTTACGAGGTCGATCGAGTCGGAGTTTGGGAGAACCGGCTTGCTTGGCTGGTCGCGTTCGCGATCGTCGGCCTCACGCCCTTCGCCCATCGGTTCGTCTCTGGCGAAGCAACGACATTTGCTCTGACCGTCGGCTTGTTCATTTGCTTTGGTCTGTGCGCGGATGTCGCACGGAGAGGGCGCAGAGTTTGAAGCGCTGCTTCTCACTTCGCAGTTAGGTGCGAGCACACAGAAACAGCCGCATCACTCCGGCCAGCGCTCGCTAGTCAGTGAACTGAACGACTGACCGGAAAGCGGTGTTAGCGACGAAAGGCAGACCGACTGCTTTCGGCCAAATCGAGACTTCGATCAAATCAGCCGTCGAGCAGAGTTCGTTCGAGAGGCAAACGTTCTAAAAAACCCGGGTCAAACCAGCGCTAACGCGCAGGTAGTCATAGTTGCTCGCATTGGTCACAGGCTGATTCGAATATGTGAGATCGCCTTTCATTGCCCATCCGCGGCGATCAGTCGGGCTTGTCGCGCGCAGGTTTAGGTAGCGCGACTGGCGCCAGTCGCTGACCGAATCCTTATGCGCGCCCCAACCTGCGGCGGCAAGCAGGCGCCAGCCGCCGATGAAGCGACGGACCTGCACCACCGGTAGCACCTCGGCATACCAGCGCGGCGAATAATAGTCGTATTCGTAGGGAACGCTGTCGTGGAAGTAGCGGGTGCGCAGCTGGAGGCTCAGCCCCCAGTCGGGCGCGACCACCGCGATGGCGTTGGCGCGCAGGTGGGTGCGGACGTTGCGCCCGGTGAATTCCTGGAGGCCGCCGAGCAGGGTGAGCTGGGCGCGGTCGGAAAAGGGGAGGTCGACGCTCGCGCCGCCGAAAGTGTAATAGAGCCCGCGGGTCGCGCCCTGCGGGGTCTCGAGCCGGTCGCGCTCGACGAAATATTCCTGCCGCAGCCGCGCCTCGTTGTGGACGCTTCCGCTGCCCAGCACGGTGTCGCC
Organism: Sphingomonas sp. ASV193; assembly: GCF_040203355.1. NCBI lineage: Bacteria > Pseudomonadati > Pseudomonadota > Alphaproteobacteria > Sphingomonadales > Sphingomonadaceae > Sphingomonas > Sphingomonas sp. ASV193. The sequence goes on from NZ_JBEHBW010000007.1 coordinate 50,723, forward strand.
GTTGGTCCCGAGCTGCAGCGCATATTTCCAGTCGCTGCCCCCCGCGGCGAGCACGTAAACCCTATCATCGCGCTTGGTCAGCGCGCCGTTGGGGCGATACCATGTGCGTTCGATCCGGAAGCCGAGATAATGTTCCTCGTCGCGGTAGGCGAGGTTCCCGTTCACGCCTACGCGGACCATCTCGGTCTGGTCGGCGTCGGACGAATAAGTGACGTCGGCGCCGACTGCGTGCGCCGGGGCAGGCGGTTCGGCGGCGAAGGCGGGCGCGGCGAGAGCGAGCGCGGCCGACGCGGCGGCGAAGATCTTCGTCATTTGGTTCCCCATTTCTTCTTTCGCCCGACGAGTTCGGACACATAGCCCCACAGCGACACCGGCTGCATCAATACCGCGTAGAACAGGATGTAGCCGACCAAAGCGACAAAGTTGCGCCGCACGTGCAGCCCCTGGTCGCGGAACATGCGGTTCTGGATCCGGTAGATGATGAGGTTCCACAGCGCCGCGAGCGGCAGGGTGAGCAGCGTCATCGGCCCCGCTAGCCAGTAATGCCCCATCAGCGCGGCTATGATTCCGGGCAGGAAGATGAAGGTGAAGGTCAGGTCCATCGGCAGGAACAGCAGGTTCCACCAGATGAACATGGTCGACAGCCGCGGCTTGACCAACAGCGCCTTGTGATGGTGGAATGCCTCGATCATCCCGCGCGCCCAGCGGCGGCGCTGGTGCGCGAACTGGCGGTAACCGCCAGGGGCATTGGTGAAGGCGACGGCGTCCTCGGCATAGCCGGTACGCCAGCCCTGCCGGAGCATCGCCCAGGTCATGACGATATCCTCGCCGACGCAGCTCGGCCAGCCGCCGATCGCCGTCAGGGCATCCTTGCGGTAGAGTGAAAAGGCGCCCTGCGCGACCAGCGTGCCGTGATACATCGACTGCATCCGCTTCACCGCCGCGATGCCGTGAAAATAGTCCCACTCCTGCATTCCGGCCATCAGCGTGTCGCGCGAGTTGGCGACGAGGATCGCGCCAGCGACCGCCATTGTGTTTGGCGGGTCGGACAGGAAGCGCTCGACGATCCGGGTCAGGCTGTTGGCGCGAAGGCGGGTGTCTGCGTCGACCGTGACGATCATGTCGTGCGTCGCTGCTCCGAGTCCCGCATTGAGCACCGCCGCCTTGCCGCGATTGACCTTGTAGTTAAGGATCCGGATCGTGACGTTCGGTTGCCAGTGGAGGCCGGCCTCCGCGCGTTCGGCCGCGGCGACGGTGCCGTCGGTCGAGCCGTCGTTGAGGATCAGCAGCTCGATCTGGCCCGGATAGCGTTCGCGCGCGACGCTGGCCATGGTGTGGATGATCGTCCGTTCTTCCTGGTAGGCAGCGACGAGGATCGACAGCGGCGGATAATGGTCGGGCGGGCAACGCGGCGGACGGCGATCCTGGAGCAGGGTGAAGATCAGAAACGCGTTCATGAAGCCGGGCAGGTAGGCGATGAAGAGCAGCGCCCACAGCGCGAACAGCGGGTGGGTGAGCGCCGAGAGGTCGTGGAACCAGCGGCGCGACACCCAGATCGAGAAAACCATCCACGCCAGCGCGAGCAGCAGCGACAACGCGAACTTGACCGGGACGGGCACGTAGAAGCGTCGGTCGCGACGCTCGAGCGCGGCGCGGTGCTGCGCCCCGCGCAGCCGATCAAGTTCGCCGCGCAGCGAGTGGACACGCGGACGGGGGGAAGCCACGGGCCCTGAAGGTTGGGAATCGACGGTCATTTCAAACTCTAATTCGGCACGACTCCGCCGTAGCACGGGAGATTTAAAGCGAAGTTACCCGAGGGACCGGAAGGCCACTTGTGCTTGGTGGCGTTAACCATCTAACCTTACCCGCCCGAAACCCTGTCGCGTGCATGTAAGCCCCGACGTAAAGTTGTCGGGAGTCGGTTAATGGTCGGATTTCGCGAAGCGGCAGTCGATTGGCTGATGGTGTGCGGATTCTTCTTCCTTCAGGGAATGCTCGCACTCGGGACTAACCTTCGCTAAACAATTTTAGCGACACCTCTCGTCCAACTTAAAGTCGAAATTAACTGAGCTTCGCCGCCGGAAGAGATGGAACGCGAGGGTACCAAATTAGGTCGTCGCTCTCCATCAAACAGCCAACATCACCAGCGCTGATTTTATACCCGTTACGCTTCGCGAGGGATCCTCTTTGAGGGCAGTTGTTAATAGCTGACTTACACACGGGAATGGTGCGCTTTCGGGCCGGAGCAATTGACACTTCGGTATCGACGAGATTCCCTGTGGTGCGACGGCCAGCTGAACGAAGACAGGTATTGCTCGCTATTCGACCGAAAGCGGACGGTCCGTTCTCGGCCACTTTTAAACAGAAACTGAGTCGATCGCCCGAATTAAGGTCGCATCCTTCCCAGATGCAATGTCCAGTCGCGTGCGCTGAACTGAGATATCCGGAAGCAAGCCCGCATCAGGCTGTGGTACGGTCGGAAATTGTCCCACGAGCGGGAGGTCGAACTCGAGACCGCTCGCCGGCAGACGCACGAAGAAGAAGCAGCCCCCATTGATGCCTCGGCGGTTTCCGCCCGTGGGCAGGCCGACAAGCTTTCCGCCGCCAACAGCGCGGAAGTTTTGCGCAAACTGAAAGGTCGCGGAGCTATTCACCGGCGAGATCAAAACTCTGACGGGCACGTCGAGTCTCTTTCCTTTGGGTTCAATCGATAATTGCGCTTCGCCGCCGGGCCTTAGGATGAACCCATTTTCGAGTGCTTTCCCGCCGACGCCAAGCGTTCGAAAGCTGTTATCCCATGTATCAAGGTACGGATCGAGCGAGCGCGGCGTCCGCGTAAAGCGCAAGCGCTGTTGCAACTGAGGCGGAACATAAGGTTTAGAGATGAGGCGAGCTAGCACTTCGTCGCCGCAATCCTCACCTCCTTCATTGGCGCGTATATCGACGATTAGTCCCCTAGCCCCATCAATGTGATCGAGTCGCTCACTGAGCCAAGAACGCCAGTCCCACTTTGATTGATAGGTGGCCCAAGTCGGCATCGTAAGGACGGCGATCCCGTCGTCGCGGACGTTCCAAGTCCAAAGGGCTGCGATGGGCGTGGTGGCCGCAGAAAGCGGCATTTGTGCCTTTCGCGCGGCCAAACCAATCCCAGGCATCTCGAACGTCTTGATAGCGCCGCTCGGCAAGATGGCACTGATACGGTGAATGCCGCCTGGCGGCGGGGCGACGAGACCTTGAAACACGTCAAACGTCTCGATGTGCTCTGTCCCTTGAACCTCGAGCAGCGAGATTCGCTTGGCATCATTGTGTCCGTCGGCTCGTACTAACGGCACTAAGTCGCGCAAGAGGGTCTTCGGCGATCTTCCGTTTAAGGCAGTGATCACAGATCCTGCAGGAAGTGCTCCGCTCGGATCACGCGTGACAACCATTGAACTGTCTAGCCACACGAATTCGAATGGAAGCCGCGTCGGACGGTCGAACAGCTCAACTGCAACCGCTTTGGATTGGTTGAAGAAATTGAGATAGGTGTGGCCGCATCGGATCTGCGACAGGAAACGCGCGAGAGTGAGGTAGCGGCTAGCAAGATCGGCCGAGCGTGCAAAATCCGACCTTAACCTTACGAGAGCCGCCTCAATTTGACCGGGAGTGTTGTACCGATAGAGGCCTGGGTGCAGCATCAGAGCTGCGCGCAGGATTTCGATGTCGCTGGCCAAGTCTTGTCGACTAGGCGTCGAGGGCTTTGGTTCGGCGACTGCCGTTCCAAAAACTGGCACACCGACGAGCGGAAGTAGCTCGCGTCTAGTGATCTTCATCGACCTGTCCTCCGCCTTTCCGAGAACGCGCGCTTACGAACGGCATTGAGTGCCGCCAAACTGACTCCTACTCGGGCCGCTGACGTCGGCAAATGCGAGATTGCGACCTTTGCCGACCAATGAAGTTAATGTCCGGAATCGCGGGCCGCAGCGTAAAGCCGACCGTCTGCTTCCGGCCAGATCCAGCGGTCAGGCCGATGGGCGAAGGAAACGTCAAATGGGTATCTGAAGGACGGCTCGTTCAAATTCGTCGACGTCCCCTAGCCAACTGACAGAGGGCGGGTTGCCGGCCAAGACGCGCGCCTCCCTGAGGTCGACGATATGGGCGGCCGCGTATTCTCTGGCCGCCTCGATGTGCGGAAGGTCCATTCCCACGAGATCGGGGATTACGCAATCGTCGGTATGAACATTGAAAAAATATCTCGCCGAGGTCGTTCCTGGAAACAGCAGGCCCCGGGAACACTGGGGCCTGCGCAGCAATCAAGCGTCCTGTAATTGCTTCGGCGTTTTCGTCGGCCGTTCGGCGTCGCGGGACTGGGCGTCGAGCCGACGGTCCTCGCCGCCGCGGATGTCGATCTTGCGCGGCTTCATCGCCTCGGGAATTTCTCTCGTGAGCTCGATCGATAGGAGTCCGTCCCTCAGATCCGCGCCAGTCACCGTGATGTGGTCAGCGAGCCCGAAGCGGCGTTCGAACGATCGGTTGGCGATGCCGCGGTGAATATAGGTCGCGCCGTCATCTTCGCGCTTCTGACCGCTGACGATGAGCTGGTTCTGATGCGCGGTGATGTCGATCTCGGCCTGACTGAAACCAGCTACAGCAAGTGAGATGCGGAATTGATTTTCGCCGACCTTGACGAGGTCGAAAGGCGGGTAGTTCTCCTGAGACTGGCCCGAAGCGCTGTTCTCCAGCAGTTCGAAGAGCCGGTCGAAGCCTACGGTCGAGCGCCTAAACGGCGCAAAATCAAAAGCACTTGGCATTTTCCATGTCCTCCATCTGAAGCGACTGGCGGACATCGGCGCTAGGCCGAGGCCCGTCACCGAGCCCGATTTGGCACCCGGCGGCGAGGAAATGGTTTTGTCGATCTGCATTTCAAGGGGTCATTTAGTAATCGCAAACGAGCCCTTCCCGCCGCTAAGCGGACCGTCCGCTATCGGCCAAATCGAGACTTCGATCAAATCGGGCTCGCAAATTCGGGCCTTCCCGCTCGGGGGTCGTGACAACAGGCTGCTCGGGCACCGTGGGAGAAACGCGGTGCCAGGGAGACAATGATGTACAGCTTTTTTCCTCAGGCCGGGGTCCGGTTCAGCCCGAGCTTCACGGACCTTCAGCTCGCGAATTATGCGCGCGACGTCGAGACGCAGGCGGCCCATTTGTACCACATGGCATACGGGGCGTTCGCGCGTGCGGCTGATCGCTCGCAGGGGCAGACGCTTGTCTGGCGCAATTTCAACCTCCTGACCCAAGCGGGAGCGAACCTTCTGGAACTCTACCGCATTGCGCTTGATGATCCACGGATTCGCTCGGCAAAAGTCGGTGAGTTCGTGAATCTTCTCTTCTGGGCCATCGTCGGCGCCGCCGAGCATGTTCTCTCGTTCGGCGAGACCGAAGACGATTGGGATAAGGACTGGGACGCTTCCATCTGCAACGGCGGCATTATCGCGCGTCTTTGCGCGGATTTGGCGCTCGCTCGAGCGGCGACCGGTGCTGAGCGAGACGACATGGCTTCTTGCCTTTCGCGGATGGCTGACTGGATGATCAAGGTGCGTGACTACCATCTGGACATCATCAAGGACGTGCCGGGGGAGCTCGAAGACCTCCTTGGGCTGGCGAATGGCGCTGCCCGACTCTCGTCCATCCTCGCGGTGGCAGCGGTCGATCTGCGCACGCGCGCGTACGTTCAGTCGGTCACACTTTGACGTCCACGCGACTCCGTTGGCTTTTGGAGATCGTCGCTACCGCGGCGGGTCCAGTTGATGTTCGCTTCTCGTCTAAAGGCCGGGGGGGGGCGAGGAGCTCTAAGCCCCGCCGAATTTCGGCTTCCATGTGATGGCTGGCGATCGGGCCGCAACACGTGCAACGTCCGCTACTCGCAACTGGCGGCTGACCTTGCGCTTGATGGGCGATCGCCCTGTCGCCGTCCTATGCTCAGCAGGCTTTTCAACGGGCAAGCTAGTCGCTCGTCTGGAATGGCGTTGCGTTTCGAAAAGGCATTTGAACGCCGACACACTTATGCGGATGAAGGTGGCGCATGAGATGACTGAGGCCAGAGAACATGCTGACGAGTTGTGTGTCGATAAGGTCCTGCCATTTCCTGGTTAAGGCCGGCAGATGCGCCTTATCGTCGCGGCGTCCACGCTATGGCAGTCGCAAAGCGTGGGGCTCAGCAGGCCGGCCAGGGCATCACAGAGCCGCGACGGTCCTGGTCTCAGCCCCTCGTCATGCTCCGCTAAGGACATGGATTCGAACCCCATGCCTGTCATAAGCCCTTCGATCGCCTAGGTAACCCAGTCTGAAAGCGTCCTCTGACTATATCATCGCGCTCATTCGGCGGCGGTCATAAAAATCGCTTTCCTACACGAGAACAAAAGCAGAACATTGAGGAATGGTGATTCTCGATCCTTCCGTCATTGTGGCACTGGCAGCGCTCGTCACGAGCGCATCGGCGTTAATCTGGTCCATTCGAAGGAAACCCTGAAGGCACTTGATATTTTGAAGCGCAACTTCGACCCATTCTCCCCGCGCGTGCCCGATGGAGGCCGCCCAAGCGCCTGCAAATGTCCTGCGACCTGGTTCGCTTCGACGCCGGCAGCACGGGTCTCCAGTACGTGGCGGGGCTCCGAGGTTACTGTAGCTTTCGCCGAAAAATGCCGGATGAGCATGCCCAAGCCATGAGCGAAATTTTTAAATTCTCGTTAGCTGCAACGCTGTTAAGGTCATCTCCGCCGACGATGCGGTTGGCCAGCGTCATCGCCTCGACCTGGTCGTGGGTGACGTAGATCATCGTCGATCCCAGCCGCGCGTGGAGCGTCGCGAATTCGTGCCGCATCCGGACACGCAATTCGCTGTCGAGGTTGGACAAGGGCTCGTCGAGCAGCAGGATCGACGGGTCGCGAACGATCGCGCGGGCGATCGACACGCGCTGGCGCTGGCCGCCCGACAGCGCCGCCGGACGCCGGTCGAGCAGGCTCGTCAGGCCGAGCGTTTCCGCGACCCGTTCGACCGTTGCGTCGATCTCGACCCTCGGCCGCCGCGCGACTTTCAGCGGGAAGCCGATGTTTCCGCGAACGGTGAGGTGCGGGTAGAGCGCGTAAGACTGGAACACCATCGCGACGCCGCGACTGGCGGGCGGAATCCCAGCGACGTTGCGCCCCGCGATCCGGATCGCGCCTCCGTCGGGCTGCTCGAGCCCGGCGATCAACCGGAGGATCGTCGACTTGCCGCATCCCGACGGGCCGACGATGACGAGGAATTCGCCGTCCTCGATCGCGATCGAGGTGGGCCTCAGCACCTCCACCCCCCGAAAGCTTTTCGCGACCTGCGCTAGTTCGACGCTGTACAAAGGGATTCTTTCGAAGCTCGACCGGACAATTTGCGCCAGCCTACCGAAAGGATGCGGGGGGCGACAGCCGTCCTTTCAGCCGACCTCGACCAGGATCAGCGAGACATTGTCCGGCGCGCCGCGCTCGAGCGCGAGGGCGAGCATGGCGTCGCACGCCTCCTCGATCGACGACATTCCCGCCATGCGCGCCAGTTCGCCCGCTGTCGCCAGCCGGGTCAGGCCATCGGTCGCCAGCAGGAAGCGATCGCCGCTGCGAACCTCGACGCTGACGGTGTCGACGGCGAATTTATCCGATACGCCGATTGCACGGGTGATGACGTTGGCGTTAGGATGACTCTCGGCCTCCTCGGCGGCGATCAGCCCGCCGTCGACCAGCTGCTGGACCAGGCTGTGATCGTGGCTGATCTGGTCGATATTTCCCCCCCGCCGCCGATACACCCTGCTGTCCCCGACCCAGAAGCATCGTGCCTCGTCGCGGGCGATGGCGACACCGGCGAGCGTCGACCCGATCACGCGCTCCTCGCCGCCGCCGGCGAGCGCGATGAGGTCGCGGTTGGCGCGCATGAGGGCGGTGCGGATCGCGTCCATCAGGTCGTCGAGACGATAGGAGGTCGGTAGCGTGCGCAGCGCGTCGAGCGCCCGCGCGCTCGCGACTTCGCCGGCGTCGTGACCGCCCATTCCGTCGGCGACCGCCCAGTAGCCACGGCCCGGGCAGGACAGGATGCCGTCCTCGTTGAGCTTGCGTCGCAGCCCGACATGCGTCCGGGCGGCGGTGTCGAACCTGGCCACGACCGTCGATCCCCTGTCTCGCTCGAGTGTCGTCGGCCGGCCCCGTCAAAGGGCATAGGCCGATTGGTTAACTTCGCGTATACGCCAGGATTAACAAAAGGGGGAGTCGGGGGTGAGCAAGGCTTACAGCAACAAGGCGCTTCCGGCGGGCACGGTCATCCGCGAATGGCGGCTGGAGGAAGTGCTCGGCGTCGGCGGGTTCGGGATCGTCTACAAAGGACGCGGCATTTATTTCGGCGAGCTCGTCGCCATCAAGGAATATTTCCCCTCGTCGATCGCCGACCGTGACGCCGAGGCGACGGTCGTCCCGATCGGATCCGACGTCGAGGAAGTTCACGCGCTCGGGCTCAAGAAGTTCGTCGAAGAAGCCAAGCTGCTGTGGAATCTCTCTACCCCTTCGCGCCACCCCAACATCGTCAGCGTCCGCGCGCTGTTCGAGGTGCACGGCACCGCCTACATGGTGATGGATTTCGAGGACGGGGTATCGCTGTCCAAGCTGCTTCGCGACGGCCGGCGGTTCAACGAACGAAGCCTGTGGGGCATTTTCCAGCCGATCGCCGAAGGGCTGGCACGCGCCCACCGGGTCGGGGTGCTCCACCGCGACATCAAGCCGCCCAACGTCCTGATAAACGAGGACGGGCGCCCGGTGCTGATCGATTTCGGCTCGGCGCGGTTCGAGGCGGCGGAAGCGACCAGCACCTCGGTCACCTTTCACACCCCGCCCTACGCGGCGATCGAACAATATGTGAAAACCTACGAGCAGGGGCCGTGGACCGACATTTACGCGCTCGCCGTGATGCTCCACGAATGCGTGACCGGGGAAAAGCCGCCCGAGGTTCTCGAACGGCTTCATGGCGGGCTGGGCAAGCCGCTCGCCGAGGGACATTGGCCTGGCTACAGCCCGCAATTCCTGGCCGCGGTCGATGCCGGGATGACGATCAAGCCGGCCGAACGGCCGCAATCGATCAGCGAATGGCTGCCGATGTTCGGGAAGCGGGAAACGGTACCAGCGGTCGACGAGGGCGATGCGCCGACTCGTTTTTTCGCGCACGAGGTCGAGGCGGCCGAGATCGTCCCGGTCGCGCTGCCCGCCGACGGGCCGGAGGAGGTCGCGACTCCGCCGACGCAGGTCCCCGCCTCGCCGGCCGACGCCGAGTTCAAGCGGGCGGGGCAGGACACGGTCGCGGGCCGCAAGTTGGCGCCCGAGGCGATCGTGCCGGTCGAGGGCGATGCCGAGGCGAGCGCCCCGCTGCCTCCCGAGCCCGAACCGGTCGCTTCGACCGACACCGCGCCACCGAAGTCGAAACCGGCGGCGGCAACGACGCCGAGCGCGGCTTCCGCCAAGCCCGGCTTCCTCGCCACGCGCCCCGGCCAGCTGGCGCTCGGCGCGGCGGCCGTCGTGCTGGCGGGGGTTAGCGGTGCCTATTTCGTCGGCCATCGCGGCCAGGCCGGCGGCGGCGCCGCCGTGAGCAACATCGCGATCAGCGACGCGGCGATCCCCTCATCGTCCCCGACCGACGTCGCGGCGGTAGCCAAGGGCGAGCAGGCACTGATCGGCGAGGCGCAGGCGGCGAACGCCCCGGAAGCGGCGGTCGCCGCGCTCCAGGCGGCGAGCGCCGAGATCGATCGCCAGGTCGCCGCTGCCCAGCGGCTGGCCGGACAGCCGGCGAAAGCCGACGCCCTCGCCCAACAGACCGAAGCGATTTCAAACGCGGCGATCGCCGCCAACCTCGCCTTCGCCAAGGCACTCGCCGACAATGCCGACACAAGCGCGCAGCGGCAGCGGATTGCCGTTCCCGCCAGCGATCCGTCGGTCCAGGCGATGAAGGCGTCGCTTGCCCAGCTCCGCGCTGCGGCCGTTCCGGCAACCGCGCCGACCGACCCGGCCGCCTCGCTTACGATTGCCCGCGACGCGCTGGCGAAAAGCGGCGCGGCGGGGACCGCGATCGCGACGGCCGCGCGCGCCAAGCCCGGCAAGCCCGACGCCGTCGAAATCGCCGCCGCCAAGCCGGGACAGCCGCGCACGCCGAAGACCGAGCCGGTCAAGGCGAGCGCGATCAGCAACGGCCAGGTCAGCGATGTCGTCGCCTCGTCTGCGCCGGGGTCGCGGATCGAACAGATGGACGCGATCGTGAATAGCGGACGTGCTGCCGCGCGGCAGATCTTCGCGCTCGGCAGGGCGAGCGGGGCCAGCCCGCAGGCGAAGGCGAACGTCGATCTCGCCAAGAGCTACGACAATTATCTCGCTCGCTCGGGCTCGTCGATCCGCGGTGCGAAGAGCGACGCCGAGGCGCAGGCGCTGATCAAGCAGGCCAACCTCGCGCGCAACTATCTGGTATTCCTGCTCCACAAGTCGAAGCCGTAAGGAGCGTCAGTGCGCGGTCGCGCGGACCCCGGGGTTGTCGCTTGTCGTGCTGGTAAGGGGTTCGATTGCGGCAGGGTCGTCGGCTCCGACGACCTCGTAGCGAAACGCCGCGCCGCCGATCCGGAGCAGGGCGCCGGGCGCAAGCGGCGCGCTTCCCTTGACTCGCTTGCCGTCGACGAAGCTGCCGTTGGTCGAATTGAGATCGGACACGCACAGCTTGCCCCCGACGAAGTCGACCCGGCAGTGCGCGCGTGACACGCCCGGCGCGTCGACCAGCACGTCGGCCGGCGGCGAGCGGCCGATCAACAGGCCTGCGGGCGGCACCACGTGGCGCGTCTGGTGACCGTCGAGGTCGAGCTGGATCATGACGTGGAACGCCGCCGCGCGCTCGCGTCGACGATAGTCGTCGGACCGCTGGAAAAAGCGCGTCGCTTCCTCTTCCTCGGGCGTCGGCTTGCTGAGGTCATGGTCGCTGCCGAGCGACGAGACGGTGGCGATCAGCGCGTCGACCTTTCGCGCCACCTCATTGACCGGGGCGGGCGAGGCGGCCGCCTCAACCGCGCCGCCGGCCGGGTCGACCAGCCGCCGGATGTCCTCGATCAGCGCGCGCCATTCGGCCTCGCCGGTATCGCCGGCCCATTCGCTGAGGTCGGTGGTCTGGGTCAGCTCGAAGATGATCGGCAGCGAACAGGCCGCGATCTTCACCGGCACCAGCTTCTCCAGCCGGTCGGCGAGGTTGGCCTCTGCGCGCACCCAGCGCGAGGCGACCGATCGCGGCGACCAGAGCACGACCACCGCCTTTGCCGCGCGAAGTTCGCGCTCGATCACCTCGTCGAACGTCTGGCCGGGGCGGAGCACCGCGTCCCACCAGACGCTCAGCCCTTCCTTCGCGAAGCAGTCGGCGAAATGACGCGCGGCGGCGCGCTCCTCGCGGCTGTACGAGATGAAGATGTCGTGCCCGACCACTGGCTCGTTTCCCCCCACAGGCACCGCCGCGTTCCTCTCCCGCGCGGCGGACCATGATTTCGCGGCTGTCAGGCTGAAGAATCGACTCGCCTTAACATGGATTATTCTCCCTTAACCGCCGCGAAGAGTCGAGAGCCGCCGGCCGGGCAGTCCCGGAACGGGTCGGGGCCATGCTGGGCGGTTAGGCGGTCGCCGGCTGCGGACGGTCCGCGACCAGGCGGTAGAGCGTGCGCATCCCGTAATTCTTGGCGAGGTCCATCTTGCCGACCAGCTCGAAATGATAGGCGTCGCTCGCCACCCCGCTCAGCGCGGCGAACGGCTGGGTGGCGTAGATCGCGCCGACCGGGACCCGCGGCTCGATCCGCGCGGCGACGGTGACCTCGGTGCCGTAGAAGGTCGGACCGCGCTGGACCGCGTCGAAATGCTCGAAGATTGGCCCGTGGTGGAGGCTGATCCGCATCCCCCCGTCGGCGGGAAGCCCGATCCGCGCCAGCGTTTCGGTGTCGAGCGCCGCCTGGATCTCGAGCGCTAGCGCCGCCGCCTCGGCCGGGCCGCGGACGACGACGTAGATCGCATCGCCCCAGCTGTTCCGGCACAACACGTCGGCCTCGTGTCGGTCGAGCACGCGCGCCAGCCGCGCCATGACGACCTCGAGGAAGCGCGACAGATTGTCCTCGTCGAGCGTCGAGAATCCGGCGAAATCGGCGAACAGGATCGACCGCAGCTGCCAGTTGACGCTCGCCTCTTGGCGCGGGGCGGCGAGCGCGCGGGCGAGCGGCGGGCGTTCGCGCGGGACCGGGACGATCCGCGTCTCGCCTCCCTGCCGCGCCCACTCGGCACAATCGGCGGCGGTGCCGGCGGGGCCGCGCGGCGGCGAGCCGTCCCACACTGCGAGCTGGAAGATCCGCGCGTACATGACGGCTGCGCGCAGCCGGGCGAGGCCCATCACCAGCTGCGAGCAATAAGCGAACTGCTCGTCGTCGTGGACGCTGCGCATCTGCGTCGCCAGCGTCACCGTCTCGGCGGCGGCCTTCACCGCCTGGTAGCGCTCGACCCAGTCGCCGCCCCCGACCGCGACCGACTCGCGCAGGAAATCCTCTTCGGCGAACGGCAGGACGACATGCACCTCGCCGCCGCGTGCGAGCAGCGCCTCGGCCACCATTATGTCGCCGCCGCAGGCAAGCGCGCCATAGCCGATGGTCGCGCCGGTCCCGTCGAGCACCGCGGCGATCCCCGCGGCGACCGCCGCTTCACCGCTCCACCCGGCGGCGAGCATGTGGCCGCAGAAGTGGAGCAGCGGGGCGGGGCGGATCGCGTCGCGAAGCGCGCCGGCCTGGCCCGCGTCGCCGAGCCGGTCGGCGATCAGCCCGACCTGGCGGCAGGTCGAGGCCATCATCCCGGGGTTCGCATCGGCCCGCGCCCGCGCCGCGTGGAGCAGGTCGATCGCCCGCTCGACCTCGCCGCGCACCAGCGCCGCCTCCGCCGCCGAGGCCGCCGCATAATAGCTTTGGGGATCGCGGATGTCGGCTCGCTCGCCGACCGCCGACGCAATCAACGCGGCGCGCTTCCGGTCGCCGGCGAGAAAGGCGGTGGTCGCGGCGTTGATCGCCGAGAAATAGCCGTCGGACAGCGCGTTGGCCTGCGAATAGGCGTCGCTCGCCTCGCGGAACAGCGCGGCCTGCGCTTCGCTCTCGGCGCGGATCGCGAGGTCCTTGAGGATCCGACCCTTGAGCGCGACCGCGTCCTCGCCGCCGATCGCCTCGACCCGGTTCCGCTCGTAAAGACGGCGCGCCGCGAGCGGCTCGCCGAGCCGCGCCATTGCCAGCGCCTGGAGATAGCGAGCCTCGGGGTCGTCGGGGTCGATGCGCAGCGCCTCGCGGCTGGTTTCGAACAGCGCGAACATGTCGCCCGCGCGCAAGGCATGCGCGAGCTTGAGGCGGACCCTCTCGTCGATCGATTCCATCGGCTTATGCCCCCGACGCAAGCATAGCGGCCGAGCGCGCCCCGCGCCAGCTTCCGTCGCGGTCGGAAAAGAGGGTCGCCCGACGGCGCCTAGCGCGCGGCGGCCATCGCCCGGTCCTGCCGTCCGGCGACCAGATACGCATCGACTGCCGCGGCGCATTCGCGGCCTTCGCGAATCGCCCAGACGACCAGCGACTGGCCGCGCCGCATGTCGCCGCAGGCGAACACGGCATCGCGGCTGGTGCGATAATCGTCGACCGACGCCTTGGCATTGCCCGCGGGAGTGAGCTCGATTGCCGCCTGTTCGAGCAGCCCCGCGCCGGGCGAGCCGGTGAAGCCCATTGCGAGCAGGACGAGGTCGGCGCGAAGCTCGAACGCCGTGTCGGGCGCGGGCTGGAATCCCTCGCCGACCCGCGCGCATTGCAGCGCCCGGACGCGGCCATTCTCGCCGGTCAGCGCGGTGGTCATCACCGCGAAATCGCGCGCCGCGCCTTCCTCCTGCGACGAGGATGTGCGCAGCTTCAACGGCCAGTGCGGCCAGCTCAGTGCCTTGTTCTCGCGCGCCGGCGGCTCGGGCATGATCTCGAGCTGGGTGACCGACGCCGCGCCCTGGCGGATCGAGGTGCCGATGCAGTCGGAGCCGGTATCGCCCCCGCCGATCACCACGACATGCTTGCCGTGCGCGCTGATCGGGCGATCGCCTTCCTCGTCGCCCGCGTTGCGGCGGTTCTGCTGGCCGAGGAAGTCCATCGCGAAGTGAACGCCGTCGAGCTCGCGCCCCGGCACCGCGAGGTCGCGCGGGAGCTCGGCCCCGCCGGCCAGCACCAGCACGTGGTAATCGTCGAGCAGCCGGTCGACCGACACGTCGACGCCGATGTTCATGCTGGTGCGGAAGATGACGCCTTCGGCCTCCATCTGCCGGACGCGGCGATCGATGATCGCCTTGTCGAGCTTGAAGTCGGGGATGCCGTAGCGCAGCAGCCCGCCGATCCGGTCGGCCTTTTCGAACACCGTCGGCGAATGGCCCATCCGCGCCAATTGCTGTGCGCAGGCGAGCCCCGCGGGGCCCGAGCCGACGATCGCGATCCGCTTGCCGCTGCCGCGTGGCGCGAGCCGGTTGCCGACCCAGCCCTCGCCCCAGGCGCGGTCGGCGATCGCCGCCTCGATCGACTTGATCGTGACCGGCGCGTCGCCGATGTTGAGCGTGCACGCCGCCTCGCACGGGGCGGGGCAGATGCGGCCGGTGATCTCGGGGAAATTGTTGGTCTCGTGAAGTCGTTCGCTGGCGGCCTTCCACTCCTGGTTCGACACGAGGTCGTTCCAGTCGGGGATCAGGTTGTTCACCGGGCAGCCCGAATGGCAGAACGGAATTCCACAATCCATGCAGCGGCTCGCCTGTTCGGCGACCGCCTCGGGGCCCGGATCGACCACGAATTCGCGCCAGTGGCTGGTGCGCTCGGCGACCGGCGCGTAGGCGCGGTCCTTGCGGTCGATCTCGATGAAGCCGGTCGGTCGTCCCATCTCTACTACTCCGCGGCCACGGCGTCGGCGCCGGGTTCGAGGTCGATCAGCGCCCGCCGGAAATCGTTGGGCATCACCTTCACGAACTGCCGGAGCGCGTTCGGCCAGTCGGCGAGCAGCGCGGCGGCCTTGGCGCTGCCGGTCGCGGCGTGGTGCCGCTCGAGCAGGATGCGCACCCGCTCGGCGTCGAAGCGCAGCAAATTGCCCATGCCGCTATCGCTCACCGAGCGCGCGCGCGGCTCGGGCCCGTCGTCGCCCCACGAGCTTCCCGCCGGGGCGAGCGGCTCGATCGTCACGCTGTCGCGGTTGCACTGCCGTTCGAACGCGCCGTCGGCGTCGAGAATGTAAGCGATCCCGCCTGACATCCCCGCGGCGAAATTGCGCCCGACCGGGCCGAGCACCACGACCACCCCGCCGGTCATATATTCGCAGCCATGGTCGCCCGCGCCCTCGACCACCGCGACCGCGCCCGAGTTGCGCACCGCGAAGCGCTCGCCCGCGACGCCTTCGAAATAGGCCTCGCCCGCGATCGCGCCGTAGAGCACAGTGTTGCCGACGATAATGTTGGCGCCGGGGTCGCGACCGGTCCCGGCCGGCGGGCGGATGACGAGGCGACCGCCCGACAGCCCCTTGCCGACATAGTCGTTGCCGTCGCCGATCAGCTCGAGCGAGACGCCGTGCGCGAGGAAGGCGCCGAAGCTCTGCCCCGCGGTCCCGGTCAGGCGGATCGTGATCGTCCCGGCGGGCAATCCCTCGTGCCCGAAGCGGCGCGCGACCTCGCCCGACAGCATCGTTCCGACGCTGCGGTCGACGTTGCCGACGGGGCGTTCGATCACGACCGCCTCGCGCCGGTCGAGCGCGGCGGCGGCATCGGCGATCAGCCGCCGGTCGAGCAAGTGGTCGAGGCCGTGGTCCTGCGCGCCGACGTGGCGGCGGCTCGGGTCGGCGACCGCGTCGGGACGGTGGAGCAGCCGCGACAGGTCGAGCCCGTGCGCCTTCCAATGGTCGATCGCCGCCGCCGGCTCGATCATCTCGCTGCGCCCAGTCATCTCGGCGAGCGTGCGGACCCCGAGGCTCGCCATGAGCGCGCGAAGCTCCTCGGCGACAAAGAAGAAATAGTTGATGACATGCTCGGGGGTGCCGGTGAACCGCGCGCGAAGCACCGGGTCCTGCGTCGCGACCCCGACCGGGCAGGTGTTGAGGTGGCACTTGCGCATCATGATGCAGCCCGCGGCGATCAGCGGGGCGGTGGCGAAGCCGAACTCGTCGGCGCCGAGCAGCGCGGCGATCGCCACGTCGCGACCGGTGCGAAGCCCGCCGTCGGCCTGCACCGCGATCCGCCCGCGCAGCCCGTTGAGCTGGAGCGTCTGTTGGGTCTCGGCGAGCCCGATCTCCCACGGCAACCCGGCGTGGGTCAGCGAGGTCAGCGGCGAGGCGCCGGTGCCGCCGTCGTAGCCCGAAATGGTGACATGGTCGGCGCGCGCCTTGGCGACCCCGGCGGCGACCGTGCCGACCCCGACTTCGGACACCAGCTTGACCGACACCCGCGCCGCCTCGTTGACGTTCTTCAGGTCGAAGATCAGCTGCGCGAGGTCCTCGATCGAATAGATGTCGTGGTGCGGCGGGGGTGAGATCAGCCCGACCCCCGGGGTCGAATGGCGGACCGCGGCGATATGCTTGTCGACCTTGTGCCCGGGCAGCTGGCCGCCCTCGCCGGGCTTGGCGCCCTGCGCGATCTTGATCTGAATCTCGTCGGCGTTGACCAGATAGTCGGCGGTGACCCCGAACCGGCCCGACGCGACCTGCTTGATCTTCGAGCGCATCGAATCGCCGTTGGGCAGCGGCACGAAACGATCGCGCTCCTCGCCGCCCTCGCCGGTGTTCGACTTGCCGCCGATCCGGTTCATCGCGATCGCCAGCGTGGTGTGCGCCTCGCGGCTGATCGAGCCGAAGCTCATCGCCCCGGTCGCGAATTTTTTGACGATCTCGCTCGCCGGTTCGACCTCGTCGAGCGGAACCGCGGGACCGGCGGGCTTGAAGTCGAGCAGCCCGCGGATGGTCAGCAATCGCCGGTTCTGCTCGTTGATCGCCGCCGCGAACGCGCGATACTTGTCGGGCAGGTTGCCGCGCACCGCGTGCTGCAGGTCGGCGACGCTGGCTGGCGACCAGGCGTGCGCCTCGCCCCCGACGCGCCATGCATAGACGCCGCCGACCGCGACGTCGGGGCGCGGGCCGGCATAGGCGCGCTGGTGGCGGCGGCAGCTCTCGGCGGCGATCTCGTCGAGTCCGGCGCCTTCGATCATCGTCGCGGTGCCGGTGAAATATTGGTCGACCAGCGCCGACGACAGGCCGACCGCGTCGAAAATCTGCGCCCCGCAATAGGATTGGAAGGTCGAGATGCCCATCTTGGACATCACCTTCAGCATCCCCTTGCCGACCGCCTTGACGTAATTGGCGCGCGCCTTTTCGGCGGGCAGCCGGATTTCGCCAGCGGCGCGAAGCGCCTCGATCGTCTCGAACGCCAGATAGGGGTTGATCGCCTCGGCGCCGTAACCCGCGAGCACGCAGAAATGGTGGACCTCGCGCGCCTCGCCGGTCTCGACCACCAGCCCGGTCTGCATCCTCAGCCCCTGGCGGATCAGGTGATGGTGGACCGCCGCGGTGGCCAGCGCGGCGGGGATCGGCAACCGGTCCTTGCCGACCGCGCGGTCGGAGATGACGAGCAGGTTGATGTCGGCCAGCACCGCCTCGGTCGCTTCCCAGCACAGCCGCTTCAAGGCCGCTTCGAGCGCCTTGCCGGTCCCACCCGCCCAGGTCGCGTCGAGCGTCATCGTGCGGAATGCGCCGTCGAGCATGTCGTGGATGTCGCGCACCTTGGCGAGTTCGTCGTCGGTCAGGATCGGCTGCGACACTTCGAGCCGCTTGTGCGTCCCGGCGTGGTGGCCGAGCAGGTTCGGGCGCGGGCCGATCATCGACACCAGGCTCATCACCATCGCCTCGCGGATCGGGTCGATCGGCGGATTGGTGACCTGCGCGAAGTTCTGCTTGAAATAGTCGTAGAGCAGCCGCGGCCGGTCCGACAGCACCGCCAGCGGCGTGTCGGTCCCCATCGACCCGACCGGGTCGTCGCCGTTGCTGCCCATCGGTGCGAGGAAGAATTTGAGGTCCTCGTCGGTATAGCCGAATGCCTGCTGGACGCGGGTCCGCTCGGCCTCCTCGCGCGGCGCGGGCGACGCGCCCTCGGCGGGCGGCAGCTCCTCGAGCTTGTACTGGGTCTGCTGGAGCCAGTCGGCATAGGGATATTCGGCCGACAGCGCCGCCTTGATCTCGCCATCCTCGACGATCCGCCCCTGTTCGAGGTCGATCAGCAGCATCTTGCCCGGCTGGAGCCGCCACTTGCGGACAATATTTTCCTCGGCGACCGGGAGCGTCCCGCTTTCAGAAGCCATGATGACCCGGTCGTCGTCGGTCACGCAGAAGCGCGCGGGACGCAATCCGTTGCGGTCGAGCGTCGCGCCGATCTGCCGCCCGTCGGTGAAGGCGATCGCCGCCGGCCCGTCCCACGGCTCCATCAGCGCGGCATGATATTCGTAAAAGGCGCGCCGCGCCGGGTCCATGTGCGCGTCGCCGGCCCACGCCTCGGGGATCAGCAGCATCATCGCGTGGGCGAGCGAATAGCCCCCCGCGACGAGCAGCTCGAGCGCATTGTCGAGACAGGCGGTGTCCGACTGGCCGTGCGGGATCAGCGGCCACATCTTGTCGAGGTCGGCCCCGAGCAAGGGCGATTCGAGCGTCCGGCGCCGCGCGTTCATCCAGTTGACGTTGCCGCGCACCGTGTTGATCTCGCCGTTGTGGGCGATGAACCGGTAGGGGTGCGCCAACCGCCAGCTCGGAAAGGTGTTGGTCGAGAAACGCTGGTGGATCAGCGCCAGCGCCGAGACGGTGCGCGGATCGGTCAGGTCCTTGTAGAAGCTGCCGACCTGGTTGGCGAGCAGCAGCCCCTTGTAGACCACCGTCCGGCTCGAAAAGGACGGCATGTAGAAATCGGTCAGCCCGGGCAGGTTACGCTCGTCGGCGAGCCGGGCGAGCGGGTTCTGGGTCTGCTTGCGGATCGCCAGCAGCTTGCGCTCGAAGGCGTCTTGGTCGGCGACGCGCGGGCCGCGCGCGACGATCGCCTGGCGGATCACCGGCATCGAATCGAGCACCGCCTGACCGAGCCCCGTCGTGTCGACCGGGACGTCGCGCCAGCCGAGCATGATCTGCCCCTCGACCGTCACGAACCGCTCGAGCCGCTGGACCGCCGCGTGGCGCGCCTCGCGCTCCTGCGGAAGGAAGCACATCGCACCCGCGTAATCGCCCTCGGGGGGCAGGTTGATCGCCTTGTCGCGCGCCCAGTCGCGAAGCAGCGCGTCGGGGAGCTGGATCAGGCAGCCCGCGCCGTCGCCGACCAGCGGGTCGGCACCCTTGGCGCCGCGATGGTCGAGGTTGGCGAGCATCGCGAGCCCGTCGGCGATGATCGCGTTCGACTTCTCGCCCCTGATGTTGGCGACGAAGCCGACCCCGCACGAATCATGTTCGTTGGCCGGATCGTAGAGGCCCTGGGCAAGGGGCGCCGGTCGATGCGTCAAATTCCAACCCTTTGTTCGTAGGCGGCGATCTGGGGCTCGCGAATCAGCGTCAGCGCGATTTCGTCGAGCCCCCCGATCAGGCATTCACGACGGAACGGGTCCAGCGTGAAGGTGAAAATTTCGCCCGCCGAGGTGCGGACGGTCATCGTCTCGAGATCGACCACGACGCTCTGGTTGTGCCCGGCCTCGAGCAACGTCTCGACCGCGCTCCGACCGAGCGTCACGGTCGCGATCCCGTTCTTGAAGGCGTTCCCCGCGAAGATGTCGGAAAAGCCGGTGGCGATGACCGCCTCGATCCCCATGTCCTTCAGCGCCCAGGCGGCATGCTCGCGGCTCGACCCGCAGCCAAAATTGTCGAGCGCGACGATGATCTTGGCGCCCCTGGTGGCGGGATCGTCGAACGGGTTGCCCGGCCGCGAACGCAGCGCCTCGAACGCGTGCGCGCCGAGCCCGGCGCGCGCGACCGTCTTGAGATGCGCGGCGGGGATGATGAGGTCGGTGTCGATATTGTCGATCGGCAGCGGCAGGACCCGGCCCTCGACCCGGCGGAGCGGGGTCATGCGGCCAGCTCCCCGCTGTCGCCGACGAGGTCGCGAACGTCGGTCAGCCGGCCGGTCACCGCCGCCGCCGCCGCCATCGCCGGGCTCATCAGGTGGGTCCGCGCGCCGGGCCCCTGGCGACCGACGAAGTTGCGGTTCGAGGTCGATGCGCAGCGCTCGCCCGCGGGGACCTTGTCGGGGTTCATCGCGAGACACATCGAACAGCCGGGCGAGCGCCATTCGAACCCGGCCTCGGTGAAGATCCGGTCGAGCCCCTCGCGCTCGGCCTGCCGCTTGACCAGCCCCGACCCGGGAACGACCAGCGCCTGTTTCACTCGTTCGTCGCGGCGGCGGCCGCGGACCACCGCGGCGGCGGCGCGCAAATCCTCGATCCGGCTGTTGGTGCAGCTGCCGATGAACACCCGGTCGATGCCAATGTCCTGGATCGCCTGCCCGGGTTCGAGCCCCATGTAGGCGAGCGCGCGCTGCGCCGCCTGCCGCTTGCCGGGGTCGGTCATCCCGTCGGGGAAGGGGACCGACCCGGTGACCGGCGCCGATTCGTCGGGCGAGGTTCCCCAGGTGACGGTCGGCGCGACCTCGCTCGCGGCGAGCCGCACGCTTCTGTCGAACCGCGCGCCAGGGTCGGTGGCGAGGCCGCGCCAGCGCTCGGTCGCCTGCTCCCACGCCGCGCCGGCAGGCGCCAGCGGGCGGCCGTGGAGATAGGCGAAGGTCTTGTCGTCGGGGGCGAACAGCCCCGACCGCGCGCCCGCCTCGATCGACATGTTGGCGACGGTCAGCCGCCCCTCGACGCTCATCGCCTCGAACGTGTCGCCGCGATATTCGATGACGTGGCCCGCGCCGCCGCCGACGCCGAGCCGGGCGATGATCGCGAGGATCAGGTCCTTGGGCGTGACCCCGAAGCCGAGCGCGCCGTCGACCCGCACTTCGAGCGTTCGCGACGGCTTCATCCACAGTGTCTGGGTCGCCAGCACATGCTCGACCTCGCTAGTGCCGATGCCGAAGGCGAGCGCGCCGAGCGCGCCGTGCGCGGCGGTGTGGCTGTCGCCGCACACCAGCGTCGTGCCCGGCAGGGTGAACCCCTGCTCGGGCCCGACGACGTGGACGATGCCCTGTTCGGGGGCGAGCAGGTCGATGTGCGGGACCTCGAATTCTCGGACGTTGGCGTCGAGCGCGGAGAGCTGCGCGCGGCTCGCCGGGTCGTCGAGGACGATCGTCCCGTCGGCGGCACGGGTGGTCGGCACATTATGGTCGGCGACCGCGAGCGTGAGGTCGGGACGGCGCACCCGCCGACCCGCCGCGCGAAGCCCTTCGAACGCCTGCGGCGAAGTGACTTCGTGGACCAGGTGACGATCGATGTAGATCAGGCAATGGCCGTCGTCGCGCCGCTCGACCACGTGCGCGTCCCAGATCTTCTGGTAGAGAGTGCGGGGCAGCGCGCTCATCCGCAGCATCCGCGGTTCATCGCGATCAACTCGCGGTGCGCGGTCATCCGCCCGGCGCCGGCGCGCAGATTCTCGCGCACCCGGGCGCCGAAGCCCGAGCAGCTCGCTTCGCCGCCGAGGTCGCGGGTCCGGCATCCTTCGAGCAGCGTATATTCGAGCGCCGAGGTCAGCGCCTGCGCCGCATCGCCGAAGCCCAGCCGATCGAGCATCATCGCCGCGCTGGCGAGCGTGCCGGCGGGGTTGGCAATGTCCATCCCGGCGATCTGCGGGGCCGAGCCGTGGATCGGCTCGAACATGCCCGGTCCCTCGCTGCCGACGCTCGCCGAGCCGAGCAGCCCGATCGACCCGCCGATCACCGACAGCTCGTCCGACAATATGTCGCCGAACAGGTTTTCGGTCAGGATCACGTCGAACTGGCGCGGCCCGGTGACCAGCGCCATGGCGCAGGCGTCGACATACATATGGTCGAGCGCGACGTCGGGATAATGCGCCGCGACCTCGATCACCGTCTGCCGCCACAGTCGCGAGGTCGCGAGGACGTTGGCCTTGTCGACCGAGGTCAGCTTGCCGCGCCGCTCGCGCGCCGCCTGGAACGCGACATGCGCGATCCGCTCGATCTCGCCGCGGCTATATTCGCACAGGTCGGAGGCCGAATTGGCGTCCGACCGGCGCGCGCCGAAATAGATTCCGCCGGTCAGCTCGCGCACCACCAGCACGTCGGCGCCATGGGCGATATCGGCGCGCAGCGGGGAGAAATGCGCGAGCCCGTCGAGCAGCTTGGCCGGGCGCAGGTTGGCGAACAGGCCGAGCGCGGCGCGAAGCTCGAGCAGCCCGGTTTCGGGGGTTCGCGCCAGCCCCGCCCACTGCGGGCCGCCGACCGCGCCGAGCAGCACCGCGTCGCCGCGACGGCACGCCGCGAGCGTCTCGGGCGGAAGCGGGTCGCCGTGGCGGTCGATCGCGACCCCGCCGAAGTCGTGGCTGACATATTCGAGCCCGAGGTCGTATTGGACGGACAGCTGTCGGAGGGAAGCGACCGCCTCGGCAATGACCTCGGGCCCGATCCCGTCGCCGGGAAGGATGGTGATCCGCGTCATGCCGCGGCCACCTTCTGCTCGTTGCGCTGGCGAAGCTCGCGAACCGCCTGCGCGTTGCTGACCGCGTCGATATAGGCCGAGACGCAGCACGGCAGGATGTCGCGCGCCCGCGCCCGCCCGGCGAAGATCTCGCCGTCGACCTCGACCGTCATGTCGACCAGCACGCTCGCGCCCTGCCCGTCGGCGGGGGCTTCGTCGCGGTCGGCGGCGATATATTGCATGTCGATGCTGTCGACCCGCGCGTCGACCCCGATCATCTGGCTGACCGCGGCGAACGCGCCGTCGAGCGCGCCCGGCGCGCTGGCGACGTCGGTCACGCGGCCGCGCTCGCCATGTTCGAGCTCGACCCGCGCTACCGGCCACGCGTTGGCCGCGACCGGCGCGCGGATGTCGAGCTTCGACAGCTTCCACAGCGCGCGCGGGCGATGGGTCTTCGCCTCGGACAGCAGCGCGACCAGCCGCGCGGTATCGACGATGCCGATCTCGTCGGCGAGCGCCTTGAAGCTGGCGAACACATGGTCGAGCGTCTCGCCCTCGAGCACGTGGCCGAGCGCCTTGGCCTTGGCTGCCAGCGCGTGCCGCCCGCTGTGCTTGCCAAGCACGATGCCGTCGGTCGACAGGCCGATGTCCTCGGGCTTGATGATCTCGTAGGTCGCGCGGTTCTGCAGCACGCCGTGCTGGTGGATGCCCGATTCGTGCGCGAAGGCGTTGGCGCCGACGATCGACTTGTTGCGCGGGGGCGGGGTGTTGGTGATCTGCGCGAGCGTCCGGCTGGCGGCGATGATCTTGGTGGTGTCGACCCCGGTGGTCGCCTCGTACACCGCGGCGCGGGTGCGCAGCGCCATGACCACGTCCTCGAGCGCGCAATTGCCCGCGCGCTCGCCGATCCCGTTCATCGCGCACTCGACCTGTCGCGCCCCGCCGCGCACCGCCGCCAGCGAATTGGCGACCGCCATGCCGAGGTCGTCGTGGCAGTGGGTCGACAGGATCGTGTCGCCGTTCCGCGCGACGTGCCGGTCGAGATGGCAGAACAGCTCGTAGATTTCCTCGGGCGTGGTGTAGCCGACCGTGTCGGGAACGTTGAGCGTGGTCGCCCCCTCCGCCGCGGCGACGCTCAGCGCTTCGACCAGATAGTCGCGCTCGGTGCGGATCGCGTCCTCGGCGGAGAATTCGATATCCTCGAAATGCTCGCGCGCGAAGGCGACCGAGGCGCGGATCGCCTCGAGCACCTGCTCGCGGCTCATGTGCAGCTTCGCCTCGCGGTGGAGCGGGCTGGTGCCGATGAAGATGTGGCAGCGCTTGCGCGTCGCCGGCGCCAGCGCGCTGGCCGAGGCGAGGATGTCGCCCCGCGTCGCGCGCGACAGCGAGCAGATGATCGGCCCCTCGACCGCTGCGGCGATTTCCATGATCGACTGCGCGTCCTTGGGCGAGGAGGCGGCGAACCCCGCCTCGATCACGTCGACCTTCAGCGCGGCAAGCGCGCGCGCCATCCTCAGCTTGCTCTCGGGCGTCATCGAGAAGCCGGGGGCCTGCTCGCCGTCGCGCAGCGTGGTGTCGAAAATGCGGATCTGGGTCATCGGGGCGATCCTTGGGGTTGCTGGAGGATGGAAACCGAACGGACGTCGACCAGCCGGTCGAGCTGGCGCGCGACGATCTCGACCTGGCGGCTCGAATCGCGCGGCTCGAGTTCGATCGTCATCGCGCCGCCGTCGGCGCGCTCGGCCATGTCGATCGCGCGGACGGCATAGCCGCGCCGCTCGACCGTCCCGAGCACGCGCAGCAGCGCGCCCTCGGCGGGGGTGAAGGCGATGTGGAGCCGCTCGGTCACCAGCGCTTCTCCATCATCTCGACGTTCGAGCTGTTGGGCGGAACGAGCGGCCAGACATTTTCGCGCGGGTCGATGCGGACGTGGCACAGGATCGCCCCGCGGGTGCCGAGCAGCCGCCGGATCGCGCCGTCGACCTGGTCGCGGCGGTCGATGGTGAACGCCTCGATCCCGAAGGCGTGGCCGACCTCGGCGAAATCGGGATTGTCGCTGAGGTCGATCTCCGAGAAATTCTCCTCGAAGAACAGTTCCTGCCACTGGCGCACCATGCCGAGCTGGCTGTTGTCGATCAGCACGATCTTGAGCGGCAGCGAATAGCGCCGGACGGTCGCCAGTTCCTGCACGTTCATCATGAACGACCCGTCGCCCGACACGGTGATGACGGTGGCGTCGGGCTCGGCCAGCAGCGCCCCGACCCCGGCGGGAATGCCATAGCCCATCGTCCCCAGCCCGCCGCTGGTGAGGTGCGCCTGCGGGCGGACGAAGCGGCAGTGCTGCGCGACCCACATCTGGTGCTGGCCGACGTCGCAGGTGAAGATCGCCTTGTCGCCCGCGGCCTCCGACAATTGCTTGAGCAGCGCGGGCGCGTAGATGCCGGCGCCGGGCGCGTCGTAGCGCGGCGCCCACAGGCTCTTCTGCGCGGCGCACTGGCTGGTCCAGCCGTCGCACGCCGGGCGCGCGTCGAGCCGGTCGAGCATTTCGCCAAGATCGCCCGCGATCGCCACCTCGGCGCGGCGCAGCTTGCCGATCTCGGCCGGGTCGGCGTCGAGGTGGATGACCTTGGCATTCGGGGCGAAGCTGGCGAGCTTGCCGGTCGCGCGGTCGTCGAACCGCGCGCCGACGCAGATCAGCAGGTCGCAATTGTCGATCGCGACATTGGCCGCGCGGCTGCCGTGCATCCCGAGCATCCCGAGGAAGCGCGGATCGTCGGTCGGGATTGCGCCGAGCGCCTTCAACGTCGCGACCGCGGGGATGCCGCTTCGGCGCGCGAAGTCGCGAAGCGCGCGTTCGGCCTTTGCAATCGCGACTCCGCCGCCGGCATAGATCACGGGCTGGCGCGCCTCGCCGATCAGCGCGTTGGCCAGCGCGATCGCCGCCTCGGGGGCGGGGTCGATCGTCTCGTCGGGAAGCGCGAACGGCTCGGGCACCGCGGCGAGCACGCCGACGTCCTTCGGCAGGTCGATCAGCACCGGCCCCGGCCGCCCCGAACTCGCGATCCGGAACGCCTCGGCGAAGATGCGCGGGATGTCGGCGGTGCGGCGGACCAGGAAGCTGTGCTTCACGATCGGCAGGGTGATGCCGAAAATGTCGACTTCCTGGAAGGCGTCGGTGCCCATCAGCGGGGAGGCGACCTGCCCGGTGATCGCGACCAGCGGCACGCTGTCGAGAAAGGCGTTGGCGATCCCGGTGACGAGGTTGGTCGCGCCGGGTCCCGAGGTCGCGATGCACACCCCGGGACGCCCGGTGACCCGGCCGTAGGCGTCGGCCGCCAGCGCCGCCGCCTGTTCGTGGCGAACGAGGATATGCTTCAGGCTCGATCCGGTCAGCGCGTCGTAGACCGGCATGATCGCGCCGCCCGGATAGCCGAAGACGTGGGTGACGCCCTCGCGCTCGAGCGCCTCGACCACCAGCCGCGCCCCGCTGACGGGGCCGGGCTCGGCGTCGGGCTGGCGATGGGCGGCGCTGCTCATGTCAGGCGGCTTGCGGTTGGGGTTGCGGTTGCGACGGCGCGGCGGCGCGCTCGGCCTCGAGCCACGCCATATGCTTGCGCAGCTCGGCGCCGACCTGCTCGACCGGCTGGGCCAGGTCGGCGTCCCACATCCGCTGATATTCGGGCTTGCCGGCCTCGTTCTCGGCGATCCACTGGCGGGCGAAGGCGCCGCTCTGGATGTCGCCCAGCACTTCCTTCATCCGCGCGCGGGTCTCGTCGTTGATCACGCGCGGGCCCGAGACGAAGTCGCCGTACTTGGCGGTTTCGGAAACGAAGTGGAGCATCTTCTTGAAGCCGCCCTCGTACATCAGGTCGACGATCAACTTGAGCTCGTGGAGGCATTCGAAATAGGCGACCTCGGGCTTGTAGCCAGCGTCGACCAGCGTCTTGAAACCCGAGGCGACCAGCTCGGTCGCGCCGCCGCACAGCACCGCCTGCTCGCCGAACAGGTCAGTCTCGGTCTCTTCGCGGAAACTCGTCTCGATCGCCCCGGCGCGGGTGCCGCCGATGCCGCGGGCATAGGCCAGCGCCTTGGCCCGCGCAGCCCCGGTCGCGTCCTGGTGGACCGCGAACAGGCAGGGGACGCCGCGCCCGATTTCATATTCGCGGCGGACGAGGTCGCCCGGTCCCTTGGGCGCGACGAGGATGACGTCGAGGTCGGCGCGCGGCGCGACTTCGCCATAAAGCACGCTGAAGCCGTGCGCGACGAGCAGCGCCGCCCCTTCGGCAAGGTTCGGCGCGATGTCGTTCGCATAGACGTCGCGGTGGCTCATGTCGGGGGTCAGCAGGCAGACCAGCGCGGCGTGCACAGCAGCCTCGGCGGGAGAAACCACCTCGAACCCGTCGGCGCTCGCGCGGTTGGCCGCGCCGCCCCCGGCGCGCGCGCCGACGATCACCGAATGGCCGCTGTCGCGCAGGTTTCGGGCGTGGGCCCGGCCCTGGCTGCCATAGCCGATGACCGCGATCGTCGCGCCCTCCAGGGCGGCGGGGTCGGCGTCGGCATTGGTGTAGATGCGTTCCACGTGGGTCTTCCTTTCGCGCAAAAGAAAACCCCCGCTCCGGCTGGGGAGCGGGGGTCTTGAGCTTCGGTCCGGTGATGGACCTTGATCTCTAGGCCGCTCCCTCGAGGGGATCGATAAGGTTAATAAGTACGAGCATGAGAATGCGGCCGCCTGTCGGCGTCGCGGCAAAACCGTTGTTCAGCTGTTTGGTCAGCGATGACACCGGAGTCTGTTCCTGCTCGGCGAAACCCCGTTTGGGATCCCATTCGCGATCGTTTATGCTGCGTCGCACTATGATGCGCAACCCCAAATCGACGCACGTGGAAGGAATTTCGCCTTTAAAAGCGAAGCCGCCCGTGCTTTTGGAAAGCGATTGTATCCAAAAAGCGACAAGGTGTCCCCGATGAACGACCGCCGCCTCCCGTCCCGCGAAATGGTCGACGGCCCCGCCCGCGCCCCGGCGCGCGCGATGCTCCACGCCGCCGGCTTCGACCGCGACGCGCTCGCCAGGCCGCTGGTCGCTATCGTCCACAGCTTCTCGACCGTCACCCCGTGCAACATGCACCTGCGCGACCTCGCCCAGCACGCCGCGCGCGGGATCAGCGAGGCGGGCGGCACCCCGATCGAGTTCAACACCATCGTCGTCACCGACGGGATCGCGATGGGAACGCGCGGGATGCGTGCGTCGCTGATGAGCCGAGAGGTGATCGCCGATTCGGCCGAGCTCGCGGTGCGCGGCCATTCGCTCGACGCGGTGCTGTTCATCGTCGGCTGCGACAAGACGCTCCCCGCCGCGGCGATGGCGGCCGCGCGGCTCGACCTGCCCTCGGTCATTCTCTACGGCGGCTCGATCATGCCCGGGCGGCTGGGCGACAAGGCGATCACCATCCAGGACGTGTTCGAGGCGGTCGGCGCGCACAGCGCGGGGACGATCGACGACGCCGCGCTCGGCGAGGTCGAGGCTGTCGCCTGCCCCGGCGCGGGGGCGTGCGGGGGTCAGTTCACCGCCAATACCATGGCGCTCGCGCTGAGCTTCCTCGGCCTCTCGCCGATGGGGCTCAACGACATTCCCGCGGTCCACCCCGCCAAGCGCGAGGCGGCGGCGCAGGCGGGACGGCTGCTGCTCGATGCGCTCCGCGAAGGGCGCAATGCCCGCAGCTTCATCACCGCGACCAGCCTGACCAACGCCGCGATCGCCGGGACCGCGACCGCCGGCTCGACCAACCTCATTCTCCACCTCCTCGCGATCGCGCGGGAGGCGGGGATTGGGGACGATGAATTCAACATCGACCATTTCGACCACGTGTCGCGCGACACGCCGGTGATTGCCGACCTGAAGCCCGGCGGACGGTTCATGGCGCCCGACATGAGCGCTGCCGGGGGCACCGCGCTGCTCGGGCGGCGGTTGATGGAGGCGGGGCTGATCGCCGATGCGCCGACCGTCACCGGCCGGTCGCTGTTCGAGCATTTCGCCGAGGCGAAGGAAACCCCGGGGCAGGAAGTGATCGTCACCGCCGACGCGCCGGTCAAGGCGCGCGGCGGGTTCGGCATCTGCTATGGCAACATCGCCCCCGAGGGCGGGGTGGTGAAGCTCGCCGGCCATGGCGTGCTGCGGTTCGAAGGCCCGGCCAAGGTGTTCGACGGCGAGGAGGCGGCGTTCGACGCGGTCACCCACGGGCGGATCGAGGCGGGCGACGTGGTCGTCATCCGCGGCGAAGGCCCGGTCGGCGGGCCGGGGATGCGCGAGATGCTCGGCGTCACCGCGGCGATCCAGGGGCGCGGGCTGGGCGACAGCGTCGCACTGGTCACCGACGGGCGCTTTTCGGGCGCCACCTACGGCTTCATGGTCGGCCACGTGTCGCCCGAGGCGGCGCGCGGCGGGCCGGTCGCCAAGCTCCAGGACGGCGACCGGATCGTGATCGACGTCGACCGGCGCGTGATCGAGACCGATGCCGACCTCGCTTCGCGCCCGGCGTGCGACTGGCCGGTGTCGGCCGAGGCGACCGGCGCATTCGCCAAATATGCCGCGCTGGTCGGATCGGCGTCGCACGGCGCGGTGACGCTGCCCTAGCCGGCAGGCCCGATCACGCCGCCAGCGCGCGCTCCTCGAGGACGTCGGCGAGCCGGTCGAGGCTCGCCCCTATCCTGACCTTGCGCGCCTGGCGGTCGAGGATCGCGGCAAGCGGCGGGCTCGGGGCGAGCGCGCGCTCGATCAGCGGTTCGACCACTTCGGCGAACTTGTACGGGTGCGCGGTCGCCGCCGCGATCCACGGCCGCTCGGCGCGCTCGGCCTCGGGCAGCCGCGCCCACGCCTCGGCGGCGGTCGCCGAATGCGGGCACCAGACGTAGCCGGTGGCGCGCTCGTCGGCGACGATCCGGGCGCGGATGGCGTCGTCGTCGACCCGCTCGACCCGCACCGCGCGATCCGCAGAAGGGAGCGCGCGAAGCCGCTCGAAATTGCTCGGGTCGCCGACGTCCATCGCGTTGGCGAGCGTCGCCACCGACGGGCGCGGGCGATAATGGCCGGTGTCGGCCCATTCCTTGAGCGTCGCATTGGCGTTGGTCGCCAGCACCACCGGCCCGACCGGCAGCCCCATCGCCCGCGCGAGCAGCAGCGCATAGCCGTGACCGAGGTTGCCGCTCGGCACGATGAAGCCCGGGCGCACCCCGCTCGCCGCGTGAAGCTCGACCGCGGCGCGCGCCATGTAGGCGACCTGCGGCAGCAACCGCCCAAGATTGATCGAGTTGGCCGAGGTCAGCCGGTGACCGATCGACAGCGGCGCGTCGGCGAAGGCGGCTTTCACCAGCCGCTGGCAATCGTCGAAGTCGCCGTCGACCTCGATCGCGAGCACATTGTCGCCCCAGCAGCAGAGCTGCTGTTCCTGGAATGCCGAGACGCGCCCGCGCGGGAACAGGATCGCCGCGCCGACCGAGCGCCGGCCCTCGGCGGCGCAGCCGACCGCGCCCCCGGTATCGCCCGAGGTGGCGGCAAGCACGGTCAGCCGCTCGCCCTCTGCGAGGCGGTCGAAGCAGCCCATCAGGAAGCGCGCGCCATAATCCTTGAACGCGCCGGTCGGCCCGTGGAACAGCTCGAGCGCGTGGAGCCCCGGGCGCGCCGCCCCGACCGCGACGGTCGGAACCGGCGAATCGAGCGCCGCTGCGCAGATCGAAACGAGTTCGCCGGCCAGCGCGTCGCCCGCGGCGAAGGGCGCGAACAGCGCGGCGGCGAACTCGGGGAGCGGCAGGTCGGGGCCGAGCCGGTCGAGCGGCGCGGCGGGGATAGCCTCGGGCAGGTAGAGCCCGCCGTCGGGCGCGATTCCCCGCCTGAGCGCATCGGACAGCGAGACCGGCTCGCCCCCGCCGCGCGAGCTGACGAACCTCATGCCGCGACCAGCCGGTCGTCGGCGTCGAGCAGGCGCACCCCGTCGGATTCGACCGGCGCGCGATAGGCACGCGCGCCGAGTCCCGCCGCCGCGAATGCGCCGGCCATCGCCGACTCGACCGCGTCGGCCTCGCGCTCGGCGGCCCAGGCGAACACCGACGGGCCCGACCCCGAAAAGGAGCAGCCGAGCGCGCCCGCCGCCAGCGCCGCCGCCTTCACCGCGGGGAGCGGCGCGAGCAGGTGCGCGCGCTGCGGTTCGACCAGCAAGTCCTCGAGCCCCGCGCGGACCAGCGCGAGGTCGCCGCACGCGCAGCCCGCGACGAAGGCGGCGACGCGCCGGCTATGTTCGACCGCCAGCTTCATCGGCACCTGCGCCGCGAGGATCGATCGTGCCATCCGCGTCTCGACCCGCGTGTCGGGGTGGAACAGGACGGCGACCACGCCCTTCGGCGCGGGAAGCCGCCGGACCAGCGCGGGCGACTCGCTCGCCGCGAGCACCAGCCCGCCGTGGAGGCTGGCCATGACATTGTCCCAGTGGGGCGGGTCGGCGGCGATCCGCTCGCCCTCGAGCGCGAACGGGAGCAGCGCGTCGAGCGGGAAGGGCGAATCGAGCAGTGCGTTGGCGGCCGCCGCCCCGGCCACCGCCGAGGCCGCCGAGCCGCCCATGCCGGCGGCGAGCGGCACGCCCTTGACGATCGACAGCCGCGCCCCGAACCGCGCGCCGGCCGCATCGAGCACCGCCTTCGCCGCGGCCAGCGCGGTGTTGCTGGCGGGCGAATCGGGCAGCGAGGCCACCAGTCCGCTGACCTGCATCAGCCGGACCCCGGGCTGCGCGTCGCGGACCGCGGTCACCGTGTCGCGCGCGGCGTCGAACGCCTGGCCGAGGATGTCGAAGCCGACCCCGACATTGCCGATGCTGGCGGGGGCGCTGGCGGTGGCGGACTGGCGCGGCATCGCGGTCAGGCCCGCATCTTGGCGGCGTCGGCGGCGGGCGCCGGCTCGCTGCCCAGCAGCGCGCGCTGGGCGTCCATGATGTCCGCGAACACCGCCGTCGCCGTCGGCCACCGTCCCGCTCCCTTGCCGAACACGTCGTGCACCTTGCCGTCGGCATCGGTGACAAGGAAGCGATTTTCCTCGTTGCGCGCGGCCGCGAGCGGGTGCGCGGCGGGGAGCGACACGATCCGCACCTCGGCATCGACGCTGCCGTCGGGCCGCAGGCAACAGCTGCCGACCTGCTTGAGCACTTCGCCCCGCGCCAGCGCCTCGGCCGCCGCGCCGGGCGCGAGGTCGCGCAGCGAGTCCTTGTCGATCCACTGCGGCGACAGCGCGACCCCGAACGCTTCACGAACGAGGATCGACAGCTTGTCGGCGGCGTCGTGGCCGTCGACGTCGGCGCTGGGATCGGCCTCGGCGAAGCCGAGCCGCTGCGCCTCGGCCACCGCCGCGTCGAACGCCTCGCCCTCGGCCAGCCGGCTGAGCAGATAGTTGCAGGTGCCGTTCATCACCCCCTCGACCGCGACCACCCGGCCCGGCAGCCTGCGCACGGTTTCGAGGACGGGCGCGCCGCCGCCGACCGCGCCCGAGAAGCGAAGCTCGCCGCCGTGGCGCGCGGCCGAGGCGTGGAGCGAATCCCAGTGCTTGGCGACCGCCGCCTTGTTGGCGGTGACGACCTGCGCGCCCTGGACGAGGCTCTGGTGAAGCGCCTCGGCGGCGAGGTCGACCCCGCCGATCAGCTCGACGAGGATGTCGGGGCTGTCGGCGACCGCCTCTTCGAAGCGGTCGGTGAACACGGCGTTCTCGTCGTGCTTGGCGGGATCGCGCACCAGCACCGGGCCGACGTCGAACAGGTCGGGCCGGTCGCGAAGCAGCGCGAGCACCCCCGCGCCGACCGCGCCGCAGCCGAGCAGCGCGACCTTGAGCTTGGCCGGCTTGACCGGCTGGCTCAGCTCGGCGGGCAGGCGGGCGATGGTCGTCGCCTCGCTCGATCCCAGCGCGGCGATTTCGACCAGCACGTCCTTTTCGTCGGCGGCGCGGATCGCCTTGGGCTGGATCAGCCCGCTGCTCGCGCGTTCGGCCTCGGCATAGCTCATCGACGAATAGCGCAGCGCGCGGGCGTCGCGCGCGGGGTCGGCCTCGTAGACCCCGTCGACGTCCTTGATGAGGCGGACGCGGTGCGCGCCAAGCCGGTCGGCGAAGAATACCGCGCTGAGGTCGGTGCCGCCGCGACCGAGCAGCACCACGCCATGATCGGCATGGTCGGCGAAGAAGCCGGGGACGACGACCACGTCGTTGGCCGCGATCTGCCGCCAGACCGCGTCCGAGTCGACGTCGGACAGGTCCGAATCGAGCGGCGAGCCCTTCGCCACCAGCCCCATTTCGTGCGGGTCGAGCGTCACCGCGCGAAGCCCGGCCTTGCTAAGCGCGAGCGCGAGCAGCGCGGCCGAGTGAAGCTCGCCGACCCGCGCCAGCCGCGCGACCAGCGTCTCGGGCGCGCCCGCTCCGCCGACCCGCTCGCCCTGCGCGAGGAGCGCGTCGGTCTGCCCGGCGAGCGCCGAGACCACCGCGACCACCTTTTCCCCGTCGCGGACGTGGCGGAAGATTTCCTGGACGACGCGCGGATAATCCTCCTCCCGCTCGAGCACCGAACTGCCGAATTTCAGCACGCACAGCCGTTTCGGGTGGGCCACGGCGTCATGGCCGCCGTTGTTGTCCGCTACATTCGCCATTGGTCTGCTCGCTTTCGTCAACTGGATAAAAAGGCATGAAAAAACCCGCTCGCCGAGGGGGAGAGCGGGTTGGGTGACACTGGATCCTGGTTAGACCGCTATCAGCCGACTGCTCCCCGCATGCGCGTGGTCATCGATGTAATAATGGTCATCATCATGACGCCGCGCGCGATCGCGGCGCCGCGGGGCGCGCGAAGGTCGGTAAGGGCGAGGTCATTGGTCATGGGATCCCAAAAATGCATGGACCGACCCGCCAGGTCAACCCGCCGGACAACGAAAAGGTGGAATCGCGTCGAGGGCGTGGCAAATGGGATACAATCGCAGCGCGTACGAGGCGCTATTCGGCGCGATTCCGGTCACGGCATGGGCCGAATGTGTCCCGTGTTGACAGCCGGGCGCGGCTTCGCCAGCCTTAAGGGGTTAACGGAGCCGAGAAATGACCAAGGGCCGCAGCACCGGATCGATCCGCCTGACCGCGCGCGGGGCCTTTCTCTATACCGTCGGCCTCTATTTTACCGGCCGGTTCGCCTGAGGGCGGCCGGATAGAGACGCGACCATGACCCGATAACGTTGCCGCCCTTCCCCTTCAGTACCACGGGGCGGCCCAGGAACGAGAACCCGACCAGTGACCGATATTGCTTCCGAAGGGCTCGCCGCGCTCCGCGCCGGCCTCGACCGGATCGACGACCAGATCCTCGCGCTGATCGAGCAGCGGCTGTCTGCCTCGGCGGCGATCGCTGCGCAAAAGGATGCCGAAGGCGACCGCCACCTCAAGCTGAGGCCGCGCCGGCAGGCCGAGATCCTTGAGCGGCTGACCGCGCGCGCCGACAGCGCGCGGCCCGAGCTGGTCGAAAAAGTGTGGCGCGAGATCATGGCGCACAGCCTCCAGTCGCAGGCGCGGACCGAGATGGTGCTCGCCCCAGCCGACCAGCCCGAACTGCTCGAGGCGCAGGTCCGAGCGCACTTCGGTTCGGCGGTCCCGGTGCGCTGGGCGGCGAGCGCGGCGCACGCGCTTCGCGCGGCGGCGCGCAACGAGGCGATCGCGATCGTTCCCGGCGAGCTTCCCGCGATGGACGGCGAACTGCGGCTGTTCGACGTCATCCGCGGCGACGACGGGGCGGTGGTCGCCCACGCGATCGGCCGGATCGACACCGCCGACATCGCGATCGAGGCGCCCGCGCCGCCCGCGCCCACTGAGGAAAACGACAGCGGCGACTGGTCGCCCGACAGCTGGCGCAGTCGCCCGGCGAAGCAACTCGCCGACTATCCCGACCCGCTGGCGGTCGAGCGGGTCGAGCGGCGGCTGGCGGGATCGGAGCCGCTGGTCGAGATCGCCGACATCATCCATCTTCGCGCCGCGCTGTCGCGGGTCGCGGCGGGCGAGGCGTTCATCCTGCAGGGCGGCGACTGCGCCGAGAGCTTCGCCGAGTTCAACGCCGACAAGGTCCGCGCGACCTACAATTTGCTGCTGCGGATGGGCGCCGAGCTGCGCGCGGCGAGCCCGATCGACGTCGTCCACCTCGCGCGGATCGCCGGGCAGTTCGCCAAGCCGCGCTCGTCGGCGACCGAGACGATCGGCGAGGTGACGCTGCCCAGCTATCGCGGCGACGCGGTCAACGGGCCGGCGTTCAATGCCCGGGCCCGGGTCCACGACCCGAAGCGGTTGCTCGACGCGCATCGGCAGGCGCAGGTGACGATCGAGCTGCTCCATGCCTTCGCCTCGGCCTCCTACGCCGACCTGCCCCGGGTCGCCGCCGAGGTCGGGCTGCAGGCGCCGCCGCACGCGGTGACGATGTTCACCAGCCACGAGGCGCTGCTGCTCAACTACGAGCAGGCGCTGACCCGGTTCGACGAGGCGAGCGAGCAATATTGGGCGACCTCGGGCCACATGCTGTGGATCGGCGACCGCACCCGCCAGCTCGACGGCGCGCACGTCGAATATGCGCGCGGAATCGGCAACCCGGTCGGGCTGAAGTGCGGGCCGAGCATCGCCGCCGACGACCTGCTGCGGCTGATCGACCGGCTCGACCCGCACGACCGGGCGGGCAAGCTGGTGCTGATCGGGCGGTTCGGGGCGAAGCTGGTCGACGAGCATCTGCCGCCGCTGATGCGCGCGGTGAAGCGGTCGGGGCGCAACGTGGTGTGGACGATCGACCCGATGCACGGCAACACCTGCACCGTGCAGGGGCTCAAGACGCGGATGGTGTCGGACATCATCCGCGAGATCTCGACCTTTTTCGCGGTCGCCGAGGCCGAGGGCGTCCACCCCGGCGGGATCCACCTCGAAATGACCGGGTCCGACGTCACCGAATGCCTCGGCGGCAGCGGTCGGCTGGCGCGCGCCGACCTCGAACGGCGTTACCTCACCGGCTGCGACCCGCGGCTCAACGAGCGGCAGGCGCTCGATGTCGCGCACGAGGTCGCCGGGCTGATCGCGCACGCCTCGGCCAGCCGGGCGAGGGCGGCATGAGCCATCCCTCGACCCTGCTCGAGCCCGCGACTCACCGCCACCGCGCGCCCGACGATGCCGAGCCGCCGCCCGGCGCGGCCGCCGACTGGACCGTCCCGCAGCATTGGGACGAGCTGACCGCCGAGGACCATTGGGTGTGGGACACGCTGTTCGCGCGGCAGAAGACCCTGCTTCACGACCGGGTGGTGAGCGAATTCGAGCGCGGGCTCGACATCCTCAGCCTGTCGCGTCCCGGGGTGCCCAATTTCGACGAGCTCAGCGACAGGCTCGGTGCGCGCACCGGCTGGTCGGTGGTCGCGGTGCCGGGCCTGATTCCCGACGCGGTGTTCTTCGACCATCTCGCCAACCGCCGCTTTCCCGCGGGCAATTTCATGCGCCCGCCGCGGCAGATGGACTATATCGACGAGCCCGACGTGTTTCACGACGTTTTCGGCCACGTGCCGCTGCTCGCCCAGCCGGCGGTGGCCGATTACATGGTCGAGCTCGGCCGGCTCGGCCAGCGCGCGATCGCGATCGGCGAGGTCGAGCGGGTCGCGCGGCTCTACTGGTACACGATCGAGGTCGGGCTGGCGCGCGAGGCGGGGCAGACGCGGATTTACGGCGCGGGCATCGCATCGAGCCTCGGCGAGACGCATTACTGCCTCGAAAGCCCGCGCCCGCACCGGCTCGCCTTCGACCTCGAGCGGGTGATCCGCACCCGCTATCGCCCCGACGGGTTCCAGAAGAGCTATTTCGTCATCGACCGGTTCGACGCGCTCGCCGAGGTGCTTCGCGGAATCGACTTCGACGCGCTGTGCGCGGCGGTCGAGGACCGGACCGACATCGACCCCAAGGTCGCTCGGCCCGAGGAACTGATTTCGTCTTGAGCGAGGGCGTGCCCTTCGCGCGGGTCGCGCTGGTCGGGCTCGGGCTGATCGGCTCGTCGATCGCGCGCGCGGCAAGGGCGGCCTATCCGGGCATCGCGCTCGCCGGGTTCGACCTCGACGCCGACGTGCGCGCCCGCGCCGCCGCGCTCGGGATCGTCGATGCCCTGCCCGCCGACATCGGCGACGCGATGGCCGGGGCCGACCTCGTGATCCTGTGCGTGCCGGTCGGGGCGATGGCGGCGGCGGCGGCGGCAATCGCGCCGCACCTTGCCGCCGGGGCGATCGTCAGCGACGTCGGCTCGGCCAAGGCCCCGGTCGCCGAGGCGCTTCGCGCCGCGCTGCCCGGCGTGACGCTGGTCCCCGCGCACCCGATCGCCGGGACCGAGAACAGCGGCCCCGAGGCGGGTTTCGCGACGCTGTTTCGCGGGCGCTGGTGCATCCTGACCCCCGCCGCCGACGCGCCCGGGGAAGCGACGGCGCGGGTGGCCGCCTTCTGGTCTGGGATCGGCGCGAAGGTCGAGGTGATGGATGCCGCGCGACACGACCTGGTGCTCGCCGCGACCAGCCACCTGCCGCACCTGATTGCCTTCACCATGGTCGGCACCGCCTCGCACCTCGAGGCGGTGACCGAGGGCGAGGTGATCAAATATTCGGCCGGGGGCTTCCGCGATTTCACCCGGCTGGCGGCGTCGGACCCGACGATGTGGCGCGACGTGTTCCTCGCCAACCGCGAGGGCGTGCTCGAGGTGCTCGACCGCTTCCTCGGCGATCTCGCCGGGCTCGAACGCGCGATCCGCGCGGGCGACGGCGAGGCGCTGTTCGACTGGTTCAGCCGCACCCGCGCGATCCGCCGGGCGATCGTCTACGAAGGACAGGACACCGCCGCGCCCGACTTCGGCCGCGCCCCGGCGGCATAGACGGGACCGTGCCGGGCCGCCTAAGGAGCGGTGGAGAGAGAGGAAGTATGTTGCAGGCCAGAGCGTGGACAATCGCGTAGCCCAGCGCATCCGCGAGCTGATCGTCGAAGGCGCGCTGCCGCCGGGCGCGCGCGTCGCCGAGGCGACGATCGCCGAACGGCTCGGCGTGTCGCGTACCCCGGTTCGCAACGCGCTCCCCGCGCTCGCCAGCGAGGGGCTGCTCGAACCCGCGGGCAAGCGCGGCTACGCGGTGCGCAACTTCACCGTCGAGGACAGCTACCGCGCGACCGAGATCCGCTGCCTGCTCGAAGGCTATGCCGCGCGCGAACTCGCCGCGCGCGCAGACCGCGGGCCGATCGTCGCCGAACTGCGCAAGGTGCTGGCCGAAGGCGACGCGATTTTCGCCAAGGGGCATGTCGTGAAGGCCGACGAAAGCGCCTATGCGGCGATGAACGGACGCTTTCACGACCTCATCGTCGGCGGCGCGCAGGGCTCGCTGCTCGCCGACCTCATCCACCGCGTCTATACCGTGCCGTTCGTCGCGCCCAACGTCGTCGCGTTCAACCACATGTCGCTCGACGACATCTACCCGATCCTGATGACCGGCAACCATCAGCACCACGCGATCGTCGACGCGATCGACGCCGGCCAGCCCGATGTCGCCGAGACGCTGATGCGCGGCCATTCGAGCCCCGCGCGGCGGAGCCTCGGGCTCGAAGGGGGGCAAGCCGCGCCGACGTCGGGCCCGCGTCCGCAACTTTGACTTGACCGACGACCGCAGCGCAGCATAATCGGGATCCAATGAGTTCGCGCAACGGACTCGTTAGCATCAAGAGTGGGACGGCCCGTTCGCCGACCCACGCCAACCTGCCCCTCCCGGGCAAGGTGGCGGTCCCGATCGCGGGGCGATGCGGCCAAGAGGGCAATTATTCGGGCCAGCTAGGCAGTGTCGTTCCGCTTGCTTCGTGAAGGAAGGAAGATGGAGCTGTCGTTCGTCCCGCCCCCGTCCGCCGAAAGCGCGCCCGACGAGCGATGTCGGCAGGGCGCGTCGGCGCGCCCGCGGCTGGTCGAGATCGCGATCCCCGCCGACCTCGCGCGGTTCGGGCGGCGTCTCCGGCTGTCGAGCCTCGGCGACCCGCGCGATCCGCCGCTGCTGGTGCTCGGCGGGATCTCGGCCGACCGTTTCCCGGCGGTGCGTGACGATGGCGCGCCGGGCTGGTGGTCGGGGCTGGTTGGCCACGGGCGGGCGATCGACCCGCGCGGCCGCCATGTCATCGGCTTCGACTTCGCCGCCGACGAGAGCGGGGTGTGTGCGCCGTCGACCGTCGACCAGGCGTCGATCCTCGCCGCCGGGCTCGACGCGATCGGGCTTGCCGGCCGGGTGACGATCGTCGGCGCTTCCTATGGCGGGATGGTCGCGCTCGCGCTCGCCCAGGTGCGGCCCGACCTCGTCGAGCGGCTGGTGCTCGTGTCGGCCCCCGCCGAGCCGCACCCGGCGAGCACCGCCGCGCGCGAACTGCAGCGCCGCGTGGTCGCGCTCGGCCTCGCCTCGGGCCGCGGCGAGGAAGGCCTCGCGATCGCGCGCGGGATGGCGATGACGACCTATCGCACCGCCGACGAGTTCGCCGAGCGGTTCGACGGCGGGATCGGGCAGGACGACCCGCTCTGCCCGTCGGCGCCCGGGTCCTACCTCCGGGCGCGCGGGCTCGCCTTCCGCAAGGTGATGTCCCCCGAGCGATTCCTCAGCCTGTCGGCGTCGATCGACCGCCACCGCGTCGCGCCCGAACGCGTCGCCGTGCCGTGCCTCGTCATTGGCGCCGATACCGACCAGCTGGTCCCGCCCGGCCAGCTTCGCGACCTTGCCGCGCGGCTCGCCGGGCCGAGCCAATTGCAGCTGCTCGATTCGCTGTTCGGGCACGACATGTTCCTGAAGGAAACCGACCGTATCGGCGCGCTGGTCGCCCCGTTCGTGGACGGCGCGGCGTGAGCCGGAAGGACAGGATCGCGACGATCGTCGCGGGCGCGCGGCCCGACCTCGACCCCGCCTACGGGTCGATCTCGCCGCCGCTGTGGTCGTCGGACACGTTCCGCTGGCCCAATCCCGACGACAAGCCCGACTTCGACTATTCGCGGACGGTCAATCCGAACCGCGCGCTGCTGGTCGATACGCTCGCCGCGCTCGAGGGCGCGACCGGGGGCGCGGTGACCGGAAGCGGGCAGGCGGCGGCGCTGCTCGCGCTGCTCCGGCTTCCGCTCGGGGCGCGGGTGGTCGCGCCGCACGACTGCTATGGCGGCACCTACCGCCTGCTCGATGCTTTCCGCCGGCAGGGCAAGATCGGCTGCACCTTCGTCGACCAGAACGACCCGGCGGCGCTCGATGCCGCGCTCTCCGACGGGGTCGACCTGCTGTGGATCGAGACTCCGAGCAACCCGCTGTTCCGGATCGTCGACGTTGGCCGGCTGGCCGCGGCGGCGCACGCCGCGTGCGGGCTGGCGATCGCCGACAACACCTTTCTCACCCCGTGCCGCCAGCGCCCGCTCGATCTCGGCTGCGACCTCGTGCTTCACTCGACGACCAAGGCGCTCAACGGCCACGGCGACCTGTTCGGCGGGGCGCTGCTGGCGAAGGATGCGGCGCTGGCCGAGGAGCTGGCGTGGTGGTCGAACGCGGGCGGGCTCAACGGCGCGGCGCACGACTGCGCGCAGATCATGCGCGGGCTGCGCACGCTCCCGCTGCGGATCGACCGGCAGGAACAGTCGGCGCTGCGTATCGCGCGCTGGCTGGAAGGCCAGGAGGCGGTACGGGCGGTGCATTATCCGGGGCTCGAATCGGCGCCGGGCCACGCGCTCGCCGCCAGGCAGCAGTCGGGTCCGGGGTTCATGCTCGGGTTCGAACTGGCGGGCGGAGGCGAGGCGACCCGGCGCTTCCTCGCCGCGCTCGACCTCGTCAGCCTCGCCTCCTCGCTCGGCGGTTTTTCGACACTGATCTGCGTGCCGGCGACGATGACCCATCGCGGCATGCCGCCCGAGGCGCAGCGCGCGGCGGGGATCGCCGAAGACCTGCTGCGCCTGTCGGTCGGGCTCGAGGATGCCGACGATTTGATCGCCGACCTGACGCGCGGATTCGCCGCGATCTGAGGCCCGGCGTCGCCGAAAAGCGACAGCATCATGACGAACGCGCGACGCGTGAAATCTTCGCATTGCGCAGTGCAGCAAAATTGTATCCCATTTCGCCAGCCGAGGCCCCGCGACAAGAGGGCAGGGCGAAACAGGGGAGAGGATCCGGTCATGATTCGGAGGTCCTCGATGAACAGAGTTTTTGGGGCATTGCCTGTCGTTGCGTTCCTCGCCGTCGCCGCTGGCGCGACCCCCGCGCTCGCCGACGATCTCGGCGGCGGGTTCACCATCAACGGCGGCGCGACCGTCGTGTCGGACTATCGCTTTCGCGGCATTTCGCAGACCGACAAGAATATCGCGATCCAGGGCACCTTCACCCTCAGTCACAGCTCGGGCTTCTACGCCTCGGTGTGGGGGTCGTCGATCAGCGACTATGTCGCCAACGGCAGCAACAACGAGATCGACCTGATCGCGGGCTACAAGAAGGCGTACAAGTCGACCACGGTCGATGTCGGCGTGCTCTACTATTATTATCCCGGCTCGGGCGGGGCGAACACCGACTTCGCCGAGCCCTACGTCAAGCTCACCCAGGCATTCGGCACCGCGTCGCTGACCGGGACTCTCGCCTATGCCCCCAAGCAGAAGGCGCTGACCGTCGACGGGATCCACAAGGAGGATAACCTCTACCT
The DNA here is from genome assembly GCF_040203355.1 of Sphingomonas sp. ASV193. NCBI lineage: Bacteria > Pseudomonadati > Pseudomonadota > Alphaproteobacteria > Sphingomonadales > Sphingomonadaceae > Sphingomonas > Sphingomonas sp. ASV193. The sequence goes on from NZ_JBEHBW010000007.1 coordinate 92,126, forward strand.
TGCCGCCGACCTCGCCTATCCGATCGCCAAGACGCCGTTCGGGCTCGCCGCGCATATCGGCCACAGCTACGGGCCGAGCTATCTGACCATCGGCAAGGGCTACACCGACTGGAGCGTCGGCGGGACGTTCACGCGCAAGGCGCTGACCGTCGGCCTGTCCTACGTCGACACCAACAAGTCGCTCTACAGCCCGAGCGGCCGCAACATCAGCAAGGGAGGCATCGTCGGCTCGGTCGGCGTCGCCTTCTGACGGGAGGGGGGTTCATGAAACTAGTGCTTGCCATCATCAAGCCGCACAAGCTCGACGAGGTGCGCGAGGCGCTGGGCGGGATCGACGTCCAGGGGCTGACCGTCAGCGATGCCCACGGCTACGGCCGGCAGAAGGGCCATACCGAGATCTACCGCGGCGCCGAATATGACACCAACCTCGTCCCCAAGACGCGGGTCGAGGTGGTGGTCGCTTCGGACTATGCCGACCGCGTGGTCGAGGCGATCGAGGGGGCGGCGCGCACCGGCTCGATCGGCGACGGCAAGATCTTCGTGATCGACGTCGAACAGGCGGTCCGCATCCGGACCGGCGATAAAGACAATGACGCTCTGTAGGGGGCCTGCTGACATGACCAAGACACTCTCGAAATACTGGCCGGTGGCGGCGGCGGGGGCGGTGGCGCTGCTCGCCGCCGCGCCGGCGCTGGCGCAGGGCGCGCCGGCCGCGGCGCCAGCGCCGTTCACGCCGACCGCCGACATGGTCAACAAGGGCGACACGGCGTGGATGCTGGTCAGCTCGGCGCTGGTGCTGATGATGTCGGTGCCCGGCCTCGCGCTGTTCTACGGCGGCCTCGTCCGGTCGAAGAACATGCTGTCGGTGCTGATGCAGGTGATCGCGATCGTCTGCATCACCACGCTGATGTGGGTCGGCTGGGGCTATTCGATGGCGTTCACCGGCGGCGGCGAGTTCGTCGGCGGGCTCGACAAGGCGTTCCTCAAGGGGGTCGACGCGACCACCTTCGCGGCGACCTTCTCGAACAAGGTCTACCTGCCCGAATATGTCTACGTCATCTTCCAGATGACCTTCGCCTGCATCACCCCGGCGCTGATCGTCGGCGGGCTGGCGGAGCGGGTTCGGTTCTGGCCGCTGATGCTGTTCATCGTGCTGTGGTCGACCATCGTCTACTACCCGATCGCGCACATGGTCTGGTACTGGGGCGGCCCGGACTTCACCCCGGCCAACCCCAACGATCACGGCTTCCTGTTCGGCAAGGGCGCGCTCGATTTCGCGGGCGGGACGGTGGTCCACATCAACTCGGGCATCGCCGGGCTGGTCGGCTGCCTCGTGCTCGGCAAGCGGCTCGGCTACAAGCATGAGCTGATGGCGCCGCACTCGCTGCCGATGACCTATATCGGCGCCTGCCTGCTGTGGGTCGGCTGGTTCGGCTTCAACGCCGGCTCCAACCTCGAGGCGAACGGCGTCACCGGGGTCGCGTTCATCAACACCTATGTCGCGACCGCGGCGGCGGCGATGGCGTGGATCCTGGTCGAACAGGTCGTCCACAAGAAGCCCTCGCTGCTCGGCGCGGTGTCGGGCGCGGTGGTCGGGCTGGTCGCGATCACCCCGGCGTCGGGCTATGCCTCGCCGGTCACCTCGATCATCCTCGGCGCGGTCGCCTCGCTGGTCTGCTTCCTGTTCGTCACCAAGGTGAAGAACAAGCTCGGCTACGACGACGCGCTCGACGTGTTCGGGGTCCACTGCGTCGGCGGGATCGTCGGGGCGCTCGGCACCGCCTTCTGCGCCAACCCGGCGTGGGGCGGGCAGGGCATCATCGACTACAGCAGCGCGGTCGCCAAGGCGGGGACGTTCGACCTCAGCACGCAGATCGTCGCGCAGCTGTGGGCGATCGGCGTCACGCTGCTGTGGTCGGGCGGCGTCTCGTTCGTGCTGTTCTTCGGCATCGACAAGCTGGTCGGGCTTCGCCCGGCGGCGGATGCGGAGCGCGAAGGCCTCGACATCACCGAGCATGGAGAACGCGCCTACAACGCCTGACGACAGTCGGGAGTCGAAAGGGGACGGGTCGGCGCGTATAGCCGGCCCGTCCTCTTTTGCGGCCAAACGGGAAAACGAAGCGACGATGACGGCAAGCGACGCGAACGGGACGGCCAAGCGCGAGGCAAGCGGCGAGGGCCGCCGGGTCGAAATGAACCCCGACATCAGGTTCCTCGGTCGCCTGCTCGGCGACGTCATCCGCGATTATGGCGGGCAGCCGCTGTTCGAGCGGATCGAGCAGATCCGCGCCGCCTCGGTCGCGCGTCACCGCGACGGCGGCCACCACGAGGCGCTCGACCCCGGGCTCGACCGGCTCAGCCTCGACGAGACGCTCGCCTTCACCCGCGGCTTCATGCTGTTCACCCTGCTCGCCAACCTCGCCGAGGACCGGCAGGGCGCGGCGAGCGAGGCGAGCTCGAGCTTCGGCGACGCGCTCGACGAGCTCGCCGCTGCCGGGATCGACCGCCATGCGGTGCGCGAGTTTACCGCGCGCGCGCTGGCGGTGCCGGTGCTGACCGCGCACCCGACCGAGGTCCGGCGCAAGAGCATCATCGACCGGCGCAACCAGATCGCGCGGCTGATGCGGCTGCGCGATCGCGGGATCGACGAGACCCCGTCGGGCGAGCCGGTCGACGCCGCCATCCGCCGCGAGATCGCGCTGTTGTGGGAAACCCGCGCGCTTCGCCACGAGCGGCTCCATGTCGCCGACGAGGTCGACAATGCGCTGTCCTATTTCCGCGACGTCTTCCTCGACGCGATGCCCGCGCTTTACGCGCGGCTCGAACGCGCGCTCGGCGAGCGGCCGGAAAGCTTCGTCCGGCTGGGAAGCTGGATCGGCGGGGACCGCGACGGCAACCCGTTCGTCACCGCCGACAGCCTGCGCCTCGCGCTGGCGCGCAACGCCGAGGCGCTGCTGTCGCATTACCTCGCCGAGGTCCACGCGCTCGGCGCCGAGCTGTCGATCTCGAGCGACCTCGCCGCGGTGTCGCCCGCGCTGCTCGACCTCGCGGCCAAGGGCGACGGCGGTCGCGCGCGCGCCGACGAGCCCTATCGCCGTGCGCTGACCTGGATCTACGCGCGGCTCGCGGCGACCTTCGAGGCGATCGCCGGCCGGCCCCCGCTTCGCGCCGCGGCGATCGACGCGCCGCGCTACGCCGCGCCCGAAGAATTCTCGGCCGATCTCGCGGTCATCGCCGACTCGCTGGGGCAGGGCGGGCATCGCGAGCTTGCCGCGGGCACGCTGACCGGGCTGGTCCGCGCGCTCGACGTGTTCGGCTTCCACCTCGCGACGATCGACCTCCGTCAGAACGCGGCGGTGCACGAGCGCGTGGTCGCCGAGCTGCTGCGGACCGCGGGGGTCGAGGAGGATTATCTCGCCTTGTCCGAGACCGGGCGGATCGCGCTCCTTCGCCGCGAGCTTGCCGGGCCGCGCCCGCTCGCCTCGCCGTTCGCGATCTACAGCGACGAAACCGCGAGCGAGCTGGCGGTGGTTCGCGAAGTCGCCGAGGCGCACGCGCGCTACGGGCCGGCGGCGATCAACGCCTACATCATCTCCAAGGCCGAGAGCATTTCCGACCTCTTGGAGGTCGCGATCCTGCTCAAGGAAGCCGGGCTGTGGCGCGATGGCGAGGGGCCGGTCGCGGTCATCCCGCTGTTCGAGACGATCGCCGATCTTCACGGCGCGGCGGCGATCATGCGCGACTGGTTCGCGCTTCCCGAAGGCGGCGCGGGCGCGCGGGCGCGCGGGCACCAGGAAGTGATGGTCGGCTATTCGGACAGCAACAAGGACGGCGGCTACCTGACCAGCGTGTGGACGCTCCACAAGGCAAGCCAGCAGCTGGCCGAAACGTTCCGCGAGGCCGAGGTCGGGATGCAGCTGTTTCACGGGCGCGGCGGCGCGGTCGGGCGCGGCGGCGGGTCGGCCTCGTCGGCGATCACCGCGCAGCCGGCGGGAACGGTGCAGGGACGGATCCGGATCACCGAGCAGGGCGAAGTCATCGCCGCCAAGTACGGCACCCGCGACAGCGCGCTGGCGAACCTCGAGGCGATGGCCTCGGCGACGCTCCTCGCCAGCCTCAAGCCTCGCTCGCTCGCGACCCGCGAGAAATATTCGGCAGCGGCGTCGAGCCTGTCCGACACCGCCTTCGCCGCCTATCGCGCGCTGGTCTACGAGACCGAGGGCTTCAACGGCTTTTTCCGCCAGCTGACCCCGATCGCCGAGATCGCCGACCTGAAGATCGGGTCGCGCCCTGCAAGCCGGACCGCGAGTGCGCAGATCGAGGACTTGCGCGCGATCCCCTGGGTCTTCAGCTGGTCGCAGGCGCGGGTGATGCTGCCCGGCTGGTACGGGGTCGGGAGCGCGCTCGCCGGGTTCGGCGACCTGCCGCTGCTGCAGGAGATGCACGAGCGCTGGCCCTTCTTCCGCGTGACGCTCGCCAACCTCGAAATGGTGCTGGCCAAGTCCGACCTCGCCATCGCCGCGCGCTATGCCGAGCTGGTCGAGGACCGGGCGCTGCGCGACGCACTGTTCGGGCGGATCGGCGCCGAGTGGCACCGCGCGCATGACGGGCTACTCGCGGTTACCGGCCAGCCGCGCCTTCTGGAAAACAGCCCCGCGCTCGACGCGTCGATCAAGCTTCGGCTGCCCTATATCGAGCCGCTCAACCTGCTCCAGATCCAGCTGCTCAAGCGCCATCGGTCGGGCGAACGCGATCCGCGCATTTCGGCGGGCATCCAGCTGTCGATCAACGCCATCGCCACCGCGCTGCGCAATTCGGGCTGACCGGGCTTTCGTCGATCGGTGGCGGAGACGGAGGGATTCGAACCCTCGATACAGTTTCCCGTATGACGCTTTAGCAAAGCGTTGGTTTCAGCCACTCACCCACGTCTCCGGGATCGGCTTGTCGCGCGGCCTTAGCGAAGGCTTGGCGCGGGTTCAACCGCCGGAATTGCCCCCTTGAATCATTAGTTGTTGTGCCGCCATAACGATTGCGCCGCGACCGCGGCGCGTCGTCAATCAAAGGGCCAGTTGATGCCGAACAGCTCCGATCTTGAAGGCCGGTTCGCCGAGAATCGCCTGCTTCGCACCTTTTCCGACGCCCTGCGCGCGCGGCTGCTGGCCGATTCCGAGCTGGTGGCGATGCCCGAGGGCGAGATCGTCGTGCGGACCGGCGTCAACCTCCTCCGGACCTATTTCCCGCTGGGCGAGACGACCGTGTCGCTCAATGCCGAGATCGACGGCGGGCGGAGCATCGAGGTCGCCTCGATCGGCAGCGAGGGAGCGATCGGGGGGATCGTCAGTTGCGGCCACTACCCGGCGTTCGCCCGTGCCGAGGTGATCGTCGCGGGTCCGGCGATCGTCGTCGCGCGCGACAAGGTCGAGGAGGCCAAGGCCGGTAGCGGGCACCTGCGCAACATCTTCTGCCGCTATTCGGACTATCTGCTCGCCCAGATCATGCAGTCGGTCGGGTGCAACAGCTTCCATTCGATCGAGCAGCGGGCGGCGCGCTGGTTGCTTACCGCGATCGACCGCGCCGGCCCGCGGCTCCAGCTGACTCAGGAACAGCTCGCCCGGCTGCTCGGTGTCCAGCGGACGACGCTCAACGCGGTGGTTCGCTCGCTCCAGGACGACGGCGCGATCACCATCCGGCGCGGGTCGATCGAGCTTCGCGATCGCGCGCAGCTGCTTCGCCGGAGCTGCTACTGCTACGAGGCGGTCGAGCGGCATTTCGGCGACGTCATCGGCGAAGGCGGGCTTGGCGCCCACCCCTCGGAAAGCTGCGGCGACTAGGCGAGCGCCCAGTCGAGCATCCCGCCGGCAAGGAACGGAACCAGCCCGTCGACCTCTGGCGGCACCCCGGTCGGTCGGCGCGCGAGGGTGATCCGCGCCTCGTTCGGCGGCAGGCCGTAAAAGGCCGGGCCGTTGAGGCTGGCGAACGCCTCGAACCGATCGATCGCGCCGTCTTCGTCGAACATCTGGAGATAGGCTTCGAGCGCGAAGGGGGCGTTGAACACCCCCGCGCAGCCGCAGTCGCTTTCCTTGTCGGCGCGGGCATGAGGGGCGCTGTCGGTGCCGAGGAAAAATTTCGCGCTGCCCGAGGTGGCGGCGGCGCGGACCGCGGCGCGATGTTCCTCGCGCTTTAGCACCGGCAGGCAATAATGATGCGGCCTCAGGCCCCCCGCGAACAGCGCGTTGCGGCCGAGCATCATGTGCTGCGGGGTGATCGTCGCAGCGACCGTGGCGGGGGCCGCGGCGACGAACTGCGCGGCGTCGCGGGTGGTGATGTGTTCGAGCACGATCCTGAGGTCGGGATAATCGCGGACCAGCGGGGCGAGGATTCGGTCGATGAACACCGCCTCGCGGTCGAACACATCGACCTCCTCGCCGGTGACCTCGCCGTGGACGCACAGGACCATGCCGATGTCCTGCATCCGTTGGAGCGCGGGGCGGATGTTGGCGATATCGGTGACGCCGCTGTCGCTGTTGGTGGTCGCGCCCGCGGGGTAGAGCTTGGCCGCGACCCACACGCCCTCGGCATGGCCGCGCGCCAGTTCGTCGGGATCGATGCTGTCGGTGAGGTAGGCGGTCATCAGCGGCTCGAAGCCCGAGCCGGCAGCGGCGCGGATGCGCTCGCGATAGGCGCTGGCGGCGACGACCGTCGTCACTGGCGGTTTGAGGTTGGGCATGACGATGGCGCGGGCGAACTGCCGGGCGGAATAGGGCGCGACGCGCGCGAGCATGTCGCCGTCGCGCAGGTGGACGTGCCAGTCGTCGGGGCGGCGGATGGTGATTGTGTCGGTCACCCCCGCTCCCTAACTGAAGCCCATGGCCGCCACCACACCCCAATCGACGACCCTTGCCGACTGTGCCGTCATCCGAATGAGCGGCGAGGACGTCCGCGGCTTCCTCAACGGGCTGGTGACACAGGAGGTCGGCGGCGACCTGCCGGTTTGGACCGGGCTGCTGACGCCGCAGGGCAAGGCGCTGTTCGACTTTTTGGTCTGGGCGGACGGTGACGATTTGCTGCTCGACTGCGCCGCGGCGGATGCCGAGGCGCTCGCCAAGCGGCTGTCGATCTATCGACTACGTCGTGCGATCGCGATCGCGCGCGACGACAGCCTCGCGGTCCACTGGTCGCCGGCGGGCGATGACGGCACGGTCGACCCGCGGCTTCCCGCGCTCGGCCGCCGCTGGCTCGCGCCGCCGGCTGCACCCGCGTCAGGCTGGCGCGAGCATCGCCTTCGCCACGGCGTGTGCGAGGGCGACGAGGTCAAGGACCTGCTGTGGCTCGAGGCCAACGCCGCCGAGCTGAACGGGGTCAGCTTCACCAAGGGCTGCTTCGTCGGGCAGGAAAATACCGCGCGGATGAACTGGCGGCAGAAGGTCAACCGCCGCCTGTTCGTGGTCGACGACCTCGTCGAGGGCGCGCGCGCGACCTATCCCGAGCTGGGGCTCAGCGTGGTCCACGCGCGGATCGACGCGGTGCCCGCGCGCGCGATCATCCCCGACTGGCTGGCCGCCGCGCTCGCCTAGGCGGCGAGCTTGCGCAGGACGTAGTGGAGGATTCCGCCCGAGCGGAAATATTCGAGCTCGTTGTAGGTGTCGATCCGGCACCGCGCGACGATGTCGAACGCCTCACCATTGGCGCGCGTGACCTTGACCGTCACGTCCTGGCGCGGCTCGATGCTGGCCACCCCGTCGATCGAATAGGTCTCGCTGCCGTCGAGGCCGTGGCTCGCGGCGCTTTCGCCGTCGACGAACTGGAGCGGGAGAACGCCCATGCCGACGAGGTTCGAGCGGTGGATCCGCTCGAAGCTTTCGGCGATCACCGCGCGGACGCCGAGCAGGACGGTCCCCTTCGCCGCCCAGTCGCGCGAGCTGCCGGTGCCATATTCCTTGCCGGCGATGACGACCAGCGGGGTCCTGTCGTCGGCATATTGCATCGCCGCGTCGTAGATCGGCACGGTTTCGTTGGTGGGGGCGTAGCGGGTCATTCCGCCTTCCACGCCCCCATGTTCATTGGCGAGCATCTTGTTGCGGATGCGGATGTTGGCGAAGGTGCCGCGCATCATCACCTGATGGTTGCCGCGGCGCGCGCCATAGCTGTTGAACTCGGCGCGCGGGACCTGGTGCTCGGTAAGATACTCGCCGGCCGGGCTGTCGAGCTTGATCGAGCCCGCGGGCGAAATGTGGTCGGTGGTGATCGAATCGCCGAACAGCGCCAGCGCCCGCGCACCGTCGACGTCGGTCAGCGGCTTGGGGGTCATCGTCATGCCCTCGAAATAGGGAGGGTTCTGGATGTAGGTCGACGCCGACGGCCAGGCGTAGGTATCACCGCCGGTCACCGCGATCCCGCGCCACTTGTCGTCGCCGTGGAAGACGTCGGCGTAGCGCGACTGGAACATCTGACGCGAGACGTGCGCGTCGATCAGCGCGCGGACCTCGTCGTTCGACGGCCAGATTTCCTTGAGGAAAACGTCGTTGCCGTCCTTGTCCTGCCCGATCGCGCACTTGGTGATGTCCCTGGTCACCGTGCCGAACAGCGCATAGGCGACCACCAGCGGCGGGCTGGCGAGATAGTTGGCGCGGCAGTCGGGCGACACGCGCCCTTCGAAGTTGCGGTTGCCCGACAGCACCGAGGCGGCGACGAGGTCGTTGTCGTTGATCGACTTCGAGATCGCCGGGGCGAGCGGGCCCGAGTTGCCGATGCAGGTGGTGCAGCCGTAGCCGACGAGGTTGAAGCCGATCGCGTTCAGGTCCTCGGTAAGCCCCGCCGCGTCGAGATATTCGGTAACGACCTGGCTCCCCGGCGCGAGGCTGGTCTTGACCCACGGCTGGCGGGTGAGGCCGAGCGCGCGGGCCTTGCGGGCGACCAGCCCGGCGGCGATCAGCACGCTGGGGTTGGAGGTGTTGGTGCAGCTGGTGATCGCGGCAATCATCACGTCGCCATGGCCGATGGTGAAATCCTCGCCCTCGACCGCGACGCGCTCGCCGCCCTGCTTCTTGTAGGTGGCGTCGAGCTCGGCGTTGAACAGCTCGTCGACCTCGCTGAGGCGCACCCGGTCCTGCGGGCGCTTGGGGCCGGCGAGCGAGGGCTCGACGCTGCCCATGTCGAGTTCGAGGGTGTCGGTGAACAGCGGCTCGGGCGCCGAGGCGTCGCGCCACATGCCCTGCGCCTTCGCATAGGCCTCGACCAGCGCGATGCGGTCCTCGTCGCGCCCGGTAAGGCGGAGATAGTCGATGGTGCGCTCGTCGATCGGGAAGAAACCGCAGGTCGCGCCATATTCGGGCGCCATGTTGGCGATCGTCGCGCGGTCGGCGAGGCTGAGCGCGTCGAGACCGGGTCCGAAGAACTCGACGAACCGCCCGACCACGCCCTTGGCGCGCAGCATCTGGGTGACGGTCAGCACGAGGTCGGTGGCGGTGATTCCTTCCTTGAGCTTACCGTCTAGGCGGAAGCCGACGACCTCGGGGATCAGCATGCTGACCGGCTGGCCGAGCATCGCCGCCTCGGCCTCGATCCCGCCGACGCCCCAGCCGAGCACGCCGAGTCCGTTGACCATGGTGGTGTGGCTGTCGGTGCCGACCAGCGTGTCGGGATAGGCGACGGTCTCGCCCGACGCGTCCTCGTCGGTCCACACCGTCTGCGCGAGGTTCTCGAGATTGACCTGGTGGCAGATGCCGGTCCCCGGCGGGACCACCTTGAAATTGTCGAAGCTCTGGCTGCCCCATTTGAGGAACTGGTAGCGTTCGGCGTTGCGCGCATATTCGAGTGCGACGTTATCCTCGAACGCCTTGGGGGTGCCGAACTCGTCGACCATCACCGAATGGTCGATGACGAGGTGGACCGGGACCAGCGGATTGATCTTCTGCGGGTCGCCGCCGAGCGCCTTCATCGCGTCACGCATGGCGGCGAGGTCGACGACGGCGGGGACGCCGGTGAAGTCCTGCATCAGCACGCGCGCCGGGCGATACTGGATCTCCCGGTTGATCCGCCGGTCCTTCAGCCAGTCGGCCATCGCCTGGAGGTCGTCGCGGGTGACCGTCACCCCATCGTCGAAGCGCAGCAGGTTTTCGAGCAGCACTTTCATCGAGAAGGGCAGCCGCGACACGTCGCCGAGCGCGGCGCTCGCCTTTTCGAGCGAATAATAGGCGTATCGCTTGCCCCCGGCCTCCAGCGTCGAACGGGTGTTCAGGCTGTCGTGGCCGGTAGCGATCATCGATTTTCCTCGTTGCTGTCATGGAGCGCGCCAAGACGGCGCGGCGTTCGGCGGCGCCCTAGCAAGGAAGCCGGGTCAGGGCAAAGGGGGCTAGAGCCAGCCCTTCTTTCGCGCGATCCAGTAGGGCAGCACCGCGCTCACCAGCATGACCACCAGCGCATAGGGGTAGCCGTAGAGCCACTTGAGCTCGGGAATATGTTCGAAATTCATCCCGTAGATGCCCGCCACCAGCGTCGGCGGCATCAGCACCACCGCCACCACCGACCAGATCTTCATCACCATATTCTGCTCGACCCCGATCAGGCCGAGCGCGGCGTCGAGCAAAAAGGTGAGGTTGTCGCTGAGGAAATTGGCCTGGTCGCTGAGCGCGGCCGAGTCGGCGATGAGGCTGTGGAGGTGGACGTGCGCCTTCGACCGGTCGTGGTCGGCGAGGTCGGTGCTGTCGAGGAAGCTCAACAGCCGGGTCGTGCTGACCGAGGTTTCGCGGATGCGCGCGAGCAAGGTCTGGATCCGCCCGATCTTGAGGATCAGCGCCTCGAGCCGGTCGGTCGAGCGGCGGTCGGTCCCCGGCTGGCGGCGGCGAAAGACGTGGGTCGACACGTTCTCGATCGTCCGGCCGACCGATTCGATCACGTCGGCCTGGCGGCTGACGATCGCGTCGACCAGCCGGATGAAGGCGCCGGTCGAGCTGCTGACCAGCTCGGGCTCGGCCCGGCAATGGTCGCCGAACAGCTTGAACGGCTTGGGATCGACGTAGCGAATGGTGACGAGGTGCTTGTCGGTCAGGATGAAGCTGACCGGGTCCGAGGCGGGGTCGTTCTCGTCGATGCCGTGAAGCACCGACATGGTCATGAACACCGCGCCGCCGCGCTCGTAGAGCCGGCTCGACGGCTCGATCTCGACCATCTCGTCGCGGGTCGGGATATTGCCGCCGAGGACCTTTTCGGCGAGCGCCTCTTCCTGCCGGGTCGGCTCGAACAGGTCGAGCCACACCGCCCCGTCGGGGACCGAGCGGATCTTCGACGGATCGACCGGATCGGTGGAACAGCCGGGACCGAACAGGTGGAGCATCGGCGGGTGGTGGCGGCTTCGGCCGGGCTTGGCAAGGTCCGCGCGCCCGCCTAGCCCATCCGTCATGGGGGGAATGTACAAGCGCCGTTGGCCGCTGATCGCCGCGTCGATCGTCGCGGGAAGCGCGATCGTCCTGCTGGCGATGGGCCGTCCGCCGATCTGCCCTTGCGGACGGATCGCGCTGTGGGGGCCGGTCGGGCCGACGCAGAGCCAGATGCTCGCCGACTGGTACAGCTTCAGTCATATCGTCCACGGGCTCCTGTTCTTCGCCCTGCTGTGGCTGGTCGCGCGGCGGTGGCCGGTGGGCATCCGCTTCCTCGTCGCGCTGCTGGTCGAGTGCGCGTGGGAGATCGTCGAGAACACCCCGATGACGATCGACCGCTACCGCGCGGCGACCGCCTCGCTCGGCTATACCGGCGACAGCGTGCTCAACTCGATGAGCGACATACTGATGATGGCGGTGGGCTTCCTTGCCGCGCGGCGGTTGCCGGTGTGGACGGCGGTGCTTCTGGCGGTCGGGTGCGAACTGCTCCCGCTGGCGGTGATTCGCGACAATCTGACGCTTAACGTCTGGATGCTGCTGGCCCCAAGCCCGGCGATCGTGGCGTGGCAGGCGGGTGCCTAGACAAGCGCGACGGGGTCCCGCAAACCGTTGAAATGACCCGATTCGTCCTGTTCGCGTCCGCCCTCCTCGCCGCCACCCCCGCCGCCGCGGGCGAATTGATCGGCGGGCTTTACGCCCATGCGGTGAAGACCCCGTTGAGCCTCGACGCCGATCGCGAGAGCGGGGTCGACGTCCAGCTCGGCTACCGGTTCGATCGGATCGCGGGGACGCCGCTCCAGCCCTATGTGTTCGGCGCGCTCAATTCGAAAGGCGAGACCAGCTACGCCGCCGCGGGCCTGTCGATGAAGTTCGGCCACCGGCTGTTCGTTCGCCCGGGAGTCGGCCTCGCGATCCACACCGGCTCGTCGGCGCAATATCAGCTGCCCGACCGGATCGCCTTCGGCAGCCGCGTGCTGTTCGAGCCCGAGATCGGGGTCGGCTATGCGATCACCCCGCGCACCAGCATCGAGGCGAGCTGGGTGCACATGAGCCACGCCCAGCTCTTCTCCCACGAGAATCCGGGCATCGACAATATCGGGCTTCGCTTCGGGGTCCGCTTCTAGAGGCGGCGCGCGGCGGCGAGCTCGCGCCCGACGATCGGCGTCGCCATCGTCGCTACCGGGCGGAGCGTCGGGCTCGAGCCCGACCGGGCGAACGCCGCGTGGAGCGCATAATCGTCGCCCAGTACCCGCTCGACCGTCCGGCGATAGTCGCCATCAAAGGCCGGACTTGCCGCGAGCGCCGACAGCATCGCCTGGTGCGCGGGAAGCAGCGTCGCCGAGGGCAGCAGGTCGAGCCGGCGTCCCGCGAACGACAGTTGCGCGCCGATTCCCTCATGGTCCGCCCGCGCGCTCGCGGCGAAGGCGCGAACCGCCGCGCTTCGGCTGCGGGTCGCGGCGAGGTCGGAGGCGCGGATCATGAACAGCGAGGCCGAGGCAGCCTGTTCGAGATAGCGGTCGGCGCCGAGCGCGCTCGGCAGCACCGTCGGCGGCGGGGCGGATGGCTGTTCGCGCTGCCCGGCGCAGCCCGCCAGCATCATCACGGTGAGTCCGATTACGAGCCGTCTTGCGTTCACCTGCCCCTCCTGTTCGTCAGCGTCCCAGCATCTTCTCCGGCTTGACCACCCGGTCGAACGTCGCCTCGTCGACCAGCGCGAGGTCGAGGCCGGCTTCCTTCAGCGTCAGCCCCTTCTTGTGCGCGTGCTTGGCAATCGTCGCGGCATTGTCGTAGCCGATCTCGGGCGCGAGCGCGGTGACCAGCATCAGCGACTTGGCCATCAACTCCGAAATCCGCGCCTCGTCGGGCTCGAGCCCGTCGAGCGTGCGCTCGGTGAAGCTCTCCATTCCGACCGACAGCAGGTTGATCGAGCGAATGACGTTCGCGCCGATCAGCGGCTTGAACACGTTGAGCTCCATGTGCCCCTGGAGCCCGCCGACGGTGACCGCGACATGGTTGCCCATCACCTGCGCGGCGACCATCGTCAGCATCTCGCACTGGGTGGGGTTGACCTTGCCCGGCATGATCGAGCTGCCCGGCTCGTTCTCCGGAAGCTTGAGCTCGCCTAGTCCGCAGCGCGGCCCGCTGCCGAGCAGGCGGATGTCGTTGGCGATCTTGGTCAGCGACACGGCGATGGTGTTGAGCACCCCCGACAGCTCGACCAGCGTGTCGTGCGCCGCCAGCTCGGCGAACTTGTTCGGGGCCGAGGTGAAGGGGAGCTGGGTGAGGTTGGCGACTTCCTTCGCGAAGGCCTCGGCGAAGCCCTTGGGCGCGTTGAGCCCGGTGCCGACCGCGGTGCCGCCCTGCGCCAGCTTCATCACGCGGGGAAGCGCCGATTTGACTCGCTCGACATCGGCCTCGATCATCGCCGCATAGCCCGAGAATTCCTGCCCTAGGGTCAGCGGGGTGGCGTCCTGGAGGTGGGTGCGGCCGATCTTGACGATCGCGTCCCAGCGGCTCGCCTGCTCGGCGAGGCGGCGATGGATGCGGTCGAGCGCTGGGAGCAGCCGGCGATAGACCGCGATCCCCGCGGCGATGTGCATCGCGGTCGGGAAGCTGTCGTTCGACGACTGGCCCTTGTTGACATGGTCGTTGGGGTGGACCGGCTCCTTGCCGCCGCGCGTTCCCGACAGCGCTTCGTTGGCGCGTCCGGCGATCACCTCGTTGGCGTTCATGTTCGACTGGGTGCCGCTGCCGGTCTGCCAGATCACCAGCGGGAACTGGTCGTCGAGGTCGCCGCGCGCGACCTCGGCCGCCGCCTGTTGGATCGCCTCGGCCAGCGCCGGGTCGAGGTTGCCGGCCTTGGCGTTGGCGCGCGCCGCCGCCTGCTTCACATAGCCAAGCGCATGGACGATCTCGGCGGGCATCCGCTCGGTCGCGCCGAACGGGAAGTTGGCGATCGACCGTTCGGTCTGCGCGCCCCAGTAACTGTCGCCAGGGACCTCGATGGGGCCGAAGCTGTCGGTTTCGGTGCGGGTCGTGCGGGCCATCGTCTCGGTCCTCTTCGTTGGCGGGCAGGGTCGCGAGGCCGCTAGCCTGCACGCCGGGGCCTGTCGAGACGCGCTACTTCTTGCGGGTGAAATCGACCGACACGACGTTCGAGCCGTCCTCGACCGGTTCGGCCGCGGCGGCGGGGGCGTCGTTCTCGGCCTCTTCATGCTCCTCATGCTCGCCGTCGGCGCCGTTGGCCTGGAAGCGGAGCGAGAAATCGACCGCCGGGTCGACGAACTCGGTCACCGCCGCGAACGGCACGGTCAGCGTCGAGGGCACCCCGCCGAACGACAGGCCGACGCTGAACAGATCGTCGCCGACCTTGAGGTCCCAGAAGCGATGCTGGATGACGATCGTCATCTCCTCGGGGAACCGCTCGATCAGGTGCTTGGGGATTGACACGCCGGGATGACGGGTGCGGAAGGTGATGTAGAAATGGTGTCCGCCGGGTAGCGCGCCCTCGGCCTCGACCTCGCTGAGCACCCGCCCGACCACGTCGCGCAGCGCCTCCTGCACGATCTCGTCGTACGGAATGAGGGACTCTGGGGTTTCCTCGGCCATCGATTTTCGTGGTAGCGATGGCGGCAAGCGGGTCAAGCGGAGTCATTCACCCCATGCCGATCGATCACCAGCAGCCCTACGACGACCAGAATATTTTCGCCCGCATCCTGCGCGGCGAACTGCCGAGCACGCCGATCGCCGAAAGCGATCAGGCGCTGGCGCTCCACGACATCAACCCGCTCGCCCCGATCCACGCGCTGGTGATCCCCAAGGGCGACTATGTCTCGTTCGCCGACTTCGCCGAGAAGGCGAGCGACGCCGAGATCGTCGACCTGGTGCGGCTGATCGGCCGGACCGCGAAGGAAACCGGGGCCGACCAGCAGGGCTACCGGATCCTCGCCAACACCGGCAAGCGCGCCGGGCAGGAGGTGCCGCACCTCCATTTCCACCTGTTCGGCGGGCAACCGCTGGGGCCGATGCTGGCGCGCTAATCGGCTTTCGACGCTTGCCGAATGGATTTTGGCCGCTAGGCTTCGCGACAAAGTCCCATCGGAGAGGAAATTTCAATGGCAACCCAAGCACCGCCGCAAGGCGGCGTAGGCCGGGTCAAGTCGCTCGACGCGATCCTGGCCACCGCCGAGAAGAAGTCGCTCAAAAGGTCGCTCGGCGCGTTCCAGCTGACCCTGCTCGGCATTGGCGCGGTGATCGGCACCGGCATTTTCGTGCTGACCGCCACCGCCGCGCAAAAGGCCGGGCCGGGCATGATGGTCAGCTTCATCATCGCCGGCATCGTCTGCGCGCTGGCGGCGCTGTGCTATTCGGAACTGGCCTCGATGGTCCCGGTCGCCGGGTCGGCCTACACCTACAGCTACGCCGTGATGGGCGAGCTGATGGCGTGGCTGGTCGGTTGGGCGCTGATCCTCGAATATGCGCTCGGCGCCTCGGCGGTCGCGGTCGGCTGGTCGGGCCACGTCGTGCCGGTGCTCGACAGCATCGGCATCCACATCCCCCATGCGCTCACCGTCGGCCCGCAGATCGAGCTCGGCTTCCTCAAGGGCGGCGAAGCGGGCGGGATCATCAACCTGCCCGCCGTGCTGGTGACCGCGCTGGTGACGACCCTGCTGGTGATCGGCACCAAGGAAAGCGCGACCTTCAACGCGGTGCTGGTGCTGATCAAGGTGTCGGCGCTGACCCTGTTCGTGCTCGTCACCGTGCCGATGATCGCGGGCCATACCCCCAACTTCCACCCCTTCACCCCGCGCGGCTGGGGCAGCGTGCTTGGCGGCGACGGCACCGGCGTGCTCGGTGCGGCGGCGTCGATCTTCTTCGCCTATGTCGGCTTCGACGCGGTCTCGACCGCGGCCGAGGAAACCAAGAACCCGCAGCGCAACGTCCCGATCGGGCTGATCGCCAGCCTCGGCATCTGCACCATCTTCTACCTGCTCGTCGCGGGTGGGGTGATCGGAAGCTACGGCGCGCAGCCGCTGATCGACCCGGCCACCGGCAAGGCGTTCATCGAAGGCTCGCCCGAGCTTTACGCCTCCTCGGCCTGCCAGGCGGCGAACGCGCCGCTGGTCTGCTCGAAGGAAGCGCTGGCCTATGTCATGCGGCAGGTGTCGAATCCGACCTTTGGCACGATCATCGGGCTGGCGGCGACGATCGCGCTGCCTTCGGTCGTGCTGCTGATGATGTACGGCCAGACCCGCGTCTTCTTCGTGATGGCGCGCGACGGCCTGCTCCCCGAGCGGCTGTCGGCGGTCCACCCCAAGTTCCGCACCCCCCACGTGGTGACGATCGTCACCGGCGTGTTCGTGGCGATCGCCGCGGCGTTCCTGCCGGTCGGGACGCTGGCCGACTATTCGAACGCGGGCACTTTGTTCGCCTTCGCCGCGGTGTCGGTCGGGGTGATGATCCTGCGCAGGACCGACCCGAACCGGCAGCGCCCGTTCCGCACCCCGGCGCTGTTCCTGATCGCGCCGCTGTCGATCGCGGGCTGCGCGGTGCTGTTCCTCAGCCTCAACGTCCAGTCGCAGCTGCTGTTCGTGACCTGGGCGGCGATCGGGCTCGTGCTCTATTTCTCCTACGGCTATCGCCACAGCCACGTGGCGCGCGGGATTACCGATGTCGGCGAGCTAGACGAGGGGGTTCCGCCTTCTTCGGTCGCGCCGATGCCGGGGGCGCCCGCGCCGGGATCGCCGAACGAATAGGCGAATTTCCAGCGAAAGACGGAAAAGGGGAGGCGGAGACGTCTCCCCTTTTCCGTTTCGCTTCGCTACTGCAGCATGATGACGATGACCGCGACCCCTGGCGGCCCGCTATCCGGCGTGGCCGCGGTGCCTGGCGACAAGAGCTGTTCGCACCGTTCCCTGATCTTTGGCGCGATGGCGACGGGGGAGACGCGGATCGAGGGATTGCTCGAAAGCGACGACGTGCTGGCGACCGCGCGCGCGGTGGCCGCGCTCGGTGCCGAGGTCGGGCGCGACGGGTCGGCCTGGGTCGTTCGCGGACGGCCGTGGGGCACGCCTGAGGGCGCGATCGACTGCGGCAACAGCGGGACCGCGGCGCGGCTGCTGCTCGGCGCGATTGCCGGGCGCGAGGGGGTGGTCGCGACGCTGACCGGCGACGCTTCGCTGTCGAGCAGGCCGATGCGGCGGGTCGCCGCGCCGCTGGCGGCGATGGGCACGCGGATCGAGGGGGGCGACCGGCTGCCGCTCACCATCCACGGCGCGAAGCTTGGCGGGATCGACCATGTCAACGTTCCCGCCTCGGCGCAGGTCAAGTCGGCGATCCTGCTGGCGGGGCTCGGCACCGACGCGCCGGTCCGGGTGATCGAGCCGGTCCCCAGCCGCGACCATAGCGAGATCATGCTCGGCGCGTTCGGGGTCGAGGTCGCGGTAACCGAGGAAGAAGGCGCACGCGCCGTCACGCTGGGCGCGCAGCGCGCGCTCACCGGGACTTCGGTCAGCGTCGGCCGTGATCCCTCCTCGGCGGGGTTCCCGCTGGTCGCGGCGGCGATCGTCCCGGGGTCCGAGGTCACCGTCCACGGCATGCTGGTCAACCCGTCGCGGACCGGGCTTTACGAGGTGCTCGAGGCGATGGGCGCGCAGATCGTCTTTAGCAACGAGCGCAGCCAGTCGGGCGAGCGGGTCGCCGACGTCACCGTGCGCGGCTCGGCGCTTCGTCCGTGCAACGTCGCGGCCGAGGCGGTGCCGGCGATGATCGACGAAATCCCGATCCTGGGCGTCGCTGCGGCGTTCGCCGACGGGACGAGCGTTATCGACGGACTGGCCGAGCTTCGCGTCAAGGAAAGCGACCGGCTGGCGGCGGTGATCGCCGGGCTGACCGCGTGCGGGGTCGAGGCGCGTGCCGAGGGCGATACGCTCTACGTCGTCGGGCGCGGGCCGGGCAGCGTGAGCGGCGGCGGCACGGTCACCACCCACGGCGATCACCGAATCGCGATGGCGTTCCTGACGCTCGGGCTGGCGGCGCAGTCGCCGGTGACGGTCGACGAGCCCGAGATGATCGCGACCAGCTTCCCCGGCTATGCCGATCTGATGCGCGCGCTTGGGGCGGAGATCGCATGAGCGTCAACGCCACCGGCCATGTCCTTCGCCTGACGACCTGGGGCGAAAGCCACGGACCGGCGATTGGCTGCGTGCTCGACGGCTGCCCGCCGGGGCTCGCGCTCGCCGAGCCCGACATCCAGCGCTTCCTCGACCTGCGCCGGCCCGGCACCGGGCGAAACGTGTCGCCGCGGCAGGAGCCCGACGAGGTCCGCATCCTGTCGGGCGTCTACCAGGGGCGCACCACCGGCACCGCGATCGGGATGCTGATCGAGAATGTCGACGCGCGGAGCAAGGATTATCCGGTCGACGCCGCCTACCGGCCGGGCCACGCCGACTATTCCTATGACGCCAAATACGGCTTCCGCGACCCGCGCGGCGGTGGGCGGTCGTCGGCGCGCGAGACCGCGATGCGGGTCGCGGGCGGGGCGATTGCGCGGCTGGTCATCCCCGAGGTGACGATCGAGGCGCGGGTGATCGAGATCGGTGGCGAGCCCGACGCGGCGCGCTGGGAAGCGATGCTCGACCAGGCGCGGACCGACGGCGACAGCCTCGGCGCGGTGGTCGAATGCGTCGCCACCGGCGTCCCCGCCGGCTGGGGCGCGCCGGTCTATGCCAAGCTCGACGCCGAGCTGGCCGCGGCGATGATGGGCATTCCCGCGGTCAAGGGGGTCGAGATCGGCGACGGATTCGCCGCGGCGCGGCTCAAGGGCAGCGAGAATGCCGACCCGATGCGCGCCGGCCCGCGGTTCGACGCGAACCACGCGGGCGGGATCGCGGGGGGCATTTCGACCGGCCAGCCGATCGTCGTGCGCGCCGCGTTCAAGCCGACCAGTTCGATCCGGATCGAGGTGCCGAGCATCAACGCGGCGGGCGAGGAGCGGATGGCGGCAACCCGCGGGCGGCACGACCCGTGCGTCGGGATTCGCGGCGCGCCGGTGATGGAGGCGATGATGGCGCTGGTGCTCGCCGACCATAAGTTGCTCGACCGGGCGCAGAACGGAGACAGACGATGATCGCACTTGCCCTGATACTCGCCGCCCAATCAAGCGCCCAACCGACCGCCGAAGCGCTGGCGCTGGGCCGCGACCTCGCCGAAAAGGGAACGCTGGCGGCGATGCTGCCGGTGCTCGAACAGCAGGAGACCGCGGCGATGATCGCGGCGCATCCCGAGCTCAGCGCGGCGGACAAGGCGGCGCTCACCACCACCGCGCACCAGGTGTTCACCGCCGGGCGCGACCGGCTGCTCGCCGCCGACGCCCGGTCCTACGCCGACCATCTGTCGGTCGCGGACCTTCGCGTGCTGGTCGCGGCGTCGAATACCCCGGCGGCGGCGCGGCTACGCGCGGCGATGCCCGCGATCATCGTCCAGACCACCAGCGCGATCGGCGCGGTCGACTTCAAGGGCGAGGTCGCCGCCGCCTTCTGCAAGTCGAGCGGGAAGCTGTGCCAGCCGGCTCAGTGACATTTGAACCGGTCGAACGGCTCGAGGCATGAGCGGCAGCGCCACTGCGCCTTGCACGGGGTCGAGCCGAAGCGGCTGACCTCCTCGGTGTCCGACGAGCCGCAGCGCGGGCAGGGCGCGGCGCGCGCCTCGCTCGGCGGGGCGATCCCGTAGGTGGCCAGCTTCGCGCGGCCCTCGAGCGTGATCCAGTCGGTCGACCATGGCGGCGACAGGACCGTGTCGAGCGCGACGCCGCGCATCCCCGCCGCGTCGAGCGCGGCGCGGATCGACTGCTCGATCGCCAGCGTCGCGGGGCAGCCCGAATAGGTCGGGGTGATCGTCACCCGCTCGGGCGCGATCGCGCGGACGATGCCGAGGTCGAGCACGCTGACCGCGGGGATCTCGGGGTCGGGCACCCCCGCCAGCACCGCGCGGATTGAGTCGACGTCGTGGGTCACACGCGCTCGATGGCCAGCGCGATGCCCTGGCCGACGCCGATGCACATGGTGCAAAGCGCGCGCCGGCCGCCGCTGCGCTGCAACTCCTCGGTCGCGGTCAACGCGAGCCGCGCGCCCGACATGCCGAGCGGGTGGCCGAGCGCGATCGCGCCGCCGTTCGGGTTGACGTGGGCGGCGTCGTCGGGAAGCCCGAGCATCCGCATCACCGCGAGCCCCTGCGCGGCGAAAGCCTCGTTGAGCTCGATCAGGTCGAAGTCGGCGATGGTGAGGCCGAGCCGCGCCATCAACCTCTCGCTCGCCGGGGCCGGGCCGATCCCCATGATCCGCGGCTCGACCCCCGCCACCGCCGCGCCGAGGACGCGCGCGCGGGGTGAGAGGCGGTGGCGCTCGACCGCGTCGGCGGAGGCGACGATCAGCGCCGCCGCCCCGTCGTTGACCCCGCTGGCGTTGCCGGCGGTGACGGTGCCGCCGGGTTTCACGATCGGCTTCAACTGGGCGAGCTTCTCGACGCTGGTCTCGCGCGGATGTTCGTCGCGATCGACGACGAGCGCGTCGCCCTTGCGCTGCGGGATCGTCACCGGGACGATCTCGGCGGCGAAGCGATCGCTCGCCTGCGCGGCGGCGGCGCGGCGCTGGCTTTCCGCGGCGAAGCGGTCCTGGTCCTCGCGCGACACGCCAAACTGCTCGGCGACGTTCTCGGCGGTCTCGGGCATCGAATCGATCCCATAGTCGTCCTTGAGCCGGCGGTTGACGAAACGCCAGCCGATGGTGGTATCGTAGACCGCGTTGGCGCGGCTGAACGCGGCGTCGGCCTTGGGCATCACGAACGGCGCGCGGGTCATGCTCTCGACCCCCCCGGCGACGACCAGCCCCGCCTCGCCCGCCCGACAGGCGCGCGCCGCCATGCCCACCGCGTCGAGCCCCGAACCGCAGAGCCGATTGACGGTGGTGCCCGGGACGGCCGCGCCGAGCCCGGCGAGTAGCACCGCCATCCGCGCGACGTTGCGATTATCCTCGCCCGCCTGGTTGGCGCAGCCGAGGATGACGTCGTCGACCGCGTCCCAGTCGAGGCCCGGATTGCGCGCCTTGAGCGCGGCGAGAGGGACGGCGGCGAGGTCGTCGGGGCGCACGGCGGCGAGGCTGCCCCCGAAGCGGCCGATCGGGGTGCGGACGGCATCGCAGATGTAGGCGTCGGTCATCGCCACCACCTGTAGCGCCGCGCCGCCCTTTTCAAGCGCGGCGGATGCGGGCATTGGGGCGACCATGGCGGACTGGCGGACCAGCGACGATGGCAAGGCGCTCGAAAAGACGCTGCGCTTCGCCGATTTCGGCGCGGCCTTCGGCTTCCTCGCGCGGGTCGCGCTCCATGCCGAAAAGGTCGACCACCATCCCGAGTTCACCAGCGCGTGGAACCGGGTCGATCTTCGCCTCACCAGTCACGACGCCGACGGAATAACCGACCGCGACCATGCGTTGGCGCGCGCGATCGACGCGATCGCCGCGACAGCTGGCGTTCAGGCCGAATCGTGATAAGGTCGCCGCGATGACGCAGCTTCGCGCCTCTTCCTATTATCGACCGGCGGTGTTCCCCGGCTGAGCCCTCGTGCCCAATCGGATCACCGCCCCGCCCCGCCCGGCCCCGCCGCGGCGGGGCGTTTTTTTGCTCGAAGGACCCGAATGATGATGAGCAGTGCCGCCCCCGCCGACCCCGGCCTCCACTGGAGCCGCCACCTCGTCGACCAGGACTGGGATCATTTCACCGAGGACGACCATGCGGTGTGGGACCTGCTGTTCGACCGGCAGGAGCGGACCATCGGCCCGCGGCTGGTGCGCGCGTTCCGCGAGGGGCTCGACATTCTCCACCTGTCGAAGCCGGGCATTCCCGACCTTCGCGAACTCAACGAGAAGCTGTTCGCGGCGACCGGCTGGCGGTGCGTGTCGGTGCCGGGGATCATCCCCGACCCCGACTTTTTCGCGATGCTGAGCGAGCGCCACTTCCCGGTCGGCAACTTCATCCGCCGCCGCGACCAGCTCGACTATCTCGAGGAGCCCGACTGTTTCCACGACATCTTCGGCCATGTGCCGATGCTGGCGAACCCGGTAATGGCCGCGCTGACCGAGGGGATCGGGCGGCTGGGGATCGAGGCGTGCGCCGCGGGCCACGCCGACCTCGCGTCGCGGCTCTACTGGTACAGCGTCGAGTTCGGGCTGGCGCGCGAGGCGGGCGAGTTGAAGATTCTCGGAGCGGGGCTCGCCTCGAGCTTCGGCGAATCGGTCCATTCGCTCGACGACGAGGGCGTGGCGCGGCCGAGCTTCAGCGTAGAGCGGGCGGTGCGCACGCCCTACCGCAACGACACCTTCCAGCCGCTCTATATGGTCGCCGAGGATCTCGAGGCGGCGATGGAGGCGATCCGCGCGGCGAACCTTGCCGAACTGGTGGCGCTGGCCGCCTGACCGGCTATAGCGGCGGGGCATGAGCGACGCGCCGCCCCCGCCCCTCGAATATCGCAGCGGATCGGACCCGCGCACGCTGCGCGATGCGCTCGGCTGCTTCGCAACCGGGGTGACGGTGGTAACCTGCCTCGATGCGGGGGGCGAGCCGGTCGGGCTGACCGCCAACAGCTTCACCTCGGTCAGCCTCGACCCGCCGCTTCTGCTGGTGTGCATCGCCAAGCTGGCCGCGACCGCCGCGCCGCTGACGCGGGCCGATAATTTCGCGGTCAACGTGCTCCAGACCGGGCAGCAACCCGCGTCGATCACCTTTTCGACCCGGGTCGAGGACCGCTTCGGCCAGACCGCCTGGGCGCTTGGCGAGCATGGCGTCCCGGTGCTCCGCGAATCGCTGTCGGTGTTCGAATGCCGGCGCCACGCGGTCCATGACGGGGGCGATCACTGGATCCTCGTCGGCGAGGTGGTGCGCGCGACCTTCGACCCGACGCTCGACCCGCTGCTCTATTTTCGCGGGCGCTATCGGCGGCTTCACTTCGACTGAGCGCGCCGGGCGCGGGGGCGAGTCGTCGACCCGACTCGCGGCCGCGAGGTGGTGACTCGGCGACGCTTTGACGTCATTCTCGCCGCCATGTCCGACCGGGGGGTCAGTGATTCGCCTTTCGGCGCCAGTCCGGTGCCGCCGCGCGCGACGGCGACGTCCGCCGACGGTGCGCTGTCGTTCGATTTCCAGACCATCGTGGCGATCGCCGACGCGCTGCCGGTAATGGTCGCCTATTGCGACCGGGACCAGGTCTACCGCTTCTGCAATCGCCCGATCGCCGACTGGTTCGAGCGGCCGCGCTCGGCGATCCTCGGCCATTCGCTGGTCGAGGTGATGGGGCCGACCGCCTATTCGCTGCGCAAGGCGCGGATCGCAGAGGCGCTCGCCGGCATCCCGCAGCGCTTTGCGGCCGAATACGACCACCCGACCCGCGGCCTTCTCCATGCCAAGGCCGAATATATTCCGCACCGGCCCGATGGCGGTGCGGTCGCGGGCGTAATCATGATCGTCCAGGACGTTACCGAGCAGAAGTCGGCCGAGCTGGCGATCCGCGAGAGCGAGGCGCGTTTCCGCAGGATCGCCGACTCGGCGCCCGCGCCGGTATGGGTGACGCGTGCCGACCGCAGCCGCGATTTCGTTAACCAGGCCTATGCCGACTTCCTCGGGGTCGACCTCGAAACCGCGCGCACGCTCGACTGGCGCGAGCGGATTCATCCTGACGACCATGACCGGATCGTCGCCGAATCGATCGCCGGGGAGGCGAGCGGCGAGGCCTTTTCGCTCGAGGGCCGGTTTCGCGACGGCAACGGCGACTATCGCTGGTTGCGCTCGGTGTCGCAGCCGCGGTCCGATCCCGAGGGGCGGCACAACGGCTTCATCGGCGTCGCCAGCGACATCACGCTTGCCAAGCAGGCCGAGCTCGAGCTCCGCGACACGCTTCGCCGGCAGGCAGGCGAGCTGGTGGAGAGCGAGGCGCGGTTTCGCGCGATGTTCGACACGGTCAGGGCCTCGATCCTGCTGCTCGACCCGTCCGGGCGGATCGTCGACATCAACCAGACCGGCGCGCGCTGGCGTTCGCCGGGGATCGAACCGAAGCGCGGCGACCTCCTGTGGGAAAGCGCGACGGTGCGGCCCGAGCATCGCGACGAGGTGCGCGAGATGGTCAGGATCGCGGCGGCGGGCGACACGGTGAGCCGAGAGTTCGACCTGCAGAACCCGGCGGTGGGCCGCTTCGTCCTCGACTGCGACATGCGCCCGATCGTCGAGAACGGACGAGTCCGCTACCTGCTGTTCGAAGTCCGCGACATCACCGAGCTCAAGGTCGCGCAGGAGCAGCTTCGCCAGAGCCAGAAGATGGAAGCGCTCGGCCAGCTGACCGGGGGCATCGCCCACGACTTTAACAACCTGCTGACGGTGATCGTCGGCGGGCTCGACCTCATCACCAAGCGGATCGAGGAGCCCAAGCTGCTCCGCTACGCGCAGAACGCACTGTCGGCGGCGGAGCGCGGCGCGCGGCTGACCAGCCAGCTGCTCGCGTTCAGCCGGGTCCAGAAGCTCGAGGTCAAGCCGGCCGACGTCGCCCAGCTGGTCGAGGAGATGGGGCCATTGCTGCGCAACGTCGTCGGGCCGGGGATCGCGATGCAGTTCGAGCTCGCCGGTGCGCTTCCGCCGGTGATGGCCGACCCGACCCAGCTCGAAGTCGCGATCCTCAACCTCGCGATCAACGCGCGCGACGCGATGAAGGACGGCGGGTCGCTGACGCTCGCGGCGCGGCCGGTGACGGTCGGCGCCAACGATCCCGAGCTCGACGCGGGCGACTATGTCCGCCTGTCAATCGCCGATACCGGCTCGGGGATGGACGCGGCCACCGCGGCGCGCGCGTTCGAACCGTTCTTCACCACCAAGGAGGTCGGCAAGGGCACCGGGCTCGGGCTGTCGATGGTCTACGGCATGGCGCGCCAGTCGGGCGGGACGGTGCGAATCGACAGCGTGCCGGGTGAGGGCACCGATGTCTCGATCTACCTGCGCCGGGCCCATGCCGCGCCGCTCGCCGCGATCGAGGAGCAGGCGGGCGAAACCCTAGCGGTTCGGCCCGAGCGGCGATCGGTGCTGGTGATCGACGACGATCCCGACGTTCGCGGCTACATCGTCTCGACCCTCGAGGAACGGGGCTATTCGGTCAGCGAAGCGACCGATGGAACGTCGGGGCTGGCCGCCTTTGCCGCGACGAGCCCCGACTTGGTGGTGGTCGATTATTTGATGCCAGGCATGACCGGCGCCGAAGTCGCGCAAGCGATGCTGTCAGAGCGTCCCGACCAGAAGATCCTGTTCGTGTCGGGCTACAGCGAGACCGAGGCGATCCGCCGCGCGGCGCCCGACGCGGCGCTGCTGACCAAGCCGTTCCGGCCGGCGGCGCTCGACCGCGCGCTACGCGAACTTGCCGGGCGGGGCGACTGACCCGCCTTCCTCAGGCGCTCTTGCGGTCCTTCGCCGACAGGCCGAGCACCATCTGATTGGCGCGGTCGTAGCTTAGCGGGCGGCCGAACAGATAGCCCTGGATCGTGTCGACCCCGAGGTCGCGCATCCGCTCGAAATCCTCGGCGGTCTCGACGCCCTCGGCAGTGACGTTCATCCGGAAGCTCTTGGCGAGCTGGACGATCGACTGGATGATCGCGATGTTCTCGGGCCGGGTGCCGGCTTCGCGGACGAAGCTGCCGTCGATCTTGAGCTTGTGGAACACCGCCTTGTTCAGATAGCCGATCGACGAATAGCCGGTGCCGAAGTCGTCGAGCGCGATGCCGACGCCGAGCGAGCGCAGCCGCTTCATCACGTCGACGGTGGTGCCCTTGTCGCCGAGGAACACGCCCTCGGTCACTTCGAGTTCGATCCGGTTGCCCTGCACCTTGTAGCGCGCGAGCGCCTGGCTGATGACGTTGGGCAGGTTGGGCTGGACGATCTGCTTCGGGCTGATGTTGATCGCGACGTTGATCCGCTCGGGCCAGGTCGAGGCGGCGCGGACCGCTTCCTCGATCACCCATTCGCCGATCTGCGCCATCACGCCGCATTCCTCGGCCAGCGGGATGAACACCGGGGGCGGGATCATGCCGCGCTGGGGGTGGTTCCAGCGGATGAGCGCCTCGAACCCGACCAGCTTCTGGTCGCGCGCCGCGACCAGCGGCTGGTAGACGAGGTGGAACTGGCGCGAGGCGATCGCGGCGCGCAGGTCGTTCTCCAGCCGGACGCGGTCCTCCTGCTCGGACTGAAGCTCGCTCGAGAAATATTTGGCGACGCCGCGCCCGGCACCCTTGGCTTCGTACAGCGCGAGGTCGGCCTTGAGGATGAGGTCGTCGACCGTCGCCCCGTCGATCGGGCCGAAGGCGCAGCCGATCGACACGCCGATGCGGATCTCGGTGCCGTCGATCATGTAGGGTTCGGCGATGCCGACGATGATCCGGTCGGCCAGCCCCTCGACCTTGCGCCGCGACTGGGCGTCGGTGATGACGATGGCGAACTCGTCGCCACCCATCCGGCCGACATGGCCGTCGGCGGCGACCTCGTCGCACAGCCGCTTGGCGACCGCCTGAAGCACCGCGTCGCCTTTCGGGTGGCCGAAGGTGTCGTTGACCGGCTTGAACCCGTCGAGGTCGAGAAACATGATCGCGCAGGGCACGTTCGAGCTGACCGCGCCGCGCAGCGCGTCGCCGAGCAGCTGGCGGACCCGGCCGCGGTTGGGCAGCCCCGACAGCACGTCCATGTTGGCGAGGTGGGTCAGCCGCTCCTGCGTCTGGCGAACCTCGGTGATGTCGCTGCCGACCCCGCGGAAGCCCTCGAAGCGGCCGGCGGTGTCGACGATCGGATCGCCTGCCATCGAGATCCAGCGGGTCCCGCGCGCGGTCTTCAATTCCATTTCGAGCGCGTTGAACGACTGTTTTTCGAGCAGGACGCGGCCGAGTTCGGCATGGCCGCCGAGCAGCGCGGGAAGCGTCTGCCCGAGGATCGCCGACGAGGGGCGGCCGACCATCGCCACCATTCGGTGCGAGACGTAGGTGACCCGGTTCTCGGCATCGACCTGCCACAGCCAGCCGACGCCGCGCTGTTCATATTCCTGGAGCAGCAGCGCCGCGCCTTCGGACTGGCTCGAATTATCGGCGTTGGTCTTGAGCTGGCCGAACGACCAGCGGGTGACGGTCATCACCCCGAACACCGCGATGCCGAGCGTGAAGACGACCGAGACCATGTGCTGGAACGGCAGCGTCAGGCGGGCGATTACCAGCGCATAGCTGATCCCGGCGACGAAGCTGGCGAACCAGGCGACGACGCTGGCGGGGACGGCGACCAGCCCGAGCGCGCCGATGCCGAGCCCGGCGAGCAGCGAGGCGACGATTACCTGCGTCGCGGGGACGAGGTGTGGGAACTGCCAGATCGGCAGCGAAAGGACGATCGCCGCGCGGACGATGACGTCGCCGAGCAGCTGCCATTGCGGGACCCGGCGCCCCGAGCGGCCGACATGGGTTACCGCCTGGGTCCGCGCGACCTGCATCGCGAGGAAGTTGGCGGCGCCGACCGCGGCAACCCAGCCGCCGATCCACACCGGTTCGACCTGCCCGTACATCGCGAAGGCGAGCAGCAGCGCGCCGGCGAAATTGGCGGCGGCGAAGAAGGGCGAGAGCAGCCCGCGCGCGATCAGCTGGCGGTCGCGCAGCGGCGATCCGGCGTCTTCGCCCCCTCCGGGTTGCGCGAGACCGAGCGATTCCCCGCCCGGAAGGCGGGCCGAAATCATCCGCTTATAACGATCAGGTGCTTCGTACATGCGCATCCCGCCAGATTGGAACGGGACGGACCTAGGCCGAATTGGGTTACGACGCGGTTAAATTTTGTCGGTCGGAAGGTCGCCGGCCAGCCCCATGCGGTCGATGTCGCGGCTGACCAGCGGGTGATAGGAGGCGCGATATCTGGCGTAAATCCGCCGCGCGATCGGCAAGCCCCAAGCCTTGTCTGCGGCCAGCGCCTGGTAGAGCGGCTTGACGAACTTGCCGCGCCCGACCGAGCCGAGGAAATCGTCGAGCGCTGGCAGCGCCGCGTCGTCGCGATTGGTCGCGGCGAGCTTGAGGAAGGCAAAGCGGATTTCGGCGTTGCCCGATCGCGACAGGCCGAACGCCCGGTCTAGCCGGGTCAGCGCGGCGGGCGACTGGCGCGGGGCGATCCGGCCGAGAAAGCGAAGCCGCTCGTCGGTATCCCACTTGGCCCAGGTCGCGGCGGACGGCTGCACCCCGGTCCCATAAGCGGCGACCGCGCGGTCGACCGCGGCGAAGGCGGCCGGGTCGGCGGGAACGGCGTTGGCGGGTATGCCCGGTTGGTAGACCCAGCGGTCGAGCTGCAGCCTGGCTTCGAGCGCCGGATTGCCCTTGACGAGGTTGCGGCGGATATCGGCGAGAAACATCGCCGAGGTCACCGGCTGGAAGCGGTGGCGGTCGAACCAGCCCTTCAGCCACGTATCGAACCGCGAGCGGCCGACATTGGCCTCGATCATCCGCAGGAAGGCGGCGCCCTTTTCATAGGCGATGTCGGTCAGCCCGTCGTCGGGACTGCGCCCCTGGAGGTCGAGGTGGAGCCGGGTGTCGGGGCTGGACGCGCCGCCATTGTCTGCGATCGCGGCGTCGAGTGCGTCGATCGCAAGCGCGACCTGCTGCCGGGCGACCTTCTTACCATAGACCGCCTCGACGATCCGCCGCTCGGCGTAGGTCGTCATGCCTTCGTTGAGCCAGAAATCGTTCCACGTCGCGTTCGTCGCGAGGTTTCCGGACCAGCTGTGCGCGAGCTCGTGCGCGACGACGCTGACGAGGCTCTTGTCGCCCGCGATGATCGTCGGGGTGAGAAAGGTGAGGTTGGGGTTCTCCATCCCGCCGAAGGGAAAGCTGGGGGGCAGGACGAGCATGTCGTAGCGCCCCCAGTCGTAGGGGCCGTAGAGCCGCTCCGCGGCGGCGACCATCTGTTCGGTGTCGGCGAATTCGCGCGCGGCCTTGCCGAGCGTGGCGGGCTCGGCCCACACCCCGGTGCGCGGGCCGAGGTCGCGGTGAGCGAGGTCGCCGACCGCGAGCGCGATCAGGTAGGGCGCGACCGGGTGGACCATGCGGTAGCCGAAGCTCTTCATGCCGTTTGGCGCGGGGGTCGGGTCGGGCGCGGTCCAGGCGGGCGCGCTCATCACCGCGACGAGGGTCGAGGGGACGGTGACGTGCGCGTCCCAGCTCTGGCGAATGCCGGGCGAATCCTGGGTCGGGATCCAGCTGCGGTTCTCGATCGACTCGCCCTGGCTGAAGAGCAAGGGACGCTTTTTTCCCGCGGTCTGGGCGGGGGTCAGCCATTGCAGCGCGCCCGCGTCGGGGGCCGAGCGATAATGGACGACGATCCGCCGCGCCGCCCCGATCCTGACCGTCAGCGGCGCGCCGAAGGTCGGGTCGTCCTTTCCGACCGCGAAGGCGAGCGGCCGTCCGTCCGGGGTGGTGACCCGCTCGATCCTGAGCCGCTTGTCGTCGAGCACGATGGTGTCGGCGCCCGGCCTTGCGGCGATGTCGAGCGTCGCGGTGCCGCCGAGCGACCTGGTGCGGAAATCGACGGTCAGGTCGAGCGAGACATGCGTGACCCGCGCCTCGAGCGGCTTGGCGTAGCTGGCGGTGTCGACGGCGTCTGCGGTGCCGAGAACGGGGGCGATGGCGGCAGGCGCGGGCGATGCAAGCGCCAGACCGGCCACCAGCGCACTCACCAGCCCCATCGTCGAACCGATCATCATCGTCTCCATGCCAAGCCCGACCCTAGCCCTCGGCGGGCCCGCCGCCTATATCGCCCCGATGCCGCGCCTTACTCAGGCCTGCCGCTGATGGCCAGCGAACCGATTTCCCAGCCCGCAGCCGCGGCATCCCCGCCGCTGGCCGCGACCAAGACCTATGCGCCGGCCCGGCGGAGCAAGGGGCCCGCGCGCCCGATCCTCAAGGGCGTCGGGCTCGATGCGCCCTTCTTCGCCGACAAGAACAAGGCGTTCTGGGTGCTCCAGTCGATCGGCTGGACCGGCTATTTCGTCCTCCGCGTAATCAGCGGCGTGGCCAATTCGATGGGCCTGATGTTCATCGTTCACACGCTCCTGCTGACCGCTACCGGCTATTCGCTGACGCTGTTGATGGCCTCGCTCTATCGGCGGCTGATCCAGATGCGGGCGATCTGGACGGTGATCCTCAGCCTCGCGACCGTGGTGCTCGCCTCGTCGGCCTTTTCGTTCATCGAGACGTGGAGCCTCGCGACCTTCATCAACCCCGAATACAAGCCCGCCGGGCTGCAGTTCTTCGGAGCGATCATCCTCGATTTCGCGATCCTCGCGGCGTGGTCGGCGCTTTATTACGGGATCAACTATTACCTGCTGCTCGAGGACGAGATCAACCAGCGCGAGCGGCTCCAGAACCAGGCGTCGAGCGCACAGCTGGCGATGCTGCGCTACCAGCTCAACCCGCATTTCCTGTTCAACACGCTCAACTCGATCTCGACGCTGGTGCTGCTGAAGCAGACCGAGCGGGCCAACGCGATGCTGGCGCGGCTGTCGTCCTTCCTGCGCTACACGCTGGTCAATGAGCCGACCGCGCAGGTGACGCTGGCGCAGGAGGTCGAGACGCTCAAGCTCTACCTCGAGATCGAGAAGATGCGCTTCGAGGACCGGCTCCGCCCGCATTTCCGGATCGATGCCGAAACGATCGGCGCGCGGCTGCCCTCGCTGCTGCTCCAGCCGCTGGTCGAGAATGCGATCAAATATGCGGTCACCCCGGCCGAGGACGGGGCCGACATCTGGATTACCGCGAGCCGCCAGGGGCAGGCTGCGCGGATCGAGGTCGCCGACAGCGGGCCGGGCGGCGGGGCGGCGCTGATCATGGCCGAATCGACCGGGGTCGGGCTCGCCAATATCCAGGACCGGCTGGCGCAGGCCTATGGCCCGGCGCACGGCTTCACGACCAAAACGAACGAACATGGGGGGTTCAGCGTTATCCTCGAAATCCCGCTCGACCGGGCGGCAGCCAAGGAAGATTGATGACCATCAGAACCATCCTCGTCGACGATGAGCCGCTCGCCACGCAGGGGCTGCGGCTGCGGCTCGAAGCCCACGACGATGTCGAGATCATCGCCACCGCCGCCAACGGCCGCGAGGCGATCCGCCAGATCAAGACCCACAAGCCCGACCTCGTCTTCCTTGACGTGCAGATGCCCGGCTTCGACGGCTTCTCGGTCGTCCAGGGGCTGATGGAGGTCGAACCGCCGCTGTTCGTGTTCGTCACCGCCTATTCGGACCATGCGCTGCGCGCGTTCGACGCGCAGGCGGTCGACTATCTGATGAAGCCGGTCGAAGAGGATCGCCTCGCGGCGACGCTCGACCGCGTCCGCCAGCGATTGGCCGAGCGGCGCGGCGCCGAGGAGGCCGAACGGCTGAAGGAAGCACTGGTCGAACATGCGCCCGAAGCGGCCGAGGATTTCGACACCGCCGCGACCGACGCGCCGGCCTCGAACCGGTTCGAAAAGATGATCAATATTCGCGACCAGGGGCAGATCTTCCGGGTCGACGTCGACAGCATCGAGCGGATCGACGCGGCGGGCGATTACATGTGCATCCAGACCGGCGACAACACGCTGATCCTGCGCGAGACGATGAAGGACCTCGAAAAACGGCTCGACCCGCGCCGGTTCCAGCGGGTCCACCGCTCGACCATCGTCAACCTCGACCAGGTTCGCCAGGTCAAGCCGCACACCAACGGCGAATGCTTCCTGGTGCTCGAAAGCGGGGCGCAGGTGAAGGTCAGCCGAAGCTATCGCGACGTGGTCGCGCGGTTCGTCCACTAGGGGTGGCGAAGGTCACCGGCCTCGGCGGACTCTTCTATCGGGTGCTCGACCCGGCGGCGACGCGGGCCTGGTACCGGGAAATGCTCGGCATCGGCGGCGAATGGGGGGCGATGTTCGCCTTCAAGGACGATCCGGGCGGGTTCAGCCTGCTGACCCCGTTCGCCGCGGACAGCGACAAGTTCGTGCCGAGCGCGCTGCCGTTCATGATCAACCTTAGGGTCGACGATCTCGACGGACTGGTCGCCGACCTCGAGCGGAAGGGCGTCGCGATCCTCGACCTGCAGGACGACGACTATGGCAAATTCGCGTGGATCGTCGATCCCGACGGAGTGAAGCTCGAACTCTATCAGCAGGCCTCCGAATGAGCCGCTTTTCCGACTTCGCCGCGCTTCACGTCCCCGGCGACCCCTTGGTGTTCTTCAACATCTGGGACGCGGGCAGCGCGAAGGTGGTGGCCGAGGCGGGTGCGAAGGCGATCGCGACCGGCAGTCACCCGGTTGCCGACGCGCTCGGCATGCCCGATGGCGAGCAGGTGCCGCTCGACCTCGTGTTCGCCAATGCCCGGCGGATCGTCGGCGCGGTCGACCTGCCGGTGACGATCGATTTCGAGGGCGCCTATTCGATCGTGCCCGAGGCGGCCGCGGCCAATGTCGTGGCGCTCAAGGCGACCGGCGCGGTCGGCTGCAATCTCGAGGACCAGCGCATCGGAGGCGAGGGAGTTCATTCCCTCGAGCATCAGGTGCGGCGGATCGCGGCGATCCGGGCGGCGGTCGGCGACGATTTCTTCGTCAACGCGCGCACCGACCTTCGGATCAAGGACGGTGCCGCGCCGATCGAAGCGGTGATCGCGCGCGGCAAGGCCTTCGCCGACGCGGGGGCGAGCGGCTTCTTCGTGCCGCGGCTGACCGATCCGGCGGAGATCGAGCGGGTGGTGGGCGAGGTGCCGCTGCCCCTCAACGTCATCGCCATCCCCGGCGCGCCGTCGAAACGCGCATGGGCGGCGGCCGGGGTGGCGCGGATCAGCCACGGTCCCTTCCCGCTCCGCGCGCTGATGGCGACGTTCAGGACGATGGCCGAGGCGGCGCTGGGCTAGGCGCGCATCGATTTCCCGTCGCCCTGGCGAGCGCGGTGCACATCGCGCGCGCCCGCGCGGCGTTCCGCTTGCGCATCGTCAGCAGGACCAGCTGGTCGCGGGTAGCGTTGATCATCGCGTTGCGAAAGCCATGGTCGGCGCACAGCCCGGCGGTGTCGAATGCCGGCGTGACGGACTCGGACTTCGCCTGATCGAAGCGAAGCGTCATCCGTGGGTCGCCGCTGCGCAGGAGGGTTTCGTGCTTGCTTCGGAAAAACTCGTTCTGCCGCGCCGCGAAGTCGAGATCGGAGCGATAGGCCTGAATCGCTTCGCGCAGCCCGGGATCGCGGATCGCCGACATGCCGCCGCCCGCCACCATCTCGTCCAGAACGGCGTGCGGGGCGACGATCGAGGGGAACAGGTCGACCGAAGCGACGGCATCCCATTGGTCCGCCGGGGGGCATTTTCCATCGCTCAGCGACGTCGAGAAGCGGATTTCGTTCGCGACCATCGGCTCGAGCCGCGACAAGATGCGCTGCGCCGACGCGACGTCGTCCAGCGACTCTTCGTAAAGACGGTCGAGCATCACCCGGGCCCGCCGGTCGTCGGCTCTCGCCTCGCCCCATTGCTGGAGCTCGAACGCGATCAGGATTCCGGCGATGACACTGATCGTTTCGAGCGCGAGCAGCGCCCAGTCGCGGTCCTCGATCTTCCCCAGTGCGCCACCGACGCGCCTCGCGAACCGCATCCTCGCCCCCCTGTCAGGCGGCGCGCTTCTTCCAGAACGGGCGCCGCGACGGGCCGGACTTTAGCACGGCGCGGCGGAAGCGCCCACTGACGAAGCGCAGAATGATCGCGACCCACAGCAGCTGCCAGCCGAGCGCCAACAGGTGCGGCCACAGCGGGTCGAGCTCGGCGGCGCGGGCGATCATCGCGAAGGGCGAGGACAGCGGGACGAAGGCGGCGAGCAGCGCGTTGTGCCCGTTGGGGTCGGCGATCCCCGCCGAGGCGAAGGCGAACAGCACGATCTGGCTGAAGGTCACCGGCATCGACAGCGTCTGCACCTCGCGCGCGCTCTGCGCCTGCGCGCCGATGCCGAGGAACAGCGCGCCGAGGATGAGGTAGGCGGTGGCGAAGTAGAGAAAGGTCAGCGCGATGAATGCCGGCCAGCCGACGCCGGGGGTCGGGAGCGCGTGGTAACCGCCGAGCCAGACCTTGATCCCGACCGCGCCGATGCTGAGCCACACCGCGACCCCGACGAGGCTGGCGCCGAGCATCGCGACGAGCTTGCCGAGAAAGATCGAATCGACCGGGACCGCGGCGGCGAGCACCTCGATCACCTTGTTCGATTTCTCCTCGATCAGCTGCGATAGCGTCATGGTCGACAGGAACAGCGTGAGAAAGAACAGCAGGAACTGCGCGGCGCGGGCGGTGTCGGTGCGGTCGCCCTGCGCCGCGCCGCCGTCGTCGACCGATTGCACGCGAAGGCTGGCGCGGCCCGCGTCGGCGGGGAGGCCCGCGGCGCGGTCGCGGCGCGCTTCCTCGAGCAGGCTGTCGAGCGTGACCGCGGTCGCGCCGCCCGGGTCGATCATTCCCGACAGGTGCGGCTGGTCGAGCGAGCCGGCGAGCACCGCGGCCGGGGGCTTGTCGGTGGCGAACAGGTCGTGCGCCTTCGCGCCGGGCGCGGCGGACAGGGTGAAGGGCGGCTTACCCTGGACGAACAGCGGCGAAAGCCGGTCGTAAGCGCCGCGAAGCTGGTCGAAATCGCGCGTCGCCGGCCATGTTACCGCCACCTTCGGGGGCGGGGCGTCCTTGGCGAGCTTCGCCCCGATCCCGCCGAACACGACCCCAATCAGCACCGGGAACATCGGCCCGAGCAGGAAGAAGATGAAGGCGCGGCTCATCACCGTCGCCTTGAAGTCGCGGCGGGCGATGACCGCGGCGGCGCGGAGCGTTTCGGCGATCCTCATGCCGCCTGCCGCCCCGGCTCGGCCCCGCCCATCTCGCGCGCCGCGCTTTCGCCGGCGATGGCGATGAACGCGTCGTGGAGGCCGGGCCGCTCGATGCTCAGCGTCTCGATCCCCGCGCCGCCGTCGAGCAGCGCGCGAAGCAGCGGCTCGGGCCCGCTCTCGGGAAGCTCGAATTTCCACTCGTTGCCGTTGGCGCGCGCCTCG
Source organism: Sphingomonas sp. ASV193 (assembly GCF_040203355.1). Lineage (NCBI taxonomy): Bacteria > Pseudomonadati > Pseudomonadota > Alphaproteobacteria > Sphingomonadales > Sphingomonadaceae > Sphingomonas > Sphingomonas sp. ASV193. Next base: position 127,624 of record NZ_JBEHBW010000007.1, read on the forward strand.
GCGGGGAGCGCTGCGCGCCACGGCCCGTCGGTCGAGCGGGTGCGCAGCGTGACGATCGGGCGGAGCGTCTCGCGCGCCTCGGCGACCCGGCCGTCGAACGCGACCCGGCCCCCGGCGATGATCGCCACCCGGTCGCACAATCGCTCGGCATGGGCGATGACGTGGGTCGAGAAGATCACCGTGACCCCCTGGTCGCGCTGGCGGCGGATCAGCGCCTCGAGCTTTTCCTGGTTGATCGCGTCGAGCCCGCTGAACGGCTCGTCGAGCACGATCAGCTTCGGCCGGTGGAGCAGGCTGCCGTAGATCTGGACCGTCTGCGCCTGCCCTTTCGACAGGCTGCGGATGGTCCTGGCCGCCCAGTCGGCGTGGCCGTTCTCCTCGAGCACCGCGCGCCCCCGCCGCCGCCCCTCGGCGAGCGGCAGCCCGCGAAGCGCGCCCATGAAGGCCATCGCCTCGAGCGCGGGCATCGAGGGATAGAGGCCGCGCTCCTCGGGCAGATAGCCGACCTCGTGCGCCGCCTCGAGCGGACGGTCGTGCCCGAGTAGCCGGCGGGTGCCGCTGTCGGGGTCGATGATGCCGAGCATCATGCGGATGGTGGTCGTCTTGCCCGCGCCGTTGGGGCCGAGGATGCCGCTGATCGACCCGGCGGGGACGGCGATGCTGACGCCGTCGACGGCGGTCTTGCCGTCGAAGGTCTTGACGAGGTCATGGGCTTCGGCGGCGAGCATCGGTTCCCCTTTGGTGCGCAATCGGTAAAGGCTTGGTGCATGAGGGCAAGCCTCGAACAGCATATTCGCGACAAGGCGGAAGAACTCGGCTTCGTCGCCTGCGGCTTCGCGCGCGCCGATGCCGCGCCCGAGGCGGGCGAGGCGCTGCGGCAATGGCTCGCGCTTGGCCAGCATGGCGAGATGGGGTGGATGGAGGCGCGCGCCGACCAGCGCGCCGCGCCGACCGGGCTGTGGCCCGAGGCGCGCAGCGTGATCGCGCTGGCGATGAGCTATGCCCCCGGCGAGGACCCGCTGGCGCTAGCGGCGGCGCGCGATCGCGGGCGGGTGTCGGTCTATGCGCAGGGCGGCGACTATCACAAGACGGTCAAGAAGGGGCTGAAGGCGCTCGGCCGCTGGCTGGCCGACGAGGCGGGGTGTCAGCTCAAGGTATTCGTCGATACCGCCCCGGTGATGGAAAAGCCGCTCGCCGCCGCCGCCGGAATCGGCTGGCAGGGCAAGCATACCAACCTGCTGTCGCGCCGGCACGGCAACTGGCTGTTCCTCGGCATCATCTACACCACGCTCGAACTGATCCCCGAAGCCCCGGCCGAGCCGCATTGCGGAAGCTGCACCCGCTGTATCGACGCCTGCCCGACCGGGGCGATCGTCGCGCCGCACCGGCTCGATGCGCGGCGGTGCATTTCCTACCTCACGATCGAGCTCGCCGGCCCGATCCCGCTCGAGTTTCGCGAGGCGATCGGCAATCGCATCTACGGCTGTGACGATTGCCTGGCGGTGTGCCCATGGAACCGCTTCGCCGCGGCGGCGGGGGCGAATGCCGCGTTCCGGCCGCGCGCCGAGCTGGCGGCGCCGCGGCTGGCCGACCTGCTCGAGCTGGAGGATCGCACCTTCCGCGAGTTCTTCGCCGGCTCGCCGATCAAGCGGATCGGGGTTGGGCGGTTCCTTCGCAACTGTCTCGTTGCTGCGGGGAACAGCGGCGACCCGGCGCTCCGCCCGGCGATCGAGCGGCATCTCGCCAGCGACGACCCGGTGGTCGCCGACGCCGCGCGCTGGGCGATCGAGCGGATCTGACCCGGCCGGTCAGCGGAAGGTCAGGCTCGCCGCGCAGCTCGCCTGGTCGACGTCGTTGCCGTTGAGGTCGCGCGTGTCGACATGGCTGACCCGCGCGATCCCGGCGACCCCGGCAGGCGGCGGATAGAGATAGGCGTCGAGCACGCAGTTGCGGCTGCGGAACTGCAGCTTGGTCCCGTCGCCCTCGCGCACCTGCAGGTCGGGGGCGCCATATCTGGCGGCGAGCTCGTTCGCGCTCAACCCGATCAGCTCGCCGCGCTGCGACGGCGGGGGGGCTGGGGTGGCGGGCGAAGGCGCCTCCTCGCCCGGGGTCGAGGAGCAGGCGGCGAGGGCGAAGGGGAGCAGCAGGAGCAGGCGGCGCATGACGCGACCTTGGCCAAGCGCGCCCGCGCTGACAAGCTTGCCCGGCTCCGCCTCGGCGGCTAGGCGGCTCGCTTCAGCCCCGACACGAGAGATCCATGACCGCTCCCCGCTACGACCTGCTGTGCATCGGCAATGCCATCGTCGACGTCATCGCCGACACCGACGACGCGTTCCTTGCCGAACAGTCGCTCGACAAGGGATCGATGCGGCTGATCGACGAGGCCGAGGCGGTGCGGCTCTATGACCTCATCGGCCCGGCGCGCGAGGTGAGCGGCGGATCGGCGGGGAACACCGCCGCGGGGGCCGCCGCGCTCGGCATCCGCACCGCCTTCGTCGGGCAGGTCGCGACCGACCAGCTCGGCACCATCTACCGGCACGATATCGAGGCGCAGGGCGTGGCCTTCCCGGTCGCGGCGCGGGGCGACGTCGGCGCGACCGCGCGTTGCTTGGTGCTGGTGACGCCCGACGCGCAGCGGACGATGAACACCTTTCTCGGCGCCGCGCAGCAGCTCGACGCGAAGGACATCGACCTCGCCGCCATCGCCGACAGCGCGATCGTCTATCTCGAAGGCTATCTGTGGGATCCGCCGGGGCCACGCGCGGCGATGGAAGCCGCGATCGACGCGGCGCGCGCCGCCGGGCGCAAGGTCGCCTTCACCTTGAGCGACAGCTTCTGCATCGCGCGCCACCGCGACGATTTCCTGCGGCTGATCGATCAAGGGCGGATCGACATATTGTTCGCCAACGAGGCCGAGATCTGCGAGCTCAGCGGCCAGTCGGACTTCGACGCCGCGGTCGCCGATACCGCGGCGAAGGTGGTGACGCTGGTCGTGACCCGTTCCGAACAGGGCGCGGTCGCGGTGCGCGGCGGCCAGAAGGCAAGCGTCGCCGCCGAGCCGATCGAGCGGCTGGTCGACACGACCGGCGCGGGCGACCTGTTCGCGGCGGGGTTCCTGGCGGGCGAGGCGAAGGGGCTTTCGCTCGACCTGTCGCTCCGGCTTGGCGCGATCGCCGCCGCCGAGGTGATCCAGCATTATGGCGCGCGGCCCGAGGCCGATCTGCGCACCCTCGCGGGCGCGCTGCTCTAAGGCGACCGCCGGGCGTGGCGGCGGCATGAACCACCGTCGGAGCCGCGACGACAAACGACTTTCAAAGCGCGGGCGACTCCGTCGGCGCTCCGCCGAGTCGCGGCCGGCCTGCGATCGGGACGCGGGCTCTTAACATTGGTCAACGTCCCCGATCGGGACTCGACCGATAAAAAATTCCACTCGATCGGCGCGCAAATGGATTCGTGCTTGACGGGAGCGATTCCCGATGCGGATTCAAAGTTTAACGATTTGTAAACGACGCATTCTCGACGAGTTCCAGCGCAACGTCGCGAACAACCTTCACCCATAGGTAAGAAGGCGTTCGTTCGAACGAAGAAAAAGGATGAACTAATCTTGACCTCAATTTACGCATTACACAGATAAAACAAATACTCCATTCGACTCTATTACATTCGTTAACTGAAGAGGCGCCATCAATCCGTCATTCTCGAAGGGATACAATCGACGCGGGACTAGGCTACTCTTGCCAAAACCGATCGACGGTGATTGTCTACTTCCCGTGAGCGTGGGGCAGCGCTCGATCGGTTAACCACCTCGCTTCACCGCGAGCCCCGATGTGCGGCCCCTCGTAATGGCGCCGGGACCTTTCCCGGAGCGGGATTGGGGCAAGGGGTTTGCGATGCGGTACGACGACGCTTCGAGCAGCAACATTCATTCGGGCAACGAGACCACGGGGTCGCTCGCCGCCCACAACGATCTCGACATCATTCCCGCGCACTCGAGCGCGCCGGCAAGCGGCAACGTCATCAGCGGCGCGGGCACCTTCAGCGGGCAGGCCGGGGAGGACGCGCTTGGCGCGGGCCGCGCGCACATCACCGCGATCCAGGGCGCGGGCGGCAGCGACTCGACCGTGTCGGGCGGCCACCTGATGGTCGCCGGGCGCTACGGCACGCTGACCATCGATGCGCAGGGCAACTATAAGTATGTCCCGCACGCCGGCCATCCCAACGGCGCCACCGACGTCTTCACCTACACGCTGACCGACAAGGCCGGCGAACATTCGACCGCGCAGCTCGCGATCCGCTTCGAGCTCGATCCCGACAAGCTGTCGAAGGCCGAGCAGATCAGCGTCGGGCCCGACGGCGTCGTCGTCCTTCCGGCCGGGGTTTCGCTCGAGGACGTCCATGTCATCGGCCGCGACCTCGTCATCGACATGCCCGACGGCACGCAGCGCGTGATCCACGACGGCGCGGTGTTCGTCCCGCAGCTGGTGCTGAACGGGGTCGAGGTTCCCTCGACAACGCTCGCCTCGCTGCTGATCGATTCCGAAGTCCAGCCCGCCGCCGGGCCGCCGCAGTCGAGCGGCGGCAATTTCGAGATCCCGGTCCCGCCGCTTGATCCGGGCGTGCCGCTGGGCGACCTCATTCCGCCGACCGAAATGGGCTACACGCCGCCCGACTTCAACGAAGTCACGGCGGTGATCGACAACAAGCCGAGCGTGGTCATCGAGCCCCACGACGTCGCCCCTGGCCTCACCGCGGCCGAGGATTCGGTCAACGAGGCGGGGCTTCCCGCGCGCGGCCTTGAGCCCGCCGGCAGCAACAGCGCCTCGAACAGCGAGACGACCAACGGGACGATCGTCGTCACCTCGCTCGACACGCCGAACACGATCACCATCACCGGTGTCGACGGACCCGTCACCGTGGCGGTCGGCGCGGTCATCCACGGCCAATATGGCGACATGACGATTACCGCCATCAACGGCGGCAACATCAGCTATACCTACACGCTTGCCGACAACACGAATGGCGACGCGACCCAGGACGTGTTCGCGGTGAAGGTGGTCGACGCGACCGGGGACGTCGCGACCGCATCGCTGACGATTCACATCGCCGACGACGTGCCGACCGCGCGCAACGACAGCGATTCGCTCGATTCGCAGTCGACCCATGCCACCGGCAACGTGATCAGCGGCGCGGGGACCGACGGCGGCACCAGCGGCCCCGGGGTCGATACGCAGGGTGCCGACGGCGCGAAGGTCACCGCGATCGCGGCGGCGGGTCACACGATGGCCGCCAACGCCGACGGCAGCTTCACCGTCCAGGGCAGCCATGGCACGCTGACCATCTATCCCGACGGCCATTACGACTATGCTTATACGCCCGGCGCGACCGGCGGCGGGGGCACGGACACCTTCACCTACACGCTCACCGACGGCGACGGCGACACGTCAAGCGCGACGCTGACCATCGCCCTGCCGAACAGCCCGCCGACGATCCACGTGGTTGACTATCTGCCGCAGGATTCGGCCGACAACCAGGTATTCGAAAACCTGCTCCCGGCGCACGACGGCGAGCCCGCGGGCAGCGCCTATGCCGGCGGCGGCAACCCGACCGCGGCGGGCGACGTCGCCTTCACCTCGCTCGACGGCGTCCAGTCGATGACCTTCACCATCCCGGGGGGCGGCACGGTCACGCTGACGCTCGCGCAGCTCAGCGCCGGCAGCAACACGGTCGTATCGAACGGCAGCTATTCGCTGGTCGTGTCGAACTTCACCTATGACGCGTCGACCGGTAACGGGACGCTCCACTACGTCTTCACGCTGAACGACAACACGATCGGCAGCAATTCGAGCGAGGGCGGGGATACCCACGTCCAGTTCGGGGTCAGCGTCACCGATCGCGACGGCCAGTCGTCGAGCGACACGCTCGACGTCCGCGTCGTCGACGATCACCCGACCGCGCATGCCGACGTCGATGCGATCAGCGACGGGGCGAGCCACCCGGCCGACGGCAACGTCATCACCGGCGTCGGCGGCAGCGATTCGAACGGCACCGACGGCGTGGTCGACACGCAAGGCGCGGACGGCGCGCACGTCACCGGCGTCGCGGCGGGCGACACGGGCACGGCGGTGTCGGGCAGTGTCGCGACCAGCATCGCCGGTCTCTACGGCTATCTGACGCTCAATGCCGACGGCAGCTACAGCTATTCGCTCTACACGCAGGAGCAGAACCCCGAGGCCTATGCCGCGGTCCAGGCGCTCGGCGCGAACGCGCACGTCAACGACGTGTTCACCTACACCATCACCGATGGTGACGGCGACACCAGCAGCACGACGCTGACGATCGAGGTCGACGGCACGAACGCCCCGCCGGTCGCCAACCCCGACACCAACTGGGTGCAGGAAGACCTGCATCTGGCCGCCAGCGGCAACGTCCTGACCAGCCAGGATCATCCCGGCGATCCCTCGCCGTCGCTCAGCTTCGCCGACCAGGCGGACACCGATGCCGACGCCGGCACGACGCTGACCGTGGCGACGGCGGGCACTTACAACGGCAATTACGGCGTGCTGGTGATTAACGCCGACGGCAGCTACACCTACACGCTCTACACGCAGGCCGAGAACCCGGCCGCCTATGCTGCGGTCCAGCAGCTCGGCGACGGCGAGACGCTCAGCGAGAGCTTCAACTACACCACCAGCGACGGGTCGGCGACCAGCGGCTCGACCCTTACGCTGACCATCTTCGGCGCGAACGATCCGGTCGTCCTGACCGGCCTCGACGTCGAGGGCGGCGAAGCGGTCGTCAACGAAGCGAACCTGGCGGCGGGGAGCAACCCTGACGCCACGGCGCTGACCCAGACCGGAAGCTTCGATTTCACCGCGGCGGACGGGCTCGGCTCGACCGGCACGCTCACGCTCGACGGGCATACGCTGATCGACGGGACGACCCTGAATGTCGGACAGACGATCACGACCGCCTCGGGGACGCTGACGATCACCGCGATCGACCCAGTCTACGGCGCGGGCGGGTCGATCGTCGGCGGCACGATCAGCTACACCTACACGCTACAGAACGCGGTCGGCGAGCCCAATCCGGGCGCGGACTCGATCTTCGACAGCCTGACCGTGATGGTCACCGACCACGACGGATCGACCGCTAGCAACACGCTCGACATCCGGATCATCGACGACGTACCGACCGCGATGGCGGACAGCGGGACGGTTCTCGAGGGCGGCACGCAGACCGGCAATGTCGAGACGAACGACGTGTTCGGCGCGGACGGCAAGGATGCCGGCGGCGGCGTGGTCGGCGTTCGCGTGGCGGGTGGCGACACCACCAGCGCGGTGACGGGCGGAATCAACACGACGATCCACGGCCAGTACGGCGACCTCGTTCTCCAGGCGGACGGCAGCTACAGCTACCACGCCAACCCCAACACCAACCCGCCGGCCGGGGCGAGCGACGTTTTCGTCTATACGATCAAGGACGGCGACGGCGACCTCAGCACCACGACGCTGACGATCAACGTGGCGGACGTGACGCTGGCGCCGGACGACCAGACCAAGACGGTCGACGAGGCGGCGCTGGTGACGGGGTCGAACCCCGACTCGACCGCGGAAGCCGTGAGCGGCACGCTGAGCGTGTCGGGTGCGACCGGGTACGATGCGCAGTCGGTGACGACGGCGCACGGCATCTTCGTGCTCAACGCGGACGGCAGCTACACCTACACGCTGACCAGCCCGTTCAGCGACTCGACCGGGACCAACAACGGCACGACGAGC
>NZ_JBEHBW010000008.1:0-112672 GCF_040203355.1 Sphingomonas sp. ASV193
TGTCGATCGATCGCCTCGCCCCGCCGCTGGAGCACGAGTCGCACGGCGATCTGCCGGTGCTCCTGTCGATCCCGCACGCCGGGACCGACTATCCCGACTGGCTGCTTGGCAAATCGACCGGGGGGCGCGTCGCGCTCGAGCCGCTTGAGGATCCGATCGTCGACCGGCTGGCGTGGCGCGCGATCGCCGCCGGGACCGGGGCGGTCGTCGCCCGCACCCCGCGCGCGGCGATCGACTGCAACCGATCGCTCGACGAGCTCGACCCGCTGACGGTCGATTTCGCGATTGAACCGGGCGAGCGGTCGCCGCGGCTCCGCGCCGGGCTGGGCCTCTTCCCATCGCGCACGCCGCGGCACGGCGCGCTGTGGCGGCGGCCGATGACCCGGGCGGAGACCGAGGCGCGGATCGCGCAGGCCTATCGGCCCTATCATCGGGCGATCGCCGAACGGCTAGAGCGGCTCGCGCTGGTGTGCGGCGAGGCGCTGCTGATCGACCTCCACTCGATGCCGCCGCGGCCGCGCGGGCAGCCGCAGGCACAGGTGGTGATCGGCGACCGCTTCGGGACGAGCGCGGCGCCGTGGCTGACCGATCTCGCCGCCGCCACCGTCCGCCGCGCGGGGTTCACCGCGGCGTGCAACGACCCCTTCGCCGGGGGCGAAATCGTGGCGCGGCACGGACGGCCCGCGACGGGGATCCACGCGTTCCAGGTCGAGATCGACCGGACGACCTATTGCCAGGCCGACTGCCGCTCGCCCGGGCCGGGGTTCGAACGGGTCGCGACGCTCGTTGCCCTGCTGGTCGAGCGGCTGGGCTCAGCGATCGAGCAACGCCGGGCGATCGCCGCCGAATGAAAAGAGGCCACCCCGGCTTTCGCCGGAGTGGCCCTTGAGGTCAGGGAGGAACGCACCGATGGGGTGCGAGAGGGCCGCGCAAGAGAGCGTGGCGCCTCATCCTCAAATGGTCGCGAACGGGCCGCCTTCAAGCCGTCGGCCGGGCAGTCCGTCGCTCGACAGTCACGCTTCGGCGGTCGCCGGCGCCGCGGCGCCGGCCCCGGCGGGGCCGGTTCCCTGCGCGACCTGGCGGCCGAAGATGTCGCGCACCAGCGACAGCGAGAAGAGGTGGCTCATGATCACGCCGAGCCCGCCGCTCTGGTTGAGCTTGCGCAGCTTGTCGCCGCTAAGCTCGCGGAATTTCTCCTCGTCGACCATCTGGAAGCCGCGGTAGATGAACGGCTGCTGCGCGCCGTCGGGCTGGATCGCGACCTCGCCCTCCATCAGCAGCTTGAGATCCTGCAGCTCGCGCATGAACGCGGTGGTCCGCTGGCCGGCCTGCTCGAACTGCTCGCAGAAGGCGAGGATCTCGTTGGTGGCGGCAGAGGGCTGCTCGCCGTCGAACAGCTGGGTGTCGCCGCCGGTGTCGACGATCGCGCCCGCGGTCGGGTCGACGCACAGCGACAGCTGGTCGCTGTCCTGCTGGAGCCGGGAGAGCATGAACGGGTAGCGGCGGACATAGGCCGGGATGTAGAAGGTCTCGTCCGGGTTGCGCGGCTGCCCTTCGGCGTCGAAAAAGGTGTTCACCCCTTCGTTGAGGCCCATCAGCGCGAGCGGCACCGGGGCCTCGCCCGACGAGAAGATGATCGGGAAGTGGCGCTGGACGAGGACGAACTCGTCGACCGTGACCGGGACCGCGTGCGTGCGGCCGAGCGTGCGAATGCCGTCGATCCGCTTGAACATCTTGTCGCCATGGACCGGCCGCTGGATCGGCTGGAGGTCGGCGTACAGCGGGGGAAGGTCGTTGGGCGCTTGGCTCGCCATCAGGTCGTCTCTCCGAATAAAGCCGTCCGCGCCAAGCTCTTAGCCAACACCGACGACGAAAAAATGGGATGCGCGCGCTCTAGGGGCAGGGCGGGTCGAAGGCAAGCCGATTGCCAATTCATCCTCTATTCAATCCTTGCGCGCCAGCACCCGCCACGCGAAGGATGTTTTCCCGGTCATGAAGCTGTTTTCCTTTCTTGCGTCGATCGCGGCTTGGCTCGGCGCGGTAACCGGGCTCGGCTCCGGGGGCGGGCAGGACGTGCGCCGCGTCGTCGTGTCCGACGAGATGATCATTCGCGTCCCCGTCGTCCCGCTCCGTTCGACTCCCGCGATCGACTGGAGCGAGCACAAGGGACCGAAGTGCCTCGACAGCAAGCTTGTTACCGGCGCCCGGCTGGCCGGGCCAAACGCGATCGACTTCATGCTGGTCGATCACAGCCGGATCCGGGCGAAGCTGGAAAACCGCTGCCCCGGGCTCGACTTTTACGGGGGCTTCTACCTGTCGACCGGGGACGAGCGGATCTGCGCGAAGCGCGACCAGATTCGCTCGCGAATGGGCGACAGCTGCCGAATCGAGGCGTTCAGGACGCTCGTCCCGGTGCTTAAACACTAGGCTTTCCTTGACTTTTCGCGGTTTGGAAGCATAGCGAATTCATCGCGCGTCGCGCTGGCCGCGATGCCCAAATTCCGGATATGTAAATTCATGCCTTTCGCCGACCTCGGCCTTTCCGATTCCCTGCTGCGCGCCGTCACCGACAGCGGCTATGACGAGCCCACCCCGATCCAGAAGGGGGCGATCCCAAGCGTGCTGATGGGTAAGGACCTGATCGGCATCGCCCAGACCGGGACCGGCAAGACCGCCGCCTTCGTGCTGCCGATGATCGACGTCTTGGGCGAAGGCCGCAGCCGCGCGCGGATGCCACGCAGCCTGATCCTCGAGCCGACGCGCGAGCTCGCCGCGCAGGTCGCCGAGAATTTCGAGAAATACGGCAAGAATCACAAGCTCTCGATGGCGCTGCTGATCGGCGGGGTGCAGATGGGCGACCAGGTCAAGGCGCTCGAAAAGGGCGTCGACGTGCTGATCGCGACCCCGGGCCGGCTGATGGACCTGTTCGAGCGCGGCAAGATCCTGCTCACCGGCTGCGACCTCTTGGTGATCGACGAGGCCGACCGGATGCTCGACATGGGGTTCATCCCCGACATAGAGACGATCTGTAGCCGGCTCCCGAAGAATCGCCAGACGCTGCTGTTCTCGGCGACGATGCCGCCGCCGATCAAGAAGCTCGCCGACCGGTTCCTGACCGATCCCAAGACGATCGAGGTCGCGCGCCCGGCGACGGCGAACACAAACATCGACCAGCGGCTGGTGGTGGTGAAGTCGGACAAGAAGCGCGACGCGCTGCGCGACATATTACGCGAGCCGGGGCTCAAGAACGCGATCGTCTTTTCCAATCGCAAGACGACGGTGCGCGAGCTGGCGCAAAGCCTCAAGCGATCGGGCTTTCGCGTCGGCCAGATCCACGGCGACATGGAGCAACCGGCGCGGATCGCCGAGCTCGACATGTTCAAGCGCGACGACATCAATGTGCTGATCGCCAGCGACGTCGCGGCGCGCGGGCTCGACATCAAGGGGGTTAGCCACGTCGTCAACTTCGACGTGCCGTGGCAGCCCGACGACTATGTCCACCGCATCGGCCGCACCGGCCGCGCGGGCGCGAAGGGGATCGCCTACACCATCGCGACCAGCGCCGATGCCGAGGCGATCGCCAATATCGAGAAGCTGACCGGGATGAAGCTGCCCCGGGTCGGCGACGCGAAGGCGTCGACGCCGGCCGAGCCTGACGGCGAGACTTCGGCGGAAGCCCCTGCCCCCAAGGCGAAGGCGGCGAAGGCCAAGCCGGTTCGCGAGCCGCGCCCGGACTCGCCCAGGGCTCCGCGCACCGACGCGCGAGCGGAAGCGCCCAAGGCGCCACGCACGGAGACGCCAAAGGCGCCGCGCGCGGCCGCGAAAGCCGCTGCTCCCGCTGCGCCCCCGAAGCCGGTCGACGATGCCGAGCCCGAATGGAACGGCCCGGTTCCCAGTTTCCTGGGGCTCAGCGCGCTCTAAGGACAGCCGTCACCCGCGCGGCGGGAGATATTCGAGCAGGCAGATATATCCCTGGTGCGGGTTGTTGCCGCTGACCTCGTCGATCACCCGTCCCTTGGCGGCATGGCCCGGGAGCGGCCGCACCTGCGCCTCGCACTTGGCGGCGCTGGTGACGATCAGGTAGCGCCGGCCCGACCCGCGGAGCGCGAGGTGCCGGGTTTGGGGGAGCAGGGTGAGATAGCTCGCCGCACCAGGATCGATTTCGATCGTCGACGTGCCATAGCGTGAATACCAGAGGCGCGCGCGCGCTTCCGCCGCCGCGCTCGACGGGTAGAGCCGCATCACATAGATCCCGTTGGTCACGACGAGGGCGACCAGCACCAGCGCCAGCTCACGCGATCCGAACCGCATCGCGCTCGATGCCAGCGCCCCGGTGGCCGCCGCGAGCGCGGCCCACAGCAGCATGAACATCCGCGGCTTGGGGTCGATCGCCAGCCCGTAGACCAGCAGCAGGGCGACGCACCCGGCGCCGAGGACGAGTGCGATCAGCGGACGGCGCCACGACGGCTGCAGCCGCGTGCCCAGCAGGGCCGCGGCCCCCAGCGCTCCCCACATCAGCGCCCGGTCGCGAACCGAGGCGAGCAGGTTGAGCCAGGGATCGATCGGCCACCAGACGAGCACCCCCGCCTCGCGCTTCCAGCTGCTGATATAGTCGGGATTGAGCAGCGGGCCGCGGGGCGAATGAAAGCCGTCGGGCAGTTCGGCGCTTGGAATGTTCACATGGCCGAGCGCGAGCCGGTAGCGGGCGAGCGGGTCGCCGCTGCCGATCGCGTAGACCAGCATTTCGCTGCCGACCGCCAGTGCGATCCCGGGCAGCGCCCAGAGCAGCAGCTTCGATCGGTCGAAGCGGCCGCGCAGCAGGACGACGAGGCCCGCGGTCGCGAGAAACAGCAGGCTCGTGTCGCGCGCCTGGAGGGCGAGGCCCGCGAGCACGCCGCTCGCGAAGCCGAGACCGCGCAATTGTCGCCGCACCGCGAGGATCGCGACTGCCAGCGCGCCCAGTTGCAGGGCCAGTTCGGGAATGTCGACGTTCGGATCGAAGGCGGAGGCCGCGAAAACCGGGGTCGCGCCGAGTAACGCCACGGCGAATCCCGCCGCGCGCCGGTCGAACAGCAGGTTGGTGACCCCGGCCAGCGCGGCCAGCGCGGCGAGCCACCAGAGCGCCGGACCGAGCCCGACGCTCATCCTGGACTCGCCGAAAAGGTCGCTGATCAGGGCGATCGGCGCGAACGCCGGCCAGCGCGTCCACCAATGGCTGTGCGGGATGCACGGCGCCCCCGCGGCAATCCAGCAGCGCGCCGCCGCCAAATACTGCTCGTCGTCCGCGCCCGAGCCGACATAGCCGACCGGCGTGACGATCGCCGCCAGCAACGCGATTGCAAACCCGGCCACGAGCCAGGTTCGATGGCCACGCCTGTTCAGGATCGCATCGCTGCCAGCGTCGATATGCATGGCCGATGCCCTATCGGGCGATCGACAAGATATGGTTAACGAGCCCGCGCGCGATAGCGATCGAGAAAGTCGTCCGCGTGCGCCGCGAAGCGCGCACCGGCGATCGCGTCGCGCATCCCCTGCATCAGCCGCTGGTAGAACCAGAGGTTGTGCTCGGTCATCAGCATCGCGCCGAGGATTTCGCCCGACCGGACGAGATGGTGGACATAGGCGCGGGTATAGGTCGTGCACGCCGGGCACGGGCAGTCGGGCTCGAGCGGCGCCTGGTCCTCCGCGAACCTCGCGTTGCGGATGTTGATCGGCCCGTCGGCGGTGAACGCCTGCCCGGTTCGGCCCGACCGGGTCGGCAGGACGCAGTCGAACATATCGATCCCGCGCCGCACCGCCTCAACGATGTCGTCGGGCTTGCCCACCCCCATCAGGTAGCGCGGCTTTTCGACCGGGAGCTGTCCGGGCGCGAAGTCGAGACAGCCGAGCATCGCCGCATGTCCCTCCCCCACCGCCAGCCCGCCGACCGCAAAGCCGTCGAAGCCGATGTCGATCAGCGCCTCGGCCGAGCGCTTGCGAAGCGCCTCGTCGAGCACCCCCTGCTGGATGCCGAAAATGGCGGCGCTTGCGGCATGCTCGCCGCCGCGGTCGAACTCGGCGCGGCTGCGCTTCGCCCAGGCGATCGAGCGATCCATCGCCTCGCGTTGCTTCTTTTCGCTAACGTCGGGGCGGACCAGCTCGTCGAACTGCATGACGATGTCGCTGCCCAGCAGCCGCTGGACCTCGACCGAACGTTCGGGAGTCAGCAGGTGGCGCGAGCCGTCGATGTGGCTGCGGAAGGCGACCCCTTCGTCGGTGACCTTGGTCAGTTCGCTGAGGCTCATCACCTGGTAACCGCCGCTGTCGGTCAGGATCGGACGGTCCCAGTTCATGAAGCGGTGAAGTCCGCCGAGCTTCGCCACCCGCTCCGCCCCGGGGCGGAGCATGAGGTGGTAGGTATTGCCGAGGATGATGTCGGCGCCCGCGGCGCGCACGCCCTCGGGCTTCATCGCCTTGACCGTCGCCGCCGTCCCCACCGGCATGAAGGCGGGGGTGCGGATCGTGCCGCGACGCATGACGATGGTGCCGGTGCGCGCGGCGCCGTCGGTGGCGGCGAGCGAAAAGGTGAAACGGGTCATCGCCCGGCTCCCTAGCCGCCCGCCCGCCGCGCCGCTAGGCAGCGGCGATGATCGAGCCGCTGACCTATGCCGCGCTGACCGCGACCGCCGTCGTCGCCGGCTTCGTCGATTCGATCGCCGGCGGGGGCGGGCTGATCATGATGCCCGCGCTGCTGACGGCGGGCTTGCCGCCGGTCAATGCGCTGGCGACCAACAAGCTGCAGTCGAGCTTCGGTACCTCGATCGCCACCGCCAACTATGCGCGCAAGGGCCTGGTCGACGCGCGCGGCTACGCGCCGACGCTGGCGCTGATCTTCGCCGGGGCGGCGCTCGGGGTGTGGCTGGTGCAGCGGGTCGATCCGGGCGCGCTGAAGCTGGTCATCTCGGCGCTGCTGATGGCGGTCGCGCTCTACGTGCTGCTGAGCCCGCGGATGAGCGACGAGGACGCGCACGAGCGGCTGTCGAAGCGCAGCTATGCGCCGATCGGCGGGCTATTCGGCCTTTACGACGGCTTCTTCGGGCCCGGCGTGGGGAGCTTCTACACCACCACGCTGGTCGGGCTTCGCGGGATGGGGCTGACCCGCGCGACCGCGACGACCAAGCTGTTCAACCTCACCAGCAACATCGCCAGCGTGCTGCTGTTCGCGCTCGCGGGCAAGATGCTTTGGCTGCTCGGCCTGTGCATGGCCGCCGGGGCGATGACCGGCGGCTACATCGGCAGCCACACCGCGATGCGGTTCGGGGCGAAGGTGATCCGGCCGCTGCTGGTGACGCTCTCGCTCGCGCTCACCGCCAAGCTGGTCTGGTCGACGCTCTCGGGTCAGTGAGCGGGGCCGCTCAATAGCATTTGTACAGCGTCGGGCGGGTACCGCGGTCGAGCTTGAGCGGGCCGACATGGGTGCCGTCGGCAAGGTCGATCCGCACGCGGATGGTATTGGGGTCGGCCAGCCCGCTGAAGGTCGCCGGCACCGCCCGCCGCCCGCCGACCGCGCCCATCCCGCGCGAATAGGTGCCGCGCGTGGTGAAGCTTCCATCGCCGCGCGGGGCGACCGCGCCGAGCGTGGCGTTGGCGCAGTCGAGCTCCATCGTCCCGCCATTGGGCCCGAGGTTGAGGATGACATGCTCGCCGCCATATTGCCCGCTCAACCCGTTCCCGCCGAAGGTGGCGCAGCCGGCGATCGGCAGGGCGATGAGGGCGGCGGCGATCAGTCGGCGGTTCATGTCATTCTCCCCGTTTACGCGGCAACAACAGCGACGAATCGCCGTAGGAATAGAAACGGTACCCATTTTCGATGGCGTGGCGATAGGCCGCCGTCATGACGTCGAGCCCCATCAGCGCCGAGACCAGCATGAACAGCGTCGACCTGGGCAGGTGGAAATTGGTCATCAGTCCGTCGACCACGCGAAAGCGGTAGCCGGGGGTGATGAAGATCGAGGTGTCGCCATCGAACGCTTGGACGAGGCCGTCGTCGCCAGCCGCGCTTTCGAGCAGGCGGAGCGAGGTGGTGCCGACCGCGATCAGCCGGCCGCCCGTCCGCCGCGCGGCGTTGAGCCGGTCCGCGGTCGGCTGGTCGATCCGCCCCCACTCGGCGTGCATCCGGTGCGCGTCGGTGTCGTCGGCCTTGACCGGCAGAAAGGTGCCCGCGCCGACGTGGAGGGTCAGCGTTTCGCGCGCCACGCCGCGAGCGTCGAGCGCGGCGATCAGCCGGTCGGTGAAGTGGAGGGCGGCGGTCGGCGCGGCGACGGCACCGGCCTCGCGCGCGAACATCGTCTGGTAATCGGCGGCGTCGGCCTCGTCGATCGCGCGCTTGCTGGCGATGTAGGGGGGCAGCGGCATGGTGCCCGCGCGCCCGAGCAGGAGCTCGACCGGCTCGTCGCCGTGGAAGGCGAGCAGGATCGCGCCGTCGTCGCCCTTCTCGGCGGCGGTGGCGCGAACGCCGTTGCCGAAGTCGATCACGTCGCCAAGCCGGATTCTCCTGGCGTTGCGGACGAACGCCCACCAGCTGCGCAGCCCCTCCCGCTTGTGAAGGGTCGCGCCGATGCTCGCTTCGCCGCGCTTGCCCTCGAGCTGGGCAGGAATGACGCGGGTATCGTTGAACACCAGCACGTCGCCGGGCTGGAGCAAGTCGGGCAGGTCGAGCACCGCGCGGTCCGCGATCCGGTCACCGTCGACCAGCAGCATCCGCGCCGAATCGCGCGGGCGCGCCGGGCGAAGCGCGATCCGCTCGGAGGGCAGGTCGAAGTCGAACAGGTCGACGCGCATCGACGTTAGTTGGCCGGCGCCGCCTCGCCGACCGTGGCGCGGACGATCCGGGTCGGGTTGGCGGGCGGCTCGCCCGGGGCGATCGCGTCGACCGCCGCCATGCCCGAGATCACCCGGCCGAACCCGCTATACTTATGGTCGAGCGCCATGGTCGGCGACAGGACGATGAAGAACTGGCTGTTGGCGCTGTCGTCGGCCTGCGCGCGCGCCATCGAGGTCACGCCGCGCAAATGCGGCAGCCCGTTGAACTCGGCCTTGAGGTCGGGAAGCGTCGAGCCGCCCTGCCCCGTCCCTTTCGGATCGCCACCCTGCGCCATGAAGCCGGGGATGACGCGGTGGAAGGTCAGCCCGTCGTAGAAATGCTGGCGGGTCAGCGTCTGGATGCGCTGGACGGTGAGCGGGGCAATGTCGGGGCGAAGTTGGATCACCACCGTGCCCCCGTTCGACAGCTCGAGCGTCCAGCGGTTCGCCGGGTCGGCGGCGACGGCGGGCGGCGCGACCATCGACGGAAGCGCCGGCGGCGGCGCCGCGCCGGCGAGCGCAAGGGCGATAAAGGGCAATGCGAACAGCGACTTGATCACGAAATGGCCTCCCCGAAAACTGCGATGCGCTTAGTGTCGCCGCGGCGCTGACGCCAGCCTTAACCGCGCAGCTTGGCCGCCACGTCGGCGGCGACCGCGGCGGGAACGAACTTGCCGATGTTACCGCCATAGCGGGCGATTTCCTTGACAAGGTTCGACGCGATCGGCTGGAGCGAGACGTCGGCCATCAGGAAGACGGTCTCGATGTCGTCGTTCAGCTGCTGGTTCATCCCCGCCATCTGATATTCATATTCGAAATCGGCGACCGCGCGCAGCCCGCGCAGGATGACGCTGGCGCCCTGGCTCTCGGCGAAATCCATCAGCAGCGCGTCGAAACTCACTACCTCGACGCTCGGCAGGTCGGCGATTTCGCGGCGGACCATGGAGAGCCGTTCCTCGACCTCGAACATCGGCGACTTCGACGGGTTGGTGGTGACCCCGACAACCAGCCGGTCGACGAGGTGGGTGCCGCGGCGGATGATGTCGAGGTGGCCGAGCGTGATCGGGTCGAACGTCCCCGGATAGACCGCGACGCGCGGGCCGCTCACCGGTCGCGCTCCAGCACATAGTCGGCGATCGCGCGGAGCAGGTCGGCTTCCTCGCCATGACCGTGGAGATGCGCCTTGGCCTGGTCGACCAGCATCGCGCACTGCTGGCGCGCGCGGTCGACCCCGAGCAGCGAGACGAAGGTCGCCTTGCCCGCGTCGGCGTCCTTGTGCAGCCGCTTGCCCGCCGCCGCCTCGTCGCCGCCCTCGTCGAGCAGGTCGTCGGCGATCTGGAAGGCGAGTCCGAGGTCGCGGGCATAGCCGCGATAGGGGGTCCGTCCCTCGTCGGCGATGCGCCCCATGATGCACGCCGCCTCGAGTGCATATTCGATCAGCGCCCCGGTCTTGAGCTGCTGGAGCCGGGTGACGCCGGCCATGTCGAGCGTCTGCCCTTCGGCGGCGAGGTCGAGCATCTGGCCGCCGCCCATGCCGTGAAGCCCCGACGAGCGCGCGAGCTCGAGGATCAGCTCGGAGCGCACGAACGGGTCCTCGTGAGTCGCCGGGTCGGACAAGATTTCGAACGCGAGGTCGTGGAAGCAGTCGCCGGCGAGCACCGCGGTCGCCTCGTCATAGGCCTTGTGGACCGTCGGACGACCGCGCCGGAGGTCGTCGTCGTCCATGCACGGCAGGTCGTCGTGGATCAGCGAATAGACATGGACCGCCTCGATCGCCGCGCCGGCGCGGACCGCGGGCGCCTCGTCGAGCGCGAACAGCCGGGCGGTGGCGACGGTCAGCAGTGGGCGGAGCTTCTTGCCCGCGCCGATCGCGGCGTGGCGCATCGCGGCGAACAGCTGGTCGCGACCGTCGCCGGGATCCTTGAGATAGGTGAGGAACAGCGCGTCGACCGCCTCGGCGACCCGCGCCGCCTCGGCCTTGAGCGACACTTTCTCGCGGACCTCAGTCGGCATCGAACGGCCTGATCCCGGTGGGCTGGCCGTCGGGGCCGAGCGCGATCTGCTCGATCCGCGCCTGCGCGGCCGCCAGCCGCGCCTCGCAGTGGCGCTTTAGCCGGTCGCCGCGCTGGTAGAGCTCGATCGACCGGTCGAGCGGCTCCGCCCCCTGTTCGAGCGCGCGCACGATCTGTTCGAGCTCGGCGAGCGCCGCCTCGAAGCTCAGCGTGACGATATCCTCTTGTCCCATCGGCCCACCTTTCCGCGAAGCGGGCGACAAATCAATTCTTGAACGGGTTCTTGATGCCCGGGACGATCTCGTCCGAGGTGTCGATCCCCGCTTCGGCGGCGAGCGCCGCCTCGGCATCGCGGGCGTGCTGTTCGCGCTCGGCGCGAAGCTGCGCGATCAGTTCGTCGCGGTCGTGGTCGAAGGTCGCATCGACCTGCCCCGCGGTGCCGGCCGCCTTCTGCGCCTTCGCCACCGCCGCGTCGAGCTCGCGCTGGCTGGTGAGGCCGAGCGTTACCGGGTCCTTCGGCTGGATGTTCGCCATGTTCCAGTGCGAACGGTCGCGGATCGCGCCGATCGTGGTGCGGGTCGTCCCGATCAGCTTCGAGATCTGCCCGTCGCTGACCTCGGGATGGTTGCGGATGATCCACGCGATCCCGTCGGGCTTGTCCTGCCGCTTGCTGACCGGGGTGTAACGCGGGCCCTTGGTGCGGGTGACCGGGTCGGGCTCCTTGTGCATCTTGAGCACATAGTCGGGGTCGGCCTGCCCCTTTTCGATTTCCTCGTGGGTCAGCTCGCCGGCGCGGATCGGGTCGCGCCCGGTCAGCTTGGTCGCGGCGGTATCGTCGGCGATCGCCTGCACCTCGAGGATGTGGAGGCCACAGAAGGCGGCGATCTGGTCGAAGGTAAGCGACGAATTGTCGACCAGCCAGGCGGCGGTCGCGTGGGGCATGAGCGGCTGGGCCATCGAGAACATCCCTTGGGCGTTAGAAACAGATGAGGCCGCCCCTTTCCGGAGCGGCCCGCTTGGGATTGCCTGTATCGGGCCGACGCGCCCGAGTCTAGGCGTCGAGCGGGATGTGCCCCGGTTGCGCCACGACCCGCGCCAGCCATCGCTCGACCGCCGGATAATCGGCGAGCCGGTAACCGCCCTCGCCCGCCGTGTGGGTGTAGGCGTAAAGGCAGATATCGGCGAGGCTGAACGCGCCTCCGGCCAGCCAGTCGTGCGAGGCGAGATGGTCCTCCATCAGCTTGAGCGCAGCGATCCCGGCGGCGCGCTTGCCGGGCAGCTGCGCCGCCTGCAGCGGGGAAAGGTTGTCGAGCCCGATCCAGCCGGTCCAGAAGCGCAGCGTCGCGACATTGGGTTCGTGATTATATTGCTCCCAGAACATCCAGCGCAGCATGTCCGCATGATCGAAGCGATCGGTCGGCAAAAGCGCCGACCCGGTCGCCAGCCAGTGACAGGCGGCGTTGCTCTCGGGCAGGAAGCGATCGCCGACCTGGAGCACCGGAATGCGGCCGTTGGCATTGACCGACGCCAGGAATTGCGGCGTCCGCGTTTCGTCGTTCATAATGTCATATTCGCGGCGCTCGAGGCGCGCGCCGATGTGCGCCGCGGTCAGCCTGATCTTGTAGCAATTGCCCGAGCGGGCATATTCGTGGAGGACCAGCCGCTCGCTCATTGCCCGGTCTCGAGCACGATCTTGCCGACGAAATCGCCGCTTTCCATCAGCCGGTGGGCGTCCGCCGCCTGCGCGAGGGGGAAGCTCCGGTCGAGAACGGGCTTGAGCCGGTTGCCCTCGACATAGGGCCAAACGGTGCGCGCGATCTCGTCGGCGACCATCGCCTTGAAATTGGTGTCGCGGCCGCGCAGCGTCGAGCCGGTCATCGTCAGCCGCCGCCGCATCAGCTCGGGGATCGGCACTTCGGCGGTGGCTCCGCGCTGGAAGGCGATCGACACGTGCCGCCCGTCGTCGGCGAGGCACTTGAGGTTCTTCGCGACATAGTCGCCGCCGACCATGTCGAGCACCACCGCGACGCCCCGGCCCTCGGTCAGCCGCTCGACCGCCTCGACAAAATCGCCGGTCCGGTAATTGATCGCCTGCGCCGCGCCGAGGTCGAGCGCGGCGGCGCACTTGTCGTCGGTGCCGCAGGTGACGATCACCTCGAGCCCGAACAGGGCGCCGAGCCGGATCGCCATCGTCCCGATCCCGCTGGTCCCGCCGTGGACCAGCACCGTGTCGCCATCGGCGGCGAAGCCGCGTTCAAACAGGTTGACCCAGACGGTGAACAGCGTCTCGGGCATCGCCGCCGCCTCGGGGAGGCGAAGCACCTCGGGGACCGGCAGGCAGGTTCCCGCCGAGGCGACGCAATAGTCGGCATAGCCCCCTCCCCCGACGAGCGCGCAGACGCGGCTGCCGACCATGTGGCCGAGCCCCTGCGGCGCCGACACCACCGTCCCGGCGATCTCGAGCCCCGGGATGTCGCTGGCGCCCGGCGGCGGCGGGTAGAGCCCCATCCGCTGGAGGACGTCGGGTCGATTGACCCCGGCGGCGGCGACCTTGACCAGCACCTCGCCCGCGCCCGGCCGCGGGGTTGGTCGCGACACCGGCTTCAACTGTTCAGGCCCGCCCGGCGCGGCGATCTCGATCGCGCGCATCACGTCTGGAATCGGCTCGCTCATCGGTGCGAAGGCATATCGGCGGGGACCAAGCCGTCAACCGTTTCGAAAGCGTGAGCCATTATGGACGCGCCCGATGGCTCGTCTGCTACTCATCTTCCTGTCCGCGCTGTCTCTAGCGGCGTGCAAGGCGCCCCCGCCCGGCGAGACCTATGCGCTCGACGAGGCGACGGTGAAGGCGCGTCTGGCCGAGGCCGAGGTGCCGCTGATGGTGTTCGGCGAAGCCGGGGCGAAAATCGACGTCGAGCGAAGCGAGGAAGACGACGGGCGGAAGATCAGCTGGGCGCTGGTCTACGACGGCGACGAAATGTTCCGCTATCTCGCCACCATCGCCCCCGAGACCCCCACCGCGACTCATGTCTCAGTCCAGATCATGCCCGGCGAAGGCGATAAGGCGCAGAAAACCTACGCGCGGATGAAGGCCAATGCCGATATCGCCGCCATGTACGGCCAGGCGATGCTCGAGGAAGTCGACTCTAAGATCGAGCAGCGGCGGTTCAGCATGGCGCCGGTCTACCAGAAGATGATGGTCGCCGCGTTCAATCACCGCGACCATATCTTCCCCCGCACCGACAGCACCTCCAACAGCAGCGCGAAATCGTCCGAGTCGGCCGATTGACAAGATCGGCGCGGGACGGGACGCTGGAGAAATGGACGA
Organism: Sphingomonas sp. ASV193; assembly: GCF_040203355.1. NCBI lineage: Bacteria > Pseudomonadati > Pseudomonadota > Alphaproteobacteria > Sphingomonadales > Sphingomonadaceae > Sphingomonas > Sphingomonas sp. ASV193. The sequence goes on from NZ_JBEHBW010000008.1 coordinate 14,182, forward strand.
AGATGATTTCTTCACCAGCCGCCCGCAGGACCCGCTGACCCTGCTGGTGCGCCAGGATTTGGGGCCGATGTCGCAGGACGAGCTGGCCCATCGGATCGCCACGCTTCGCGACGAGATCGCCCGGGTCGAGGCCCATCGTGATGCCGCCGACGCCCACCGCAACGCCGCCGATGCGCTGTTCAAGCGTTAGCCTGCGACGAGATCGCCGCCCGACGGCCTTGATCGGCCGGTCCGGCCCCACGACATTGGCATTCTAAGGAGACCCGAATGCCCAGTTTTGCCCGCGACCTCGAGCAGACCCTCCACAATGCGCTGGGGGAAGCGTCGAAGCGGCGGCACGAATATGCCACGCTCGAGCACCTGCTGATGGCGCTGATCGACGACAATCACGCGGCGCAGGTGATGACCGCCTGCGGCGTCAACCGCGACGAGCTGAAGTCGACGGTCAAACATTATCTCGACAACGAGCTGTCGGCGCTGGTCGCCGATTCGGCCACCGACCCGACCCCGACCAGCGGTTTCCAGCGCGTCGTCCAGCGCGCGATCCTGCACGTCCAGTCGTCGGGCCGCGACGAGGTGACCGGCGCCAACGTGCTGGTCGCGCTGTTCTCCGAGCGCGAGAGCTATGCCGTCTATTTCCTCCAGCAGCAGGACATGAGCCGGCTCGACGCGGTGACCTACATCAGCCACGGCGTCGGCAAGGGCGAAGTGGCGAGCGAGCCGATCCCGCCGCAGGGCGCAGAGGAGAAGCCTGAGGTGAAGAGCGCCGACAAGAAGGAAAGCGCGCTCCAGCAGTTCACCGTCGACCTCAACGAAAAGGCAAAGGCCGGCAAGGTCGATCCGCTGATCGGGCGCGGCAGCGAAGTCGACCGCACGGTGCAGATCCTGTGCCGCCGATCGAAGAACAACCCGCTCTATGTCGGCGATCCCGGCGTCGGCAAGACCGCGATCGCCGAGGGGCTGGCGCGAAAGATCATCGAGGGCGACGTCCCTGACGTGCTCAAGGAGGCGGTGATCTACGCGCTCGACATGGGCGCGCTGCTGGCCGGTACGCGCTATCGCGGCGATTTCGAGGAGCGGCTTAAGTCGGTCGTTACCGAGCTCGAGAAGATGCCGCACGCGGTGCTATTCATCGACGAGATTCACACGGTGATCGGCGCCGGAGCGACCAGCGGAGGGGCGATGGACGCCTCGAACCTCCTGAAGCCCGCGCTGTCGTCGGGGGCGATCCGCTGTATCGGGTCGACCACCTACAAGGAATTCCGCAACCACTTCGAAAAGGACCGCGCGCTGCTTCGCCGGTTCCAGAAGATCGACGTCAACGAGCCGACGATCGAGGACACGATCAAGATCATCGCCGGGCTACGCTCGTCGTTCGAGGCGCACCACGGGGTGCGCTACACCCCCGACGCGATCAAGTCGGCGGTCGAACTGTCGAGCCGCTACATCCACGACCGCAAGCTGCCCGACAAGGCGATCGACGTGATCGACGAAGTCGGGGCGATGCAAATGCTGGTCCCGCCGAGCCGTCGCAAGAAGACCATCACCACGAAGGAGATCGAGGCGGTGGTGGCGACGATGGCGCGGATCCCGCCGAAGTCGGTCTCGACCGACGACAAGCGCGTGCTCGAAACGCTCGAGCAGGACCTGAAGCGCGTGGTGTTCGGGCAGGACCTGGCGATCGAAAAGCTGGCGTCGGCGATCAAGCTCAGCCGCGCGGGGCTTCGCGACCCCGACAAGCCGATCGGCAATTACCTGTTCTCGGGCCCGACCGGGGTCGGCAAGACCGAGGTCGCGCGCCAGCTGGCGGCAACGCTGGGCATCCCGCTGCAGCGCTTCGACATGTCCGAATATATGGAACGCCACTCGGTGAGCCGGCTGATCGGCGCGCCGCCGGGCTATGTCGGCTACGACCAGGGCGGGCTGCTCACCGACGCGGTCGACCAGCAGCCGCATTCGGTCCTGCTGCTCGACGAAATCGAAAAGGCGCACCCCGACCTGTTCAACATCCTGCTGCAGGTGATGGACAATGGGAAGCTCACCGACCACCACGGCAAGACGGTCGATTTCCGCAACACCATCCTCATCATGACGACCAATGCCGGCGCCGCCGACATGGCACGCGAGGGGATCGGGTTCGGGGCGCTGTCGCGCGACGACGTCCAGGAAGACGCCATCAAGAAGATGTTCACGCCCGAATTCCGCAACCGGCTCGATGCGGTGGTGCCGTTCGGCTACCTCCCCCCGGCGGTGGTCGCGCGGGTCGTCGACAAGTTCATCCTGCAGATGGAAATGCAGCTGGCCGACCGCGGTGTGCACATACAGCTCGACGACGAGGCGCGCGAGTGGATGACCGCCAAGGGCTATGACAAGATGAACGGCGCACGGCCGATGGCGCGACTGATCCAGGAAAAGATCAAGCAGCCGCTGGCCGAGGAACTGCTGTTCGGCAAGCTGGTCGACGGCGGCGAGGTCAAGGTGCACCTGAAAGACAACCAGCCGGTGTTCGAAATCACCCCCGCCCCGCCCAAGGTCGCGAAGGCCAAGCCGAAGGGCGCGGGCCGCTCGTCGAAAAAGCCGGCGGCGGCGAAGTCCGAGGACTAGCCTAGGCGGCGGCTTTCTGCTCCCTGTCGGATTGAAATCGACAGGGAGCAAAAGCGATGGCGGGCGAAGCGAGGGAACGCGACTGGACGCCGTGGATCCTGATCGGCGTGATCGTGGCGGTGTTCGCCGCGCTCGCCTGGATCGCGGCCAAGCACGACCGACCGCTCGCCACCCGTACCGGGCAGACCGGGTTTCCGCTGACCCGCGAGCAGGCGTCGGTGCACTTCGACACCGCCGACCTCACCTTCGAGATCAAACCCGGCGACAAGGCCATCGCGGGCCACGCGGTACTCGGCTTCACCGTCAACCAGCCGATCGACAAGCTCCAGTTCGACCTCGACCCCGAACTGCCAATCTCGGCCATCGCCGCCGACGGCACCCTGCTGTCGTCCGACAAGTATCGCAACGACGGCGGCTTGGTGACGGTCGACCTGCCCGCGCCGAGAAAAGCGGGCGACAGGCTCAGCCTGACAATCGACTATGCCGGCCATCCCCACGTCGCCAAGCGCGCGCCGTGGGATGGCGGCTTCGTCTGGTCGCACACCAAGGATGGCAGCCCGTGGGTGGCGACCGCGGTCGAGGGCGAGGGCTGCGACCTGTTCTGGCCCTGTTTCGACAACAGCCAGGTCGAGGTCGGGCGCGTGACCCAGCACATCATCGTCCCCAAGGGACTGTCGGCGCCGTCGAACGGGCGCCTGCTGGGGGTCGACTTCCTGCCCGACGGGCGGACCCGGTGGAACTGGACCGCGCGTTCGCCAAACAATTATGCGATCGCGATCGACGTCGCGCCCTACCGGCTGGCGCACGCGCTTCACAAGAGCCGCTTCGGCAACACAATCCCGCTGCAATATTGGTACCTGCCCGGCGAGGACGTGCAGGCCGCCGGGTTGCTCAAAGAGATGGGCGAGACGCTCGATTTCTTCGAGGCGACTGTCGGGCCCTATCCGTGGGGCGACGAGAAAATGGGCGTGGTCGAGACACCGCACCTCGGGATGGAGCACCAGACGATCAACGCCTACGGCAATAATTACAAGCTGGCACCCGAGGGCTTCGACTGGCTGATGAATCACGAATTCAGCCACGAATGGTTCGGCAATCAGCTGACCAACGGCGACTGGGACGACATGTGGCTGCACGAAGGGTTCGGGAGCTACATGCAGCCGCTGACCCTCGAATGGCTGCGCGGGCGGATGGAATATGACGCGGCGATGTTCAAGCAGCGCCAGACGATCGCCAACAGGTTCCCGATCGTCAGCGGGCGCCACCAGACCGAGGAGAGCGTCTACCAAGGCACGACCGGGCCCGGCGGCGACATCTACGTCAAGGGATCGTGGGTGCTCCACACGCTGCGCAACCTGATCGGCGACGAGCCTTTCTGGCGGTCGGTGCGGCGCGAGGTCTACGGCCGGCCCGATCCGCGGCCCGGCAATTTCCAGCCGCGCTTCGGATCGACCAGGGAGTTCGAGACGATCGCCAGCCAGGAGGCGGGGCGCAACCTGAAATGGTTCTTCGACGTCTACCTGCGCCGCGCGCACCTGCCCCGGCTGATGAGCCGCCGCGACGGCAATATGCTGACCCTGTGGTGGGTGACCCCGCGCGGGCTGCCCTTCCCGATGCCGGTCGACGTGAAGATCGACGGCAAGGTAACGACCGTGCCGATGAGCGAAGGGCATGGCAGCGTCGCGGTGCCGAGCCCGACCAGCCTCGTGACGCTCGACCCCGACAACAAGATCCTCCGCCAGCAGGACGAGATCGACCGCTATCGCGACGATCCGACCAAGGCGAAGGCGAGCCGCTGAACGGAAGGCACGCGCGATGAGCATCGATTTCTACACCAACCCGATGAGCCGGGGGCAGATCGTCCGCTGGATGCTCGAGGAAGTCGGCGCGCCCTACGTCGCGCACATCGTCAGCTACGATGTGTCGGAAGGCGGCGTGGCCTCGATGCAGGACGAGGCCTATGCCCGGATCAACCCGATGAAAAAGGTGCCGGCGATCGTCCACGACGGCGCGGTGGTCACTGAATGCGCGGCGATCTGCGCCTATCTCGCCGATGTCTTTCCCGAAACCGACCTTGGTCCGCGCGCCGAGGAGAAAGCCGACTATTATCGCTGGCTGTTCTTCGCCGCCGGGCCGGTCGAGGCGGCGATCAGCAACCATGCCAACGGCTGGGATCCCACGCCCGAACGGCAGCGAATGTTCGGCTATGGCAGCTACGAGCGAATGGTCGACACCCTCGCCGACCATTTTCGTAACCGAGACTTCGTCTGCGGGTCGCGATTCAACGCCGCCGACGTCTATGTCGGCAGCGCGGTGCTGTGGGGCGTGCAATTCCTCACGCTGCCCAAACGCGCCGAGTTCCTGGCCTATGCCGAAAGGCTGACCGCTCGTCCCGCCTACCAGCGCGCCAAGGCGATCGACACGGCGCTTATCGCCGAGATGCAGGCGAAGCAGTCCGGCTAGGCGAGCGTTCGGCCGAACAGGCCGAGCAACTGGCTCCACGCGCGCTCGGCAAGCGGCTCGTCGTAGGCGGGGCTGCCGGCGACAGTCCAGCCATGGTCGGCGGCAAAGACTTCGACCGAGGCCGGGCGCTTCGCCGCGGCGAAGGCGTCCTTGAGAACGGTCTTGGCCTCAGGCTGCTGCTTGTCGTCGTTCTGCGCGATGTCGACCAGGAAGGTTGCGCGAGTGCGCGGGATCAGCAGGTGCGGGCTGTCGCCGTCCTTCGTGACGAGGCCGCCGCCGTGGAAGGTCGCCACCGCCCTGAAGCGGCCCGGCGCCAGCGCGGCGGCACGAAAGGCATAGGGACCGCTGAAGCAGTGCCCGACGACCCCCGCGCCGCGATGGCGGTCGGTGCGCGGCTGGCGATCGAGATAGCCGAGGTAGGCGGCGGTATCGGCGTCGATCCGCGCGTCGGTAAGCGTGTCCTTGAGCTTCATCAGTCCCGCCATCGCCGCCTTGTCGCCGAAATCGAACGGCCCGGTGACGATCGGCGCGCGCTTGGTGCGATAGAAGGGATTGGGGACGAGGACCACATAGCCCCGCGCCGCAAGTCGCCGAGCCTTTTCGCGAAATACCGGCCGAAGGCCCAGGATGTCCGGCCACAGCAGTACGGCGGGATATTTTCCCTTGCCGGCGGGCGTGATCAGCGCGGCATCGGCGGACCCGTCGGCAGTCCTGACCCTCACGTCCTTTTCGCTCACGCTCGCGGCCAGCGCCTCGCCGGGCAAGCCCGCGAGCGCCGCCGCGGCCGACAGGCTGACGACCAGCCCGCGCCGCGTCATCGACGTATCGACGATAAATCCTTTTTCAAGTTCACACATGCCGCCTCTCCTGCTGACGGCATCAACCACGCAAAAGGCCGGCGGTTTCCCGCCGGCCTTCGCTTTTCCATCCCGTGGAAGCTTGGTTCGAGACCGCCTAGCGGCGATCCCCCATGAAACGCAGCAGGAACAGGAACATATTGATGAAGTCCATGTACAGGTTGAGCGCGCCCATCACGACCGCCTTGCCGGCGAAGTCGCTGCCGCGAACCTGGAAATAGACGCTTTTGATCTTCTGCGTGTCGTAGACGGTGAGACCCGCGAACAGGAGCACACCGACGCAGCTGATCAGCAGCTCCATCGTCGACGAATGCAGGAACATGTTGACCAGCATCGCGACCAGCAGCCCGACCACGCCCATGACGAAGAAGGTGCCCATGCCGCTGAGGTCGCGTTTGGTCGTGTAGCCGTAGAGGCTGAGACCCGCGAACCCGGCGGCGGTCGCGAAGAAGGCCTGCGCGATCGACGTCCCGGTGAAGGCCAGGAACAGGGTCGAGAACTGCACCCCGATCAGGCCCGCATAGGCCCAGAAGATCGCCTGTGCGGTCGAGGTCTTCATCCGGTTGATGCCCATGCCGAGCCACATCACCAGCCCGAGCGGAGCGAACAGCGCGACCCAGAACAGGATCGAGCGCTGGCCGGTCGCCGGATTGACGAGCAGGCTCATCAGCGACGAATTGGCAAACAGCATCGCGACGACGCCCGTCAGAAGCACCCCCGACGCCATGTAATTGTAGACCTTGAGCATATAGGAACGAAGGCCCGCATCGCGCGCCACCGTGGGCACGCCGACCGCGATCGCCGGATCGGCGCCGCGGAAGCTGGTGCGGGGATCGAACTGGTTAGCCATTCTCACTCCTCTTCTGGGGGGCCTCGACGACACATCCCCAAGTGGGCGCAATATCGGGGCATCCGAAGGGGGATTCAAGCGAAACCCGTCGCGTGACCGTCCCAAATTCGACTAATGGAAGCGCATGCATCGCCTGTTCGTCGCCTTGAGACCGCCGCTCGCCCTTCGCCAAGGCTGCCTCGACGCGATGGCACGAGGCCCCGCCGGCTGGGCGTGGCAGGACGACGATCAGTTCCACCTGACCCTGCGCTACATTGGAGAAGTCGAGCGGCCGCTGGCCGAGGATATCGCCGCGGCGCTCGAAGGCTTTCGAGGAACGGCGCCGACCGTCGCGCTCGAGGGGGTCGGCTGGTTCGATCACGGTTCGCGCGGGGCGCTGTTCGCGCGGGTCGGGCCGAGGCCGCCGCTGCAGGCGTTGCATGACCGGGTCGACCGCCTGCTGGTCCGCCTTGGGCTGGAGCCGGAACGCCGCGCCTACTTGCCGCACATCACCCTCGCCAGGGCGCGTCGCGGCGGCGAAGACCCGCAATATTGGATCGAGGCGCGCGCGGGCCTGTCGAGCGAGCCGGCGCGGATCGACCATCTGACGCTCTACGAGAGCCATCTCGGGCGCGAGGGCGCGCGCTATGAACCGGTCCTTCGCGTTCCGCTAAGCGCTTGAAATAGGCGGCGTCGCGCCCATCTCGCCTCACGCCGCGTTGACCCGCCGCACCCGCTCCGATACTTAAGAACAAAGCTGGAACGACAGGCCCTATGCTGACTCATATTTCCGTCCGCGGCGCGCGCGAACACAATCTCAAGGGGGTCGATGTCGACATCCCGCGCGAAAGCCTGACGGTGATCACGGGGCTGAGCGGATCGGGCAAGTCGAGCCTCGCCTTCGACACCATCTATGCCGAGGGTCAGCGGCGCTATGTCGAGAGCCTGAGCGCCTATGCGCGCCAGTTCCTCGAGATGATGCAGAAGCCCGATGTCGAGCATATCGACGGCCTGTCGCCGGCGATCTCGATCGAGCAGAAGACGACCAGCCGCAATCCGCGCTCGACCGTGGCGACGGTCACCGAAATTTACGATTATATGCGCCTGCTGTGGGCGCGGGTGGGCGTTCCCTACTCGCCGGCGACGGGCCTGCCGATCGAGGCGCAGCAGGTCAGCCAGATGGTCGACCGGACGATGGCGCTGCCGGAAGGTTCGCGCCATTATCTTCTCGCGCCGGTCGTGCGCGGACGCAAGGGCGAGTATCGCAAGGAGCTGGCGGAGTGGCAGAAGGCCGGCTTCACCCGCGTCCGCATCGACGGCGTCTTCCACGACATTGAAGAGGCGCCGGCGCTCGACAAGAAATATAAGCACGACATCGAGGTCGTGGTCGACCGAATCGTCGTCCGCGAGGGGATCGAGGCGCGGCTTGCGGATTCGTTCGAAACCGCGCTCAAGCTGGCCGAAGGGCTGGCCTATCTCGACCCCGCCGACCCGCAGCCCGAAGCCGAGCAGCAGTCGGGTATGAAGCTCGATTTCGGCGTTCCCGGCCGGATTGTTTTCTCGGAAAAGTTTGCCTGCCCGGTGAGCGGCTTCACCATCGCCGAGATCGAGCCGCGCCTGTTCAGCTTCAACGCGCCGCAGGGGGCCTGTCCCGCCTGCGACGGACTCGGCGAGAAGCTGGTGTTCGACGACGACCTCGTCGTGCCCAATCACGACATCTCGATCGCCAAGGGCGCGGTGGTGCCGTGGGCCAAGTCGAACCCGCCATCGCCTTATTATATGCAGGTCCTCGGTAGCCTCGCCCGTGCCTACGGCTTCTCACTGGACAGCAAGTGGAAGGACTTGCCGGCCGAAGCCCATGCCGTGATCCTGCACGGGACCAAGGGAAAGCCGGTAACCCTCCGCTTCGTCGACGGACGCAAGAGCTACGAGGTCAAGAAGCCGTTCGAAGGGGTGATCGGCAATCTCGAGCGGCGAATGCTCGCGACCGAGAGCGCATGGATGCGCGAGGAGCTGTCGAAATACCAGGCAAGCCACCCGTGCGAGGTCTGCCATGGCGCGCGTTTGAAGCCCGAGGCGCTGTCGGTGAAGATCGCCGGCGAAGACATCAGCCAGTCGGCGCGCCGCTCGGTCGCCGATGCGTTCGCCTGGTTCGGCGCGCTCGAGGAAAAGCTCGGTCCGCAGCAGCGCGAAATCGCCCACGCGATCCTAAAGGAGATCAACGAGCGGCTCGGCTTTCTCCACAACGTCGGCCTCGACTATCTCAATCTCGACCGGACGTCGGGGACATTGTCGGGCGGCGAAAGCCAGCGCATTCGGCTAGCCTCGCAAATCGGCTCGGGGCTCTCGGGGGTGCTTTACGTCCTCGACGAACCGTCGATCGGGCTTCACCAGAAGGATAACGACCGCCTGCTTGAGACGCTCAAACGCCTCCGCGGGCTGGGCAACACCGTGCTGGTCGTCGAACATGACGAGGACGCCATCCGAACCGCCGACCATGTCATCGACATGGGACCGGGCGCGGGCGTTCGCGGCGGCGAGGTGGTGTGCGCTGGGACATTGTCCGAACTGCTGAAATGCGAGGACAGCCTGACCGCCGATTATTTGAGCGGTCGCCGGTCGATTCCCGTGCCGGCGAAGCGTCGCAAGGGGAATGGCAAGAAGCTGACGGTCCACAATGCGCGCGAAAACAACCTGCGCAACGTGACCGCCTCGATCCCGCTCGGGACCTTCACCTGCATCACCGGCGTCAGCGGGTCGGGCAAGTCGAGCTTCACCATCGACACGCTCTTCGCCGCCGCCGCGCGGCAGCTGAACGGCGCGCGGATTCTCGCGGGCAAGCACGACAAGATCACCGGCCTCGAGCATCTCGACAAGGTGATCGACATCGATCAGTCGCCGATCGGTCGGACTCCTCGGTCGAACCCCGCCACCTACACTGGCGCATTCACCCAGATCCGCGACTGGTTCGCCGGCCTGCCCGAAAGCCAGGCGCGGGGTTACAAGCCCGGCCGCTTCTCGTTCAACGTCAAGGGCGGTCGCTGCGAGGCCTGCACCGGCGATGGGCTATTGAAGATCGAAATGCACTTCCTGCCCGATGTGTACGTTGTGTGCGATGTCTGCCACGGCCAACGCTACAACCGCGAAACGCTCGAGGTGAAATTCAAGGGCAAGAGCATCGCCGATGTGCTCGATATGACCGTTGAAGACGCCGTTGAATTCTTCAAAGCCGTCCCCGGCATCCGCGACAAGATGGCGATGCTTCAGGAAGTCGGGCTCGGTTACATCAAGGTCGGCCAGCAGGCAACGACCCTATCGGGCGGCGAGGCGCAGCGGGTGAAGCTCTCCAAGGAACTCTCCCGCCGCGCCACGGGCAATACCCTCTACATTCTCGACGAGCCGACAACGGGCCTCCACTTCGAGGATGTCCGAAAGCTCCTCGAAGTGCTCCATGCGCTTGTCGAGCAGGGCAATACGGTGGTCGTGATCGAGCATAATCTCGATGTCATCAAGACCGCCGACCGGATCATTGACCTCGGCCCCGACGGCGGGGTCAATGGCGGAGAAATCGTCGCCGAGGGAACGCCCGAGCAGGTCGCCGCCAACCCGCGGAGTTTCACGGGCCAATATCTCGGACCGCTTCTTGGCAGGAAGGTCGGACCTAAGGTTTCGAGCGACATGCTCGAATTGGCAGATGCGTCAGCGTAGCAAGCGCATGGCGACGAACCTGTTCTGCGCTTCCCTGACACCCGCCTCGGTCGGCACGAGCAGGTCAGTTGGCTTACTCTCGCTGATCGAGATTGCGGACGGGCGCACGCCGTGAGCGACCAAATAAGTTTTGACCGCACTGGAGCGGCGTCGCGAAATCAGCCGTCTGCTCGCATCCGACCCCGATCGATCGCTCTGTCCAACGAGTTCGATGCGTATTGAAGGGACCGCATCGGCCTCCGCGGCAATTCTGTCCAATACCGCCGATGCATCGCCACTGATGTTGCTTTTATTCCAATCGAAGAAAATCAGTGAACGCCCCTGCGGGTCCTTTGGGATTTCCGGATTGACTTGAGTGGACTGGGCCGTCGCGGCGGGAGCGACGAGAAAGGCTAAGACAGGTATCGATCGCTTCATCGGCTCTCGATAGTCCCCGCTAACCTCCCTGAAAAGCGTCAAGCGATAAGACCATGGCCGCGCATCGCCGCAAGGATGGCATCGACCGTCGCCCGCGCCTCGTTGTCGACGACTGATCCGCCGGCAGGGCCAGCAATCGATGCCGACCTTGCACCCACGACCTTGATCCCGGCGACCCGCAATTCGCTCGCTCGCTCGATGCCCGATTCCCACTGCCCGCCGAAATAGCGGACGGCGAGGCCCGACCCCTGCTCTGTCAGCTGCAATCCCTCGAACGGGGTGACGAACCGCCACCCTCCCGCGGTCGAGATGGCGAGCTTCCCATCCATCCCCGCCCATCCCCCAGTTGCGCTCGTCCCGACGCGATAGCAAAGTCCCGCGGTCGGCGATGACGGCGGCACGGCCCCGACTCCCGCCGCCAACGAGCCGTCGGTCAGGGCATCGAGCAAAATCAGCGCTTCGTTGTGCGTAATCTCCTTGTCGATCTGTCCGGCAATACTTGACTGTTCCCGATAGGTGGCGATTATGTAGTTTACAAACCTACGCGCGACCGCGACTGGCTCAAGAACCCCACACCCATAACAATCAACATGACGTTCAATGCGGGCCAACCGACCCTCGTCAGGCTAGCGACGGCGATACAGATCAATCCTAAGGCTAGACTGATCCAGCGAGGATAAGCGCTGAGGCCTTTCACTCCGGCGTCTCGACCGGCTTATGCTTCACAAGCTTCTTCAGCCGATCCTTGAACCGTTCGGGATCGTCGTCCGTCTCTAGATCGCGGGCGGCTTCCTTGAACTTGTCGAGTTGACTCTGGTCACGTTCAGCATTGTTCATAGCGAATGTACCTCTGCTTCATCGACGAGTCTGGGTCGCCACCGAAACCTACGCAAATTGAGCGACGACCGCCGTACTTCGTCATAGCTGGAGTCATCATACACGAAGCGCAATGGCACGGCATATCAGAAGAGTTAAACGCCCTGAAAAACCGGCCTGAATTTAGGGTGCGGGGCGAGATCAAGTGGCGCTACTTCGGCCCCCAGAACACCGATCACTGCAATTCAGTGGCCCACCTAGACCAAGCAGCACGAGATGCTTTCAGGGCTGCCTTCTACGCGATCATTACGAAAAGGAAGGCGGTGAAAATCATTGCGTGCGTCGCCAGCGTGGCGGCTGCATATGAGCAGCCGTATGTCCGGACACAGGAAGACCTCTACCAGATGACTTACAAGCCGGTTTCGGAGCGCTTTCAATATTTCCTCCAGGACATGGAGCGAACGGTAGGGAGCAGCCAACTCGGCATTATGATCGCCGATCACAGAGGCAAGAGCCAAGACGAGGGGTTGAGGCACCGTCACCATCGCTTCGTTGAGGGCGACGCGCCCGTGTTCAGTACCTACAAAAATTATATTGAAACCATTTTCTTGACGCCGTCCCACAATAGCGTGGGCATCCAGCTCGCGGACATGGTGGCCGGGGCGATCGGCCGAAAATTCAATTCAGACGAACGCCAATTTTACGATGCAATTGAGCCGGCTTTCAGACGAAACGGCACTCGCATTGATGGCTACGGCTTGGTAAAATTTCCGACCAAAGGCTGGCGGTAAGGGAGCCACCGGGCGGCTCCGCTAGGGAGCCATGACACGGTATCGACATGTCCCCGGTGTGCCCGCCCGGTAGCATAAAATCAGCCCGCAGTCAAGCCTTCCGTCTAACTAGCTGGGTTATAAGTTAAGCGCTTGCCAGTGATGCCGCACAGTGCGTTGCGGGCACGCTGGCGGTCATCGAAGCCATTAGCGGTGCGCGTGTTGTAGCGGAACTCGAACTCGGCGAGGTAGCGGTGAAGGTGCTGCTCGCCGCAGTGCTGATAGACGCCCTTCATGCCGCGCTTGAAGATGGAGAACGCGCCTTCGACCGTGTTCGTGTGAATGGTGCGGTCCTCATAGTCGACATACTGGCGCGCACCGTGGAGCGTGGTGCCATGCTCCGCGAACTCTTGGCCAAGCTTCGAATACATGCGGGCCTCGTCCGTCATCAGGCGGGCCTCACGGCTGATGTTGGCGCGCACGATCGGGTGCACCTCGTCGGCGCGGAACTTGTCGAAGGTGAACGAACGCATGGTGCCAGTCGTGCGGTCGACCAGCGCGAGGACGCCCAGCTTGTGAGCGTGACCGCCGCGAGCCTTCTTCGCGCCGACCTTCTGGCCGAAATAGGTCTCGTCGACCTCGACCGCGCCGCCGCCCGAACCAAACGGGGCGAGGTCGCCCGAACGCATGGCTTCGCGGATACGGTGAGCGAGGAACCACGCGCTCTTGTATTGGACCTCTAGGACGCGGCTAAGCTGATGGGCGCTGATGCCCTTCTTGCTCGACACGATCAGATGGACGGCCTGGAGCATCTTGTGGAGCGGCATGCGGGCATGCTCGAACACCGTGCCGACCTTGACGGTGAACTGATTGCGGCACTCGCCACATTTCTTGAGGCCGTGGCGAACCAAGCCCTCGGGGCTCTTCTTGCTCGGCTTGCTGCGGACACCCGCCAGATCATAGACGCGGCCACCGACCACGCCACAGTGCGGGCAAGCAATTCCATCGGCCCAGACAATGCTCTCAAGGAAGGCGAAAGCCTTGGCCTCGTCGTGGAAGTGGGGAGATGAAAGAACCGACATGGTGAATTGCTCCGTTGATGGGAGCCTTATGCCATGATCGGATGGGTTTGTAAACTACATAATCGCGCGATAGGTGCCAGATCAGCGTGACAATGTCAAGCTAAATATCGCCCATCTGGTTAAATAAACCACGCGGCCCTTAAGTTTTCGCCCGCGTCAGCAACCGCGTCGGCACGTCGATCGTCGCGATCAGCCCGTGGTTGCTCCACCGCCGCTCGATCGTCCCGTCGAGCTGCCGCTCGACCGCCATCCGCAGCAGCGTGTCGCCGAACCCCGGCTTGGCCGAGGCCGCCGCGCCGACCCCCGGCCCGTCCACCTCGCACCAAGTCAGCCGGCTCGTCTCGCCGCCGATCTCCAGCGACAGCTTCACCCGCCCCTCGGGCACCGACAGCGCGCCATATTTGGCGGCATTGGTCGCCAGCTCGTGGAACAGCAGCGCGAGCGGGGTCACCGCCTCGGTGAAGATCGTCGCGTCATCGCCCTCGACCCGCACCCGCGGCCCGTCCTCGGCGTCATAGGGCGCGAACAGCTCGGCCATCAGCGCCTTCAGCCGGATCGTCCCGTCGCGCCCGGCGCGGTCGGGACGCACATGGTCGTGCGCGCGTGCCAGCGCCTGCATCCGCTGCGACACCACCTCGACCGCCGGGCGAAGCGCGGGGTCGGCGCGAGTCTCGAGCCGCAGCAGCCCCTCGATCAGCGAAAAGATGTTCTTGATCCGGTGGCTCAGCTCGCGCGCCAGCAGGTCGCGGCTCTCGGCGGTCATCTTCTGCTCGTGGATGTCGGTATTGGTCCCGTACCACCGCTCGATCTCGCCGCCGTCGTCCTTGACCGGCAGGCCCCGCGCCAGTGTCCAGCGCCACTGGCCGTCATGCCGCTTCAGCCGATATTCGACCTCGTAGGGCTCGCCGCTCGCGACCGCGCGCCGCCACGCCTGCCCTGCCACCTCGATGTCGTCGGGATGGAGCGCCTGGAACCAGCCGTCACCGTGATGCTGCTCGGCCGGCACCCCGGTGAATTCCTCCCAGCGCCGGTTGAAATAATCGGTCATCCCGTCGGGCGTGGTCGACCAGGCCATCTGCGGCATCGCCTCGACCAGCGCGCTCAACCGCCGCTCGCTCTCCTCATAGGCGCGCGACGCGCGCCGTTCCTTCATCCGCCGGATCGCCGCCTGCGCCAGGATCTGCAGCCCGTCCCGCTGGAAGTCGGTCAGCCCCTCGGGGCGCGGCTCGGACGAGATCACGCACAGCGCGCCGAACGGCATCCCGTCGTCCCCGACCAGCGGCGCGCCCGCGTAGAAACCGATGTTGGGATCGCCCAGCACCAGCGGATTGTCGGCGAAGCGCGGGTCGGCGGCGGCGTCGCGCACCTCCATCACCCCGTCGTGGACCATCGCATATTGGCAGAAGCTCTGCGACCGCGGAGTCTCGCGCGCCTCCAGCCCTTGCCGCGCCAGGAATCGCTGGCGGCTCGCCTCGACCAGCGTCACCAGCGCGATCGGCGTCCCCGCCAGCTGCGCGGCATAGTCGGCGATCGCCTTGAGCTCGAAATCGTCCTCCAGCGTGTCGGGCAACAGGCTAGCGACGCGCGCAAGCCGCTCGTCCTCGCTGATCGTGGCATCCGGTATCGGCAAGATGATTTTTACCCCGTAACGACAACCGCTTATTCCCGTTGTCGTGTGAATCCTACCTTTCCAACACGAAATCCGCAGTTTTCCTGCCTAATGTCGGCTTTCCGACGCTCAGCGACCAAGCCGCGCCGCGATTCCGTCGGCCACCCGCGCCGCCTGCACCCTGATGTCGGGCACCGCGCCGATCTCCCACCATCGCCCGCGCGTCGGCGGGCCGACCGCCCACGCATCGTCGCGCCCCGCCAGCCGGTCGTCGGCCTCGACCGCCAGCCCGAGCCCGAGCGGATCGCGCCGCGCGATCCCCGCCGCCAGCAGCGCGCGCGACAGCGGATCGTCGGCGACTCGCGGACCGGTGGCGTTGATCACCACGTCGGCCCGCCGCTCGACGTTCCGCCCGTCGCGCCGCGCGATCTTCGCCACCCCGCCCGCGATCGCGACCAGCCGCCCGGCCATGACCTCGAACTGCCGCTCGCCGGTCGCCGCCTTCACCTCGGCCGCGACCGCGGGCGCGAGCCGATGGCGATGCACGTCCCACCACGGCCGCGCATGACGCAGGAAGCGACGCTGCTCGGCCTCGCTCCACGATTGCCAGATCGCCTGGGTGTGCGGGCGAAGCCCCTCGACCACCGCGCGCCAGTTTCCGCTCGCCGCCGCCCGCGCGCGCACCCAGCGCATCGTGGCCAGCAACCCGCGCGGCACTTCGCCCGCGGCGATCGGCACCGGCGGAAAGGGCGCGCCATGCGCTCGCGGCAGCAATCCGCGCCGCGAGACCGCGGCGATCGGCCCGCGATGCCCCATCCGCCTGAGGCTCAGCACCACGTCGACCATCGTCAGCCCGCTCCCGACCACCAGCACCGCCGCGTCGCTGTCGGCCGCCTCGGCGATGCCAGCGCGGCCGTCCGCGTTCCACGGGTCCTCGATCGCCCCGTCGATCCCAAGCGGCGCGGGCGCCCCGTTGCCGCTCGCCAGCAGCAGCATCCGGCCGCGAAGCGCGCGTCCGTCCGCCAGCGTCACCGCCCAGTCCTCGCCCGGCTCGGCGCCGACCGCGACTCCCTCGACCAGTCCGACCCGCCCGCTCGCGATCGCCTCGCCAAGGATCGCCGCCAGATAGTCGCCATAGTCGATCCGCCGCGCGAACCCGTCCGGCTCTTCATGCGAGAAGGCGGCGAAGTCTCCCGGCGCCTCGGGCCACGCGCTCATTCGTCCCGCGCGCACGTTGAGCAGATGCGCCGGATCGTCGGTGCCATAGGCCACCCCGCGCCCCGCCCGGCCCGCCTCGACGATGACCGATTCGACCCCCCGCGCCGCCAGCCGCGCCGCGACCATCGTCCCCGAAAACCCGCCGCCGATGACGATCACGTCGACCAGAAGTGCTACCCACAAAAACGCGTGGCACAGCCGCGGCGTCCCGCCGCGACAAGCCACCCTTCAGCCTTGGCTCAAAGGACCACTTTGAGCCAGACCCTCTTAGTATCCCATCAACGCGAGCACTTCCTTGCGGCTCCGTTCGTCGTCGCGGAAACAGCCCATCATCCGGCTGGTGGTCATCATCACGCCAGGTGTATTGACCCCGCGCGCGGTCATGCAGGCGTGGCTCGCCTCGATCACCACCGCCAGCCCGCGCGGGTCGAGGTGCGTGGCGATGCAGTCGGCGACCTCGGCGGTCAACCGCTCCTGCACCTGCAGCCGCCGGGCGAAGCCGTGGAGCACCCGCGCCAGCTTCGAAATCCCGACCACCTTGTCGCGCGGCAGGTAGGCGATCGCCGCCTTGCCGATGATCGGGGCCATGTGATGCTCGCAATGCGACTGGAACGGGATGTCCTTGAGCAGCACGATCTCGTCATAGCCGCCAACCTCCTCGAAGGTGCGCGACAGGTGGATCCCCGGGTCCTCGGCATAGCCCCTGGCATATTCCTTCCACGCCCGCGCCACCCGCCGCGGCGTATCGACCAGCCCCTCGCGGGCCGGGTCGTCGCCCGCCCAGCGGATCAGCGTGCGCACCGCCTCGGCGACCTCGTCGGGCACCGCGATCTTCGCCGGCGGCTGGACCGTGTCGCCGTCATCGGGGCTGGCACTCATCGCTTGGTCCTTCGGAAGGTTGGTGGCCACGGGAGGACTCGAACCTCCGACCTGCGGTTTAGGAAACCGTCGCTCTATCCTGCTGAGCTACGCAGCCGTCGCCGACGCATCTAGGGGCGCGCGACCGTTTGATCAATTCGCCGCGGGCGGGGCAATGCCGTGGATGTCGTAGTCCGCCGGCCGCCGCCGCAGCGCGGCGACCCCGCGATTGGCGATCCGCTCGGTCACCGCGTAGAGCGCGAGGCACCCCGCCAGCGCAAGCCCCGCGGGCACCAGCCAGGCGAGCGGGTTGCGGATCTCGCCCGCGACCACCCCGGCCCGCCCCAGCAGCCAGGCGATGAGGACCAGCAGCGCATAGTGGTAGAGGTAGATCGAGTAGCTGAAGAAGCCGAGATTCGACCCTTTCCGCTCGGCGACCCGGCGCGGCAGGTTGGCGATCGCCAGCACCGCGGCGGCGACGACCGCCAGCTCGGACAGGATGTTGACCTCGCCCAGCCAGCGCTTGGTCAGCCACGCCGTCGCCATCGCCGCGATCGCCACCAGCGCCAGCGCGCGGCCCGACAGTCGGGGGATCCGGTCGAGCCAGTGATAGGCGAGCGCCCCGCACATCAGGAAGAACAGCTCGCCGGTCAGGAAATTGACGATCACCGACGGCCACGGGTTGATCAGCGGCCCCGCCACCAGCGGCGAGACGGCGAAGGCGACCGCCGCGACGATCCACACGGCGACCACCCGTCGCCGGCTCGTCAGCAGCAGCGGGCACAGCGAATAGAATAGCACCTCGTAGGGAAGCGACCAGAATTGCGGCGCGACCGGATTGTGCACGGGCACCACGTAGAACAGCATCGGCACGATCAGCGGGCGAAGATCGGCAACCCCGGTCAGCAGCCCGACGCCGAGCGCGAGCAGGCAGGCGACGATATAGGGCGGCCAGATGCGGATCGCCCGCCGGGCGTAGAATCGCCCGACGCTCGTCGACCGCGACACGCTGTGCGCCATCGCGAACCCGCTCAGCACGAAGAACAGGACGACCGATTCGACCCCGAACGAGGTCAGCTGGAGCGCGGCGACCCCGACCGTGTCGAGCGGACCGTGCGGCCCCGAAAGAATCCGCCCGCCGCCGGCGAAAAACGCCCCGCGCGCATGGTTGAACAGCACGAACAGCGCCGCAACCCCGCGCAGGAAGTCGAGCTCGGTCTGGCGAACCGATCGTTCGCGCGCGACTGGATTTTCGGGCATTGCCCCCCGTTAGGGGGCGGTTGCGGGACCGGCAACCGCCATTGGTCGAACCGGGTCGAATTCCCGGCGATGCTTGAGCGCGGGCAGCCGCGAGCGCACCTCGGCGATCCGCTCGAGGTCGAGGTCGACGAACCCGACCGTCCCGTGCGCGTCGCCAAGGTCGAGCAGCAGCTCGCCCCACGGCCCCGCGACCAGCGAATGGCCATAGGTCGCGCGCCCGTCCTCGTGACGCCCGCCCTGCGCCGCGGCGACCACGAACAGTTCGGCCTCGACCGCCCGCGCGCGAAGCAGCAGGTGCCAGTGCGCCTCGCCGGTCGAAACGGTGAAGGCGGCGGGCACTGCGATCACCTCGGCCCCCGCCTCGGCCAGCGCGGCGAACAGCGCGGGGAAGCGAAGGTCGTAGCAGATGGTCAGCCCCAGCCGCCCGACCGGCGTTTCCTCGACCACCACCGCGCGGCTGCCCGGCGCATAGCTCGCGCTCTCGCGCCAGCTCTCGCCGGTCGGAAGGTCGACGTCGAACAGGTGGATCTTGTCGTAGGTCGCTCGGATCTCGCCCGCGTCGTCGATCACGAATGCCCGGTTCGCCAGCCGCCCGTCGTCGGCGCGCACGGCGAGCGAGCCTACGTGCACCCACAGGCCCGCCGCCTTCGCCGCCGCGCGCACCCGCGCCAGCACCGGGTCTTCGCCCTGCCCGTGGTAATGCGGCGCGGCGCGCTCGCGGTCCTTGTCGATCAGCCCCGACATCTCGGGGGTGAACAGCATCGCCGCCCCGCCCGCCTTGGCCTCCCCGATCGCGCGTTCAATCGCGGCGGCGTTGGCGGCGGGGTCGATCCCGCTGGTCATCTGGAACAGCGCGATCCGCACACGCCCCCCGCTCATCGCGTCAGGCCGCCCGGAGCAGCGGGTCGAGCGTGCCCAGCGCTTCCATCGCCATCAAGTCGTCGCACCCGCCGACATGTTTGCCGGCGATGAAGATTTGCGGGACCGTCGATCGTCCGCCCGCGCGACCGACCATTTCGTCGCGGCGCGCAAGGTCGCGGTCGATCAAGATCTCGTCGTAGGATACCCGCTTCATGTCGAGCAGACGCTTGGCCCGGATGCAGAACGGACAGGTCGTCTTCGTGTAAATCTCGATGCGCGGCATCGCCAGTCACCTCTTTTCTCAAATGTCGTGTTGTCGACGCATAACGCACAACGTCCCTATCGGATCACCCGCGCCCAGCAAATCAGTTCGACCCGCGCCGCACCCGCCTTGAGCACCGCCCTGGCGCAGGCATCGGCAGTCGCCCCGCTGGTCAGCACGTCGTCGACCAGCACGACGGTCCTTTCCGCGATTCGCGCCGGGTCGGTCACCGCGAACGCCCCCGCCACCGCCGCGCGCCGCGCCGCCGGGTCCATCCCTTTCAGTGCGCGGGTTCGCCGGGACCGGCGAAGCACGAACGGGTCGACCGGCAACCCCCAGCCCCGCCCGAGCTCCTTCGCCAGCAGCTGCGCCTGGTTGAATCCGCGCCCCCACAGCCGGGTCCAGTGCAGCGGGACCGGCACGAGCAGCGCCCCGTCCGCCGGCCAGTCGCCGCGGTGGGTCGCCATGCTCCGCGCCATCGTCCGCGCGAGCCCGACCTTGCGGCCATATTTGAGCTTGAGCGCGAGCTGCCGCGCGACCCCGTCATAGGCGATCGCGGCGCGGGTCCGCGCGATCCGCGGCGGCTTGGCGAGGCACGCCGCGCAATGCGTCGCCTCGGTCGCCTCGAGCGGGATCCCGCACGCCTCGCACCCGCCGTGGAGGAAGCGCGCCCCCGCCCAACAGTCGGGGCAGAAGGCATGCGGAGTCTCGACCAGCATCGAACAGCCCGGGCAGGTCGGCGGAAGCGCAAAATCGACCGCCGCCGCCACCCCCCTGCGGGCCAGTTGCATCACCTGCTCCACCCCGCCCTTGTCGCGCGGGCCGGGGCATCGCACAAGCGCCGCCATGCCCCCGCCGATTCTGTTCGACCCCGTCCAGCGCCCGCTGCGGCAGGCGCGCGCGGCGGCGATCGGCGACAGCTTCCTGGTCGACCACGCGCTCGCCGACGCGCGCCAACGGCTGGCGGCAATCGACCGGCCGAAGGAGGCGCTGCTGGTGCTTCGCGGCGACCGGCCCGATCCGCCCGCGCCCGCCCCCGCCTCGCTCGACGCGATCGTAATCGCCGGGGCGCTCGAGACAGTCGAGGAACTGCCCGCGCTGATGACCGCGCTGCGCCACGCGCTTCGCCCCGACCGTCCGCTGCTCGGCAGCCTGATCGGCGGCGACAGCTTCCCCACGCTCCGCCGCGCGCTGGTCGAGGCCGATCGCGCGATGGGCCGGGCCGCCGCCCCACGCGCCCACCCGCGGATTGACGCGCCGAGCCTCGCCGCGCTGCTTCAGCATGCCGGCTTCGCCATGCCGGTGGTCGAGGTCGAGCGGACCACCCTCGCCTATCGCTCGCTCGGCCGGCTGGTCGCCGACCTGCGCGCGGCGGGGCTCACCAACCAGCTCGCCGCCCGCCCGCGCGGCTGGCCGGGCCGCGGCTGGCCTCAAGTGCTCGACGCCGCCTTCGCCGCCGGGCGCGACCGGATCGAGGAGCCGGTCGAGTGGCTGCACTTCCTCGCCTGGTCGCCGCCCCGCTGAAAATCGCGCTTTTCCGGGCATTAACCCTTCCTTTTGGTTGTTCCTTTACGCTGCCCGTTAGAAGAGGGTTGGGTGGACCAAGACCAGAAGGAGGGTGGCGTGGACGCTATCCGGACGAGCAGCCATGGGCTGCGCGAATGCGACAAGGGCGCGACGGCGATCGAGTATGGCTTGATCGCCTCCTTGATCGTGATCGCGATGATGGGCGGCCTGTCTGCGCTCGGCGGCGGGTCGAGCGGGATGTGGGGCAAGATCCTCAGCAACGTCCAGGCCTATATGTAATCGCCCATCGGCGCGCGCGTGTCAGGCGCGCCGCCGGGTCCCGAATACCACCAGCTTGACCTTGCGTCCGGGGGGCAGCGGCTGCCCGGCGCTCAGCCCGTTGAGCGACAGGAAGCGCTCGACCCGGTAATCGCGATAGGCCATCCGCTCGGCGAGCGAGGCGACCGTGTCGCCGCGCCCCACCGTAACCACCTCGATCACCCGCGGCCGGATCGCCGCCGCCTCCTGCGCGCTCAGGCGGCGAAGCGAGCCGAGCATCGACACGAACGGGCCGAACCCCTGCCCGGCGCGGGTGATGGTGGTGAAATGATAGGCGTGGGTGGCGTCGAACGGGAAGACGAACACGCCGATGTCCATCGTCCCCTCGCTGGTCGCGGCGCGGCCGAGCGCGAAGGCGGCAGCAATGCCGTTGACCGTGGTCCGCTGGATCGGGCCGAGCCGGACCCCACCCTCGCCGCTGGTGAGGTCGGCGACCACCCGGCCGATATAGGTCGCGACATTGCCGTCGAACCGCTCGCTTGAGAATTCCGCCTGACCCGCCGACCCGCTAACCTCGACCTTGTCGGTCGAATTCTGCATCAGGAAGCCGGTCGGCACGGTGAACTGCAGCCGCAGGTCGGGGTGGGTGAAGGTCCGCCCGTCGATCACCCCTTGCGCCGGGTCGTCGTCGACCATCACCCCGTCGAGCTCGGACAGGAAGGCGTCGCGGTTACGCGCCCCCTGCCCCGCGCGCCCGGTCTCGACCGCGAACCGCCGCGCCTCGACCAGCCGGTTCTGCGACAGCGGGTGGGTCGAGGCCCATTCGGGGGTCTGCCGGTTGTGATTTCCCTGAACCCGCGCCTCGAGCGCGCTGGCGCGGGTCAGCGCGGCGAGCATGTCGGCCCCGCCAAGCGGGTCGTAGCCGGCGCGGGTGATGTAGCGGATGCCGAGCTGGTCGGCCTGATATTCCTGGCTGCGGTCGAAACTCAGCGTGCGCAGCGTGCCCGACACCGCCGCGTCCTGTGCGATCATGTTGCCGAACCCGCCGCCGATCAGCGAGCCGAGCAGCTGCCCGAGCATGCCATATTGGGCGTTGCGCTGCTGCACCTCGCGCCGCGCCTCGGCATGGTTGGCGGCGATGTGCCCCGCCTCGTGGCCGAGCACGAAGGCAAGCTCGCTCTCGTCGTCCATCAGCCCCATTAGCTGGCGGGTGAGGTAGATATAGCCGCCGGGGACCGAAAAGGCGTTCTGGACCGCGGCATTGAGCGTCACGAAATGAAGCCCCGACCCGGCGAGCCCGGTCTGCGCGGCGACCCGCCGCCCGACCGCGTCGACATAGGAGGCGCGGCGCCCGGTCTCGGCGCCGCCGAACTCGGCGATCACCGCGGGATTCTGGCGAGCGGCTTTGGCGACCTCGCGCGGGTCGAGCGAGACCCGCTGCGCGTCGGCCGCCGCCGCCAGCAGCAGCCCGCCCGAAGTCAGCAACAGCAACGCCTTGCGCATCACGCCCTCCGTTCCCGGTCGAACGGCAAGCGTGGGCGGCGGTTCCTTACGCGCGCGTGAACCGGCGCCGCGCGGCGCGGGGCGTCTACCCGATGGCCAGGAACTTCTTGCGCCGCTGGGCGAGCAGCGCCTCGCCGCTCATTTTCGCGCAACCGTCGAGCTCGTCGACGATCGCGTCCTTCAGCGCGGCGATCGCTGCCGCCGGGTCGCGATGCGCGCCGCCGAGCGGTTCGTCGACCACCCGGTCGGCCACGCCGAGCGACTTCAGGTCCGACGCGGTGATCTTCATCGCCTCGGCGGCGTCGGCGGCCTTATCGGCGGTCCGCCACAGGATCGACGCGCATCCCTCGGGCGAAATCACCGAATAGACCGCGTTGGCGAACATCAGCACGCGGTTCGCCGCGGCCAGCGCGACCGCGCCGCCCGACCCGCCCTCGCCGACGATCGCGGCGACCAGCGGCACCTTGAGCGCGAGGCACGCCTCGGTCGAGCGAGCGATCGCCTCGGCCTGCCCGCGTTCCTCGGCCTGCACCCCGGGAAAGGCGCCCGGCGTGTCGACCAGCGTCACCACCGGCAGCCCGAAGCGGTCGGCGAGCTGCATCAGCCGGATCGCCTTGCGATAACCCTCGGGCTTGGCCATGCCGAAGTTGTGCTTGAGCCGGCTGGCGGTGTCGTCGCCCTTTTCGTGCCCAATCAACATCACCCTGTGCCTGCCGATCCGCGCGAGCCCGCCGACGATGGCGGGGTCGTCGGCGAAGGCGCGGTCGCCCGCCAGCGGCAGGAAATCCTCGGCCAGCCCCGCGACATAATGCTTGAAATGCGGCCGCTCGGGATGCCGCGCGACCTGGGTCTTCTGCCACGGGGTCAGCCGCGCGTAGGTGTCCTTCAGCAGCTTGACCGACTTGGCCTCGAGCTTTTCGACCTCGGACGCGATGTCGATCTCGCCGTCGCTCGCGGTTTCGCGCAGCGCGTCGATCCTTTTGTCGAGTTCGGCGATCGGTTTTTCGAAGTCGAGGTAGCTCTGCATGGCGGCGGGCGGGGTAGGATGCGCGCGCGGCGAGGTCAACGCTGCGCCAGCGGATGGCGCGCATTGACCAGCTCGACCAGCCGCCCGGCATCGACGTGGGTGTAGATCTGCGTGGTGGCGATGTCGGCGTGGCCGAGCAGCGACTGGAGCACGCGAAGGTCCGCCCCGCCCGCGAGCAGGTGGGTGGCGAAGGCGTGGCGAAGGACGTGCGGGCTGATCCGTTCGGGGGGGATGCCCGCGTCGGCCCCCATCGCGCGGACCAGCTGGTAGAGCCGCACCCGCGACAGGTGCTTCTTTCCGCTCGGAAACAGCCACGGCCCGTCCGCCGGGGCCAGCTTCAGCCACGCCTCGACCGCGCTGGCCGCGCGGCCCGAGACGGGGGCGAGCCGTTCCTTGTCGCCCTTGCCGCGGAGCATCAGGAACGGCTGGCCGGGGCGCACCGCGCGGCGCGGCAGGCTGACCAGCTCGGTCGCGCGAAGCCCCGAGCCGTAGAGCAGCTCGAGCAGCGCGAGGTTGCGCACCGCGACCGGCTGGCCGCTCGCCGCGCGTTCCTCGGCGGCGGCGAACATCGCCTCGACCTCGTGGGTGTCGAGGATCTTGGGCAGCGGGCGGCGAAGGCTCGGGCGCGGCAGCGCGGCGCTGGGGTCGTCGGGGCGAAACCCCTCGTCGAACAGGAAGCCGAAAAAGCGCCGCAGCGCCGCCGCGCGCCGCGCCACCGTCGCCGGGGCGAGCCCCGCCCATGCCTCGCCGAGCGTGCCGAGCGCGTCGGTGTCGGCGGTTTCGAGCCGGCCGAGGTCGCCCGCCGCGGCGGTAAGGTCGCTGCGATAGGCGGCGAGCGTGTTTGGCGACGAGCCCGCCTCGGCGGCCATCATCTCGAGGAACCGGTCGACCAGCAGCCGGTCGTCGGCAATCACCGGGTCAGGCCCGCGCCAGCGCCTCGGCGGCGACCATCCGCGCGTCGAAGCCCTGCCCGACCACCCGCAGCGCATGGACCGCGTGGTAGAAATAGAGCGCGGGCAGCGCCTTGATCGTCGGCGCCTGGAGCGAGGTCGCGGCGAGTACCACCGCGGTCCCCGCCTGCCGCCGCGCCGCCGCGCCGTCGACCAGGCTGGTCAGCTTGGTCCGCTGCGCGAGGCCGAGGCCATATTTGCTGTCGAACCGACCCGCGGTCGCGGCGTCGATCCGCCCCAGCCCGGCCAGCCCGGCGACCAGCAGCGCGGTGCGCTGGTGGTCCTTGCTGTCGTCGCGCCCGGCGAAATCGTCGATCCGGCCCGAATCGACCTCGATCGACCCGTCGGGAGCGCCGAGCGCGAGCATCGCCCACACCCGGTCGCTGTCCTTGTCGTCGAGCTGCTCGACCACCTTGAACCAGCGCGCCGCCTGCCGGTCGAAGCCCGCGCCGAGCATCGCCGCGACGAGGTCGGGGGCGTCCGACGACCATTTCTTGTCGGGGGTGATCAGCGTCGCCGCGCGCGCGGTCAGCAGTTGCGCGGCCAATCGCTCGTCGCCCTTATTGTCGCCCTGCTTGCCGCGCCACAGGTCGCGCATCGCGTCGAGCCGCGCGCCGTCGTCCTTGCCGACATAAGCCTGGCGAAGCTTCCACGCGTCGGTGTTGGCCAGCTCGTCCGGGTCGGTCGCGTCGTACACCGCCGACAAGAGGTCGACATAGGCGTCGGACGAAAAGACGCCGAGCGCCGCCGCCACCCGCGCCGAGTTGAGCCGCGCCGCGGCGGGAAAGATCGGCGATCGCGCCAGCCACGCCTTCAGCTGCGGCGAGGCGGCGTCGACCAGCCGGTCGGGGGGCATCATCCCGGTCGCGGTGGCAAGCCCGTAGCGCCACGCGTTGAGCGAGGTCACCGGGTCCCATTCGATCGTCACCGCGCGCGAGGTATCGGCGCTGGCGCCGACCACCTTGTCGGCGAGCGACAGGTCGATCGGGTCGAGCCGCCCGCGGCGGCGCGCCTGGTCGATGTCGGCCGACGCCTGCTCGGACGATCCCGACAGCGCGGCGCACATCGCCCCGATCATCGGCGCGACCGGCTTGTCGAGCTGGGCGAGATCGTCCTTGATCGCGCACAGCGCGCTCGGGTCGCTGGTCGCCAGCGCGACCTGTTCGGCGACCTGCGCCGCCTTGGGGGTGAACTGGTCGGTGTCGATCGAGGCCATCACCAGCCGCGCCGCGTCGGCCTCGCCCATCCTGAGCAGCAGCCACGCGCGCTCGGCGACCCAGTCGGCGGGGCTGACCCCGCCCGGCGGCGGGCCCTTGACCATCAGCGCGTCGCGAAGCGCGATATGCCCCCAGCGCGAGGCGAGCGGCGTATCCATCCGCCGCAGCAGTATCTCGAGGAAGCCCCCGCTCGCGCGGCCCCACGGCTGCGCGCCGAGCCCGAGCGTCTCGGGGTCGAGCACCCCGGCCTCGTCGGGGTCGCGGCGCGCGCCGGCCGGGTATTCGGCCTGCGGGACATAGGCGGGCTGGTCGGTGGTCGTGTCGGCGACGTCGCTGGTGGTCACCACCTGGTCGTCGACCGGCGAGGCGTCGGGCGACGGCTGGTCGGCGGCGGGAGTCGCGGGATTGGCGGGCGCCGCCTGCGCCGGGGCGGCGGGCTTGGCCGGCTCGCCAAAGCCCGGCGGCAGGATCGACTGGGGCGACTGCTGTTGCTGCGCCAGCGCCGCTCCGGCCGCCAGCGCGACCGCGGCGATCCCGAGCGCGATCGTCTTACGCGGCATTGGCGGTGACGTTGGTCTCGATGGTGTGGACGGGTTGCGGCCTCGCGCGCCCCGACAGGAACCAGGCGCCGCCGACGAGCAGGATCAACAGGACCACCAACACCACCAGACCGCGCATCGTCACCTCTTCACCTTGGCTTGCCGCGCGCTTTTGCCCGACCCGACGCCCTTATGTATAGCCCCGTTGCGATGGAAAGTCTGACGGCCCGCCTCGACCGCCCGATCGTCCTCGTCGGCCTGATGGGGGCGGGCAAGTCGACCGTCGGCCGCCGGCTGGCGCGGCGGTTGGGGCTGCCGTTCATCGACAGCGACGTGGCGATCGAGGAAGCCAATGGCGGGCAGACCACCGCCGAGATCTTCGAACGCTATGGCGAACCCGCGTTCCGCGACGGCGAGCGGCGGGTGGTGGCGCGGCTGATCGACGGGACGGTGCGGGTGATCGCCACCGGCGGCGGGGCGTTCGTCGACCCCGACACCCGCGCGCTGCTCAACCAGAAGGCGGTGACGGTCTGGCTCGACGCCCCGGTGCGGGTGCTCGCCGAGCGGACCGCGCGGCGCAACAACCGGCCGATGCTCAAGGTCGGCGATCCCGAGGAAATCCTCGCGCGGCTGGCCGAGGCGCGCCGACATGCCTATGCCGAGGCGCATATCCGCATCGTCAGCGGCACCGGGGCGCACGGCACGGTGGTCGAGGACGTGATGAAGGCGGTCGGGGAATGGCTGAAGCGATGACGAGGATCAGGGTCGGCGAGGGGCCGGCGGGCTATGACGTGCGGGTCGGGCCGCTCGCCGCGGGGCTTGAAGATCTGCGCGTGCCCGGGCGGCTGGCGGTGGTCAGCGACGAGCGGGTGTGGGGGCTACACGGCCCCGCGATCCGCGACCGGTTCGACACCGTTCCGCTGCTCGTCCCCGACGGCGAGGAGGCCAAGGACTGGCCGGTGCTCCACGAGCTGCTCCGCCGGCTGGCCGAGCTCGACCCCGACCGCGCGACCCCGCTGCTCGCGCTGGGCGGGGGGTCGGTCGGCGACCTCGCCGGGCTGGCGGCGGCGCTGTTCAAGCGCGGCATCCCGGTGGTCCACGTCCCCACTACCCTGCTCGCGCAGGCCGACAGCGCGGTCGGCGGCAAGACCGCGATCGACTTCGCCGGGCAGAAGAACCTCGTCGGCACCTTCCACGCCCCCGCGCTGGTGCTCGCCGACCCGGCGCTGCTCGCGACGCTCGATTCGCGCCAGATGCGGAGCGGCTTCGCCGAGGTGGTCAAATATGGCGTGATCGACGACGCCGGCTTCTTCGCCTGGCTCGAGGACCATGGCGGCGACGTGCTCGGCGGCCACGCCGACCATCTCGCCCACGCGGTCGCGACCTCGATCCGAGCGAAGGCGCGGATGGTGACCGGCGACGAGCGCGACCTCAAGGGACAGCGCGCGCTGCTCAACCTCGGCCACAGCTTCGGCCACGCGATCGAGGCCGAGGCGGGGATCGGGCGGCTGCTCCACGGTGAGGCGGTCGGCATCGGAATGGTCCTCGCGCTGCGCTTTTCCGCCGCGCTCGGCCATGGCGGCGCGGGCGAGGCGTCGCGGCTCGAGGCGTTGCTGGCGAAGGCCGGGCTGCCGACCAGCCTCGCGCAGGCCGGGGTGCCGGGCGAGGCGCTGGTCCGCCACATGGCAAGCGACAAGAAGAACGAGGGCGCCGGGCTGACGCTGATCCTGGCGCACGGCATCGGCCAGGCGTTCGTCGCGCGCGGGGTGCCGGCCGAGCGGGTGCGGGCGTTCCTGGCGACCGCCTAGAGAAGCTTTTGGCGACCGCCTAGCCGGTCGTCTCGTCCTCTTCGTCGAGCGCGCGGTCGGGGCCGAACGATCGTTCGAGTCCCGCGCGAAGGTTGCCGGTGTGCGCCTGCGCCTCGAGCCGCTCGCAGTCGCGCGCGCGATATTCCTCCTCGACCCGGTCGATCTCCGACGGCTCGATCCCGGCGAGCGCGAGCGCCTTGCGCCCCATCTTGACCGCGCTTTCGAACAGCTCGCGCTGCGCCGCGACCAGCCCGAGCCCGCGCAGGTCGATCAGCTGCCGCCGGTCGAACACCCGCGCCATCACCCTGGCGTCGGGAAAGGCCTTCAGGATGCGGGTCATCGTCTCGCGGTTTAGCGCGTCGCCGTCGTTGCAGAACAGGATCGCGCGCGCCCGGTCGGCCCCCGCGGTGGTGAGCAGGTCGACCCGCGTGCCGTCGCCATAATAGACCGGCTGGCCGAAGCTGGCGGCGACATCGATCATCTCGGCATCGGTGTCGATCACCGTGACCTTGATGCTCTTGGCCATCATCATCTGGGTCACCGTCTGGCCGAAGCGGCCGTAGCCGACGACGATCACCGGGGTGTCGGGCGATTCCTCGGGCCCCGCGAGGTCGTCGCGACGCTCCTCGCGCCGGTCGAGATAGTCGGTCAGCCGCATAAGGAGCGGGGTGGTGACCATCGACAGCACCACCACCGCGCTGAACATCGACGCGGCCTCGGGGGTGATCAGCTGTCCCGCCGCCGCCTGCGCGAACAGCACGAAGCCGAATTCGCCCGCCTGGCTCAACAGCAGGCCGAGGCGGAGCGCGCGGTGCCACGGCGCGCCGAATCCGCGCGCCAGCACCATCATCACCAGCGCCTTGATTACCACCACCCCGAGCGCGACCCCGACCACGACCAGCGGACGCGCGGCGATCACCGACAGGTCGAGCCCCATCCCGACCGACAGGAAGAACAGCCCGAGCAGCAGCGAGCGGAACGGCTCGACGTCGCTTTCGAGCTCGTGCCGGTAAGGGCTTTCGGCGAGCATCACCCCGGCGACGAACGCGCCGAGCGGGACCGACAGACCGAGCGAGTGCATCGCCGCCGACACCGCCATCACCACGAACAGCCCGGCGAAGACGAACAGTTCCTGGTCGGCGATCCGCCCGACCAGCCGGAACAGCGGGCCGAGCAGCAGCCGCCCGACGACGACCAGCGCGACCACCGCGCCGACGGTCATCGCCGCCAGCTTGAGCCCGGTCGGCGCGCCGGGGTCGGGCTGGACCCGGCTCATCGCCGCGACCAGCGTGATCAGCGGCACGATGCTGAGGTCCTGGAACAGCAGGATGGCGAACGCCCGCTCGCCGCGCGGGGTGTTCATCATCCCCGCCGAACGGAGCATCGGCAGCACCTGCGCGGTCGAGGACAGCGCGAGCGGCAGGCCGATCGCCAGCGCCGCTTCCCAGCTGGGGTGGAAGGCGAGCCGGACGAACAGGCTGAGCGCGAGCCCGGCGAGCACGACCTGCGCGAGGCCGAGCCCGAAGATCAAATTGCGCAGCCGCCACAGCCGGCTCGGCTGGAGCTCGAGCCCGACGATGAACAGCAGCAGCGCGATGCCGAGCTCGGTCAGCCCCGACAGCGAATTGGGATCGCGCACGAGGTGGAGCAGCTGCGGGCCGATCACGGCGCCGCCGACGATATAGCCGAGCGTCGCGCCGAGCCGGAGCTTGCGGAACAGCAGCACGAACAGCAGCCCGGCGCCGAGCAGCACCGCCCCGGCTTCGAGCAGCTGGCTGGTCGCGGCGGCGGCGGCGTGCGGGTCGTTCATCGCGCGACCTCGATCGCGCGAGCGAATGACCGGAAGGGCAAAAGGATCGCGCCGTGGCGCGCGGCGCGCGCGCGCGCCGCATCGAGCGCGGAAAGGCCGGGCCATGGCTCGGCGTCACTCTCGCCCGCGAGCCAGGCGGCGACCGCGGCCTCGGCGGCGCGGGCGTCGGCGAGGCTGTGGCCGGGGGCGTGGGCGGCGACCAGCGCGGCGGCGGCCTGCCCGAAGGCGCACGCCTCGACCGCCTGTTCGATCCGCGCGACCCGGCCCGCCTCGTCGAGGCTGACGCGGGTCGCGAGGCGGCTGCCGCAGGTCGGCGAGCGGAGGATCTGCGCGTCGGACAAGTCGGCGAAAGCGACGCGCCCGTGGGTGTCGGCGGCGAGGCGAAGCAGGTCGCGGGTGTACAAGGGGGCGTTCACGCGCGCCGCCACGTCGTGCCGGTCGGCGAATCCTCGAGCAATATGCCCTCGGCCTTCAATTCGTCGCGGATCCGGTCGGCGGTGGCGAAGTCACGCGCCTTTTTCGCGGCATCGCGCTCGACGATGCGGGCGTCGACGTCGTCCCCGCCCTCCCCGCGGAACCAGCCGTCGGCGCTGTCGCCGAGCAGGCCGAGCAGCATCGCGCTGCCCCGGACGGCCGCCGGGTCATCGAGCTGGCCGAGCCGCGACAGTGCGAGCGGGGTATTGAGGTCGTCGCCGAGCGCCTCGACCACGCCCGCGTCGGGCTCGCCCGGCGTGACATCGCCGGCGCGGCGGTAGAGCCCGTCGAGCGTCGCCTTGGCCTGCGCGACGAGGCTCTCGGTCCACGGCAGCGGCTGGCGATAATGCGCCGACAGCAGCGCGAGGCGGAGCGTCTCGCCCTTGTGTTTCTTCAGCAGCACCTCGGGCGTCACGACGTTGCCGAGGCTCTTGCTCATCTTTTCCGCGCCCATGTCGACGAAGCCGTTGTGGACCCAGTAGTTGGCCAGCGGCGCGCCGCCGTGGGCGCAGCGGCTCTGCGCGATCTCGTTCTCGTGGTGGGGAAAGATGAGGTCGAGCCCGCCGCCATGGATGTCGATCGTCTCACCGAGGTGCGCGCGGATCATCGCGCTGCACTCGATGTGCCAGCCGGGACGGCCCCTGCCCCACGGGCTGTCCCACGCGATCTCGCCCTCCCTGGCGGGCTTCCACAGCACGAAGTCGGCCGGGTCGCGCTTGTAGGGGGCGACCTCGACCCGCGCGCCGGCGATCATCGCGTCGCGGTCGCGGCGGGATAGTGCGCCATAGTCGGGGTCGCTCGGGACCGAGAAGAGGACGTGGCCTTCCGCGGCATAGGCGTGGCCCCTGGCGACCAGCTCGCCGATCATCGCCACCATCGGGCCGATCTCGGCGGTGGCGTGGGGGGCGAGGTCGGGCGGCCGGACGCCGAGCGCGCCCATGTCGGCGAGGTAATGCGCCTCGTAGCGTTCGGTGATCACCGACGGGTCGACGCCTTCTTCCGCCGCCGCGGCGATGATCTTGTCGTCGACGTCGGTGACGTTGCGGGCATAGGTCAGGCTGTCGGCGCCGTAGGTGTGCCGGATCAGCCGGGCGAGCGTGTCGAACACCACCGCCGGGCGGGCGTTGCCGATGTGCGCGCGGCCGTAGACGGTCGGGCCGCAGACATACATGGTGATCCGCTTCGGGTCCTGCGGGGTGAAGTCGCGCTTCTCGCGGCGCATCGTGTCGTAAAGGCGAATCATTCGATCGGGACTTTCGGGTGCTGGCGGGTCGAGACCCAGTCGACGATCGCCTTGCCGCTGGCGTTGAGCAGCGGATAGGTTCGGCTCTTTCGCATCCAGTCGGGGCGCGGCGCGGCGCCGCCGTAGATCATGTCGACGCCGAGGTTGGCGATGAGGAAGACGAGCGTCGCGCCGATCAGCCC
This sequence comes from Sphingomonas sp. ASV193, assembly GCF_040203355.1. NCBI lineage: Bacteria > Pseudomonadati > Pseudomonadota > Alphaproteobacteria > Sphingomonadales > Sphingomonadaceae > Sphingomonas > Sphingomonas sp. ASV193. The sequence continues at coordinate 46,334 of NZ_JBEHBW010000008.1, forward strand.
CTTGAGCATCCCGAAGCCGCCGCCGAGCACCCGGTCGACCGGGCCGAGGATCGAGCGGCGGGTGCGCATCCCCACCGCGCGGGCGAAGATCCGGGTGCCGAGGTAGAAGGGCAGGAACAGCAGCGCGAAGGCGAGCACCGCCGCCCCGGCGCTCGACCCGACCATCGGCGTGAGCTTGGTGGTCAGCGGCGTGTGAAGCAGCTTCAAGGCGACCACCGCGACGATCCACGCCATCAGCGCGAGCACTTCGTGCGCGAAGCCGCGGACGAAGCCGACCAGCGCCGCGCCGCCGAGCGTCAAGAGGACGAAGATGTCGAGCGCGGTCATGAAGGGCGCGCTAGCAAGCGGGCGCGCGCTAGTCGAGCAGCGCGGCGTGGTGCTGGTCGGCGGCGCGCTTCGCCCCCGCCTGCTCGCCGAGCCGGAGCAGGCTGACCGCGGCGGCGGCGAGCGAGGCGATGCTGGCGGCGAGGAACAGCGTCGGGGTCGCCTTGACGCCCGCGAGGTGGAAGGCGGCGGCGACGGTCACCGCGCCGATCGTCTGCCCGGTCAGCCGAGCGGTCGCCAGCATCCCCCCGGCGGCGCCCGAGCGGCGGCGCGGGGCGGTGGCGACGATGGTGCGGTTGTTGGGCGACTGGAACAGCCCGAAGCCGAGCCCGGCGAGCGCCATCCGCCAGCCGATCGCGAAATTGCTGGGCGCACTGCCGAGATGGGCGAGCGCGAACAGCGCGACCGCCATCAGCGCCAGCCCGATCCCGCCGAGCAGTCCCGAGGGCACCTTGTCCGCCAGCCGCCCCGAGAAGGAAGCGGCGATGCCGAGCGCGATCGGCCACGGGGTCATCAGCAGCCCGGTCGCGACCACGCTTCGCCCAAGCACCGACTGGAGCAGGAACGGCAAGGCGACAAAGGTCAGCATCTGCGCGGCGAAGCTGATCACCGAGGTCATGATCGACAGGCGGAACAGGCGGATGCCGAGCAGGTCGAGCGGGAACAGCGGGGCGTCCTTGCCCTTTTTGCGCCGGACCAGCAGCACCGCGCATGCGATCCCGGCGGCGACCAGCGCGGCCCCCACCTTCCCGTCGGCGCGCGCGGCGAGTTCGCCGCCGAACACGGTCAGCCCCATCATCCCCGCCGCGAGCAGCCCGGCGGGCGCGTCGAGCGCGACGTCGTGGCGGCGCGGGTCGGGCAGCGCCTTGCGCCCGATCGCCAGCGCGGCGACCCCGATCGGCAGGTTGATCAGGAACAGCCACGGCCACTTGCCAAGCGTCAGGATCAGCGAGGCGATCGACGGCCCCGCCGCCGCGCACGCCGACAGCACCATCGCGTTGTAGCCGATCGCCCGGCCGAGCATCCTGGCCGGGTAGGTGTCGCGGACCAGCGCGGCGTTCATGCTCATGATGCACGCCGCGCCGACGCCCTGGAACACCCGCGCCGCGATCAGCATGCCGAGGCTGTGCGAAAGCGCGCACCCCGCCGAGCCGATCGTGAACAGCACGAGTCCCGGAAGATAGACCCGGCGATAGCCGAGCTTGTCACCGAGCGCGGCGAGCGGGAGCAGGAGGACGGTGATCGTCAGCTGGTAGGCGTTGATCACCCACACCGAGGTCGCCGGGCTGGCGCCCAGGTCGGCGGCGATGGTCGGCAGCGCGACGTTGGCGATCGCCCCGTCGAGCACCGCCATCGCCAGCGCGAGCCAGATCGCGGCCATCGACCGGTAGCGGCGGGGTATCGGGAGGCCGTCGGGCGCGTCGCTGGTCACGCGCGGCGCGCTAGCCGAGCCGGGGGCGTCGCGAAAGGTCAGGCGGCGCGAAAGGTCAGGCTTTGCGGGGCGAAACGAGCTTCAGCGTCGGCGCGGCCTTGTCGAGCTCGGCCCGAAGCGCTTCATAGCGCGCGGCCAGCTCGTCATGGATCTCGGCGATATGCTCGCTCGCGGCGTCGGCCGACGACTGGCGATGCTCATCGGCGCGGTCGCTGTAATATTTCTGGTCTTCGGACACGAGACCGGCTCCTCGGATACGCAAGCGGGAGATCGTCAATTCTCTCATCGGGCAAGGCTCGCATACAGTCGGCTGCCCGATGGAACATATGTAGCACGGGCGGGCTGCGCGACCTAATTTCGCCAATTTGCGTAATTTATCGGCCGAGGATTCGGTCGACCAGCTGGCGCAGGTGGGCGAAGCGCTCGAGCTTCAGCGTGGCGGGGCCGTCGATTCCGGCCGGGACCCACGCCGAGTCGAAGCCGAGCTTGGCGGCTTCCTTGAGGCGCAGCGGGGCGTGCGCGACGGGGCGGATCTCGCCCGACAGCGCGATTTCGCCGAGCGCCACGGCGCCGGCCGGGACCGGGCGCTCGCTAAGCGCGCTGACCAGCGCGGCGGCGACCGCGAGATCCGCCCCCGGGTCCTGCAGCCGGTAACCGCCGGCGACGTTGAGATAGACCTCGCACGACGCGAAGCTCAGCCCGCAGCGCGCCTCGAGCACCGCGAGCACCATCGCGAGGCGCCCGCTGTCCCAGCCGACCGCGCTTCGCCGCGGGGTCGCGCCGCTGGCGAGGCGGACGGTCAGCGCCTGGAGTTCGAGAAGCACCGGGCGGGTGCCCTCCATCGCCGGGAAGACGCTGGTGCCGCTGACCGGCTCGCCGCGGTCGGTGAGGAACAGGGCGCTGGGGTTGGGGACCTCGGCGAGCCCCGCCCCTTCCATCGCGAACACGCCGATCTCGTCGGTGCCGCCGAAGCGGTTCTTGTTGGCGCGAAGGATCCGATACTGGTGGCTGCGGTCGCCCTCGAACCCCAGCACCGCGTCGACCATATGTTCGAGCACGCGCGGGCCGGCGATGCTGCCGTCCTTGGTGACGTGGCCGACGAGGATCAGCGCGGTGCCGCGCTCCTTGGCGAAGCGGATCAGCTCGTGCGCCGAGGCGCGGACCTGGCTGACCGTGCCCGGCGCGCCCTCGATCAGGTCGCTATGCATCGTCTGGATCGAATCGATGACGAGCAGCGCGGGGGGCGCGTCGCCGACCGTGGTGAGGATGTCGCGGACGCTGGTCGCCGCCGCCAGCCGCACCGGCGAGCGGCCGAGCCCGAGGCGGAGCGCGCGCAGCCGGACCTGGTCGGCGGCTTCCTCGCCCGAGACGTAGATCACCGGCAGGCCGCGCTCGGCGACCTTGGCCGCGACTTGGAGCAACAGGGTCGACTTTCCGACGCCCGGATCGCCGCCGACCAGCATCGCCGACCCTGGGACGATTCCGCCGCCGACCGCGCGGTCGAACTCGGCGAGTCCGCTGGCGATCCGTTCGGGCAGCGCGACGTTGGCGTCGAGCCCCAATAGCTCGACCGTCCGCCCGCCGCCCTGAAGGTCGTGCTTGGCCGCGAACACGGTCGAGACCTGCGCCGCTTCCTCGACCAGCGTGTTCCATTCGGCGCAGTCGACGCACTGGCCCTGCCAGCGGGTCGTCACCGATCCGCACGCCTGACAGACATACCGCTTCTTCGCCTTCGCCATCGCGCGGGTTTAACGGAACGAAGCGCGAACGGGAAGGCCCGGGTCGATCGCGTTATATTTTTGTTTACTTGGGCGAGCGCATGGAGCGGGAATGGAATATTTCCGCCCGCCGTCTGTGTCGCTCGCCGTCCCCGTCGTTTCCTTGACCGAGGTGGTCGCCGCCTTCAGCCACGCGCTCGACGTCACTGAGGGGCAGCCCGAGGGCCATTGCCTGCGCGCGGCGTGGATCGGCCGCGCCCTCGGGGCGGCGGTGGGGCTCGACGCGGCGGCGCTCGGCGACCTCGTCCACTGCATCCTGCTCAAGGACCTCGGGTGCAGCAGCAACGCGGCGCGGATCGCGCAAGTCTACCTCGCCGACGACCTCGGCTTCAAACGCGACTATAAGCGGGTCGGCGATGCGCTGCCCGAGGTGCTCGGCTTCGTCTTCCGCCGCACCGGCGCGGGGGCGGGCGCGCTTCGGCGCGGGAAGGCGATTGCCAACATCCTGCGCAACGGACCGCAAATCGCCCACGAGATGATCGCCACCCGCTGCGAGCGCGGCGCCGACATCGCGCGGCGGCTGCGGATGCCGCGCGTGGTGGTCGAGGGGGTCTACAGCCTCGACGAGCATTGGGACGGGGCGGGCAAGCCGGCACGGCTGGCGGGCGAGGCGATCCCGCTGTTCGCGCGGATCGCGTTGATGGGGCAGGTCGCCGAGGTGTTCGCGCGCGAGGACGGGGTCGCGGCGGCGCGCGCCGAGATCGCGCGGCGGCGGGGAAGCTGGTTCGACCCGGCGCTGGTCGACGCGCTGCTCGCGCTGCCCGAGGGGGGCGAGCCGTGGGCCTCGCTCGGCTCGCCGCTGCTCGAGGCGAAGCTGATGGCGAGCGTCGCGAGCGAGCGGATCGAGACGGTCGACGAGGATTATCTCGACGAGATCGCCGCCGCGTTCGGCGCGGTGATCGACGCCAAGAGCCCCTATACCAGCGGCCATTCGGGGCGGGTCGCCGACTTTGCCGACCATGTCGCCGAAGCGATCGGGATCGCGCCCGAGCGGCGGCGCTGGCTTCGGCGCGGGGCGCTGCTCCACGACATCGGCAAGCTCGGCGTGTCGAACCGCATCCTCGACAAGCCCGGCGCGCTCGACGAGGAGGAATGGCGGGTGATGCGGGACCATGCCGCGCACACCCGGCGGATCCTGGGGCGGCTGAGCCTGTTCGAGGAGCTCGCGCCGATCGCCGCCGCGCACCACGAGCGGATCGACGGGACCGGCTACCCGCTCGGGCTCAAGGGCGGTCAGATCGGGATCGAGACGCGGATCATCACCGCCTGCGATTTCTACGACGCGCTGACGGCCGACCGGCCCTATCGCGGGGCGATGAGCGCCGAGCGCGCGCTGGCGATCATGGCCGAGAGCGAAGGGAGCGGTGTCGATCCCGACTGCCTCGCCGCGTTGCGGTCGCTGCCCCGCTGACCGCGACGGGCCGCGCAACGCCGCCCATCCCCCGTTCGTTAATCGCGCATCTTTCCCCCACACAGGAGACGCGTGATGGCCTATGCCAAGGCAAAAGACGGAACCAGGCTTTACTACAAGGACTGGGGCAAGGGCCGCCCGGTGGTGCTGATGCACGGCTGGCCGCTGACCGGCGACAGCTTCGACGACGTCGCGGTCGCGCTGGCCGACAAGGGTTATCGCGCGATCGTTCCCGACCGGCGCGGGTTCGGGCGGTCGGACCAGCCGTGGGACGGCTATGATTACGACACCTTCGCCGACGACGTCGCGGCGGTGCTCGAGGATGCGGGAATCGCCGAGCCGGTCGCGCTGGTCGGCTTCTCGATGGGCGGCGGCGAGGTCGCGCGCTTCCTGAAGAAGCAGGGCGCGAACCGGGTCTGGGCGGCGGCGCTGGTCAGCTCGGTCGTGCCCTACATGCTCAAGACCGACGACAATCCCAATGGTGTGCCGCAGTCGACCTTCGACGAGATGACCGCAGGGATGAAGAAGGACCGCGCGGGCTTCATGCAGGACTTCGCCAAGGACTTCTTCGGGGTCGGCTGGATGGCGAGCCCGGTGAGCGACGGGGTGCTCGGCGATTTCCAGCGGCAGGCCCTGATGGCCGGGCTTCGCCCCACGCTGGCGGCGGCACAGGCGTTCGCGACGACCGACTTCCGCGGCGACCTCGCCGCCTTCACCGTGCCGACGCTGGTGATCCACGGCACCGCCGACAAGACCGTGCCGATCGACGCCACCGGACGCGCGGTCGCCAAGGCGGTGCCGGGCGCCAAGCTGGTCGAATATGACGGCAGCGCGCACGGCGTGTTCGGCAGCGACAAGGAGCGGCTGATCGACGACCTCACCTCCTTCCTCGACGAGACAGGCGGACAGGGCGCAACGTCGAAGAGCGCGATTCCGCTCACCGCCGAGGCATAAGCCAGTCCCCCTTGCGCGGCGGGGCGGCGCGTGTAGCGTCGCCCCGTCTGCGGTGGGGGGTGTATGTTGCGTGTCCCGAGGACGGGCGAGCGATCCCGTCATTTCCTGTTCGAAGTCGCGATCGTGGTGATCGGCGTTCTGATCGCGCTGGTCGCCAACGAGGTCGTGCAGGCGCGCGACTGGGCGAGCCAGGTGGGCGATGCGCGGCAGACGATGGACGAGCAGCTCTACGACATGCGGATCTACATGCTCGAGCGGATCAAGGTGTCGGCGTGCATTGCGCGGCGGCTCGACCAGCTCGACGCCGAGATCGACAAGGAGCGGGTCGGCCCGGTCAATCTCTATCTGGGCGCGCCCTATCGCCCGTTCCAGTCGTCGTCGTGGGAAGCAGCCTCCGCCTCGGGCGCGATCGCGCATTTCGACCCCGGGTCGCGCAGCGTTTACGCCAACCTGTTCGGGTTCGGGCAGCGTATCCAGAAGCTCAACGAGGACGAGTTCGACAGCTGGAACAGCGTCCGCACGATCCAGAACCACCCGCAAATGGATTCGATCAGCCGCGACCGGCTCGCCGCCGCCATCTCGGCCGCGCGGTCGGAGAACCGGATGCTGACGGTTGCCGCGCGGCAGTGGCTGGACCAGTCGCTGACGATCGACCTGCGGCTGAAGCCCGACGATCGGCGGATCAACGCCGCCCCGGTCAAATGCCTGCGGATCGACCAGGTGCGACCCGATCGGCATATGGTGGGCGACATCTTTTACGCCTGACATATCGGCGCGGTGCATTTGGGTGTAGGAAGGCTCCCCGACCAAGGGAGGCCATGATCGTGAGCGATGCCGCCTTCACCGGAAACGTCCCCGAGATGTATGCGCGCGACCTCGTGCCGCTGCTGTTCGCGCCATGGGCCGAGCTGGTCGCGCGGCGGGTGGCGGCGGCGCGCCCGGCCCGCATCCTCGAGACCGCGGCGGGCACCGGGGTGGTCACCCGCGCGCTGGCCGAGGCCTGTCCCGACGCGCAGATCGTCGCGACCGACCTCAACGAGGCGATGCTCGACGTGGCGGCGCGCGACACCGGGGAGAATCGGCGCATCACCTTCGCGGCGGCCGACGCGACCGCGCTGCCGTTCGACGACGAGAGCTTCGACGCCGCCGCCTGCCAGTTCGGGATCATGTTCTTCCCCGACCGGGTGAAGGGTTATGCCGAGGCGGCGCGGGTGCTGAAACCGGGCGCGCCGCTGGTCGCGACGCTTTGGGGCAGCCTCGACGAGAACCCGGTCAGCGCCTGCGTTCACCGCGCGGTCGGGGCGGTGTTCCCCGGCGACCCGCCGCAATTCCTCGCGCGCACCCCGTTCGGCCACCACGACGCCGACCGGGTGATCGCCGAGTGCGAGGCGGGCGGGTTCGAGCTGGTGTCGGTCGAGCGGATCACCCTGTCCCACGGCGCGCTCGACGCGCGCAGCGCCGCCGACGGGCTGGTGCTCGGCAGCCCGCTGCGCGCCGAGATCGAGGCGCACGGCGCGGGCGCGCTCGACCGCGCGCTGGCCGCGGCGCGCGGCGCGCTCGCCGAGGTCAGCGACGGCGAGGGCCGGATCGCGGCGAGCATGACCGCGCTGGTGGTGACCGCCCAGCGCTAGGCGGTCAGAACACCGCCTTCGCGCCCGGCTCGGCCATCATCTGCTGGCGGACCAGCGGGATCGGCGGGCCGCCGTAGCTCAAAAACTGGTCGTGGAACGCCTTCCACGCCGTCCGCCCGCCGCGGGTCGCGATCCAGTCGTCGCGAAGCTTCCGGATCATCAGCTTGCCCAGCGTGTAGTTGAGGTAGGCCGGGTCGTAAGTGCCGCGCAGCGCCTGCTGCTTGGCGGTGCCCTCGTCCTGGTAGCATTGCGTCTTGAACAGGTCGTGGCTCTGCTGGAGCGTCATCGTTCCCGAATGAAGCCCGATCGCGCTCAGGAAGCGGCAGTCGCGGAGCAACGCGTTCGACAGCTGGCCGATCATGATCTCGTCGGTCCCGCCGCCGACCCCGGCGACGCGCATCATCTCCTCGGTGTAATGCGCCCAGCCTTCGGCGAAAGCGTAGCCGACGAACACGCGACCGAACAGGAACTGGCTGCGGTTCGAATGGAGGAAATTGAGGAAGTGGCCGGGCCATACCTCGTGGACGGAGGTGAACAGCAGGTCGGCCTGTCCGGGGACGAAGGCGTCGCGCTCGGCCTTGGGCCATTTCGGGTCGGGCGGGGCGATGTAATAGGTCGAGGGCAGCCCCTTTTCGTAGGGGCCGGGGATGTTGATGTAGGCGAAGTTCTGCCGGTTGTAGGGCGGTGCCTCGTCGACCTTCGCCTCCTCGGTCCCGGGGATGGTGACGATGTCGTGGGCGATGATGAACTGCTTGAGCCCGGCGAGCTGCGCGCGCGCCCCGGCGACCGCGCCGCCGACCGGCTTGTCGGCGTTCATCTTCGCCATGCACGCCTCGACCGACCGGCCCGGCGCGTAGCGCGAACAGGCGGTCCTGAGCAGCGCCTGGTTCGAGGCGAGGTCGGCCTCGCCGATTCGCTGGAGCTCGGGCAGCGGCGTGGTCACCATCTCGGTATCGGCGAGCATCCGCTGGAAGGTCGGGGCGCCGAGCGCGAAGTTGGTCCCGGCGGTGGCGCGCTGGCCCTCGATCCAAGCGACGGTCTGCTTCGCCGCGGCGAGCGCGCCGGCGGTGGCGGCCTTGAGCGCGGCCTGGTCGGCGGCGGTGCCGACCCCCTTCCACGCGGCGAGCCCGTCTCCCGGATAATAGTCGACGTAGCCACTGAACGCGTTCTTGGCATAGTCGACATAGGCGAGCGGGAGCGGCGTCGTCAGGTTGGCGCGCATCTGCGCCAGCGTCGCGGGCACCCGCTGGAGCATGCCGATATAGCCCTTCAGCCGAACCTCGGGCGCGGCATAGGGGACGGTGACGTAGACCGACGGGTCGACCAGCCCGGTGTAGAAGGCGGGATTGCGGTGCGGCTGGTCGCCCTCGGTCGGGTCGATCCAGAACAGCTGGCCCTTCGCCTTGGCGATGAGGTAGTCGCGCTCGAACCGCTCGCTCGGGGTCAGCTGGAAATCCTCGAAGCCCTGCGCGGCGGCGATCGCGCCCTTGAGCCACGCGATCTGCGCGGCGATCGACGCGGGCGAGACGTCGTCGACCTGCCCGTCATATTCGTGGCGGCCCTGCGCCACCGCGAAGGTCGGGCTGAACTTGAATGCCTGCTCGATATAGGCGGCGGTGAACGCCTTGAACTCGTCGTGACGCGGCGGCGGGGGCGGCGGGACGGTCGGCGGCGGCATCGCCTCGGCCATCGGCGGGGGCGGCGCGGGGGGCGGGACGGTGGCGCAGCCCGCGACGAGCGCGAGCAGGCTGGCGGCGGCGACGAATTTGGGCAGGACACGCATGGCCGAACTCCCTGACATTCCGGAGGCGTGACGATGGCCGCAGCGCGGGCGATGCGCAAGCGGTTGCGGATCGCAACCGGTGCCCCTACGCGAGGCGGCGATGGCGATCCTTCCCGAACCGCTGCGCATCCCCGCCTTCCGCCATTATTTCGTCGCCCGGCTGGCGGGCACGATCGGGCAGCTGGCGATGGTCATCGTCATCGGCTGGCAGGTCTATGACATCGCGCGGGCGAGCATGGGGATCGAGGCGGCGGCGCTCCGGCTCGGGCTGGTCGGGCTGGTCCAGTTCCTGCCGCTGTTCCTGCTCAGCCTCGTCGCCGGGTGGACCGCCGACCGGGTCGACCGGCGGTGGATCGCGCGCGCGGCGATCGCGCTCGACCTCGCCTGCGCGGCGGCGCTCGCGGTCCATGCCGGCGCGGGGGGCAAGAGCCTCGAGTTCCTCTACGTCATCGCCGCGCTGCTCGGCGTCGCGCGCGCCTTCGCCGGGCCGGCGCTGTCGGCGCTCGCCCCCAACCTCGTCCCGCGCGAGATATTGCCGCGCGCGATCGCGCTGTCGTCGATCGCGTGGCAGGTGGGCACGATCGTCGGGCCCGCGCTCGGCGGCTATGCCTATGCGGTTGGCGCCGCCCTGCCCTACTGGATCTCGACCGGGCTGTTCGGCCTGAGCCTCGCGATGCTGTTCGCGCTGCCGCGGATCGCCATGCCCGACGAGGGCGAGCGGTCGCACCCGTGGACGATGATGGTCGAGGGGCTGAAATATGTCCGCGCCAACCGGCTGGTGCTCGGTGCGATCAGCCTCGACCTGTTCGCGGTGCTGCTCGGTGGGGCGACGGCGATGCTGCCGGTCTATGCGCGCGACATCCTCCATGCCGGGCCCGAGGGGCTGGGCCACCTGCGCGCCGCGCCCGCGGCGGGGGCGACGCTGACCGCAATGTGGTTCGCGTTCCGGCCATTAAAGACCAATGTCGGGGTCAAGATGCTGGTCGCGGTCGCGGTATTCGGGGTGGCGACGGTGGTGTTCGGCCTGTCGCGCTCGATGCCGCTAAGCCTCGCCATGCTCGCGCTGCTCGGCGCGGCCGACATGCTGAGCGTCTACGTCCGCCAGTCGCTGATCCAGCTCTACACCCCCGACGCGATGCGCGGACGGGTGTCGGCGGTGTCGATGGTGTTCATTTCGGCCTCGAACGAGCTGGGCGAGGCCGAGAGCGGCTTCCTCGCCGCGGCGGTCGGCCCGGTGGTGGCGGTGGTCGGCGGCGGGATCGGGGCGGTGCTGGTGGTGCTGCTGTGGGCTCGGATTTTCCCCGAGCTGCGCCGCGCGCGGAGCTTCGAGCTGCCCGTAAACGCGAATTCAACGAGCGGTTAACGGGGGTTCTGCGACCGGTCGGAATCGGCGCGGAAGCGCTTCCATAAATCGCCGTTTTCTCCTGCTGGCACCGTCTTCGACGCGCGCGTGGTTAACATCGCGGTGAGCGTCGGGCGGAAGGCTTTCTTAATCCCGTTCATATAATCCGAAGTCGACCAGAAAATTGAGTGGACCAGGATGCGTAGAGGACGTTTCGCCGATTCCGTGACCCGCAGCGCGCCCTCGGACGAGAAGGGCGGGCTCGCGGAGGGCCTGTTCTTCGACATTCGCTCGCCCGACACCGAGGAGCATGAGGCGATCGCCGCGCAGCGCGTCGCGCAGCTCAACCATGTCCCGCTGCTGCTCGGCATCGCCCACCTGCTGTGCCTTGCCGCGGTGGTGGTGCTCAGCCGAGGCGAGTTCGGGTCGATCCACGCGATGTACGTGTTCGGCACGGTCGCGCTCGCGCTCGGCTGCGACGCGGCGGGCTTCGCGCTGCTCAGCCTCGCCCGGCGGCACCAGCTCAACCCGCGCACGGTGACTCTGGCGATCGGGTTGTTGGTCGGCCTGTCGGGGCTGATGATGAGCTTCTTCGCGCACCTGTCGTCGTGGATCCCGGCGATGAACGGCGGGCCGATGTTGCCGCTGCTGATCGGCACCAGCATCACCGCCGCGGCGATCGTGTCGATCGAATCGCCGCCGCTGGCGGTGGTCAGCGCGGTGGTCGGGACGATCGGCACCGCATTGTTCAGCGACAATCCGCTGTTCGCCGGATCGATCGCGGCGCTGTCGCTGCTGGTGGTCGGCTATTCGGTGGTCGGGGCGCGCACGATGATCGCCAATGCGCGCCAGCGGCTCGCGCTCGCCCACGAGGCGCGAAAAGCGCTCCATTTCGTGACCGAGTTCGAGAATTCGGGGCGCGGCTGGTTCTGGGAGACCAACAGCCGGGGGACGCTGAGCTACGTCTCGCAGCAGCTGGCCGACGATTTCCACACCCATCCCGACGCGCTGTTGGGGCGCCAGTTCACCGACCTGCTGTCGGTCGACCAGAACGGCGACGTGATGCGCGAGGAACGGACGCTCGGCTTCCACCTGTCGGCGCGATTCCCGTTCAGCGACGTGGTGGTGCGCGCGGCGACCAACGACGACGTCCACTGGTCGCTGTCGGGCAACCCGATCTTCGACCAGCGCGGGCGCTTCCTCGGCTTTCGCGGGATTGGCACCGACCTCACCGAACAGCGCCGCAACGAGCAGGAGATCAGCCGCCTCGCCCGGTTCGATTCGCTGACCGGGCTGCCCAACCGGGCGATGATGCGCCAGACGCTCGAGGAAGCGCTCCGCAACGCCGGCTTCCGCCGCAAGGGCTGCACCCTGTTCCTGATCGATCTCGACCGGTTCAAGAACGTCAACGACACGCTCGGCCACCCGATCGGCGACGCGCTGTTGCGCCAGGTCGCCGAGCGGCTGAAGCTGGCGATCGGCGATCACGGCCAGGTCGGGCGTCTGGGGGGCGACGAGTTCAAGGCGGTGCTCCCGGGCACGGTCGAGACCGGGCTGCTCGAATCGCTGGCGCGCACGCTGATCGACCAGGTCAGCCGCCCCTACCAGATCGAGGGTCACCGCGTGCAGATCGGCGCGTCGGTCGGGATCGCGATCGGCGACCCCGAGCGCAGCTGCGCCGACAGCCTGATCCGCAACGCCGACCTCGCGCTCTACGCGGCCAAGGCGGCGGGGCGCGGCAAGCACAAGTTCTACGAAGCCTCGATGCACTCCGAGGCGTCGGACCGGCAGGTGCTCGAGAACGATTTGCGCCAGGCGATCGACCGCGGCGAGCTGTGGGTCGCCTACCAGCCGATCGTCCGTTCGGCGAGCGAGGAAGTCGCCGGGTTCGAGGCGCTGGTCCGCTGGAACCACCCGACCCGCGGGCCGGTCAGCCCCGAGCGGTTCATCCCGCTGGCCGAGGAGTCGGGGCTGATCCCGCGGATTGGCGAGTTCGTGCTTCGCACCGCGCTGAGCGACGCGGCGAAATGGCCCGACGCGGTGCGGATCGCGGTCAACCTGTCGCCGATCCAGTTCAACGATCCGGGCATCGTCGACCTCGTGTCGAGCGCGCTCGACGCCTCGAAGGTCCGCGCCGAGCGGCTCGAACTCGAGATCACCGAGGGCGTGTTCCTGACCGACAGCGACGCCACCGACGACACCTTCGCGCGCCTGAAGGCGCTCGGAGTGCGGCTCGCGCTCGACGATTTCGGGACCGGCTATTCCTCGCTCGGCTACCTGCGCAAGGCGCCGTTCGACAAGATCAAGATCGACCAGAGCTTCGTTCGCGGGGCGGCGAGCTCGACCAACCGCAACTCGGCGATCATCCGCGCGATCGTGACGCTGGCCGAGACGCTGGGCATGGACACCACCGCCGAGGGGGTCGAGACCCACGACGACCTCGCGCTGATCCGCGAGCTGGGGGTCAGCCAGGTCCAGGGCTACATCTTCGGCAAGCCGATGCGCGCGGTCGATGCGTCCGAGGTCGCGACCAAGGCGCATGCCGAGGCCGACGGCTTCTCTTGCATCCGCGAGCCGCGCCAACGGCTGATGCGCCGGGCGATGGCGGCGATCGACGGCAAGCCGACCGAGATCCGCCTGCGCAACATCTCGGCGATGGGCGCGCTGGTCGAAAGCGACCGCCCGGTCAGCCCGGGCGGGATGCTGACGATCGATATCGTCGGGGTCGGCCCGGTGGTCGGCACGGTGCGCTGGGCGCAAGCGGGACGCTTCGGGGTCCAGTTCACCGAGGCGTTCGACCTGACGCGGCTTGCGCCCAAGGTCGAGAAGAGGGCGCCCTCGGCGATGCTGACCCCGTGGTACGTCAACCAGCAGCGCGACCTGGCGGCGGGCTGACCCGCCGCCTCACGCCCTGAGCGACTTCGCCAGCGCCGTCAGGCGACCTCAAACGCCTCGACCGGGAGCGCCATGACGGTTTCGGCCCCCGCCTCGACCCGGCGGCGATGCGCGCCCGCCAGCGGCAGTTCGCGCGTGGCGAAGAAGCGCGCGGTGGCGAGCTTGGTCGCGTGGAACGAATCGCCCTCGGCGAGCGGGGCCGAAGCGGTCGCCATCCGCGTCCACATCCAGCCGAGCGCGACCAGCCCCATCAGCTGCATGTAGGCGTAGGCGCCGGCCCCGGCATTGTCGGGATCGGCCATGCCGTTCTGCGCCAGCCACATCGTCGCGCCCTGGAGGTGCTGGAGCGCCTTTTCGAGCGGCTCGGCGATCCCCGCCGGATCGCCCGCCGCGCGCGCCTTGGCGATGTCGTCGGCCACCGCCTTGAACAGCGCCTGCACCCCGCGCCCGCCGTTCTGGCCGAGCTTGCGCCCGACGAGGTCCATCGCCTGGATGCCGTTGGTGCCTTCGTAGATCTGGGCGATGCGGGCGTCGCGGACGAACTGTTCCATCCCCCATTCGGCGATATAGCCGTGGCCGCCATAGACCTGCTGCATGTTGACCGCGGTCTCGAACCCGCGGTCGGTGAGGTAGCCCTTGATCACCGGGGTGAGCAGGCTGACGAGGTCGTCGGCCGCCTGGCGCGCCTCCTCGTCGGGGGCCTTGCGGGTGAGGTCGACCTGGAGCGCGCCCCACAGGATCAGCGCGCGCGCGCCCTCGTTGAACGCCTTGGCCTCCATCAGCATCCGCCGCACGTCGGGGTGGACGAACAGCGGGTCGGCCTTGGCGCTGGTGTCGCGCGCCTCGGGATGGAGTGCGCGGCCCTGCCGCCGGTCCTTCGCGTAGGTGACCGCGTTCTGGTAGGCGACCTCGCCCTGCGCGAGGCCCTGCAGGCCGACGCCGAGCCGCGCCGCGTTCATCATGATGAACATCGCCGCCAGCCCCTTTTCGGGCTCGCCGACCAGCCAGCCGGTCGCGCCGTCATAGTTCATCACGCAGGTCGCGTTGCCGTGGATGCCCATCTTGTGTTCGAGCGAGCCGCAGCTGACCGCGTTGCGCGCGCCGAGCGAGCCGTCCTCCTCGACGATGAACTTGGGCACCACGAACAGCGAGATGCCCTTCACCGTGTCGGGCGCGCCCTCGATCTTGGCGAGGACGAGGTGGATGATGTTCTCGGCCAGGTCATGGTCGCCCGACGAGATGAAGATCTTGGTCCCGGTGATGGCGTAGCTGCCGTCGTCGTTCGGCACCGCCTTGGTTTTCAAGAGGCCGAGGTCGGTACCGCAGTGCGGCTCGGTCAGGTTCATCGTCCCGGTCCATTTTCCCGCGACCATGTTGGGAACGTATTTCGCCTTCTGCTCGTCGCTGCCCTTGACCAGCAGCGAACTGATCGCCCCCTGGGTCAGGCCGTTGTACATTTCGAAGCTATGGTTGGCGCTGCCGAGATATTCGGCGACCGCGGTGGCGAGCGCCGACGGGAGCCCCTGCCCGCCATATTCGGTCGGGGCGTGGAGCGTGGTCCAGCCGCCAGCGGTGAACTGTTCCCACGCTTCCTTGAAGCCCGGCGGGGTGGTGACCGAGCCGTCGTCGGCGCGCTTGCAGCCGTGGCGGTCGCCGACCTGGTTCAGCGGCTGGAGCACTTCGGAGCAGAAGCGCCCCGCCTCGGTCAGGATCGCCTCGACCATGTCGGGGGTCGCGTCGGCGAAGCCGGGGAGGTTCGAATAATTCTGGAGCCCGACGACATGGTCGAGGACATATTGGGTATCGCGCACCGGGGCGGTGTAGGTCGGCATCTTATTCCTCTCCCTTGTCGCCCGCGATGAGGGCGATGAATTCGTTGAGTTCGGCGATGGTCGCGTCGATGTCGACGCGCTGGCGTTCGAGCCGCTCGACCTGCGAGCGGCAGCGCTCGATCGTCTTGAGGCGCTGGGTCTCGCGCCCGTCGCCGAGGTCGTAGAGGTCGAGCAGTTCCTTGATGTCGGTGAGGCTCAGCCCGACCCGTTTGCCGCGCAGGATCCACGCCAGCCGGGCGCGGTCGCGGTCGGTATAGAGTCGCTGGGTCCCCCGCCGTTCGGGATGGATCAGCGATTCGTCCTCGTAGAAGCGCAGCGCGCGGGCAGTGACCGAGAATTCGTCGCCCATCTCGCCGATTGAATAATGAGTCTTGTGCTGAAGCATGGGTCGGCCATGCCTTACGTTCACGTAAAGGTCAATTGCCCTGGTTCAGCGAGGCCGCGCCTTCAGCATCGCGATCGTCGCCTTCGGGTTGATCGTGTGGCGGCGGCCGTCGTCGCTCGGGCTCGCGCCGGCGCGGATCAGCGCGATCGCCTCGACCGGGGTCAGCGACGGGTCGAGCGCGAACAGCTTGGCGGCGAGGTTGGCGACGTTGGGCGCGGCCATCGACGTTCCCGACAGGGCGACGGTCTTGCCGCCGGGCAGGTACGACGGAACCTGGTAGCCGTTCGCGCTGACGACGACGTTGCGGCCGTTGCTGGTGAAGCTGGTCTCGTCCCCCGCCTGGTCGACCGCGTTGGCGATGATCAGGTTGGGCGCGACGATCGACGAGGGATAACCTTCCTCGAATGCGTTGTCCGAATTGCTGTTGCCCGCGGCGGATACGAACAGCGTGTCGGGATTGGCGGCGAGCACCGCCTCGAACGCGTTGCGCGCGCGCGTGAACATGCGCCGGGCGATCGCCTTCCGCTCGGCCGCATCCTTGCCGATATTGTGCGATTCGAGACCCGATTCGTAGCCGGCGGGCGTGCTGATCCAGCTCATGTTGACGACGCGGACATGGTTCGCCTTCAGCCAGCGCGCGATGGTCGCATATTTGGCAACGCGGCGCGCGACTTCGGCATCGGTCGGCGCGGGCTCGTTGATGCCGTAGTAAAAGGTCTCGCGAATGACGCCGAGCCGCACCGCCGGATTGCCCCGCGCGAGGATGCCGGCGACGTGGGTGCCGTGGACGTAGTCGCCGAAGAAGCCGAGGTCGTCCATCGTCCGGCTCGCGTCGGCGGGCTTGAGCGCGGCGAGGCGGGCGCGGGTCGCCTCGGCCGCCGGGCTGTCGATCGCCGCTTCCATGTCGGCCATCCCGGCGATGTCGCCGACCGCGTCGGGATAGGCCGCGCGGTGGCGCGCATCGAGCGGGCGAAGCGCGCCGGCGCCGGGCGACTGGTCCCAGTTGAAGGCGAGGCCGTAGGGATTGGGCCCGGTCGGCCCGATCGGGCGATACATCTGTCCCCGGTAAAGCGCGGGGTCGACGCCGGTGTCCCACACCGCCGCGACCACGGGGGTCAGGCTATCGGCGGACGAGAGGGTGACGTCGCGCGCCGCCCAGATGTCGGGCTTGGTCACGGTGTTCGCGGCGATGAGGTCGCGAAGCACGCCGATCGCCGCCGGGCGGACCGGCCAGTAGATTTTGCGGTACAGCCTTGCGCGGATCAGGAAGGTCGCGGCGTCGAACCCGATCGCGTGGCGTGCCTTGACCTCGGGCTCATAGTCGTTCTCGACGATGCCGAGGATGACGTTGGGCGCGTTGACCTCGAAATTGCGCTTCGATTCCCGAAGCGCGGTGCCGACCACGCCGAACGGCAGCGGCGCGAGCGACGCGCGATAGGCGGCGGCATAGGCGCGGTCGAACGCCGGGCCGGAAAATTGGCCGGTGGCGAGGTGCGCCCGGGCCAGCGCCTCTTCGCGCAGCCCAGAGACGAGCTTGCGATCGGGCTTCTGTTCGAGCGCGCGGACCGCCGCCGCGGTGTCGAGCGCGGCGCGGTCCTGCCCGGTCAGCAGTTGGCTATTGAGCCGGACCGACAGCAGCTGGCGCCGGGTTTCGGGGTCGTCGATCTGGTAGTCGGCGAGCATCGCGTCGGCGTCGGCGGCGACCTTGGCGGCAAAGGCGTTGAAGGTGGCGTCGTCGCCGGTAAGCAGGGCGCTGGCGGTGGTCGGGACCGGGTAGCTGTGGCGCGGCAGGTCGTTCTGGCTGCGGACCACAGGGCGGGCGGCAACCGGCGGCGACGGCGGCGGCGAGGCCTGCGCCAGCAGCGGGCTTGCACCCGCAAGCCACAGCCCGACCCACGCCAGATGGTTACGCCTACGCATCGACTCACCCCCGTTACTGCCCCAGTTGGCAGCCAAGGTGCCAAGACCGCGCCCGACTGGCAATCGGCCGGCAGATTTGCCGGGCCGATCGACCCTTGCGGGGACGCCGAACGAGACATTTCGATAACTCGCGCCTATATGCGCGGCCAGACAGGGCCGAACATGGAGTCGCCTCCCCCATGCTGACCACCAATCCATTCGATGACGACAAGCTGCACGAAGAGTGCGGGATCTTCGGGATCTGGGGTGCCGACCACGGCTCGGCGCACGTCGCGCTCGGGCTTCACGCGCTCCAGCACCGCGGGCAGGAAGCCTCGGGGATCGTCAGCTACGACGGGCAGCAGTTCCACGCGCACCGCGCGATGGGCCATGTCGCGGGCAATTTCGACAAGGACGAGGTGATCCGCCGCCTCGCCGGGCGGGTGGCGATCGGGCACAACCGCTATTCGACCACCGGCGAGACCGCGATGCGCAACGTCCAGCCGCTGTTCGCCGAGCTGGCGAGCGGCGGCTTCGCGGTGGCGCACAACGGCAATCTGTCGAACGCGATGCAGCTTCGCGCCGAGCTCAACCGGCGCGGCTCGATCTTCCAGTCGACCTCGGACACCGAGGTCATCATCCACCTCGTCGCGACCTCGCATTGCGACAGCCTGCTCGACCGGCTGACCGATGCGCTCAAGCGCGTCGAGGGGGCCTATTCGCTGCTCGTGCTGACCCCCGAGGGGCTGGTCGCCTGCCGCGACCCGCTCGGCATTCGCCCGCTGGTGATGGGCAAGCTCGGCGAAGCGACGATCTTCGCCTCGGAAACGGTCGCGCTCGACGTGATCGGCGCCAAATATCTGCGCGATCTCGAGCCGGGCGAGCTGGTGATGGTCAGCGACGCCGGGGTGCGCAGCTTCCGCCCGTTCGAGCCGCGCGCGCCGCGCCCGTGCATCTTCGAACATGTCTATTTCAGCCGCCCCGACAGCATCGTCGACGGCACCTCGGTCTACGAGGTGCGCAAGAACATCGGCGCCGAGCTGGCGCGCGAATCGCCGGTCGAGGCCGATTATGTCGTCCCCGTCCCCGACAGCGGCGTTCCCGCGGCGATCGGCTACAGCCAGGCGAGCGCGATCCCTTTCGAGCTCGGCATCATCCGCAGCCACTATGTCGGCCGCACTTTCATCCAGCCCAACCAGGACGTGCGCCGCGCCGGGGTGAAGATGAAGCACAACGCCAATTCGAAGCTGATCGAGGGCAAGCGGATCGTGCTGATCGACGATTCGATCGTGCGCGGCACGACCAGCGTGAAGATCGTCCAGATGATGCGCGATGCCGGCGCGAAGGAGGTCCACATGCGGATCGCCTCACCTCCTACCCGCCACAGCTGTTTCTACGGGGTCGACACGCCGGTCCGCTCGAAGCTGCTCGCGGCGCAGATGGGGACCGAAGAGATGGCGAAGTACATCAACGCCGACAGCCTCGCCTTCATCTCGCTCGACGGGCTGTATCGCGCGCTCGGCGACACGCGCGACGCCGCCAACCCGCAGCGCTGCGACGCCTGCTTCAGCGGGGCCTACCCGACCCGGCTGACCGATTATGACGAGGAGGGCCATGCCCGCCCGCTGCGGGTAGTGGCCAGCCGCTGATCGCTGCGCTAGGCGGCGGCGATGACTGATATGAAGCCCTTCGCCGACAAGCTCGCGCTCGTCACCGGTGCCAGCCGCGGGATCGGCGCGGCGATTGCCGAGGCGCTCGCCGCGAACGGCGCGCATGTCGTCCTCGTCGCCCGCACCGCGCAGGCGATGGAGGAGGTCGAGGAGCGGATCCACCAGGCCGGCGGAAGCGCGACCATCGCGCCCGTCGACCTGTCGGACATGGAGCAGATCGACAAGCTCGCCGCGGCGATCGGCGGGCGGTGGGAAGCGCTCGACCTCATCGTCCTCAACGCGGCGATGCTCGGCTCGCTCTCGCCGGTCGAGCATCTCGATCCCAAGGAGCTCGAGCGGGTGTTCCGGCTGAACCTGCTCGCCAACCAGAAGCTGCTGAGCGCGTTCGACCCGCTGCTGCGCCGCGCGGCCCGCGCCGAGGTGGTCGCGCTGACGAGCTCGGTCGGGCACCAGCCGCGCGCCTTCTGGGGCGGCTACGGCGCGTCGAAGGCGGCGCTCGAGGCGCTTATCGCCAGCTATGCCGCCGAGACCGCGCACACCGGCCGCATCCGGGTTCACACGATCGATCCGGGCGCGACCCGGACGCGGATGCGCGCGCTCGCCTTTCCCGGCGAGGCGGCCGAGGACGTCAAGCCGCCCGAACAGGTCGCCGACTGGCTGGTCGCGCGGCTGCGGGGCGATGCGCCGACTGGCGAGCGGGTGCGGGTCGAGGAATGACCGTGCCGGGGGGCGCGAAAAACTTCCTGTCGCGCCCCGCCCTGCCGGTGGTCGGGATAATGCTTGCGATCGCGCTGGCGATGCGGCTGCTGTGGCTCGACCGGCTGGTCGGGATCGACGGCGACGAGGCGTGGTATGGCGCGCTCGGCCAGCAGTGGATGAGCGGCCACTTCGTCTATTGGGCGACCCCGACCGGCAATTACCCGGGGCCGATCCACGCCGCGCTGGTCGGGATCGAACAGCTGGTGATGCCGCGCGAATTTGTCGCGCTGCGGCTGCCGAGCGTCGTCGCGTCGATCGGCGCGATCGCGCTGGCGGGCCTGATCGCGTGGCGCCACGCCGGCCCGGCGGCGGCGTGCTGGGCGGTGGTGCTGATGGCCGCGCTGCCGGGCAATATCATCTACGCGCGCTACGGCTGGGACCCGAGCTACAGCGGGCTGCTGCTGCTCGGCGGGGTCGCGGTCGCGCTCGAGGGCTGGGCGGTGGCGACGGTGGCGCTGTTCGCGCTGGCGGTGCTGACCCACCCGACCAACATCTTCGGCGCGCCGCTGCTGCTGCTCGCGCTGCTGGCGGGCGAGCGGCGGCGCGGGCGCGCCCTGGTGTCGGCGCGAAGCGGCGCGGCCGGGGTCGCGCTGCTGCTTGCCGGGGTCGCGGTGCTGTCGACCGCGGTCCAGGCGACGCGGGCG
The DNA here is from genome assembly GCF_040203355.1 of Sphingomonas sp. ASV193. Taxonomy (NCBI): domain Bacteria; kingdom Pseudomonadati; phylum Pseudomonadota; class Alphaproteobacteria; order Sphingomonadales; family Sphingomonadaceae; genus Sphingomonas; species Sphingomonas sp. ASV193. The sequence continues at coordinate 67,073 of NZ_JBEHBW010000008.1, forward strand.
GTCACGCTTGGCGGGGCGCTCGAGCGGCTCGCCTCGCCCTCGCAATGGTTCGCCTACCTGTTCCAATATGTCCGGCTGCTCGCGGGCGACCCCTTTTTCGAACAGTTCGCCGGCAAGGGGTATGGCGCGCTGTTGTCGCTGGTCGATGTCGTCGGCGCGGCGGCGGTCGTCGGCGCGGCGGTAGCGGGGGTGATCGCCGTCCGGCGCGAGGGGCTGAGCCCGCGCGCGGCGATCCTGCTCGGCACCGCGGCGATGGTGGCGGCCTATGGGCTGGTCGCGGGCCCGGCGCCGCTGACCGCGCCGACCGAGCGCTACGGGTTCGTGCTGATCGCGCCCTCGGCGCTGGCGCTCGCGTTTGCGGTGCCGAGAATGTCGCGCTGGCCCGAGGCGACGGCGCTGGGAACGGCGGGGACGGCGCTGCTGGCGGCGACCGCGCTGCTGTACCTCGTCCCGCTCCACGACGGCGCGCGGCCGATGAGCTGGTTCCTGCGCACCGGGACGAGCGAGCCGCACGCGCGGGTCGCCGACCGGCTGCTCGCCGAGCGCGCCAAGGGGCCGGTGCGGGTGGTCGCCGAGGATTGGTTCTTGATGTGGCCGCTGCGCTATCGGCTGAACGGGATCGACGGGGTGCGGATCGACCTGGCCGATGCGTCGGCGACGGGCGCGAACTTCGCCTTCGCCTATGCGGACAGTCCGCTCGATCGCGCCCTCGCGGCGCAGAGCGGCGGACGGCCGCCGCTGCTCACCACCCATGACATGGCGGGGCGCCCGATCAGCCGGCTGTGGCGGCGACCGTAACGAGCGGTCACACTCTCGCGAGTGTGACCTGTGCGACGTCGATGCCGCGGCCGCGAAAGCCGCCTTCGCAATACATCAGGTAGTAGCGCCACAGCTGGTGGAAGCGCTCCGAAAAGCCGTCGAGCCGTCCGGCGGCGACCGCGGCGTCGTAGCGCACCCGCCACGCCTTCAGCGTCTCGGCATAGTCGAGGCCGAAGCCGTGGCGATCGTCCCACGACAGGCCGCGCGCGGCGGCGAGGGCCGCGAACGAGGGCTCGTCGAGCAGGCAGCCGCCGGGAAAGATATAGGCCTGGATGAAGTCGGCGCTGCGCGAATAGTCGGCGAACAGCCGGTGGTCGATGCTGATATATTGCAGCGCGGCGCGCCCGCCGGGGACGAGGTTGCGGGCGAGGCAATCGAGGTAGGCCGGCCACCAGCGCTGGCCGACCGCCTCGACCATCTCGACCGAGGCGATCGCGTCGAACCGCTCGGCGACGTCGCGATAATCCTGGAGGCGGATGGCGATGCGATCGGCGAGCCCCGCCTCGGCGATTTTTGCTTCGGCCCAATGTTTCTGTTCGGTCGACAGCGTCAGCCCGGTGACGATCGCCCCGCGCCGCGCCGCGGCGATCGCGAGGCTTCCCCAGCCGCAGCCGATCTCGAGCAGCCGGGTCCCCTCGCCGATGTCGAGCCGGTCGAGCAGCGCCTCGACCTTGCGCGCCTGCGCCGCTTCGAGCGTGTCGCCGCCTTCGAACAGCGCCGACGAGTAGGTCATCGAGGGATCGAGCCATTCGCGGTAGAAGTCGTTGCCGAGGTCGTAATGCGCGGCGATGTTCTCCCGCGCCTGCCCCGGCGCATTGTCGCGCAGCCGGTGGGCGAGCGCGCTCATCCAGCGCATCGGCCCCTTGGCCCGCGCGGTGCCGCGAAGGCTGGTCGCATTGGCCATGAACAGCGCGAACAGCGGGACCGGGTCGGGCGACGACCATTCGCCGCGTTCCCACGCCTTGTACCAGCCGACGCTGCCCGCGGTGGCGAGCCGGACCAGCGCCATCCAGCTGTGCAGCCGCACCACCGCGACATGGCCGGGGGCGTGGAAGCCGACCCGGCGCGGGCTTCCGTCGGGCAGCGTGCCCTCGATCCCGCCGGCCAACAGCCGCCGGTCGAGCTGGTCGACCAGCCGCGCGAAGGCCGGCGCCACCAGCCGGCCGAGCAGGCTGTCGCCGGTCGCGAAGCGGCGGTCCGCCGTCACCAGATGTTCGCCGCGCGTCGCCATCGCCGCGCCTATTCGCGCTAGCCGCGCGCCTTGGCAAGGGCGGCGAGATAGCGTTCGCGGCCCTCGCGATGTTCGACGATCTTCGTGGGGTAATCGCCGCGCGCCTCGTCGGGCGGATCGTGGATCAGCCTGTCGTCGAGATCGGCGAGTTCGGGCACCCAGCGGCGGATGTAATCGCCCGCGCCGAACTTCTCCGACTGGCCGATCGGGGTCATGATCCGGCTGGCGATCTGGCTGTCGCTGCCGGTCCCCGCGACCCACTGCCAGTTGAGCGAGTTGTTGCCATAGTCGGCGTCGACCAGCGTGTCCCAGAACCAGCGCTCGCCGCGCCGCCAGTCGAGCAGGAGATGCTTGGCGAGGAAGCTGGCGACGATCATCCGCACGCGGTTGTGCATCCAGCCGGTCGTCCACAGCTGGCGCATCCCGGCGTCGACGATCGGGTAGCCGGTGCGGCCCTTTGCCCATGCGCGGAAGTCGGCGTCGGCCGCCTTGCCGGTGCGGTGGCGGAGGCCGTTCATTTTCTCGCGCCCGTTGGTCCAGCCGATATCGGGCTGGACCAGCATCGCCGCGCGGGCGAAGTCGCGCCACGCGAGCTCCTTGAGGAAGCTGCCGCCCTTAAGGCGGTGAAGCGCGTACCACAGCTGCCGCGGCGACACCTCGCCCCAGTGGAGGTGCGGCGAGAGGCGGCTGGTGCCCTCCTCGCTCGGCAGGTTGCGGCGCGCGTCGTAGCGCGCGACCTCGGCCTCGAACGCTTCGAGGTGTCGCGCGGCGCCCTCCTCGCCCGGCGTCCAGTCCTCGTCGAACCCGGTCGACCAATCGGGCTTGGTCGGAAGCAGCTTCCAGCTGGCTAGCGTGTCGCCCTTGGGCGGGGTCGCCCATTTGACGCGCGCCTTGGGCAGCGGCTCGTCGGGCGGCAGGCGGTGGGTCAGCGCGCGCCAGAACGGGCCGTAGACCTTGAAATAGGCGCCGCCGCCGGTGCGCACCTCGCCCGGCGGGACGAGCGTGTCCTGTTCGTGAAAGGTGACGAGATCGGCGAGTGCCTCCTCGCTCTCGCGCTCCCACGGTTCCTCGAGCCGACCGGCGTGGACGCTGCTGGCGCCGATGTCCTTCGCCACCTCGCGCACCACCTTGTCGGCGCGGCCGTGGCGGAGGAGCAGCCTGCCGCCCATGTCTTTCGACAGCGCCTCGAGGCTGTGGTGGAGCCACCAGCGCTGCGCCCCGCCGACGCGATAGTCGTAGCCCTGGTAGTTCGGCGTCTCGTCGTCGAGGACGAACAGGCCGACGACCTCGCCCCCATCCGATCGAGAAGCGTCGGCGGCGGCGGTCAGCGCGGGGTTGTCGTGGAGGCGAAGGTCGCGGCGGAACCAGTGGAGGGCGGGCATCGCTGCCCCAGCGCATCACTGGGGCGGCGGTTCCAGCGGGACGAGGAACGGCGCGCGCCCGGCGAGCCCGCGAAGCCAGCCGGGAAGCGCACGCACCGCGGCAGGATCGTAATAGCGCTGGTCGGTGAGATAGGGCTTGCCGTCCTGGGCGATCACCACCGGCATCCGCGACCAGGCGAGGAAGGCGGCGACGCGGCGACTTTGCGCGCGGGCCTTGACCAGCACGGGGCTGTCGAGATCGAGCGGCTGGCGGGCGAGGTCGGTAATTAGCCCGCCGCCGAACGGGTCATAGTCGCCGCGGCCGTAGTCGCTCGCGCTGCGCCACGCGACGGTCCGCTTCCAGAACAGGATCGGTGGCGGGCTGGCGACGACCAGCGCGGGTTCGATGCCGTGGGCGCGCAATTGGTCGGCGGTGGTGCGTTCGACCCAGCGGCTCTCGGCGAGGTTGAGCCCGATGTAGAGCATCACCCCGGCGAAGGCGATCTGCGCCGGGCGACCGGGGTCGCTCGCCCCGCGCTTCCAGCGGCGGCCGCTGGCGACGATCCCGCCGACCATCAGCAGCAAGTAGACCCAGTCGACGATGAAGATCGCATCGCCACTGTCCCAGCGCCACGAGGCGGGAGCGAGCATGGCGATGGCGTAGGTCGTCAGCCAGTCGAGGACCGGGTGGGTCAGGACGCCAAGGAAGGCGACGACGAACAGCGGGCCGGGCAGGAACGGAAGCGTGTCGGCGCGGCGCGGCTTGATACGGTCGACCAGCCACAGGATCGCGACGATCCCGGCGGCGAGAATCGGCCAGGCGAATAGGCTGTGCACCGGGCCGCGGTGGAAGCTGATGCCCTGCACCCCCAGCAGCGCGGGGGCGAACACGTCGATGTCGGGGGCGTTCGCGCCGAGCAGGCAGGCGGCGAAGGCGAAGCGCGAGCGCTTGCGAAGACCCATCTCGGCGATCAGCCCGCCGGCCAGCGTATGGGTGATATTATCCACGGCGCGTCGCGAACCAGATGGTGTGCTGCGGCCCCTTGCCGTTCGCGCGGGCGCGGACCGCCTGCTCGTCGACCGAAAAGCCGGCGGCGGCGAGGCGGCGGGTGAAGGCGGGGTCCTTGCCCGCCGACCAGATCGCGGCGATCCCGCCGGGGCGAAGCGCGCGCTTCAGCACGGCAAGCCCGGCGGAGCTGTAGAGCCGGTCGTTGTCGGCGCGGACCAGCCCGTCGGGGCCGTTGTCGACGTCGAGCAGCACCGCGTCCCACTGCCCTTCCGCGATCGCGTCGGCGACGTCGCCGAGGCGGATCGTCACGCGCGGGTCGTCGAGGCTATCGCCGGTCATCGCCGCCATCGGCCCCTTCGCCCAGTCGAGGATCTCGGGCACCAGCTCGGCTACCGTGACGCGCGCGTCCTTGGCTAGGGCGGCGAGCGCGGCGCGAAGGGTGAAGCCCATGCCATAGCCGCCGACCAGCCAGCGCTGCGCCGCTCGGGGGCCGAGCCGCGCGGCGGTCATCGTCGCCAGCGCTTCCTCCGACCCGCTCATCCGCGAGGACATCAGCTCCTCGCGATCGACGAGGATCCTATGATCCTGCCCACGGCGATAGAGGATCATTTCGCCCCCGCCCGGGATGGTCGCCGAGGCGAGACGCTCGCGCGGGATCATCGGGCGATGCGAGTCCGGTACGCGAAGCGGCGGATCAGCGGCGCGGCGCCGGAGCCGGAGCGGCCCCGCTCAGTCCCTCGGTCGGACGGGGCACCCGGACGATCGCGAGCCCGAGCATCCGCGGGAGGACGCGTTCGCGGTCGGCTTCGGACAGCGAGGCGGCGAGGCTCATCACCTCGGCATTGGCCTCGTCGCGAAGCGTCGTGTTGAGCCGCTCGCGCGAGTCGAGCGCGGGCTTCAGCCGGGCGAGGTCGATCGGTCGGGCGGTGAGCGCCGCGGCGAGGTCCTTTTGCACCGCGATCGCCTCGGCATTGTGCGCGGCGCGCTTCGCCTTGATCGCCGCCAGCGTGTGCATGACCTTGGCGCGCCCGTCGGCCGAGACGCCGGCGAGCGGGTCGGGCCGCGTGCGCGCGGTCGGCGCGGGGGTCGCGGCGGGCGCGGGGGTCGGGGCGGCGGCGGCGGCCGCGATCATCAGTAACGGGATCATTCTGCGCGAGGCTCCTTGTCCACCATCCAGGTCTGGCCCTTGCCGACCAGCTTTTGAAGATCTGGCGCCTTGCCCTCGGCGGCGGCGCGGTTCTGCTCGAGCACCGCGCTGTCGAAGGTCGGGCGCGGGTCGTCATAGATCACGCCCAAAGCGACCGGGAAGCCCGACACCGGCATTTCGACCAGCATGTAGGCGACCGCGCGGTTGGCCGGGTCGTGAGTGATCACCGCCGGATCGTCGCCGTCGACGACCTTGAGCATCAGCCTGTCATGGTCGAGCGCGATGCCCTTGGCGCCGTTCGCGAACAGCATCTTTTCGCCGGGCTTGAGCCACAGCTGCTTGTCCGCCGCGACGCCCTTGTCGGTGAAGGGGGCGAAGACGTCGTCGTTGTAGACCACGCAATTCTGGTAGATTTCGACGAAGCTGGCGCCCTTGTGCGCGTGCGCGGCCTTGAGCACGTCGGGCAGCGCCTTGTGGACGTCGATCGCGCGGGCGACGAAGCGCGCCCCGCTGCCGAGCGCGAAGCTGCACGGATTGACCGGGCGGTCGACCGACCCGAACGGGGTCGACGGGCTGCGCGTCCCGATCCGCGAGGTCGGTGAATATTGGCCCTTAGTGAGGCCGTAGATCTCGTTGTTGAACAGCAGGACCTGGCAATCGAGGTTGCGGCGCAGGAGGTGCATCGTGTGGTTGCCGCCGATGCTGAGCGCGTCGCCGTCGCCGGTGACGATCCACACGTCGAGCTCGGGATTGGCGAGCTTGACCCCCGTCGCCACCGCGCAGGCGCGGCCGTGGATGGTGTGGAAGCCGTAGGAGGCCATGTAATAGGGAAAGCGGCTCGAACAGCCGATCCCCGAGATGAACACCGTCTTCTCGAGGCTTGCGCCAAGGTCGGGCATGGTCCGCTGCACCGCCTTCAGCACGGCATAGTCGCCACAGCCGGGGCACCAGCGCACTTCCTGGTCGCTCGCCCAGTCCTTGGCGGTGAGTTTGGTGACTTCGTTCATCAGACGTATCCGCCGAATTTCAGGATCAGGAAGACGATCACGACCAGCATCAGGATCATCGGGATAGGGTTGATCGGTTTCATGCAAGCATCTCGTCGATCGCCGCGTCGATCTCGGCGATGCGGAAGGGCTGCCCCGACACTTTATTGAGCGGTTTGGCGTCGACGAGAAACTGGTCGCGAAGCAGCGTCTTCAATTGCCCCATGTTCATCTCGGGCACGAGGATCCGCTCGTAGCCGCGCAGCAGCTCGCCGAGGTTGGCGGGGAACGGGGCGATGTGGCGCAGGTGGATGTGCGCGACAGACTTGCCGGCGGCGTTGGCGCGGCGGACGGCCTGGTGGATCGGGCCGAAGGTCGAGCCCCAGCCGACCACCGCCAGCCTGCCCGAGGTCGGCCCCGCGCACACCTCCTGCGCCGGGATGGTGTCGACCAGCCTGGCGACCTTCTCGGCCCGCTGCCTCGTCATCTCGGCATGTGCGGCGGGGCTGTAGTCGATGTTGCCGGTACCGGGGTTCTTCTCGATCCCGCCGATGCGGTGCATCAGCCCGGGGGTGCCGGGGCGAATCCAAGGGCGCGCGCCGTTGCCGTCGCGGGCATAGGGGGCGAGCGCGTCGCCTTCCTGCGCGAACTTGACCGGGAAGCGCGCGTAAGTGCCCATGTCGGGCACCTTCCACGGCTCGGCGGCATTGGCGATGTAGCCGTCGGTCAGCAGCATCACCGGGCCCATCGTCCGCACCGCGAGGCGGCACGCCTCGATCGCGCAGTCGAACGCGTCGGCGGGCGAGCGCGCGGCGATCACCGGCAGCGGCGCGTCGCCGTTGCGGCCATGGACCGCCTGGTAGAGGTCCGACTGCTCGGTCTTGGTCGGAAGGCCCGTGCTCGGCCCGCCGCGCTGCGAATTGACGATCACCAGCGGAAGCTCGGTCATCACCGCCAGCCCGATCGCCTCGGTCTTGAGCGCGATGCCCGGCCCCGACGAGGAGGTGACCCCCAGCTGCCCGGCATAGCTCGCCCCGATCGAGGCGCAGATCGCGGCGATCTCGTCCTCGGCCTGGAAGGTGGTGATGCCATATTCCTTGAGGCGCGACAGGTGGTGGAGCAGCGCGCTCGCGGGCGTGATCGGGTAGCCGCCAAAGAACATCTTGAGGCTCGCGAGCTCGGCCCCCGCGACGAGGCCCAGCGCGAGCGCCTCGGCCCCGGTGACGGTGCGGTAGAGCCCCGGCTCGGCGGGGGCGGCGGCGACGTGGTGCTGGCGCACCTGCCCGCCGATCTCGACCGTCTCGCCATAGGCATGGCCGGCGTTGAGGGCGGCGATGTTCGCCTCGGCCAGCTCGGGCGCCTTGGCGAACTTGGTCTTGAGCCAGTCGACGATCGGCGCGCGGTCGCGGTCGAACATCCACAGCGCGAGGCCGAGCGTCCACATGTTCTTGCAGCGCAGCGCTTCCTTGTTGCCGAGCCCGAACGGCTTGACCGCGTCGAGGGTCAGCTGGCTGATGTTGAACTTGACCAGCGTCCACTTGGCCAGGCTGTCGCCGTCGAGCGGGTTGCTGTCGTAGCCCGCCTTGGCGAGGTTGCGCGGCGTGAACTCGCCCTCGTCGGCGATGATCAGGCCGCCTTCGCGCAAGCTCGCCACGTTCACCTTGAGCGCCGCCGGGTTCATCGCCACCAGCACGTCTGGCTGGTCGCCCGCGGTCTCGATCGCGGTCGAGCCGAAGTTGATCTGGAACGCCGAGACGCCGAAGGTCGTGCCCTGCGGCGCGCGGATCTCGGCGGGAAAATCGGGAAAGGTGGCGAGGTCGTTGCCCGCGAGCGCGGTCGACAGGGTGAACTGCCCGCCGGTCAGCTGCATCCCGTCGCCCGAGTCCCCGGCGAAGCGGACGACCATCGCCTCGGCGGGCGGGTGCGAGCGGGATTCTTGTTCGGTGACGAGATGCGATGCGGAAGCCATGCCGCGCCCTCTAAACCCGCGCGCCCGCCTTCGCCACCCTTTTGCTCGTGTCGATCGCTGGCTAGACGAACGCCATGACCGACCTTTCCCACTATCGCCGCGGAGTCGGCATCATGCTGCTCAATGCCGACCGCCAGGTCTGGGTCGGGCGGCGGATCGATAACGCGGCCGAGGCGTGGCAGATGCCGCAAGGCGGGCTCGACGACGGCGAGAGCGAGTGGGAGGGCGCGCTTCGCGAGCTCGAGGAAGAGACGGGGATCGTCCCCAACCTCGTCGAGCAGCTGTCGCGCTATCCGCAGCAGCTGACCTACGACATTCCCGGCGAAATCGCCGGCAAGTTGTGGGGCGGCAAGTGGAAGGGGCAGATGCAGGACTGGTTCGTCGCGCGCTTCCTGGGGCGCGACGAGGACGTCAACATCGCCACCGCGCACCCCGAATTCTCGCACTGGCAATGGGTCGAGCCGCGGCGCCTGCCCGACCTCATCGTCCCGTTCAAGCGCGACCTTTACGCCGCGCTGGTCAAGGGGTTCGAGGAGTGGCTTTAGCCGCGCCGCCACGCTAGGGGTCGGCGCGATGGAGGGGATGACATCGATCGAGCGCGCCTGCGTCGAGCGGGCGATGGCGGCGCAGGACGAGATGCGCGGCCAGGTCGAGGCGTGGGCGGCGGTCAATTCGGGATCGCGCAACCTCGACGGGCTGGCGCGGGTCGCGGGCCTCCTCGGCGATGCGTTCGCCGCGCTTCCGGGCGCGGTGCGGCTGGTCGATCCGGCGCCGGTCGAGGCGGTCGACGCGAGCGGCAAAAGGTTCGAGCTTCCCCACGGCAAGCACCTGCGCGTGACCGTGCGGCCCGAGGCGGCGACGCAGCTGCTGTTCACCGGGCATATGGACACGGTGTTCGGGGTCGATCACCCGTTCCAGACGCTCACGATGCTCGGCGACGGGACGATCAACGGGCCGGGGGTCGCCGACATGAAGTCGGGAATCGCGGTGATGCTCGCGGCGCTGAAGGCGGTCGAGGACAGCCCGGTCGCCCCGGAAATCGGCTATGAGGTCGTCATCAACTCGGACGAGGAAGTCGGCTCGCTCGCCTCGGCCGCGCTGCTCGCCGAGGCGGCGCGGGGCAAGCGCGCGGCGCTGACCTACGAGCCGTCGGCGCTTCCCGACGGGACGCTGGCGGGCGCGCGGCCGGGGAGCGGCAATTTCAGCTTTACCATCCGCGGCAGGTCGGCCCACGCCGGGCGCAATCCCGAGGACGGGCGCAACGCGCTGGTCGCGGCGGCCGACCTCGCGCTCCGGCTGAAGGCGATGGTCGGCCAGCGACTGAGCGTGAACCCGGCGCGGATCGACGGCGGATCGCCCAACAACGTTGTTCCCGATCTCGCCATCCTGCGGGTCAACCTGCGCCCCGCGACGCCCGAGGACCAGGCGCGCGCGCAGGCGCTCATCGAAGGCGCGGTGGCGATGGTCGCCGCCGAGCACGAGGTCGGAATCGACAGCCACGGCCATTTCGCCCGCCCGCCCAAGCCGATGACGGCGGCGGCCGAGGCGCTGTTCGGGCTGGTCAAACGGGCGGGGGCCGACCTTGGCCAGCCGATCCGCTGGCAGCCGTCGGGCGGCGTGTGCGACGGCAACAACATCGCCGCGTGCGGAGTGCCGGTTGTCGACACGATGGGCGCGCGCGGGGGCAAGATTCATTCGGGGGAGGAATTTCTGATCATCGAGAGTCTGGGCGAGCGCGCGGCGCTGTCGGCGCTGACCATCCTTCGGCTGGCGCAGGGGGGCGCGGCATGAGCTTCCGCATCCGCGCGGCGCGCGAGGACGACCTCGGCGCGCTCTATGAACTCGCCAAGCTGACCGGCGGGGGCTTCACCAACCTGCCCGCCGAGAAGAAGACGCTCGAGGCCAAGCTGGCGCGCGCCGCGGCGGGGTTCGCGCGGCCCGGCGAGCATGTCGGCGACGACCTCTACCTGTTCATGCTCGAAAATGCCGGGACCGGGCAGATCCGCGGCACCTGCCAGGTGTTCGGCGCGGTCGGGCAGGACCGGCCGTTCTACAGCTACCTCATCTCGACGATGACCCAGAAGAGCGCCGAGCTCGACCGCATCTTCCGCAACCAGACGCTCAACCTGACCACCGATCTCGAGGGGTTCAGCGAGGTCGGCGGGCTGTTCCTCCACCCGCAGGAACGCGCCGGGGGGCTCGGCATGCTGCTCGCCCGATCGCGCTACCTGTTCATCAAGCAGCACCGCCCGCGGTTCGGCGAGAGCGTTCTGGCCGAGCTTCGCGGGGTGATGGACCAGGGCGGTCATTCGCCCTTCTGGGACGCGATCGGCGGGCGTTTCTTCGGCATGACCTTCCCCGAGGCCGACGAATTCAACGCGATCCACGGGACCCAGTTCATCGCCGACCTGTTCCCCAAGACGCCGATCTACCTGTCGATGCTCCCCGAAAGCGCCACCAGCGTGCTTGGCCAGCCGCACCCCACCGGCAAGGCCGCGCTCAAGATGCTCGAGAACGAGAATTTCGTGTGGGACGGCTATGTCGACATCTTCGACGGCGGACCGACCGTCACCTGCCGCACCGACCAGGTCCGTACCATCCAGCAGTCGCAGTGGCTGCGGGTCGCGGGCGACGGCACCGGCGGCAAGACGATGATGCTAGCGACCGGCACGCTGACCGATTTTACCGCCACCTACGGGCAGGCCGAGGTCACCGACAATGGCGAGCTGACGATCGACCGCGCCGCGCTCGACCGGCTGGGGATCGGGCCGGGCGACATCGTCCTCGCGGTGGGGCGCTGAGGATGAGCGGCATCGTCGAGATCAATTTCGACGGGCTGGTCGGGCCGAGCCACAATTATGCCGGGCTGAGCCTCGGCAATCTCGCCTCGGCCCGCAACGCGGGCGAAGTCAGCTATCCGCGCGCGGCGGCGCTCCAGGGGCTCGCCAAGATGCGCGCCAACCTCGCGCTCGGGCTGGCGCAGGGGCTGTTCGTGCCCCCGCCGCGCCCGGCGCGCGCCTGGCTCGCCGCGCTCGGCACGACGATCGAGCGGGCCGAGCCGGCGCTGGCGGCGAACGCGATGTCGGCCTCGACGATGTGGGCGGCGAACGCGGCGACCGTCTCCCCCGCCCCAGACACTGCCAATGGCAAGTGCCACCTAACCGTCGCCAACCTGAAGTCGATGCCGCACCGAAGCCTCGAATGGCCCGATACGCTCAAGCAGCTGCGGCTCGCCTTTTCGCGCGACGCCTTCGCGGTCCACGCGCCGGTGCCCCCCGCGTTCGGCGACGAGGGCGCGGCCAACCATATGCGGCTGGCGGGGGCGCACGGCGAGCCGGGGCTCGAGCTGTTCGTCTACGGCATCGCCGGGGGCGCCTTTCCCGCGCGCCAGCATCTCCAGGCGTCGAAGGCGGTGGCGCGGCTCCACCGGCTCGACCCCGAGCGGACGCTGTTCGTCGAGCAGTCGGAGGAGGCGATCGCCGCGGGCGCGTTCCACAACGACGTCGTCGCGGTCGCCAACGGGCGGGTGCTGTTCGCGCATGAAAAGGCGTTCGCCGACAAGGCGCCGATGCTCGACTGGTGCGGCGCGCGGCTGCCCGACTTCGCCTTCGTCGAGGTCGCCGAGGCCGAGGTGCCGCTGGCCGACGCGATCCGTTCCTATTTGTTCAATTCGCAGCTGGTGACCCTGCCCGACGGGACCAGCGCGCTGGTCGCGCCGACCGAGTGCCGTGACACGTCGAGCGTCAAGACGTGGATCGACGCGCACATCGCGGGCAACGGCGCGATCCGGCAGGTCCGCTATGTCGACGTGCGCCAGTCGATGGCCAACGGCGGCGGACCGGCGTGCCTTCGGCTGCGCGTCCAGTGCGACCCGGCCGACGTCGACCCGCGCTTCCTGCTCGACGAGGCAAAGATCGACGCGCTGTCGGCGGTGGTCGAGGCGCACTGGCCCGGCGAAATCGCGGTCGACGCGCTCCAGGATCCGGCACTGGTGGCCCACGTCGAGCGCGCGCGCGCGGCCCTGCTCGAGGCGCTCGATTTGTCCGACCTGTTGTAAGGTAAACTGACAGTTAACCGTCGACCTTAACGGAAAAAGCGCGGAACGCCGCTGTTGGCACGGCGTTTGCTTTACCATGACCATGCGCGCGCGCCTGTCTCGTCTGTTCACCATCAAGACCCGCTTCGAGGCGTTCATGGTGATTTACGCGATCGCGCTCGGCGCGATGGAGCGCGCCCGCCATTATATCGAGACCTATCCCGGCAAGCCCGGCTATATCCTCGCCGCGGCGTGCAGCGGGGTGGTGTTCATCGCCGGGGCGAAGATCCTCGACGCGGTCCGCCGCGACCGGCTCGACGAGGAAGCGGCGCTCGCGGCGAGCGGCGCCCCTGCCCCAAGCCTCGCGCGTCGGCTCGACCTCAGTCGTAATCGGCCCAGGCTGTCCCGCTCGCGTCGAGATGCAGCGTCACCGAGGTCGTTTCGCATAGATTGACCCCGTGCCACACGGTAACCGACCCACCGGCCGAGGCGCGCAGGTCGAACCCGCAGTCCGGATCCGAATAGGCGATTTTCGTGCTCGCCCCCGGCGACGCGCCGCCGCCGAGCATATGCCAGTCGCCGCCGCCGCTGCGCCGGATCGCGAAGGACGACAGCGGCTTTCCGGTCGCGTTGACGATGGCGAAGCCGTTGACGCCCGGTGCCGCAAATGAGGGCGCCGCGACACCGAGCATCGCCAAGCCGACCAGCAAGCACCTGATCATCGTCTCTCGTCCCTTTGCCTTCGAGTCGATCATGCGATCCTCCTCCCGGTAACTCTGCGCTAACACCGCTTAATTCACGCTGAATCGTTGGTTTGGACGGTCGAACCGATTCGATATTGTAACACAAGTTCGGCAGCTTTCGCTCTCGGGGAGGGTGATCGGGAACGGCTTCCGGCGACCCTGTGGATATTAACCATCGCTTCACCATTTTCGGGCGATAGTCGGCCGGGTGGACGAAAGCGGACGGGAGGGGCTGCAGATGGAGTCGAACCAGCGTTTCTACGAGCGCCGCGCGGCTGCCGAGCGAACCGCGGCGATGCGCGCCCTGACCCCGCAGGCCAAGGACTGGCACGCCAAGCTGGCGAGCGACTTCGCCGAACGCGCGCGGGCATGCGAACGAGTCCGCGCGACCGCCTGAACGGCGACACATGCGAAACGAAAAAAGGACGGCCTCGCGGGGCCGTTTTTTTTAATCTGGGCAGTTGCGACCGAGCGCCTCGGCACAGGCGATTCCGGGAGCGGCGCGCGGCCGCTCCCGGAAACCGGTCAGGCCCGGTCGCACACCGCGGTGCTGTCGGGCGCCGCGACGAACAAATGGGTCAGCAGGCCCTGCACCCAATGGCTGATGGTGCACCACTCCATCGAATTTCTGCCGGCCGCGGCGGCGGGCGAGGCGAGCCCGCCTCCGGCGAGCAGGGCGGCGGCGGCGAACAGGCGAAGCTTCTTCATGACATCCTCCACGATTAGGAGGCGTCGATGTGCGACGGCGCGGATAACCCGCGATTGGGATTCGATGCGTTTCGGAGCGGATTCGCTGGCGCTCGCGGCTTCGGCGAGAGAGGATTTAGCCGTATCGGACGAGATACTGGTAGCGTTGGAACGATTGTCCTCGCTTCGCTCGGACGTCTTCGCTTCGCTTCGACCCCGAAGGTTCGTCTCGTCCCATGACCCGCCAACGAAAAAGCCACCCGCTAGGGGTGGCTTTGTCGTTGGCGCGCCCGGAACGATTCGAACGTCCGACCCTCAGATTCGTAGTCTGATGCTCTATCCAGCTGAGCTACGGGCGCGTTGGCCGGGCAGATAGGGGGAAGCGCCAAAACGCGCAACCCCCCGCGCGCAACCCCTGAACGCACGGCGGCGGCGATGCACCCCCTTTGCGCGCGCGGCCGGCTCGCCTAGGCAGGGGCGATGCAACGCGCCGCCCCGATCCTCGCCCTCTTCGCGCTGGCCGGTTGCGCGGGCGATCCGACCGCGATCGAGCGGCTTCGGCCGCGCGCCGCCGAACGGATCGACCCGCGCGTCGCGGTGCCGGTCCCCCCGCCCGCCCCGCGGACGGCCGGGCTCGCCGCGCGACTGGACGCGCTGGTCGCCGCCGCGCGCGCCGGGGCCGCCCCGTTCGATGCCGCCCTCCCCGCCGCGCGCGCGGCCGCGAATGCCGCCGGGCCAGCGCAGAGCGAGAGCTGGATCGCCGCACAGGAGCAGGTGTCGGCGCTCGACCCGCTGCGCGCGCCGGTGGCGAAGGCGCTCGCCGACCTCGACGCGATGGCGGGCGGGACGATCGAGGCGAAGGGCTGGGTCGGTCAGCGCGACCTCGGCGCGATCCAGGCCGCGGCGGCCGAGGTGGCGGCCATCGATTCGCGCCAGCAGGCGGCGATCGCCGAGCTTCGCGCGCGCCTCGGACGTTAGCGCGGGGCGAGCGCCCGCGCCCGCGCCGCGGGCCAGTCGGCGGCGTCGATCGACCAGATGATTTGCGGATTGAGCTCGTCGCCGAAGCGGGTGTCGCGAAAGTCGAGGTCGGGGCGGCGGGTCATGCCGAGCCGCTCCATCAGCCCCCAGCTCGGTTCGTTCTCAATTACCGTCATGGCGATCACGTGCGGCGCACCCAGCGCGCCGAACGCATGGTCGAGGCTGGCGATCGCGGCTTCCTTGGCGATCCCCCGCCCCCACGCGTCGGGGTGGAAGCGCCAGCCGATCTCGTGCCGCCCGGTCATCTCGGTGCCGGGCGAATTGACGCGCTTGATCCCGCAAAAACCGAGGATTTCGCCGCTCGCCTTGTGCTCGATCACCCAGAAGGCATGGCCGTGGGTCGGCGCCATCGCCAGCAGCCGGTCGAACGGAACGTCCCATTGCGCGGGCGTCTGCGGCCCGCCGAGCCAGCGCATCACCTCGGGCCGGTTCATCCGCTCGTAGAAATCGACCCGGTCGCTTTCCCGCCAGTCGCGGAAGCCCAGGCGCGCGGTGTCGGCGGGGGGTTCAGCCATTCATCAGGCGCGCCGCGTCGGGCGCATGATAGGTCAGCACCCCGCTCGCCCCGGCGCGCTTGAAGCTCATCAGCGTCTCGAGGATCAGCGCGTCGCGCTCGCCCGCGCCCGCCGCCGCCGCGGCCTCGATCATCGCATATTCGCCGCTCACCTGGTAGGCGAAGGTCGGCACCCCGAACCGGTCGCGGACTCGCGCAACGACGTCGAGATAGGGCAGCCCGGGCTTGACCATCACCATGTCGGCGCCCTCGGCGAGGTCGAGCGCGACCTCGCGCAGCGCCTCCTGCCCGTTGGCGGGGTCCATCTGGTAGGTCTTCTTGTCGCCCTTCAGCAGCCCGCGCGAACCGACCGCGTCGCGGAACGGGCCGTAAAAGGCGCTGGCGTACTTGGCGGCATAGGCCATGATCGCGACGTTGACGTGGCCCTCGCGCTCGAGCGCGGCGCGGATCGTGCCGATGCGCCCGTCCATCATGTCCGACGGGGCGACGATGTCCGCCCCCGCCGCCGCCTGCACCAGCGCCTGGTGGGTCAACACCTCGCTGGTTTCGTCGTTGAGGACATAGCCCGACGCGTCGACCAGCCCGTCGTGCCCGTGCGCGGTATAGGGGTCGAGCGCGACGTCGGTCAGCACGCCGATCTCGGGACAGCTATCCTTGATCGCCTTGATCGCGCGGCACATCAGATTGTCGGGATTGAGCGCCTCGCGCGCGTCGTCGGTGCGCAGGTCGCTCGGCGTGTTGGGGAACAGCGCGAGGCACGGGATGCCGAGCGCGGCGGCCTCCTTCGCTTTCGCTCCGATCCGGTCGACCGACCAGCGCGAGACGCCGGGAAGCGAGGCGATCGGCTCTTCGCAGCCGCTGCCGGCGCACACGAACAAGGGCCAGATGAGGTCGCTGGGGTGGAGCCGCGCCTCGGCGAGCATCGCGCGGATCCAGGGGCTGGCGCGGCCGCGCCGCATCCGCATCGCGGGAAAATTGGGCTGGGACATGGCGTTTTCATATCCATGCGGAACCCTTTGTCCATGGGCGCACTGTGTCGGCAATGCCCGAGACCCTGCCGAAACAAGCCATCCTCATCATCAATGCCATGAGTCGCCGTGGGGCGGACGTGTTCGACGAGGTGCGCGAGCGGCTGCTCGCGGGCGGGCTCGAGCTGATCGCGGCGCACGCGATCACCGAGCCCGAGCAGATGGCGCCGACGGTGATCGACGCGGTCGCGAAGGCGCCGATGGTGATCGTCGGCGGGGGCGACGGGTCGCTATCGTCGACGGTCGACCATTTCGTCGGCACCGACACGGTGTTCGCCTTCCTTCCGCTCGGCACCGCCAACAGCTTCGCCAAGTCGCTCGGGCTCGGGGTCGATCTCGACGCCGCGATCGCCGCGATCCTCGGCGGAGTGCCGCGAAGGATCGACCTCGGGCTGATCGACGACGATTATTTCGTCAACGCCGCCGCGCTGGGGCTCAGCCCGCTGATCGCCGACACCGTCCCGCACAAGCTCAAGCGTCATCTCGGCATGGTCGGATACATGCTGTGGGCGATCCGCGTCGCGTTCGAATTCGGCCCGTTCCGCCTTCGCGTGACCAAGGAAGACGGGACGGTCGACGCCGCCTGGGCGACCGAGGTCCGGATCTTCAACGGCAGCCACCACGGCGGGGTCGAACTGGCCGAGGCGCAGACGCTCGACAGCGGTCGGATCGTGATCCAGGCGGTGACCGGCAAGAGCCTGCTCGGCCTCGCGTGGAGCTGGTTCGCAACGCTGTTCAAGCTGTCGGCGCGGCACCAGACCGTGACCGAGTGGTGGGGGCGCGAGCTTCGGCTGGAGACCCGCCCGTCGCAGAAGATCAGCATCGACGGCGAAATCGCGGCAAAGACCCCGGTGACGGTGTCGGTCGCGCGCGCGGCGGTGACGATCGCCGCCCCGACTCAGGCGGCCTGAGGCTCGGCCGACCCTGGGTTGGGGTCGCGGCCGCCGACGCTCATGTGTGCCTTGCGCCACGTCCCGCGCCGGTAATAGGCGATCGCCAGCACGAGATTGACGAAGGTGGCGACCGGAAGGCTCAGCCACAGCGCGTCGGTGCCCAGCCAGCGCTGCCCGAACGACGCGACGCTGAGGCGAACCACGAACAGCCCGATGGTCAGGATCACCAGCGGCGCGACCACCGCCCCGTTGGCGCGGACGGTGGCGAACAGCACCATCATCACCCCGAACAGGAGGTAGCCCCAGGTCCCGAGCAGCTGGATGTGGCGCGCGAGCGGCATCGCCGGGCTGCCCGAGCCGAGGAACAGCGCGAGCACGGTGCGGTCGGCGGCGGCCAGCGAGGCGACCATGATCGCGGTGATGGCAAGCACGATGACGATCCCCGAGCGCGTGACCTTGGCCACCCGTTCCCACTGGCCCGCGCCGATGTTCTGCGCGACCATCGTCGAGACCGCCGCGCCGACCGCCATCGCCGGCATCTGGACATAGGTCCACAGCTGAAGCGCGACCCCGAAGGCGGCGGTAAAGTCGACCCCGTGGACGTTGACCAGCCCGAGCATCGCCATCGCCGAGCCTGACACGACGATCATCTGCAGCCCCATCGGCAGCCCCTTGACGACGATCGTCTCGGTCAACTGGCGGCTTGGCTTGAGGTAGGCGAGCTCGGCCCCGCGCAGCCGCAGCGGCAGGTCCTTGAGGTAGGTCCAGCCGATCAGGCCGAGCAGCGCGACCCAGTTGGCGAGCGCGGTGGTGACGGCGCTGCCCGCGATCCCCATTTTCGGGAACGGCCCCCAGCCTTCGATGAAGAAGGGATTGAGCCCGCTGTCGAGGATCACCGACAGGATCATGAACCACAGCGGGGTGAGGCTGTCGCCGGTGCCGCGGATCGCCATCATCAGCATCCCGAGCATCAGCGCGGCGGGCATGCCGATGAAGATGACCCGGAGATAATCGACCGCGAGCGGCACCACGTCGGGCGGGGTGGCGAGCAGCGCGAGAATTTGCGGGGTGAAGACATAGCCGACCGTGCTGACCGCGACGAGCACGATCGCGAACAGGGTGAAGGCGGTCCCGGTAACCCGGCGCGCGGCGTCCATGTCGCGCCGCCCGAACGCCTGCCCGATCAGGATCGTCGCCGCCATGCCGAAGCCGAACACGAAGGCGAGCATCAGGAACAGGATGGCGTTGGCATTGCTGGTCGCGGCGAGCGCCCTTTCGCCGAGCAGCCGCCCGACCCAGATCGCGTTGATCGACCCGTTCAAGGACTGGAGGATCGAGCTGCCCAGCGTCGGCAACATGAACCACAGCAGGTTCGACGCGATCGGCCCCTCGGTCAGGTTGGGCCGCGCGCGGCCCTTCGCGCCGCGGGCGGCGGGGGTGGGTTGAGAAGAGTCGGGCATCGCTCGGAGGAGGTAATGCGCGAGGAGCGGGATTGCTCCCCTACCCCAGCCGCGCCAGCGCCGCGCTCAGCCGCTCGGCCTCGGCGGCGCGGGCGTCGTGGTCGGCGCGCGCCTTGGCTACCGCCTCGGGCTTGGCGCGCTCGGCGAACGCGGGATTGCCGAGCCGGGCGGCGAGCGAATCGCGTTCCTTTGCCGCCGCCTCGATGGCCTTGGTGAGCCGCGCGCGCTCGGCGTCGAGGTCGATCGCGCCTTCGAGCGGGAAAGCGACCGTCGCGCCGCCGACCAAGATCTGCGCGGCATTGGCGGGCGCGGCCGCGGCATCGACCGGGTCGGCGACCTTCGCCATCCGCGCCAGCGTCGGGCCGTTCGCGGCCAGCCGGCGCGACAGGCCCTCGTCGCCGATCACGTGCGGGACGAGAGTCGCGGTCCACGGGATGTTGAGCTCGGCGCGCATCGCCCGGACCGCGTCAATCGTCTCGACCAGAGCGCCGATCTCGCGCTTCGCCTCGGCATCGACGGTCGCATCGGGCGTGGGCCACTTGGCGACGATCAGGTCGTAGGGACGCGGGTGGGCGGGAACCGCCATGCTGTGCCACAGCTCCTCGGTGACGAACGGCATGAACGGGTGAAGCATGACGAGGATCTGGTCGAACGCCCACGCGGCGACCGCCTTGGTCTCTTCATCCCACGCGCCCTTGATCAGTTCGACGTACCAGTCGCAGAAGGTGCCCCAGGTGAAGTGGTAGATGGCGTCGGCCATCGCGTCGAAGCGGAAGGTCGCGATCGCGGCGTCGAGCTTCGCCAGCGTCTCGACCACCTCGCCGATGATCCAGCGGTTGACCGGCAGGCTCGCCGCGGGCGCCTCGATCGAGCCGCTCGCGCCGACCCCGTTGCCCTGCAGGAAGCGCGCGGCGTTCCACAACTTGGTCGCGAAGTTGCGATAGCCCTCGACCCGTTTCTCATCGAGCTTGATGTCGCGGCCCTGGCTTTCCATCGCCGCCAGCGTGAAGCGCAGCGCGTCGGCACCGTACTTGTCGATCAGCCCGAGCGGGTCGACGACATTGCCCTTCGACTTGGACATTTTCGCGCCCTTGTCGTCGCGCACAAGGCCGTGGAGGTAGAGCGTCTTCCACGGGCGTTCGCCCATGAATTCGAACCCCTGCATCGCCATCCGCGCGTCCCAGAAGAACAGGATGTCGAAGCCCGAGATCAGCACGTCGTTGGGATAATGGCGGGCGAGGTCGGCGGTCGGTTCGGGCCAGCCGAGCGTCGCGAACGGCCACAGCGCGGAGGAAAACCAGGTGTCGAGCACGTCCTCGTCGCGCCAGATTGAATAAATAGGTCGATGAACATTCTGCCATTGATCCGACGCATCAGCCGCATCCGCCGACTCGATCACTTCGGCCGGCGGATGACCGATTTCAGCGAGAAATTGCCGGGCCTGCGCGGATGCTTCCTCGAATGTTTCGGCTACGAAAACGCGACGGTCGTTCGATCCGGCCGAAAAGCCGCCACTGCCGTCGTCACGATGCGTCTTCTTGAGATCGAAACCGTACCAAGCCGGGATGCGATGCCCCCACCACAATTGCCGCGAGACGCACCACGGCTGGATATTCTCGAGCCAGTTGAACCAGGTCTTTTTCCATGTCTCGGGCACCACCGCGATGTCGCCCTCGGCCACCGCCTCGAGCGGCTTTTTCGCCAGCGCGGCGGCGTCGACATACCATTGGTCGGTCAGCCACGGCTCGATCACCACGCCGCTGCGGTCGCCGAACGGGGTCGGGATCGTGCGGTCCTCGACCTTGACCAGCGCGCCCTCCGCCTCGAGCCGGGCGAGCACTTCGCGCCGCGCCTCGTCGCGGGTCAGGCCGATCAGCTCGGCCGGGATCAGCCCGTCGGCGGTCTGCGCGACATGCGCCGAGGCGTCGAACATGTTGAGCATCTCGCCGGGCTTGAACCCCGCGCGCTTGCCGACCTCATAATCGTTGAAGTCGTGCCCCGGCGTGATCTTGACCGCGCCGCTGCCCAGCTCGGGATCGGCATGCTCATCGGCGACGATCGGGATCAGCCGCCCGGTGATCGGGTGCTTGAGCGTCTGCCCGATCCGCGCCGCGTAGCGCGCGTCGTCGGGATGCACCGCGACCGCCATGTCGGCGAGCATCGTCTCGGGCCGGGTGGTCGCCACCTCGATGAAGCCGCTGCCGTCGGCGAACGGGAAGCGGAGCGTGTAGAACTTGCCGGCGACGTCCTTGGCCTCGACCTCGAGATCCGAGATCGCGGTCTGGAAACGCGGGTCCCAGTTGACCAGCCGCTTGTCGCGATAGAGCAGACCGCGCTCGTGCAGTGCGACGAACACCTTCGTCACCGCGCGCGAAAAGCCCTCGTCCATCGTGAATCGCTCGTTCGACCAGTCGCAGCTGGCGCCGAGACGGCGAAGCTGGCGGGTGATGTGGCCCCCGCTCTCGGCCTTCCACGCCCACACCTTGTCGACGAACGCCTCGCGCCCGAGGTCGGTGCGCTTGACCTGCTGCTCGTCGAGCTGGCGTTCGACCACCATCTGGGTCGCGATCCCGGCATGGTCGGTGCCGACCACCCACAGTGCGTCCTTGCCGCGCATCCGCTCGATCCGGATCAGCACGTCCTGCAGCGTATTGTCGAGCGCATGGCCGATGTGAAGACTGCCGGTGACGTTGGGCGGCGGCATGACGATGGTGAACGGCTCGGCCTCGTCGCGCGCCGGGCGAAACAGGCCGCCCTCTTCCCAATGGGCGTACCATTTGGCCTCGATCGGGCCGGGTTCGAAGGTCTTGGCGAGCGGTTCGGTCATGCGGCGCGGTTAAGGGAAGGCGCGCCGCGCCGCAACATCAGCGGTTAAGCCACTGGGCCTCCCAAGCAAAGACATTGTCGTACCACTGCACCGAGTTCTTCGGCTTGAGCACCCAGTGGTTCTCGTCGGGGAAGATCAGCAGCTTCGACGGGATCCCCCGCCGCTGGAGCGCGGTGAAGGCGGCGAGGCCTTGCGTGTAGGGAATGCGGAAGTCCTTTTCGCTGGTGATCACCAGCTGCGGGGTGCGCCAGGCGCTGACGTAATTGACCGGGTTCCACCGCTCGAACGCCGCCGGGTCCTCGTAATAGGTCTTGCCGCCATGCTCCCACTCGTCGAACCACAGCTCCTCGGTTTCGTAGGCCATCGCCCGCGCGTCGAACACGCCGTCGTGCTGGACGATGCAGCGGAACCGGTCGGGCCAGCGGCCTTCGATCCAGTTCATCATGTAGCCGCCGTAGCTGCCGCCGAGCGCGCAGGCGCGGCTGCCGTCGAGCTGCGGGTCGCGCGACACCGCGAACGCCAGCCCCTTCTGCAAATCCTCGAGCGGCCAGCCGCCCCAATTGTTGTGGATCGCGTCGGTGAAGGCCTGGCCGTAGCCGGTTGAGCCGTGGAAATCGACACTGACCGCGGCATAGCCCGGCGCGGTGAACAGCCGCGGGTTCCAGCGGTACGACCATGAGTTGGAGAAGCTGCCCTGCGGCCCGCCGTGGACGAGGAAGCTGATCGGCAGCTTCGCGGCAGCGTATTGCGGGCCGGCCGGCTTCATCACGAAGCCCCACACCGTGTCGTTGTTCGCGCCCTTGAAGTTGAACTTGGTGAAGCTGACCGGGTCGAGCTGGGCGAGCAGCGCCTTGTTGACCGCGGTAAGCTGCACCGGCTGCCCGCCCGGCGCGATCCGGTAGAGGTCGTCGGGCACACTCGCGCTGTTCATCGTCGCGACGATGCTGCCGTCGCGGAGCGGCGTGACCGCGCCGAAATGGCCGTCGCCGGTCAGCCGGGTGACCGCGCCGGTCGCGACGTCGACGCGGAAGATCGGCTCCTCGAGCGTATCGCCCGCGGTGACGACCAGCGCCCGCCCGTCGGGAGTCCACGCCAGCGAATCGGGCGATCGGTCCCACGTCCCGGTCAACGCGCGGGTCCGCCCGCTAGCGAGGTCCATCAGCTTGATGACGTTGCGGTCGGCCTCGTAGCCCGCGCGCGCCATCGACAGCCACGCCAGCGTCCGCCCGTCGGGCGAGACGGTCGGGATATTGTCGGTGCCCCTGTTGTCGGCGGTGAGGTTGCGCGGGGCGGCCGAGCCGTCCGCCGGGACCGCGAAAATGTCGAGGTTGGTCGAGGTCGGCTCGATCCGCCCCGCCTCGCGCATCGCGAAATAGACGGTCTTGCCGTCGGGCGAGAGGTCGATTTCCTCGCTCCCGCCGAACGGCTTCGAGGGCGTGTCGCCGACCAAAGGGGCGCTCACGGGCACCCCCTTGCCGACCACCTTGCCCCCCGCGATCGGGAAGGCGAACAGCCGCGATTTCACTCCCGGGGTCGACCATGCATCCCAATGGCGGACGAACAGCTGGTCGTAGACCCGGCCCGACCCGCCGAGGCCGGCGGCCTTGACGCCCTGGCAGGCGAAGTCGGGGCAGCGCAGGTCGCGGTCGGCGAAGAGGACGACGCGGCTGCCATCCTTCGCGATCTTGAACCCCGAAATGTCGCCTTCGAGCGTCGACAGCTGGACTGGCGCGCCGGTCAGCGTCTTGCGGAACAGCTGGTCCTGCCCCTTGACCGGGGCGAGGTACCAGATCGCCCCGTCGGCGCCGAACACCGCGTCGTGGCCTTCGCCGATCCCGGCGAGCGGCACCGGCTCAGCGCCGGGCCGGGCGAGGTCGAGCAGGTAGAGCCGGTTCTTGCGCTTGTTCGCCTTC
The DNA here is from genome assembly GCF_040203355.1 of Sphingomonas sp. ASV193. Classification (NCBI taxonomy): domain Bacteria; kingdom Pseudomonadati; phylum Pseudomonadota; class Alphaproteobacteria; order Sphingomonadales; family Sphingomonadaceae; genus Sphingomonas; species Sphingomonas sp. ASV193. The sequence continues at coordinate 90,734 of NZ_JBEHBW010000008.1, forward strand.
CAGTCGGTCTCGCTCAGCGTGAAGATGGCGTGGCGACCGTCGGGCGCGACGCTCGGCCCGCCGAGGCGGTGGAGCGATTGCAGGTCGGTGATCGTCATCGGGCGCGACAGCGCGGGGGTGGCGGAAAGGGCGGCGGCCGCGGCGGCGGCGAGAAGGGAGGGGCGGATCATGCCGGGGGCGTAGCAAGCCCCGGTCGGCCTTGGAAGATGGCTAGATCCGGCGCCCGGTGATCCGGGTAATCTCGCGCTTCACATGCTCGTCGACGATCCGCGGCAGATGGTCGTCGAGCCATTGCTTGAGCAGCGGGCGAAGCATTTCGCGAACCAGCTCCTCGAGCGGGTTGGCCGGCGGTGCCGCCGGCGGCGGCGCGGCGGCGGCGAGCGAGGCGAGCTGTTCGAGCTGCGAGCGGCTGGCGGCGGCGATCGAGGTATCGACCAGCGTCTCGCCGATGTCGCCGGCATCGGGCGCAGCCTCCGACGGCGCGGGTCGCCGCGTTTCCTCGGCCAGCGGGAACGGCTCGACCGTCGGCTGGGCGTCGCCTTCTTCCGCGTGCGCCTGCCTTGCCTCGCTCGGTCCCTCGTCGGCCTGCTCGTCGAGTTCGAGCACGTCGTCCTCCTCGACGCCGTGCTCCGCGCCCTGCCCGGCGCTCGCGGGCTCGGGGAGCGGCGGCGGGGCGGCGGCGCGGATCTCCTTTTCCTCGGCGATCACGCGCTTGATCGAGGCGAGGATGTCTTCCATCGACGGTTCACGGGGCCCTGACATGGCACGAGCTATTGCCGATTGCGGGTCGGCTGTCACGCCCCTCTACGGCTGCGGCCGCTCGGCGTCGGTGACCGTGCTGGTCGCGACCGGCTGGTGCCGCGGGTCGCTCGACCAGTCGTTGAGGTTGCCCGCGACCCGGCGATAGTTGCCGAGCGGATCGTAGAGCGGCCCGCCGTCGAGCCCGAGCACCTTGGCCTCGGCCTGCCCCATCGCGTTCAAAAGCTGGAAGCCCGCGACATAGGCGTTGCGCTTGGCGGTAACGAGGTTGACCTGCGAATTGAGCAGCTCCTGCTCGGCGTTGAGCACGTCGAGCACGGTGCGGGTGCCGACCGTGCGCTCGGCGCGCGCGCCCTGGAGCGCGAGTTCGTTGGCCTTGACCGCTTCCTCGTTGGCGCTAATCGCCAGCTGCGCCGCCTGGTAGCTGGCGAACGCCGAGCGCGCCGCCGCGACGACCGCGCGCTCGGTGCCGATGCGGGTCTCGATGAGGTTGCCCTCGGCGGCCTGCGCCTGCCGGATCCGCGCGGCGGGAAGCCCGCCCTGGTAGAGCGGGATTCGCGCCTGGACCCCGACCGAGGTCGAGGTGCCCGAGTTGGGCGGATTGATCGTCACCCCGCCGCTCGAATAGCTGTTGTCGCCGAGCGTGTTGACATAGTTGCCCGATCCCACCGCGCTGAGCTGCGGCAGGCGGCTGGCGCGCGCCGAGCTGACGTCGTAGCCCGCGGCCTTGGCCTGCGCGGTGACCGAGACGAGGTCGGGGTTGCTGACCAGCGCGATCCGCACCGCCTCGTCGGCGCTCGCGGGGAGCGGCGGCAGCGGCGGCGGCGGGGCGAGCTCGCCCGGCGCCTTGCCGATCACCCGGCGATAGCTTTCCTCGCTGGTCTTGAGCTGCCCTTCGGCCGAGGCGAGCTGCGCCTGCCCGCCCTCGAGCCGCGCCTGCGACTGGGCGACGTCGGTGCGGGTCAGCTCGCCGATCTTGTACTGGTCGCTGGTGGCGCGCAGGTTGGTCTGCAGGACCTTCACGTTGTTCTGGTTCAACTCGACGATCGCGCGGTCGCGGATCACGTCCATGTAGGCGCCGACCGCGTCGGTGAACACGTCGCCCTCGACCGCGCGAAGCGTCGCGCGCCCGGCATCGACCCGGGTCTTGGCGGCGTTGATCCCGTTGCGGATCGCCCCGCCGTCGAACAGCGGGTAGGACACGTCGAGCCCGCCCGACACGTTGATGTTCTTGGTCGACCCGTTCGACAGCAGGATGATCCCGCTGCGGGTGAGGTCGCGGTTGACCCCGACGCTGGCGCTGACCTGCGGCCGCCCGGCGGCGCGGGCGATCGCGACGGCGGCGTCGGTGCCCTTCAGCGTCTCGCGCTGCGCGGTGAGCGTCGGGTTCGACTGGTAGGCCATCACCAGCGCCTCGCGCAGCGTGTCGGCGGAAGCGCTTGCGGCGCTGAGGGCGATGGCGGCGACGCCGATCATCCAGTGGCGGGTCACGATGCGAAGTCTCCCGCGGTTCAGAAGGTGAAGGCCGGCGCGCGGCGGAAGCGGGCGATCGGGGCGACCCCCGCGTCGGCGATGGTGCGGAAGGCGATCCCCGCCCCCGCGCGCGTGCCGACTGCAAGCCGGGTGACGTCGCGATCGAGCAGCGCGGTCCCGACCCGGCCGTGCTCGGCGAGCAGCGCGGTCAGCGACGCGGGCCATTCCTCGACCGCGCCGTCGACCAGCACGAGATCGTAGGGCCCCTGCCCTTCGCCTTCGTCGACGGTGAGCCCGATGTGACGGAGCAGTGCGGCGGGGTAGCCGCTCGCCGGTTCGACCACCAGCGCCCGCTCGCCCGCGCGCGGGGCGAGCTCGCTCAGCAGCCGCCCGAGCGCGGCCGGCGGCATGATCGAACGCCCGTTATCGAGCGGGATCGGGCGGTCGAAATAAGCGAAGGCGCGCGCATTGTCGGGCACATGGTCCTCGCGCGCGACCGCGCCCATCGCCTCGAGCACGCCCGCGTCGGTCACCGCTTCGGGACGAAGCTGGCTGTCGATCATCGCGCGGCGCGCAAGCTGGAAATCCTGCATTGAAGGTCCTCGAATTGGCGAAGCTGTATTGTGGGGGTAAGACAGCCGTCTTGCAACCGCTCTTATCGCGGCTTTGCGCCCCGGCCAAGCAAGTCGCGCCCCCATTCGTCGAAAGTCCGGCGGTTGACTCGGCCCGCCGCCTCGGCGAAACGCGCCGCTCACTCATCCGGCCCGATGGCGGAGTGGTTACGCAGAGGACTGCAAATCCTTGCACGCCGGTTCGATTCCGGCTCGGGCCTCCATTCCCCCGACGGAGACGATGGTGAAGCGCCTTTCGCTAGCCCTGCTCGGACTCGCGCTCGCCGGCTGCCAGCCGCGCCCGGTCAACACGATCCACGACGCGCGGGTGGTGGTCACCGGCACCGGCGCGGCGGTTTATGCGACGATCGACGACAAGGGCGGCGGCGACCGGCTGGTCGAGGTCGAGCTCGACGGCATCGGCCGCGCCCCGCTCCACGACATGCGGATCGAGAATGGGGTGATGAAGATGCGCGAGGTGCCGGGCGGCTTCGCGGTCCCGGCGGGCGGCCAGCTGCGGCTCGCGCCGATGGGCAAGCACGCGATGATCGAGTCGATGGCGAACCCGCCCAGGCCCGGCACCACCATCCCGCTGACCTTCAGCTTCACCCGTCAGCTTCGCGTCCACACCACCGCGAAGGTCGAGAGCGGCACCGCGATGGCGATGTGAGCATGCGCGAGGCGAGGATCATCCTGTGGGGGCTGGTGGCGGTCGCGCTCGGCGTGATCGGCTGGCTGATGCTCGCCCCGGCGGCGCGCCCGCCCGAAAGCGCGCCGGGCCTCGCGATCGCACAAGTCGGCGGCCCGTTCGTGCTGACCGGCGGCGACGGCAAGCCCTTCGATTCGGCGAGCGCGCTCAAGGGTCGCCCCTATGCGCTGTTCTTCGGCTTCACTCATTGCCCCGACGTCTGCCCGACCACGCTCGCGCGGCTGGTCAAGCTGCGCAAGGCGATCGGCCCGGGCGACCAGCCGTTCGCGATCGTCTTCGTCACCGTCGATCCCGAGCGCGACACCCCGGCGGCGATGGCCCGATATGCCGCGCTGTTCGGCACCCCGGTGGTCGCGCTGACCGGATCGGCGGCCGAGATCGCCAGGGTCGAGAAGCAGTGGGGCGTCTACGCCGCCAAGGTCGCGCAGCCGAGCGGCGGCTACACGATGGACCATACCGCGACGGTGTTCCTGGTCGGCAGGGACGGCAAGTTCCGATCGACCATCGACGCGCAGGAGCCCGACGACACCGCGCTCGCCAAGCTCAGGAAACTGGCGAACTAGACTCTCTCACGCGCGTGAGAAGGCGGTCGAGCGCGGCGATGCTCTCGGGCTCGTCGAGCGTCGGGGCGTGGCCGACGTTCGGCACCTCGACCAGCTCGACATCGGGGATCTCGCGCACCATCCGCTCGGCGGTCGCGGTCGAGAACAGGTCGCTCAGCGTCCCGCGAAGCAGCGTCACCGGCCGCCCGGCGAGCGCGCGATAATAGGGCCAGGCGTCGACCGGCGGCGCATCGAGCGCGACGGCGAAATTGTCGGCGATCTTGAGGTCGTAGTCGGGGCGCACCGCGCCGTCGCGCTCGGCGAAGGTGCGGCGGGTGAAGCGCGCCCAGTCGTCCTCGCCGAAGCCGGGGAAGCGGCTCTCCTGCGCCTCGGCCACCGCGCGCGTCGCCGACGCCCAGTCGGGGTAATGCCGCTCCTTGCCGACATATTGCGCGATGAACTCGAGGCCGTCGCGGTCGATATCGGGGCCGATGTCGTTGAGCAGAGCCCCCGCGATCCGCTCCTCGTCGCCCCCCGCCGCGACCGCCATGGTGATCAGCCCGCCCAATGAGGTGCCGACGAACACCGCCTCGGCGATGCCGAGCTGGTCGAGCAGCTTCATCAAATCGGCGACATAGGCAGGCAGCGCGTAGCGGCGCGGGTCGGGGTCGTATTCGCTCATCCCCCGTCCGCGCAGGTCGACGCAGATCACCCGCCAGTCGCCCGCCAGCCGCTCGGCCACCCCCTCGAAGTCGCGCGCGTTGCGGGTCAGGCCGGGAATGCACAGCAGCGGCGGCTGGTCGGCGGGCCCCGCATAGTCGCGGTAATGGAGCCGAAGCCCTTCCGCGCTGTTCCAGAAACGATCCTGCCTGGCGGGCGACTTGGACTTGGTCATCGCCTCCCCTATCGCGGGGGCGTGAGCGAACCGCAAGCCACCCGACCCGACCCGGCGATCCTCGAGCTTGGAGACGGCTTTTACGACCCGGTCGAGGCGGCGCATTTCGCGCAGGCGATCCCGCGCTTCCTCAACCGGCGCTGGGCCAGGCGGCTCGGGCTCGGCGATGTCGACTGGGAAGCGCATTTCGCGCGGTTCGCGCCGCTGCCGGGCAATTTGCCCCGCCCGCTCGCGCTGCGCTACCACGGCCACCAGTTCCGCCATTACAATCCCGACATCGGCGACGGGCGCGGCTTCCTGTTCGCGCAGCTTCGCGATGATCGGAACCGCCTGCTCGACCTTGGCACCAAGGGGAGCGGTCAGACGCCCTATTCGCGCTTCGGCGACGGGCGGCTGACGCTCAAGGGCGGGGTGCGCGAGGTGCTGGCGACCGAGATGCTCGAGGCGCTTGGGGTCGACACCTCGAAGAGCTTCGCGCTGTTCGAGACCGGCGAATCGCTCGAGCGCAACGACGAGCCCTCCCCCACCCGCGGCGCGGTGCTGACCCGGCTAAGCCACGGCCACATCCGCATCGGCAGCTTCCAGCGGCTCGCCTATTTCGAGGACGCCGAGGGGATCGACCGCCTGGCGACCTACTGCCTCGCGCGGCTCTACGACGAGGAACCCGACGCCGCGCCCGCCGACCGCGCCGCGCACCTGCTTGACCGCGTCGTCAGCCGTACCGCCACGCTCGCCGCCTCCTACCTCGCCGCGGGCTTCGTCCACGGGGTGCTCAACAGCGACAACATCAACGTCACCGGCGAGAGCTTCGACTATGGCCCGTGGCGCTTCGCCCCCGAGTGGGACGAGGGGTTCACCGCCGCCTATTTCGACCATGGCGGGCTCTACGCCTTCGGCCGCCAGCCCGAGGCGATCCACTGGGACGTCGCGCAGCTCGCCGGCTGCCTCGCGCTGGTCGGCGACGAGGCGGTGCTGGGCGACCTGCTGTCCGACTTCGCCCCGCGCTTCCAGCGCGCGCTGGTCGAAAAGCTGTTGTGGCGGCTCGGCATCGCCCCGGCGGGCGAGGCCGATGACCGGACGCTCGCCCGCGCGATGCTCGCCGCGCTCAAGACCCGCGCGGTCGGGATCGACGATTTCTTCTTCCATTGGCGCGGCGGGCGCGACGGCGGACAGCAGGGCGAGGCGTTCGACGCGCTCCGCGCCGCGCTCGACGGCCGCCAGCGCCCGCAATCGCATCCCTATTGGAGCGATCCGCACCCGTGCGCGATGCTGATCGACGAGGTCGAGGCGCTCTGGGCGCCGATCGCCGGGCATGACGACTGGGCGCCGTTCGAGGCCAAGATCGCCGCCATTCGCCGCCTTGCCGACGCCATGACGTCGGACGCCCCGGCTTGACCTGCCGCGCCCGGCGTGGGAGCGGGCACGAATGGCCGAAATCCTAGTCTCATACGAACCCGCCACCGGGGCCGAGCTGTGGTCGGGCGAGGTCGGCGACGCCGCGAGCGAGGTCTCCGCCGCGCGCACCGCGCTGGCCGACTGGTCGGGCCGCTCGGTCAGCTACCGGATGGAAGCGCTGCGCCGCTTCGCGAACGAGGTGCGCGGCCGCGCCGACGCGTTCGCCGACCTGATCGCGCGCGAAACCGGCAAGCCGCTGTGGGAAGCGAAAACCGAGGTCGCCTCGGTGATCGGCAAGGTCGACATCTCGATCGAGGCCTATGCCGAGCGCACCCCGATGCGCCGCAGCGAAGGCGCGATGGGCAGCAAGGTCACCATTCGCCACAAGCCGCACGGCGTGCTGGCGGTGCTCGGCCCCTACAACTTCCCCGCGCACCTGCCCAACGGCCACATCGTCCCCGCGCTGCTGGCGGGCAATACGGTCGTGTTCAAGCCGAGCGAGAAGACCCCCGCGTCGGGCGCGATGCTGGTCGACTGCTTCCACGCCGCGGGCATTCCCGAGGGCGCGGTCCGGCTGCTCACCGGCGGGATCGAACAGGGCAAGGCGCTCGCCGCCGATCCGGGCATCGACGGGCTGCTGTTCACCGGCTCGGCCGGGGCGGGCGCCGCGCTGGCGCGCCAGTTCGCCGAGGTGCCGCACAAGATCCTCGCGCTCGAGCTTGGCGGCAACAACCCGATCGTGGTGTGGGGCGCGACCGACCTTGCCGCCACCGCGGCGATGGTGGTCCAGTCGGCGTTCCTGTCGGCCGGGCAGCGCTGCACCTGCGCGCGGCGGCTGATCGTCGAGGACGGGCAGCACCAGCCGCTGGTCGACGAGATCGTCAAGCTGATCGACCGGATCATCGTCGACCATCCGCACGCCGACCCGCAGCCGTTCATTGGCCCGGTGATCGACCAGATGACCGCCGAGATCCTCGTCGACCGCTTCGTCGGGCTGATGATGAAGGGCGGTCACCCGATCCGCCGGCTGGTCATGCCCTACGATGACCGGCCCTACCTCACCCCCGCGCTGATCGACATGACCGAGGCGAAGGACCGGCTCGACGAGGAGCTGTTCGGGCCGATCCTGCAGATGGTCCGGGTGCCCGACTTCGACGCCGCGATCGCCGAGGCGAACAATAGCCGCTTCGGGCTCGCCGCGAGCATCGTCACCCGGCAACCCGCGCTCTACGAACGGTTCTTTGCCGAGGTGCGCGCGGGCGTGATCAACTGGAACCGGCCGACCAACGGCGCCCCGTCGAGCGCGCCGTTCGGCGGGGTCGGGCGGAGCGGCAACCACCGCCCGAGCGCCTTCTACGCCGCCGACTATTGCGCCTACCCGGTGACCAGCGTCGAAAGCGACGTCGCCCGCGCCAGCATCGCCGAGGGCCTGCGCGACGCCTACGTCCCCGAGGATGACCGGGTTTAGCGCTTAACGCCGAAACGAGGGGGGCGAGCGTCCGGGCGAGCTTCGCCGGTTCTCGCGGCTGGCCTATCCTGTGCGCTTCTCAAGTCGGGAGTGCATTGATGGGTTGGGCGATTGGACGGGCGGCGGTGACGGGGAATCCGGAAGGCGCGCGGCGCAAGGCGCTGGAAAAGCTGCGGGGCCTCGCCGGGCTCGACGATCCCGAGAGCCTGGTGGTGCCGATCCTGATCGACGCGATCCTGATGGTCGAGGCGCATCGCGGGGCGCGGCACCCGTTCACCCAGCTGCCCGAGCTGACCGAGGGGGTCGACGCGCTGCTGCGCGAGCTGACGCTGACCGAAAAGGCGATGGCCTGGGCAGCGGAGTAGCCGGCGGCTTAAGGTCGCAAAAGCCAGCGTCCCCCCGGACATTTTCGTGACCTTAAGCGAAGGGGCGGCTGGCGGGTCTTTCCCGGACGGGGCCTGCCGGACGGGGCTTGGACGTCGCCGGCGAATCCTATCGGCGGGAAACGCCGAGCCGCCACGATGACAGGCGCGGCGGCGATAGGACAGCGAAAAGCGCTGCCCGCTTCATGGTTAGCGAAACCTTACCGCGCTGTGCCGAATCGGGAAGGCGCGCGGGGCGGCGCATCCCCCTGGCGGTCCCGGCGGTTTGGCCGGGCGAGCGAAGGCAATGCGCCTTGGCAACGACAGGGGAATGACAATGACCGAATCGGGTTCGAGCATGATGGCGCTGCTGTTCGCGGCCGGGGTGTTCCTGGTGATCGTCGCGGTGGGCTGGCGCAGCGTCCAGAACCGCCGGATCGTGCGGATGCAGGGCGCCGACGGGCAGGAAACGGTGATCGTCGCGGGCGAGGACGACCAAGTGTCGAGCGTGGAGACGACGGTGGGGTAAGCGGGCGGCTAGACTCTCTCGGACGAGCCGACCGTGACGTAAGACATGACCTCATTACAAAATGTCGCGACCTCTTTACATTCTTGGTAAGTTCTTGGTAGGACGTTGCCGGAAGATTGAAGGAGTCGCGTCATGGCCGGGTTGATGAGGAAATTTTATTCGCCTCTGTCGTGCGACCTGCTGTTCGCCGGCGCGGGGCTGGCGGGCGCGGTGGGGTTGGTCGTGGACGTGACCCGGTCCTATCCGGCGATCGCGCCGTCGGCGGGCATCGCCAAGGGCGCCGCGCTGGTCGGGGCGGTGGTGGCGGCTGCGGTGCTGGCGATGCTGACGACGCGGTTCGACCGGCGCCATGCCGACGATTTCGTCTTTCACACGCTGACCCGGTCGGCCTTTACCGCGATGTTCACGACGCTGTTCGCGCTCGCCATCTGGCAGGTCGCGTTCGTCACCCGGCTGGGGGGCGTGTCGTCCTATGCGACGATCGGGGTGATGGTCGTGTCCTGGTCGCTCGCCTATTTTGCGACCCGGCTTCGCGGCACGGGCGCGTGAAGAACCGGCTGAAGGTGCTGAGAGCCGAGCGGAACTGGACCCAGGCCGACCTCGCCGCCCGGCTCGACGTGTCGCGCCAGGCGATCAACGCGATCGAGACCGGCAAGCACGACCCGCTGCTGCCCTTCGCCCTGCGCATCGCGCGCCAGTTCGGGTTGCCGGTCGAGGCGATTTTCGGGGAGGATTAGGGGGTGCGGGGATTGGAGAAGGTCGGCTTTGGGTGGAAAGCGGACGTAGAAGGTAATTCATCAGTCTGAATGGACGCTGCGATTTCTTGCGCCGAAAACCCTACGCAAGAGTGTACCCAACAAGATTCCGCCTAGACTCACGCCGCCGAACGCTAACCCGGTCTGCAGAGGCGTCACGTCTCTTTCTCCCACTTTCCATCCAATTCATGTTTTGCCGGTGGCGATGCCTTCGCGTCAATCTCGTCGCACAATGCCTTCCCCACGCTGAGCATTTCTGAGAAAAGCGGCCGCTTTGGGTCGAAAGCGGACATTCGAGCGAGGGCCGTCACGGGAGTGAATCCCGTGACGTCGATCCTGTCCGCTCACGCGGCAGGTCGGCCGGCGCTCGCCGTCTCTCGACGTAACGACGCTCGCTTCGCTCCGCTTACGTTACGCTCGGCGGCTCGGCGGCTCGGCGGCTTACCCCCTCATTTCCGGCAAATAATCGCTCTCCGCCGCGTCGCTGAATCGCGTGATGTGGCTGTCGAAGCGCATGCGGACGACGCCGGTGGAGCCGTGGCGCTGCTTGGCGACGATGAGGTCGGCGCGGCCGTGGATGCGGTTCATCTCCTCGAACCATGCCGGGAAGTCGGGGTGGTCGTCGTCGGGCTTCTTCGCCATCAGGTAATAGTCGCCGCGGAACACGAACCAGACCATGTCGGCGTCCTGTTCGATCGAGCCCGATTCGCGAAGGTCGGAGAGCTGGGGCTTCTTGTCCTCCCGCTGTTCGACCGCGCGGCTGAGCTGCGACAGGGCGAGCACGGGGACGTTGAGTTCCTTGGCGAGCTGCTTGAGCCCGCGGCTGATCTCCGAGATTTCCTGGACGCGGTTGTCGTTGCCGCCGCGCCCGGTGCCCTGGAGCAGCTGGAGATAATCGACGACGACGAAGCCGATCCCCTTCTGCCGCTTCAGCCGCCGCGCGCGGGTGCGCAGCGCGGCGATGGTGAGGCCGGGGGTGTCGTCGATGTAGAGCGGCAGGCTGTTCAGCTCGGCGGCGGCGCGGGCGAGCGACTTGAACTCGGCGGCGCTGATCTTGCCCATGCGCAAATTCTCGCTGCTGATCCCCGACTGTTCGGCGAGGATACGCGTGGCGAGCTGGTCGGCCGACATTTCGAGGCTGAAAAAGGCGGTCGGGGCGCCGGCCGAGCGGGCCATGTCGATCCCGTCCTCCTGGTCGCGGACCCAGCGGCGCGCGGCGGCGAAGGCGATGTTGGTGGCGAGCGAGGTCTTGCCCATGCCCGGGCGCCCGGCGAGGATGACGAGGTCGCTATGGTGGAGGCCGCCGACCTTGGCGTTGATCCCGTCGAGCCCGGTGGTGATGCCCGACAGCGAGCCGCCGTTGTTGAGCGCCTTTTCGACCTGGCGGAGCGCCTCGGTGCTGGCGTCGCCGAAGCTCTTGACCTTGTTGTCGCCGCCGCCTTCCTCGGCGACGCGGTAGAGCTCGCTCTCGGCGCGCTCGATTTGGGTCAGCGGGGCGACGTCCTCCGAGGTGTCGAGCGCCGAATCGACGAGGTCGCGGCCCACCCCGACGAGCGCGCGGAGCAGCGCGAGGTCGTAGACCTGGGTGGCGAAGTCGCGCGCGCCGATCACCGCCGCGCCGCTGCCGGTCAGCTGGGCGAGATAGGCGGGGCCGCCGACCGCGCGCATCGCCTCGTCAGCCTCGAACAGGGGCTTCAGCGTGACGGGCGAGGCGACCATGTTCTTGTCGGTCATCCGCAGGATCGCGTCGTAGATGCGGCCGTGGAGCGGCTCGAAGAAATGGTGCGGCTTCAGCTTGAGCTGCACGTCCTCGACGATGCGGTTGTCGATCATCAGCGCGCCGAGCAGCGCGGCCTCAGCCTCGATGTTGTGCGGGAGGGTCTGACCCTCGGGCGCGGGGGGATCGGATTCGGTGAAGCGGATGATTTCGGCCATGCCGCCGCTCTACGCCGATGCGGCGATGGGGCCAATGCGTCGCGGGCTGTGGATTATGTGGAAATCGGGCACGCGGGCGGCTAGCCCTCACCCATGTCCATCCTTTCCGACCGCTGGATTCGCGAGCAGGCCCAGAATCACGGCATGATCGAGCCGTTCGTCGAGGCGCAGCGGCGCGAGGGGTGCATCAGCTACGGCCTGTCGTCCTACGGCTACGACGCGCGGGTGGCGGACGAGTTCAAGATCTTCACCAACATCGATTCGGCGGTGGTCGACCCGAAGGATTTCGCGGGCAACAGCTTCGTCGACCGGCAGACCGAGGTGTGCATCATCCCGCCGAACAGCTTCGCGCTGGCGCGGACGGTCGAATATTTCCGGGTGCCCGAGGACGTGCTGGTGATCTGCCTGGGCAAATCGACCTATGCGCGGTGCGGGATCATCGTCAACGTCACCCCGCTCGAGCCCGGGTGGGAGGGGCATGTGACGCTCGAATTCTCGAACACCACCCCGCTGCCCGCGAAGATCTACGCCAACGAGGGGGCGTGCCAGTTCCTGTTCCTCAAGGGCAACGAGCGGTGCGAGACGAGCTATCGCGACCGCGCGGGCAAATATATGGGCCAGCGCGGGGTGACGCTGCCGAAGCTATGATCCGGGGGATCATGGCGAGGGCGCTCGACGCGGCCGACCCGCTGGGGTTCGCGCGCGGGCGGTTCGCAGTGCCCGACGGCGTCTATCTCGACGGGAACAGCCTGGGGATGCGGCCGCGCGCGGCGGCGGCGCGGGTCGCGGCGACGGTCGAGCGCGAATGGGGCGAGGACCTCATCACCAGCTGGACGAAGCATGGCTGGATCGACTGGCCGACCGCGCTGGCCGAGCCGCTGGCGCGGCTGGTCGGGGCGTCGGCGGACGAGCTGGCCTGGGCCGATTCGACCAGCATCAACCTCACCAAGCTGGCGGTCGCGGCATTGCAGTCGAGTGGGGGGCGCGCGAGCGGGCGGCGGGTAATCGTGACCGAGGCGCGCAATTTCCCGACCGACCTCTACGTCGCGCAGGGGATCTCGACGCTGGTCCCCGGGGTCGAGGTGCGGCACGTGGCGCGCGAGGCGCTCGCCGAGGCGATGTCCGACGAGGTCGCGCTGCTGATGCTGACCCATGTCGATTACCGGAGCGGCGAGCGGCACGACGTCGCGGCGCTGTCGGCGGCGGCGCGGACGGTCGGCGCGCTGAGCCTGTGGGACCTGTCGCACAGCGCGGGGGCTCTCGATTGTCGGCTGGAGGAATGGGGCGCGGACCTCGCGGTGGGGTGCGGCTATAAATATCTGAATGGCGGGCCGGGGGCCCCGGCGTGGCTCTACGTCCGGCGCGCGCACCAGCCGCGGCTCGACAATCCGCTGCCCGGCTGGATGGGGCACGCGGCGCCGTTCGCGTTCGACGGGACCTATCGGCCGGCGGACGGGATGCGGCGCTGGCTGACAGGGACGCCGCCGGTAATCGCGCTGGCGGCGGTGGCGGCGGGGCTGGCGACATTCGAGGGGGTCGAGCCGGGCGCGCTCGAGGCGAAGGCGGGGGCGCTCACCGAGCTGTTCATCGCCGAGGTCGCGGCGCGCTGCCCGGTGCTGGCGCTCGCCGCACCCCGCGAGGCGTCAGCGCGAGGAGCGCAGGTCAGTTTCGCGCACCCGGACGCCTACGCGATCGTGCAGGCGCTGATCGCGCGCGGCGTGGTCGGCGATTTTCGCGCACCCGACCTGATGCGGTTCGGCTTCGCGCCGCTGGCGACACGGTTCGAAGACGCGGTCATCGCCGCCGAGGCGCTGGCCGGGGTGCTTTCGTCGGGGGCGTGGCGCGATCCCGCCTATGCGGCGCGCAAGGCGGTGACCTGAGTCCCGCCCCTCGACGTCAGCCGTTCTTCATCTGCTGTTCGCTGTCCGACAGCAGCTTGTCGCGGCCTGCGCGGATGATGTCGATCCAGTCGGCAAACCCGCCGGCGAGCGTGGTCACCAGCTTCTTGAGGTCGCCGTCCTTGAGCAGTCCGTCCTCGCCGAACTTGTCGTCGGTGACCTGCCCCAGATAGGCCTCGGGCTGCTGCATCACGGGCATGTCGAGGAACACGCAGCACTGGCGAAGCGCGTGGTTGGCGAGCGCGCCGCCGAGCGCGCCGGGCGAGGCGGTGACGATGGCGGCGGGTTTCTTGGCCCAGACGCTCTTGCCGTAGGGGCGCGAACCGACGTCGATCGCGTTCTTGAGCGCGCCGGGAAGCGAGCGGTTGTATTCGGGATAGACGAACAGGACGCCGTGGACGTCGCGGATCGCGTCGCGGAAGCGGGCCCACGGCTCGGGCGGCGTGCCTTCGTCGAGGTCGGGATTGTAGAGCGGCAGGTCGCCGATCTCGACGATCGAGCAGTCGAGCCGGTCGTGGAGCGAACAGATCGATCGGGCGATCCTGCGGTTGACGGAGTCCTTGCGGAGCGAGCCGCAAACGATGGCGATCTTGTGGGTTCGGGTGTCGGGCATGACGGCAGAATGCCGCGCGGCAGCGTCGGTTCCGTTGCCTAGCGCCCGGCGAGCGCCGCGCTGAGCCCGATCGCGATTCCCGCAACGATCAGCACGACGAGGAGCGCGATCCGCCCGCGCTTCAACCGCTCCTGAAGCATGCGATCATATTGCGGGATGTCGAGCCAGTAGCGGCCGGGCGCGGCCTCGTGGACGATGCCGCGCGTGCGCATCTCGTCGAACCAGCGCCCCTCGAACCGGTTGGCGGGCTCGAAGCCGGTGGCGCGGTCGGCGCGGACCGCGTCGGCGGCGAAAAAATGATGCTGGATCATCCGGCGGGCGCGCGCCTGCTGCGCGGCGACGGCGGAGGCGGCGGTGGCCATGATTCGACTCTCCCCTGCTAAGCGGGAGCGAGACTAACGCTTGCGGCGGCCGTCGTGGCGAATATTCGACGGACGGCCGCGCTTGTTCGGGCGGTGGACGCGGTCGCGGCGCTCGCGCCGGGGCGCGGCGAACTTGCCCTCGGGCAGCTCGAAGCGGAGCGCGCCCGAAGCGGGGATCGCCTCGGCGAGGCGAAGGTCGAGCTGCTGGCCCATCGCGAACGTCTCGCCGCTCTCTTCGCCGACCAGCGCCTGCGCCTTTTCGTCGTAGCGAAAATATTCGTTGCCGAGGATCGAGGCGGGGACCAGCCCGTCGCCGCCGAGGTCGAGCACGGTGGCGAAGAAGCCGAACGGCTGGACCCCGGTGATCCGGCAGCGGACGACCTGCCCGACGCGGTCGGCGAGGAAGGCGGCGACGTAGCGGTCGATCGTCTCGCGCTCGGCCTCCATCGCGCGGCGTTCGAGGCCCGAGATGAGCTCGCCGATCTCGTCGAACCGCTCGGCGTCCTCGGGGGGCAGTCCGCCCTCCCCCAGCCGGTAGGCGGCGACCAGCGCGCGGTGGACGAGCAGGTCGGCGTAGCGGCGGATCGGCGAGGTGAAATGGGCGTAGGCGCCGAGCGCGAGCCCGAAATGGCCGAGCGTGTCGGGCGAGTAGCGCGCCTGCATCTGGGTCCGCAGCACCTGCTCCATGATCTCGGGCCGCGCCGGGTGGTCGGCGCCGACGCGCTCGATAATGCGGTTGAAGGTCGCGGGCCTGACCACCTGGCCGAGCGCGAATTCGAGGTCGAAGGTAGCGAGATAGTCCTTGAGCGTGACCAGCTTCTCGCGGCCCGGGCCTTCGTGGACGCGGTACATCACCGGGGCTTTCTTGCGTTCGAGCGCCCTGGCCGCGGCGACGTTGGCGGCGATCATATAGTCCTCGACCAGCTTGTGCGCGTCGAGCCGCTCGCGCGGGGCGACCGAGGCGATGCGGCCCTTTTCGTCGAGCACGACCCGGCGTTCGGGCAGGTCGAGCTCGAGCGGCTCGCGCTTGTTTCGCGCGGCGAGGAGCGCGGCCCAGCAGGCCCAGAGCGGCCTCAGCGCGGATTCGACCAGATCCGGGTCGACGCGGCCGGGCACGCCGTCGATCGCGGCCTGTGCATCTTCATAGGCAATGTTTGCGGCGACGCAAATCTTGGCGCGGGCAAAGCGCCAACTCTTGAGCGCGCCGTCCTTGCCGACGTGGAGGTGGCAGGCGAGCGCGGCGCGGGGCTCGCCCGCCTTGAGCGAGCAGATCCCCGACGAAAGTTCGTGCGGGAGCATCGGCACGACCCGGTCGGGGAAATAGACGCTGTTGCCGCGGGCGCGCGCCTCCTTGTCGAGCGCGCTGCCGGGGCGGACGTAGAAGCTGACGTCGGCGATCGCGACGATCGCGTCCCAGCCGTCGCCGTCATCGCGCGGGCTCGCCCAGATCGCGTCGTCATGGTCGCGCGCGTCCTCGGGGTCGATCGCGACGATGGGGAGGCGGGTGAGGTCCTCGCGCTCGCCGAGGGGCAGCGTCGCGACCTTCGCCGCCTCGGCCAGCGCGTCCTCGCGGAAGCCGTCGCGAAGCCCGTGCTTGTGAATCGCGATCAGGCTGAAGCTGCGCGGGGCGAACGGGTCGCCGAGGATCGCGTCGACCCGCGCGGTGACCCGAGGCGGGCGACCCGACGGCTCGGCGAGGACGAGGTCGCCGACCCTGGCGTCCTTGAGGTCGGAGATTTGGAGCTCGCGCCGCTCGCGCTTGTCGACCGGGGTGAGGAAGTAGCGCTCGTCCTCCTTGCGCACCACGCCGAGCAGCAAGTCGGCCGAGCGCTGGAGCTTTTTCATGACGTGGGCGACATGGCCCTGCCCCGCTTCCTCGGTGCGGGCGAGGATGCGGTCGCCCAGCGCGAGCGCCGAGCGGCGGCCGCGTTCGATCACGCGGATTTTCGGCGGCGGCGAGTCGGCGTGCCAGCTTTCGGGCATCGCCCATAGCTGTCCGTCGTCGACCGAGGTGACCCGGAGCACGGTCACGCGCGGGACGCCACCCATCTTGTGGAAGGCGCGGCCCGGCGCGCTGTCGATCAGCCCCTCGTCGGCCATGTCCTTGAGCAGCGCCTTGAGCGCGATCTTTTCGTTGCCCTTGAGACCGAAGGCGCGCGCGATTTCGCGCTTGCCCGCCGGCTGGTCGGAGGCAGCGATGAAATCGAGGACCTGCTGGCGGGTGGGAAGGCCGGGTAAGGGTCGGGGCATCGCGGAACGATGTGGCGGTTGTCGGCGCGCGGGGCAACCTTGCCGCAGGTTAAAGTGGCGATATAGTCGCGCGCACAACAACCGGGGGGGTTCACATCATGCGTCATCTCGTCATCGGCCTGCTGGCCGCGTCGGTCCTTGCCACGCCGGTCTTCGCCGCCGCGCCGAAGCGCCAGCAGAGCGCGGAGGCGTTCATCGGGCCGGTCGACGGCCGGCCGCAGACCGCCGCGCAGATCATGGCGCGGTGCGACCGGGTCATCGCCGAGGCCGACCGGCGGCGAATCGCGCTGGAGCAGGACAAGCGCCCGGTCAGCCTCGACACCTATAGCCGCTACAACGACCTGTGGATTCTGCTCAACGGGACCGACGCGGGGCTGTACCAAGAAGTGTCGCTGACCGATGCGGCGCGCAAGGCGGCGGGCGCGTGCAACGACAAGGTCACCGCGGCGCAGGCCAAGATCACCCTGTCGCGGCCGCTGTACGACAAGCTGAAGGCGCTTTCGGCGACGTCGGTCGACCCGGTCACCGCCTTCGGGCTGAAGCGCGACCTGCTGGCGTTCGAGATGAGCGGGGTCCAGCTCGACGCCGCCGGGCGCGCCAAGGCGCAGGCCCTGACCGAGGCGATCGGCAAGGCGGGGACCAGGTTCGACGCGGCGATCGCCGACGACAAGACGACGATCGCGGTGACCCCGGCCGAGCTCGAGGGCCTGCCGGCCGATTTTATCGCCGGGCACAAGGTCGGCGCGGACGGGAAGATCGTGCTGACGATGGCCTATCCCGACGCCATCCCCGTGCTGACCTACGCCAGGCGCGAGGACACGCGGAAGGCGATGTTCACCGCCTTTTTCCGCCGCGCCTATCCGGCGAACGAGCAGAATTTGCGCGACCTGATCAACCTTCGCGACCAGCTCGCCAAGCTGATCGGCAAGCCCAGCTATGCCGCGCTGTCGCTCCAGGACCGGATGCTCGACACGCCCGAAAAGGTGCACGCATTCCTCGACGAGGTGACGACCATCGCGCTTCCGGCGGCGCAGCGCGACCTGGCGAAGAAACAGGCGGTGGTCGGCGGGAGCGGTCCGTTCGCGATGTGGAACAATTCCTACGCCAGCGACCAGGTCAAGAAGTCCCAATACGGCTACGACACGCAGGAAGCGCGCAAATATTTCGCCTTCGAAAAAGTGCAGGCGGGAATCCTCAAGCTGAGCGAGGACCTGTTCGGGGTGAAAATCCGCAAGTGGAACACCCCGGTCTGGACCAAGGGCGTCGACGCGTTCGAGATGGTCGAGAACGGCAAGGTGATCGGCCGCTTTTACTTCGACCTGCACCCGCGCCCGGGCAAGTACAGCCACGCCAACGCGATGGGGCTGCGGTCGGGGCTTGCCGGGCGCAGCATCCCGGTCGGGGCGCTGGTCACCAACTTCCCCGGCGGCGACGGGAGCGAGGGGCTGATGACCCACAACGACGTCGTCACCTTCCTCCACGAATATGGCCACCTGCTGCACGGGATCTTCGGCGGGCAGGAGCAGCGCTGGGCCTCGCGCAGCGGGATTTCGACCGAGTGGGACTTCGTCGAGGCGCCCTCGCAGATGCTCGAGAACTGGGTGTTCGACTATGACACGCTGGCCCGCTTCGCGACCGATTCGAAGGGGCGGACGATCCCGCGCGAGCTGGTCGCGGCGATGAACCGGTCGCGCTATTTCAACATGGGCGGGTTCGATCGCACCCAGTCGGGCTATGCCAACATGTCGCTCGGCTTTTACGAGGGGCCGGCGCCGGCGAACCTCGGCGCGTTCCAGCGCGCGGCGTGGGGCAAGTACGACCTCGTCCCGGTCCCCGATTTCGTCGAGAGCCAGGACAGCTTCGGCCATCTCAACGGCTATGGCGCGGCTTATTACACCTATGTCTGGTCGAAGGTGATCGCCGACGATCTGTTCAGCCGGTTCGAAAAGGAAGGGCTGCGCAACCGCAAGACCGCGGCGGACTATCGCCGGTTCGTGATCGGGCCGGGCGGGGACAAGCCGGCGGCCGAGCTGATCGCCGACTTCCTCGGGCGGCCGCTGAGCCTCGACGCGCACAAGGCCGAGCTCGACAAGGATCGGTGAGGAGAGCGGTCAGCGGAGCTGGCTGTCCTTCGAGCCGCGACGGTTGATCGCCGAGTGGCGGACCGCCTTGTCGCGTTCGGCCTGGCAGGCGATGCAGGTGCGCACCCCGGCGAGCGCGGCACGGCGTTTCGGCGGGATCGGCTCGCCGCAATCGTCGCAGTCCTCGGCGCTCGGCCCGTGGGGCGTGAGCGCGCGGGCGAGCGCGACCGCGTCCTTGACCGTGTCGTCGATCTGGTCCTGCACCGCGCCATCGCGGGTCCAGCCGCCTGCCATCGCTACTTTCCGTCGCTTGCCTTCACATAAGGGCCGAACGCACCACCGGGCACCGCGGACGCAACCGGGCTCTCGAAGCCGTCGGCGCTGAGCGAGGAAACGCCGAACACCCAGTCGTCGACGCGGATATGGGGGAGGACTTGCTCGCACATGGGTTCGAACGTCTCACTTATCCCTTTGCCGGTCGCCGGGGCGTGCAAGCTGCTGTTCGTGAAACAAGCCCATTTCGCCGCGACCGGCTTTTCGCGCGTAAAGGCGGAGCCATCCGTTCGGCGCCAACGGACGACGTAACCGGTCGCGCCGCGCACCGGTTTCCACGATAGCTTCGTGTCCGTACTGACCGCGCCTTCGACCGTCGGAGCGGGCGGCGGCGGGGCGCTAGCGAGGGCGGCGAGCGCGGCGACGTTGAGGCGGGTGATCTTCGCGAGGTAGGCGAAGTCCATGCCCCTGACGGTGTCGCCATAGTCGATGCCCTTTTCGACCCGGACGTCCTGGTGCTGGCGCCGGTAATTCTCGACCGCGACGCTGAGGCGGACGGCGGGGAAGCCCGCGTCCAGCATCTCGATATGGTCGCCGCCGCGCCCGAAGCGGTCGGTGCGCCACACCTGACGGACGGTGAGGCCGATCGAGGGCACCCGCGTCGCGAGGCCGGCGAGGAAACGCGAGAGGTTGCGCGACGGGCTGTCGTTCTCCCCGCCGAGCGCGCGCTGCGCGGCGGCGAGCGCCTCGTGCCCCTGCCAGCGCGGGCCTTCGGAAAAGACCCGCACCGTCTTCGCGTCGCACACCCCGTCGCTGCCGCAGCTGTTGCCGATGATGTCGTTGTTGAGCGTGGCGACGACGTTCCAGCGCTGCCTGGTCGCATGGTCGGCGAGGATCTTTCCGCCGTAGAGCCCCTGCTCTTCCCCGGTCAGCACCGCGAAGACGATCGTCCCGGCAAAGCGACGCGGCGCGAGGACGCGGGCCGCCTCGAGCACCGCGGCGGTGCCGCTGCCGTCGTCGTTGGCGCCGGGGGCGTCGCGGACCGAGTCCATCACGTCGCTGACCCGGCTGTCGAGGTGGCCCGAGATGATCGCGACGTCGTTCGGCCGCTCGGTCCCGCGCTGGACGGCGAGGATGTCGCACACGCGCACCGGGGCGGGCAGCCGGTCGCCGCTGACCGTGTCGCACACCCGCACCGGTTCGAGCCCCGCCTTGCGGAACGCGGCCTCGACCAGCGTCCAGGCTGCGCCGATGCCGCGATTCGGGTCGGTCTGCGACGAGAGGGTGTGGCGGGTGCCGAGCGCGACGAGCGATTCGACGCTGGCCTTCATCCGCGCCGCGTCGACCGGGCGGATCCACGCGGCGAGCTTCTGCTCGGGCGTCGCGGCGAGCGCCGGTCCCGACAGCAGCAATCCGGCAAGCAACAGGCGCATCGGCTGGTCTCCTCGTCGCGCCACGCTGGCATTGCGTGGAGCGCTTGGCTAGGGCCGCGGCGAAGACAGTCCAGGAGAATCCCATGCGTCGCATCGCCCACTTCATCAACGGTTCGAGCCACGAGCATGGCGCGCGCGAGGGGCAGGTGTGGAACCCGTCGCACGGCGAGGTGCAGGCGCACGTCGGCTTCGGCGACAGGGACACGCTGCAACAGGCGGTCGACGCGGCGCTGGCGGTGCAGCCCGAGTGGGCGGCGACCAACCCGCAGCGCCGCGCGCGGGTAATGTTCAAGTTCAAGGAGCTGGTCGAGGCGAACATGGACCAGCTCGCCGAGATGCTGTCAGCCGAGCATGGCAAGGTGATCGCCGACGCGAAGGGCGACGTTCAGCGCGGGCTGGAGGTGATCGAGTTCTGCTGCGGCATCCCGCACGCGCTGAAGGGCGAATATACGCAGGGCGCGGGGCCGGGGATCGACGTCTATTCGATGCGCCAGCCGCTCGGTATCGGCGCGGGGATCACCCCGTTCAACTTCCCGGCGATGATCCCGATGTGGATGTTCGGCCCGGCGATCGCGTGCGGCAATGCGTTCATTTTGAAGCCCAGCGAGCGCGACCCGTCGGTGCCGGTGCGCCTCGCCGAGCTGATGAAGGAAGCGGGGCTTCCCGACGGGATCCTCAACGTCGTCCACGGCGACAAGGAAATGGTCGACGCGATCCTCGACCATCCCGACATCAAGGGGGTGAGCTTCGTCGGCAGCAGCGACATCGCCCAGTATATCTATTCGCGCGGAGTCGCGGCGGGCAAGCGCGTGCAGGCGTTCGGCGGGGCGAAGAATCACGGCATCGTGCTGCCCGACGCCGACCTCGACCAGGTGGTGAACGACCTCACCGGCGCGGCGTTCGGGTCGGCGGGCGAGCGGTGCATGGCGCTGCCGGTGGTGGTGCCGGTCGGCGACGACACCGCCGATGCGCTGCGCGCGAAGCTGGTCCCGGCGATCGACAAGCTGAAGGTCGGCGTGTCGAACGATCCCGAGGCGCATTACGGGCCGGTGGTCAACGAGGCGCACAAGAAGCGCGTCGAGGACTATATCGCGCTGTGCGAGCAGGAGGGCGGCGAGCTGGTCGTCGACGGGCGCGGTTTCACGCTCCAGGGGCACGAGAAAGGCTTTTTCGTCGGGCCGACTTTGTTTGACCATGTGAAGCCCGAGTTCCGCAGCTACCAGGAGGAGATCTTCGGCCCGGTGCTGCAGATCGTCCGCGCCGACAGCTTCGAGGAGGCGGTGCGGCTGCCGAGCGAGCATCCCTACGGCAACGGCGTCGCCATCTTCACCCGCAACGGCCACGCCGCGCGCGAGTTCGCGGCGCGGGTCCAGGTCGGGATGGTCGGGGTCAACGTGCCGATCCCGGTGCCGGTCGCCTATCACACCTTCGGCGGGTGGAAGCGCAGCGGCTTCGGCGACACCAACCAGCACGGGATGGAAGGGGTCAAGTTCTGGACCCGGATCAAGACGGTAACCCAGCGCTGGCCCGACGGCAGCGCGGCGGGCGACCACAAGGACGCCTTCGTCATTCCGACCATGGGGTGAGCCGCTCGAC
>NZ_JBEHBW010000009.1:0-14313 GCF_040203355.1 Sphingomonas sp. ASV193
GGTGCAGTGCGCCTTCCGATCATAGATGTCAGCCAGCGACGTGAGCGCCGAGCGAGCCTCAACCGACGTCGCCTGAAGCGCGAGCGAACGTAAGGAATCCGCGAGTTTCCGAAATTGCTGGATCGTCGAGGGACCAATGCAGGCTCCTCGAGAGAGCCGAAGGCCGAAGTGTCCCGGCGGAATGAATATGCCCGATTATGCTTCTCGCTACAGTTTCCGGATGATCGCCGAACTTCATTGTCATTCCGGCGCGGCGACCAAGTCCCGTTATCGTGGGTCCTGGGGCGACGGCGATGACGTGGGCTTTACTGCCAAGTTCAATTCGAAGGCCCTCAGCAAAAGTTTGGACAAAGGCTTTCGTCGCTGCGTACGTGGCCGCGTTTGCGACGCCCTGAAAGGCAACCAGAGAACTGAACAAAACCAGCGTCCCTCTGCCCCGCTGGAGGAACTGCCTCCCGTAAAAATGCGAGAGCGAAAGCACCGCGCGACAGTTCACGTCGATCATTTCGAGTTCAGTCGAGATCGGCAATTCGAGAAACGAACCGGATGAACCGAAACCGGCTGCCGCTACCAGAACATCAACGTCGCGGTTTGCTTGCAACTCGATTAGAGCATCGCAGCTCCCTGGATGGGCGAAGTCGATTGCGGCTACAACGACATCGACCGGATAATCATTTTTGATCTCGGCAGCGAGAGCGGCGAGACGGCCCTCGTTTCTTGCGGCAAGGATCAGGCTACGCCCGGTCTTCGCCAGTTCGATGGCTAAGGCTCTCCCGATGCCATCACTGGCGCCTGTCACGACGGCCCATGTCCTGCGGCTCAACGTCGTCCGTCTTTCGTCAGGGGCGCGGATGCACTGTCCTGATCGTTTGCTGTGCCACCGCCCTGGATCCGGGCACGAGCGCTCATAAATGGCCCGACAGGTCGACGCTCAGGCGCGAATCGCTGCAAACCGGTCGCGCCTTGCATCCCAACATAGAGCGCTTCGACGCCGCCGTTGGCATGGTATGTTTCGTGCCAGAAGCCCGCGGCAGCCGACAACTCTCTGACATGTGTCCACCAGGTGGAATGAGGTTCAGAGCGGGTGAAGCGCTCGAGGTGATCGAGGTCTTTCCAGTACTGGCGGAAGCCCAGGTGGGTGAGCCCGAACATCATGCCTTCATGAGAAAGAAGCCCTTCCGGATAATTGTCGGAGATCCGCTTTAGTCCAATTCCTATGCGTCGCATGGCGAGCAAGCCTCGCCACGACCGAAGTTTGAAGCCCAGCATGATCATTACGAGGTCGGGAAAGTCAGAGAGGTCGACAGACTTGCGATTTCGGGCATCATGCACAGCGTTGCTCCTCATGATTACGGTGTAAACATAGCCAATGAAGTGTACGTTGTAAACAAGTGGCGGAGAGTAGTCCTTCCTTACGCGACCGACTGGTTGCGGCGGCGCTGAATGCCCTCGAGCGCGGGGAAGACGTTAGTTTGCGAGCGGCATCCCGCGACGCCGGGGTATCTGCCATGGCGCCGTACCGGCATTATCGAGACAAAGACGCGTTGCTCGGGGCGGTCGCGGATTTTGGTTTCGACAAGCTTCGCGCCGTTCTTCTGAAGGCGGACCAAGAGACTGATCCTTCGGCCGCGTTGGTTGCGCAAGGTCGAGCATACATCGCTTTTGCCCGCGCCCATCCGCAACTTTTTCGGCTCATGTTCGCCGGCCACGGAGCTGGCCCACCGCCGGTCGACGACAACGCCTATGGCGTACTGGTTCGACGGATCGCGGAACTTTCGCCAGGCAATCTTGAAGCAGCCACGCTCGCGTGCTGGTCCGTTGTGCACGGAATCGCGACCCTAGCCGTTGGCGGAACGCTTGAGCGACAAGAATCGAACCTTGAGATTGAAGCGCTAGAGATGGTTGTTCGCGGAATACAGACCGCGCCAAACCCGACTTGAAATTCCATGTCTCGAAAAGACATCGGCCCCCTTGACAGTTTGCCATGTCGGTAGCATCCTATCGAGATGAGCCACCCCACGCTTGAACTCAAGAAAGCCTATCTGAGCCTGAGGCATGCCCTTGATCACACCGTGCGCGGTTTCGGCCTGACGAGCGCGCAGTTCGATGTTTTGCAACTCCTTATGCACAGCGATGGGTTGGAGCATCGGGAACTCCAGCGGCGCTTGGCCATCGCGTCGCCGACGCTTACCAACATCATCGACGTGCTCCAGCGCGAGAAGCTGGTCGAACGACGGCCGGATCCTGGCGATGCTCGTAGCAAAACCCTGCACCTCACCGGCAAGGCGAAAACGCTCTGCGCGTCAGAAGAGTTCTGCAATGCAGGACAGTCGCTAGTCGATCAGATGTTCGCCGGATTCTCGAAAACGCAGCGGGAAGATTTCATGCAGGCCCTGAAAAGGGTCGAATTGAACCTCGGCGCCGTCACGAATTAAAGACTGAACCTACCGGCCATGAAGGGGCCGGCTATTTGATAGCTTCCTATTGTTGTGCGTAATTACTTAGCTTCCTATCGGAGTAGGCATAATGATGACAATCTTGACGATACTAGAGCTCGTGCTGAGCATCTTGTTGTTCTTCTGTGCCGCGAGTCTCGCCTTCCCGCGAATTTCGCTTCGAGGCCTACTCGGGCATCTGCCCAAAAGCGCAATTGTCCGGTTCTCTTCGGCAGCGTTTGTTGCCTTGGCGGCCGTGCTAATGCTTGCTGCCAGCGCAATTCCCTTCCTCGCATTTTTCGCCGCCAGCCTGTCTCTCGCGGCCTTGGCATTGCTCCATCTCGTAGCGCGGTTCGCCACCGCGAGACTCGGTCTCCCGATCGCGCTCGCGCTGGCCGCTGGCTCGCTTGCTGTGGCGGGTCTTCAGCCGCTCGGATTAAAAGTGCTGCTGCTCCCGAAGGCGGCCGCGTTGCCAATTCAACGCGCGCCGTCGCGCACCGTCAAGGTCTACGAAGCAGGCGTTTGGTTCGAAGGAATTGCTGCTGGGGCGGACGGAACGCTCTTCCTTTCTGCCAATCGCGGGCTCGATTTTTCCGACCTCAAATATTATCGCCGGGCGAGCGGCGAAGTTATCGCCCGCAGCCCAGATGGCAGCGAACGTTCGATATTCAGAACGCCCGTCGGCGCGACTGCTGGCGTAATCGCCGTTGGTCCGGACGGCGCGCTGTTCTTGACCTCAAATGGCGATGAGCCGGGGATCTGGCGGATCGGAGCCAATGGAGATGCCCGAAAGATCACGCGCTTGCCGAAGGGTGCTTGGCCAAACGGGCTCGATTTTGGTCCCGACGGCATGCTTTACACCCCGGATAGTAACCTCGCACGCGTGTGGCGGATCAATCCAAAAACCGGAGCGGCTGCGATTGCGCTTCAGGACCGGCGGCTTGCCGCGCGACCGTTCATTTCGCTAGCGCCCGGTGCCAACGGCCTGCACTTTTCCGGCCAAGACATGATCGTCACCGTCTCGGATTCGACGGAAGTCATTCGATATCGTCTTGCGAAGGATGGGACATTCGGACCGGCGGTTGTAATTGCCAGGGGGATTCCGGGCGATGATTTTGCGGTCGGGCACGATGGATCGCTATTCATCACGACCCACCCTTACAACACACTTGTGCGAGTCACTCCGGGCGGCGAACGAACGATTATTGCGGATGCCGAACAGAACATCGTCGGCGCTACCGACGCGGTGTTCGGTCGGGGCGCAGGCGACCGGGAAACACTATACGTCGTGACCGATGGAGGCGCATTCACCGGCGGCCCGAGTACGCGCGGCGCATTGGTAGCTGTTCAACCCTACGCACATTGAAAGAGAAGCGCCCGGTCAATGAGACCGGGCGCTTCGCGCCTAGAGCTTTGAAATGACTTCATCACCCAGGATACCTTGGGCCAGCACGCCCGACGGTGTCCTACAGCATTCGGGACCGACTTTTGAGTGCTCCCGGCGATTCGACCTGGCATCAAAATCGGGGGCAGGATCTTTCGATTAGTCAGAAGATGTGCTCCGTCTCTGTTTAAGTGGGCGAAGGCAGAGGACACGATTTGGTACACCCACTTATTACCGAACTTTCACACCTCGGCGAAAAATGCACTCGCGCTTTCGAGACCAGACCGGAGTTTGCGTAGCTCGTCGAGATGCACCTCAGTAAGCGAACCAAGGAGACTTTTTGCCCGAGGCGTCAGCTCGAGATCTTGGCGTCTCCGATCAACGAGCGATGTAGCTTTCATCAATAACCCTGCGTCGACCATTCGCTTAACTAATTCAGCCGCTGTTTGAGGCGCGATAATCAACTGCTCGGCTATGCTTCCAACCGACGGAGGCTCTCCACCGTGATGACCGGCGATCGCAAGGAGCGCCTGATGTTGCTGAGCCGGGAGCCCCACGGCCGACGCCGCCGCTTCGCTGAACGCAAGAAAGCGGCGCAACTGGTGCCTGAACGCCGCAATCGACTGATACTGCTTTGCCGATAGCCTCGCCGACATCAAAATTACACTCGCATTTATATCGTAACACGATATATGCGCGGTCTTTTGGAGTTGCAAGTTGTACAAGGTGTCTCGTCTATCTCCTCCTAACCGGAATAGCACGCCGCGTGATGGTCTCGCCGATTTTCGAAGCGATCCACGGTTGCTCATCGTCTCCGCGATGGCGTTAGTCGTTGGGAGCGCGGGTGCAGTTG
Source organism: Sphingomonas sp. ASV193 (assembly GCF_040203355.1). Classification (NCBI taxonomy): domain Bacteria; kingdom Pseudomonadati; phylum Pseudomonadota; class Alphaproteobacteria; order Sphingomonadales; family Sphingomonadaceae; genus Sphingomonas; species Sphingomonas sp. ASV193. The sequence goes on from NZ_JBEHBW010000009.1 coordinate 4,673, forward strand.
CGGCGTGGATGCTGCTGAGGCTCATTACCTTGGCGACCAACCTGGTCTGGTTCGGCGCCTTCGACACATTGTTCCGTCCCATGGCGCTGGCGCCGCGCGGGCCTTGGATGGTCTTTGCTCCGACCGTCGGCGGATTGATCATCGGTTTGATGGCGCGCTTCGGTTCGGAGAAGATTCGCGGTCACGGCATTCCAGAGGCGATCGAGGCGATCTTGATCGGCGGTAGCCGCATGTCGCCTAAGGTCGCGGCGCTGAAGCCGCTGTCGTCCGCCGTCGCCATCGGGACGGGTGGCCCATTCGGTGCCGAAGGTCCGATTATCATGACCGGAGGAGCGCTAGGTTCGCTGTTCGCGCAGTTTTTTCATCTATCCTCAGCCGAACGCAAGACGTTGCTGGTTTCCGGCGCGGCCGCCGGCATGACCGGAGTCTTCGGAACCCCGGTCGCGGCGATCTTGTTGTCGGTCGAGTTGCTCCTGTTCGAATGGCGACCGCGCAGCTTCATACCCGTCGCGACCGCCTCGCTCGTGGCGTTCGCATGGAGACCGCTGTTCGGCGGGTCGGGTCCGCTGTTTCCAATGTCAGACCTGAGCCCCGGAATGTCAGTTGTCCTTTTGAGCGGCTTCGGCATCGGGCTTGCGAGCGGACTATTGGCGACCGTGCTGACAAAGCTGCTTTACCGGGTCGAGGATATCTTCGACCGCCTTCCGATCCACTGGATGTGGTGGCCGGCGCTGGGCGGTCTCGTAGTCGGTCTTGGCGGTCTGATTGAGCCGCGTACCCTGGGCGTTGGGTACGACCTGATCAACGATCTTCTGAACGGTCATCTTTTATTGGAAATTGTACTTTCCATCCTGCTCGTGAAAGCCTCGATCTGGCTCGTTGCCCTGTCCTCTGGAACCTCCGGCGGCGTCCTTGCGCCCCTGTTGATCATGGGCGGTGCGCTGGGTTGGTTGTTTGGCTTGGCTCTTCCGGGCCCGCATGGCGTTTGGGCCTTGTTAGGAATGGCGGCAATCCTGGGCGGGACAATGCGTGCGCCGTTGACGGGAGCGATCTTCGCCGTCGAACTAACAGGCAACCTGCATTACCTCCCCGCGCTCATCGCCGCGACGTCGACCGCCTATGCAGTAACCGTATTGCTGTTGCGGCGATCGATGTTGACGGAGAAGATCGCCCGCCGCGGTCAGCACATCACGCGCGAATATGCCGTCGATCCCTATGAATTGATGCGAGTACGCGATGTGATGGCGCGAAAGGTCGACACGCTTCGTGCGACAATGCCTGTGGACGAGGCCCGCCAGCTACTCGAGCGAGGTTTCCATCGGGTTTATCCGGTCATCGATGACGCAGGACGTCCAATCGGCGCGGTCTCGCGTGCGGACGCTCTGCGCTGGCAATCGCAGGACATCGATGCCGCAGACCTCGTACAGGACTATGCGGCGGACTTAGAGCTGCCGGTTCTCCACCCCGATGACGTATTATTACGAGCGCTCGACTTGATGCTAGCAACGGATCAGGGCCGGATTGTCGTCGTCGACCCAAATTCGAGAGCACTGATCGGGCTTCTAACACGGAAGGATCTTCTTCAAGTGCGCGCCACGACCTCGGCAGCCGACCGGGAGCGTCAGGCTTATTTCAGGGCTCGTCGTAACGAGAAAGCACTCGTCGGAGCAAAATTGTGAAATTTGATCCTGGCGGGCGAAACCCCGTGCGACCGAGGGCGTGAAGTGACTGGGAAGGCGACCGGAACGCTCTTTCAAGGTCGGCGCGGCCTTTGGGCCTTCGTCATGGGTGTGACCCTCGTAATCCTCAGCGGACCGATGCACGCGCGGATGCAGGGCTGAAAAGTATTGCTGGGATCGCCTTAAATCAAAGGAGCTTTAGCATGTCCGACAAGGAAGTTGCCAATAAGAAGCCTTGGTCGGCGCCCCGCGTGCGGCGAATGGCACTTGAAGATGCACGAGATGCTGTTGCTAAGGCGGCAGAACTGGTCGAACTTGACCCTAGGCTCGCAGATATTTTGGACGACATGCACCACGCTCTGGAGTTGATCGAGGCCGAGATCTCCGGGCAGCGGCGCGAAGAGCCCGACTCCTTGAAAGTGGTTATACCGCATTGAGTGAGCTTCGCGCCGGCGGGACGACACACGGGGAGCGATCGGCTCTGTGAAAGTGAGCGAAACGCCATCAACCAAAGTGAAGCACTCGCACGCCCAATGAAAGCAAGAACTAACTAGCGAAGGCAAATGCGGGCGGAGTGTTTCGGAATCGACTCGCAGTCATATCCCTTCAGACAAACGCAGTCTTCAAAATGCAAGCAACCCCGAGCGGTTGCCGGCCGCATGAGGGCTACCACTCAGAACGTTATGGGAAGCGGCTTTCAAACGCAAAACGGGTATAAGGCCTCGACTGGGCGAGCCCATGTTTACTCATTTGATTCTAAGTGATGGAGCGTCGGCAACCGGACATTGCTAATGAGAGTGATTCGCACTAAGGAAAAAATGGTCAACCTTATGCTTTGCCCTCTGGCAGCTGCCGCCATCAGTCTTGTATGCTCACATCCCGCTTTGGTGGGGCCGCCCGGCCTGGACGAAGTGGTATACGGAGCGAAAGTCGAGCCAGGGATTAGCGAAGTTCTCTCGGCCGCCACAACGGGAAAACAGGCATTCGTTCAGCGCTGCTAGCGGCCAACCTGACCGAGCACGCCATGCGACTGATCGATTCTAGGGCGGCCGAAAGATGCGACCGGTGCGAATGGTAAGCCGATGGCGCTTCAACCCATATTGGTGACTTGCGCTTGACGCCGATCAGCGGCGGTGGCGTCGCTTGTCACCGCCGTTGCCGTGCGAGCCGACTGGGACAACATTGCCGACTAACGCGGACCTACCATGCAGTTGGCACAGAGCGCCGGATCGGATCGGCTACGGTTTCAAAGCGGCGATTCGCGACAAGGCCCGCGCCAGGGAGGTCGGGTTCGAATGGACCGAACTGGTGCCGACGATAAGGTCGTGATCGTATCTCTTGGCTGTTCCCACCAGGACGCGCGCCGCCTCGGTCTGCGCCGACAGATCGATCGCGCCGCGGTCGGCCATCACGACGAACTCGAGCCCGACGTCTTCGCCTTGAATGAGAGGCATGCCCTCAAACGCGAAGGCCCAGGCGACATCGTGCGTGACAGGCGGCTCGTACCGCCACGTCGCGCCCGCCTCGAGCGATACGACGAAGTAATTCATATCTTGATGCGACGTGATCGGACTGGCGATCACCCCCGCCGGCGTGTCCATCGATCCGAGCAACACGGCCACTGTGCCTCCCGGAAAGGCAACCTGAGGGACATCGTCGGGCGGCACATATTGTCCGAGCGAAGGCCCGTCCTCAACGCCCGGCGGCATGGGAACCCAAAGTTGGAAGCCTGTGACATGCCCGGATCCGAGAAGCGTTGCTTCGTGCCAGGCCCCGCCGCCGGCGTTCATCCATTCGAGGCCACCGGCTTTGAGGACGCCATTCTTGCCCGTGGTGTCGCGGTAGCGCACATCGGTCCCCGGTTGCCAGGTCAGCGTGGCAATGCCGGAATGGGGATGAATGCCGAAGCCGAAGCCCGGTTCGATCGAGCCTTTGAAATGGTCGAGGAAGATAAAGGGCTTGAGCCGCTCGCCCAGACCGTCGGGGCTGATCAGCCTGGCGATTGGCCCATGCCGGTCTTCCCGCACGCGATGCTCAATCCCGCGCAGCGCTCGAGTTGAGCCGTCCGCGGTCGCGAGCTCGAAGGCGGGATTGTCGGTCACGTTTGCTCCTACAGCTTGGAAATGATTTCGTCGGCCATGATCTTCTGTGCCTTCTGGTCCTCGGGTCGCGAGAAGTCGTTGGCGAGCTCGGTGGTGATCTGATTGACGACGGTGATCTCGGCACCGGCCTTGCGCAGCCTCGCATAGGTCATCTCGTCGCCCTGCGCGCTGGTGGTGCCGCAGGCGTCGGCGACGACCAGGACCGCATAACCTAGCTTCAACGCGCTGGTCGCCGCCCAGTAGAGGCAGATGTCGGTGGTCAGTCCGGCCATGATGATCTTCTTCCGACCGAGCCGGGCCACGCCGTCGCGGAGGCGCTCGTCGTCCCAGCAATCGAGCTGGCCACCACGCGCATAGCGGTCCGCGAAGGCCTTGGGCGCGATGTCCTGAAGGTCCTTGATGGTGAGCCCAACCTGCTGCTCGACCGTCGTGGTCAGGACGAGCGGCATGTTGTAGGCGACCGCCATCTTTCCCAACACGCGGCAGCTCGTGACCACGGTGTCCTTCGGAATCGACTTCACCCAGCCGACCGTGCCCGTCTGGTGGTCGACCAGCATGATGATGCTGTTCTGCGTCGTGTAGGCTTTGGCGGTCACGGGATCGGGTCCTTTCCTGTCAAACGATTTCGCGCGCGCACCGGTGGGAAGCGCCGCGGTCAGCGAAGCGGCGGCGGCCGCCGCGAGCACCTGCCGTCGGTCGATCTGGTCCATGGCGCCACCCTCCGTCACTTGACTTGTCCGGCGAGAGCTACATCGTGCCGCGTGCAGGATAAATCACACTTGTTGGACTTCTCTATCCCACTCAGGGAACGATCAATGGATTATCTCAGGGAGATGGCGCTCTTCGTCGAGGTTGCGCGAATGCTTAGCTTCAAGCGCGCGGCGGCCTCGCTGGGCGTGCCGACGTCCACCCTCTCGCGGCGAATCGCGGACCTGGAACGTGCGGTCGGCGTCCGTCTGCTCAACCGCACCACGCGTTCGATCGAGCTAACCGAGGCGGGGGCGCTCTACTTCGAGCGATGCCGTGACATTGTCGAGGCCGCGCGGGTCGCACACGAGAAGCTGGGCGAGGTTGCCGAACGGCCGAGCGGACGTCTGCGTGTCTCGACGACGGCGGAGTTCGCCCGCCTCTACTTCGGCCCGCTGGTCAGTGACTATGCCCGCCTATATCCTCAGGTAACCCTCGAGATCGACTTGAACCCTAATCGGGTCGACCTGATCACACAGAACTACGACATCGCCATCCGGATTGGCCCCCAACCGGATTCGGGGATTATCTCGCGGCACCTTGGCACACTGCGCACGACCCTATTCGCATCCCCGGGATTCCTGTCTGCGGCCGGTATCCCAACCCGGCCGGAGGACCTTGCCAGCTACTCCGTCGTCCGCAACCTGAACGCGCCTCAACCGAATGTCTGGGCCCTGCTGCGCGAGGGCGAGACGGTCGAGGTTCCGGTCGTCGGCCCCATCGTCGTCAACAATTTCGGATTCATGCGGCAAATGGCGCTCGCCGGCATGGGCATAGTGATGTTGCACGAGCCAATGGTTGCGCCCGACGTGCGGGCCGGCCGTCTGAAACGCGTTCTTCCGGACTGGGTGGTACGTGAGGCGCCGGTATACGCGCTCACGGCTAGCCGCCTTCTGCCCGCAAAAACGAGGCTGTTCCTCGCCATGTTGTCGTCGCGTGTCGCGCCCCATCTTGCCGCCTCGTCTGGCACGGGCGCGAAATAGCGAAGACTGTCCAAGGAACGGGATAAACAATCCCGACTTACCGGGATTATCCCGTTGCGTCGATCCGCCTATCGATGTCGCTCCAGGAGGAGGATCGATGAAGGCTCAAATCGATGACGCTGGCGGCGTCTTTACGTTGATCAACACCTTCCATGCGCCGCGTGACCGGCAAAAGGCGATCGTGGACTCGCTCAGACGGTTCACCGAGGGTTTCGCGCGAACTCTCCCGGGCTTCATCGGCGCGTCCGTCCATATGAGTCTCGATGGTACCAGGGTCGTCAACTACGTCCAGTGGAAGAGCGGGGAGGATCTCCGATCGATGCTCGCCACGCCCGAAGCGCAGGCTCACATGGCCGAGGTTGGCGCGCTCGCGGACCGGGTCGACCCGGTCCCCTACGCCGTGGCGTTCGTCGGGACGGCGGAATGATCTGGCGCGCGACGGCTTTCGCGGTCGCTGTCGCTGTCGCTGTCGCTGCCGCGAGTCCGGCAATGGCGCAGCCCGACAAACCCTCGACGCCCTCGCCGTTTCGCTATGACGACGATCCGAAGACATTTGCGGACGACGCGACCGACGGGACCTACGCCCGTCTGAAGTTCATCCCCCTGGCCGACGGCGACTACCTATCGCTCGGCGCCGACCTGCGCGAACGCGGCGAGGCGAGCGACGTCGGGCTGCTCGGCTTCCGGTCGGGGTCGGGCGACTTCTACGTCCTCCACCGTCTGCTAATCTTCGGCGATCTCCAGCTGGGTCCGGATGTAAGGTTGTTCGCGCAGCTGGGCGACCACGACGAGGCCGGCCGCAGCCCGTCCGCGGCGCCTACGGACGTCGACCGCCTCGACCTGCAACAGGCCTTCATCGACTTGTCGAGCAACCTCGGACGTGGGCGGGCGACCTTAAGGGCCGGCAGGGCGGAGATGTCGTTCGACGAGGGCGCGCTGATCGGCCTGCGCGATGGCCCCAACGTCAGGCAGGTCTGGGACGGCGTGCGCCTGACCTACGTCGAAGGACGCTGGCGGTGGGACGCGTTCGTGGTCAAGCCGGTGAGCGTCGCCGCCGGTGTGTTTGACGATTCAGCCATCCGCAAACAGGGGTTGGCCGGCGTGCACGTAACGGCGGCGCTCACTCCGGTCGCCTTCGATGCATTCTACTACAGAAGCGTAGTGCCCGCGGTGAGGCTGCTGGCAGTGTCCGGGAGGGAAGCGACCGTGACGGTTGGCGTTCGGGTCCGAGGCGTGGCAGGCCGGTTCGACTTCTCGCTGGGTGGCATCGGGCAGACCGGTGATCTGGCCAACCACCGCGTCCGCGCCTTCGCTTTCCACGCCGATGCCGGTTTGACCTTTCCGGGCCCATGGAAGCCTCATGTGCTGGCCAGGGCTGATGTCATCAGCGGCGGCGGCGCGCGTGACGGAACGGTCGCTACCTTCAACGCCCTATACCCGAATGTCGCGTATTCGACCGAGGCGACCATCGAGGCTCCCGCGAACCTGGTCGAGGTCGGACTCGTCGCGAAGGCCAGCCCATCAAGGATAGTAACGCTGCAATACACGCTAGAGGGACTATGGCGCTATTCGTCGCGAGACGCCTTCTACGCCGCGCCGCTAATGCCGCTCGTCAGGCCCGGTGTCAGTGGCGACCGCTTCACCGGCGTCGAGCAGCAGCTCGGGGCCACTCTCCGTCCCAACCGCTTCCTGACGGTGACCGCCGCGCTGGTTCACTTCGGGGCAGGCGACTTCATCCGTCGCGCCGGCGGGCGCGGTGAGAACTTCGGGATGCTCTCCCTGGCCGTCCGCCTTTGAAAGTCGAGGTGCTCAGATGAAATTGTTTTCGATCCCAGGGACCTGCGCCCTGTCCGTCCACGTCGTCCTCGAATGGATCGGCCGGCCTTACGAGGTCGAGGTGATGGAACGGGGGGCCAACCGCTCGGACGCCTACCTTGCGGTCAACCCCAGCGGACAGGTGCCGGCGCTCCTCCTCGACGATGGCCGCGTGCTGACGGAGGCGGCGGCGATACTGCCGTATCTGGCCGCGACCGCGCCGGAGGCCGGACTGGGTGGGTCAACCGATCCGTTCGGCCGGTATGAGTTGGCGAACCTGCTCAGCTATCTGACGGGCGAGGTGCACGTCGCCTTCAAGCCATTCTTCCAGCCGCAGCGCTTCTTGACCGACGAGACGCGCCATCAGGCGCTTGGCGAACAGGCGTTCGTAACGCTCAGGCCTATGCTGGAACGGCTTGAGGGGATGATCCAGGGTCGACGCTTCATGGCCGGAAAACGGTCTGTCGCGGACCCCTACCTCTACGTTCTTCTGCGATGGGTCGACAACGCCCCCTACGGCATGGCGCCTTTCCCGTCGCTGGCACGCTACCGCCAGGCGATGGAAGAGGACGCTGGGGTCAAGCACGCCCTTCACGTCCAAGGGATGTCGCTGGTCGGGGCTGGGGCTTGAGCGCCGGACCTGCTCCATCGTCCAGCGGCATGGGAGCCGAACGGCTCGCTGCCTACAGTGACGGCGTCGTCGCGATCATCGTGACGATCATGGTGCTCGATCTGCACCCGCCGGCGAGGGCAGATGTCGCGTCGCTCGCCAGGCTATGGCCGGTATTCTCGGCCTACGTCCTCAGTTTCCTGATCGTCTCGATCTACTGGATGAACCACCACCACCTACTACACGCGAACCGCCGGATCGGGCGGGACGTGATGTGGTTCAACCTGCTGTGGCTATTCTGCCTGTCGCTGTTTCCCTTTACGACCGCCTTCGTGAGCTCCAGCCGCGGGTCACCGCTGGCGGTCTCGCTCTACGCGTTGCTCGGGTCGCTCACCGGTTTCGCGTTCCTCCTTCTCGGGGTCAGCCTCAGTCGCCGCAACGCCGATGTCGAGGTTGTCGGCCGCATCGCGCGCCAGCGTCAGCGGAAGAACCTGTTCGCGCTCGCCCTGAATGTGGCAGCGGTTTTTCTGGCGTTCGTCTGGGTGCCCCTTGCGCTGGCATGCCTCGCGTTGCCCGCGATAGCTTACTTTCTCCCCGACCGCCGAGTTGAAACAAGTTGAAAATGCCTAGTTTGGCAGACGCAATCGGCTCGTAGGTTCGATGGGCGAGCGAGCTACGTCACTACGACGACGACGCTGATAAGGCTGCTTTGCCAGCGCCGCCTAGGCGGCGCAAGGATATGAAACTGCGGCTTATGGCCGTAAGCGGACGGTCTGCCTTCGACCCATTACAGACATTAGCGGTCCACATCTTCTCTCGCCCCGACACCGATATCTTTGTTGCATTTGCCGGAGCCACTGCGCAGAAGCGTCCATCAGACCGGGAGCAAGATGATGAAGTTGAACAGCGCAGTCGTGCTCGCCAGCGCCATGTTGACTGTCACCCCGACGATGTCCGCCCGAGGCAGTGCTCAGACAGAGTTGCAGACGAAACTCGTTAAAATCAGCAAAGACTTTATGGACGACTGGAAGGCGGGAAAGAGCGCGGCCCTTGCCGATATCCTTACTCAAGACTTCATCTATGCGAGCCCGCAAGGTGCAGTCAGCCGGCAAACAGCGTTGAACGTCGTCAGTCACTGCCAGCTATCGAGCTACAGCTTCGAGCGGGTCGAGATGCGGCAACTGTCAGCAGATGCTGCGGTACTGATCTACAAGTTAAACCAAGATCTGACTTGTTTCGGAAAAAAAGAGCCTGCGGCCACGATCAACTCTGACACGTTCGTCCGCCGCGGCGGGAAGTGGAAGATTGTCCTTACCACACAGACGACGCTTTCGTCCGGATAAACGCGCCCAATATTGCACCTGCTGCCAACTCGCCATGGCCGACAGGCATCGCCGGGGAATATGGAGTTAGTCCGCTTTCCACCCATAACGTACATTTACGTTTCACTCGGGCGAGCTGCGATCTCGCCGGATTAGTCCGATTGCAACGCCAATGCCGATTCCGACCGCCATTCCCACCGGGATGTTATGCAGAGCAACGCCGAACCCGGCGCCGATTGCGACGCCAACCCAAATACCTTGACCAAGATTCATTCCTGCCGTCCTCCCGATTTCGCGCGCACAAGAACGATAGGAAGTCGCCCGAGACACATGCGCCGATCACGATAAGGATCTCAAACGACAAACTGTGCGGTGACCGGCGT
>NZ_JBEHBW010000010.1:0-3309 GCF_040203355.1 Sphingomonas sp. ASV193
AACCTGCGACCTTCGGGTTATGAGCCCGACGAGCTACCGAACTGCTCCACCCCGCGATGATAAAAAAAGCAAAATAAAAATGCCTAGCGATGTCCTACTCTCACAGGGACAAAGTCCCAACTACCATCGGCGCTAAAGAGCTTAACTTCCGTGTTCGGTATGGGAACGGGTGTGACCTCTTTGCCATTATCACTAGACATTTATATGAGATTGTTCTCTCAAAACTAGGTAACAGTTTGCTGAGTAAAGCTTACGCTTTTAAAGTTTGGTTAAGTCCTCGATCGATTAGTATCAGTCAGCTACACATGTCGCCACGCTTCCACCTCTGACCTATCAACCTGATCATCTTTCAGGGATCTTACTAGCTTGCGCTATGGGAAATCTCATCTTGAGGGGGGCTTCATGCTTAGATGCTTTCAGCACTTATCCCGTCCACACATAGCTACCCAGCGATGCCTTTGGCAAGACAACTGGTACACCAGCGGTGTGTCCATCCCGGTCCTCTCGTACTAAGGACAGCTCCTCTCAAATTTCCTACGCCCACGACGGATAGGGACCGAACTGTCTCACGACGTTCTGAACCCAGCTCGCGTACCGCTTTAATGGGCGAACAGCCCAACCCTTGGGACCGACTACAGCCCCAGGATGCGATGAGCCGACATCGAGGTGCCAAACCTCCCCGTCGATGTGGACTCTTGGGGGAGATAAGCCTGTTATCCCCGGGGTAGCTTTTATCCGTTGAGCGATGGCCCTTCCATGCGGAACCACCGGATCACTAAGCCCGACTTTCGTCCCTGCTCGACTTGTAGGTCTCGCAGTCAAGCTCCCTTGTGCCTTTACACTCTACGAATGATTTCCAACCATTCTGAGGGAACCTTTGGGCGCCTCCGTTACATTTTAGGAGGCGACCGCCCCAGTCAAACTGCCCACCTGACACTGTCTCCCGGCCCGATCAGGGCCGCGGGTTAGAATTTCAATACAGCCAGGGTAGTATCCCACCGACGCCTCCACCGAAGCTAGCGCTCCGGCTTCTCAGGCTCCTACCTATCCTGTACAAGCTGTACCAAAATTCAATATCAGGCTACAGTAAAGCTCCACGGGGTCTTTCCGTCCTGTCGCGGGTAACCTGCATCTTCACAGGTACTATAATTTCACCGAGTCTCTCGTTGAGACAGTGCCCAGATCGTTACGCCTTTCGTGCGGGTCGGAACTTACCCGACAAGGAATTTCGCTACCTTAGGACCGTTATAGTTACGGCCGCCGTTTACTGGGGCTTCGATTCAGAGCTTCTCCCAAAGGATAACCCCTCCTCTTAACCTTCCAGCACCGGGCAGGCGTCAGCCCCTATACTTCGCCTTGCGGCTTCGCAGAGACCTGTGTTTTTGCTAAACAGTCGCCTGGGCCTATTCACTGCGGCTCTCTCGGGCTATACACCCTACCAGAGCACCCCTTCTCCCGAAGTTACGGGGTCATTTTGCCGAGTTCCTTAACGAGAGTTCTCTCGATCACCTTAGGATTCTCTCCTCGCCTACCTGTGTCGGTTTGCGGTACGGGCACCTCCCGCCTCGCTAGAGGCTTTTCTTGGCAGTGTGGAATCAGGAACTTCGGTACTATAATTCCCTCGTCATCACAGCTCAGCCTTTATGATGAGCGGATTTGCCTACTCATCAGCCTAACTGCTTGAACGCGCATATCCAGCAGCGCGCTTACCCTATCCTACTGCGTCCCCCCATTACTCAAACGGCGGGGAGGTGGTACAGGAATATCAACCTGTTGGCCATCGCCTACGCTTTTCAGCCTCGGCTTAGGTCCCGACTAACCCTGAGCGGACGAGCCTTCCTCAGGAAACCTTAGGCATTCGGTGGACAAGATTCTCACTTGTCTTTCGCTACTCATACCGGCATTCTCACTTCTAAGCGCTCCACCAGTCCTTACGGTCTGACTTCGCTGCACTTAGAACGCTCTCCTACCACTGACATCAAAGATGTCAATCCACAGCTTCGGTGATACGTTTAGCCCCGGTACATTTTCGGCGCAGAGTCACTCGACCAGTGAGCTATTACGCACTCTTTAAATGGTGGCTGCTTCTAAGCCAACATCCTGGTTGTCTAAGCAACTCCACATCCTTTTCCACTTAACGTATACTTGGGGACCTTAGCTGGTGGTCTGGGCTGTTTCCCTTTTGACTACGGATCTTATCACTCGCAGTCTGACTCCCATGGATAAGTCTTTGGCATTCGGAGTTTGACTGAATTCGGTAACCCGTTGGGGGCCCCTAGTCCAATCAGTGCTCTACCTCCAAGACTCTCACAACATGAGGCTAGCCCTAAAGCTATTTCGGAGAGAACCAGCTATCTCCAGGTTCGATTGGAATTTCTCCGCTACCCACACCTCATCCCCGCACTTTTCAACGTGCGTGGGTTCGGGCCTCCATTCAGTGTTACCTGAACTTCACCCTGGACATGGGTAGATCACCTGGTTTCGGGTCTACAACCACATACTAAACGCCCTATTCAGACTCGCTTTCGCTACGGCTCCGCCTTATCAGCTTAACCTTGCATGGGATCGTAACTCGCCGGTTCATTCTACAAAAGGCACGCCATCACCCGTTAACGGGCTCTGACTACTTGTAGGCACACGGTTTCAGGATCTCTTTCACTCCCCTTCCGGGGTGCTTTTCACCTTTCCCTCACGGTACTGGTTCACTATCGGTCACTAGGTAGTATTTAGCCTTGGGAGATGGTCCTCCCAGCTTCCGACGGAATTTCACGTGTTCCGCCGTACTCAGGATCCACTCAAGAGGGAACGAAGTTTCAACTACAGGGTTGTTACCTTCTTCGACGGACCTTTCCAGGTCGCTTCATTTACTTCGTTCCTTTGTAACTCCGTATAGAGTGTCCTACAACCCCAAGAGGCAAGCCTCTTGGTTTGGGCTAATTCCGTTTCGCTCGCCGCTACTCAGGAAATCGCATTTGCTTTCTCTTCCTCCGGGTACTTAGATGTTTCAGTTCCCCGGGTCTGCCTTCAATATCCTATGTATTCAGATAAAGATACTGTTCCATTACGAACAGTGGGTTTCCCCATTCGGAAATCTCCGGATCAAAGCTCACTTACAGCTCCCCGAAGCATATCGGTGTTAGTCCCGTCCTTCATCGGCTCCTAGTGCCAAGGCATTCACCGTGCGCCCTTTCTAACTTAACCATTAGCGAATAAATGGTACAACATACTGTTGTGTTATTTATTGGTTTGATTAAAGAAAAGTTTCACTTTTCCTCAGCAATTACTGTTATCTAGTTTTCAAAGAACAAT